>CATZPY010000001.1 GCA_958422985.1 uncultured Clostridium sp.
AAAATTTAGAAAATGCTGTAATAGAAAAAGAAAGAATAATTCCAAATGCTTTAAAAAATTATATTAATGGAGAAGAACTTAATGACAAAATTTTATATAAGCAAAAGGTATATTTAATTTCTGATGATTTAGTAGAAAATTTATCCGCTGAAAAATATTATTTTAAATTTAGAACATTAAATTATAATAGGTCAGAGTTTAATAAGTTTATTGAAGATATACAAAAAGCAAAATCAAATGGAAAGAAAATATATTTATATGTTAATTCTAAAGAAAAAGCTAAGAAATTACAAGCAGTTTTAGAAGAAAATGAAATAATATCGGAATATAATGAAAATTTAAAATATTCAGAAATAAGTAATGGAATCGCTGTAAAAATAATTCTTGGCAATTTATTACATGGATATGAAAGCTATGAAGCAAACACTTTAGTAATTTCAGCAAATGATTTAATTAGTGTAGAAAAAAAGAAGAAAAGAAGAGCCAGCAAACTTTTTAATGAGGCAGAAAAAATTGTATTTTCAGAATTAAAACAAGGAGATTATGTAGTACATAAAATTCATGGAATAGGCCAATTTATAGGTGTAAACACATTAGTTACAGACAAAACAACCAAAGATTATATAAAAATTAAATATAAAAATGACGATATACTTTATGTACCAACAGACCAATTAGATAATGTAAAAAAATATATAGGTGGAGGAGATGCTCTTCCTAAAATAAATAGACTAGGTAGCAAAGAATGGGAAAATACGAAAGAAAGAGTAAAGAAAAATTTAAGAGAAGTAGCAAAAGAATTAATAGAATTATATGCAAAAAGACAAAAATCTAGAGGATATGCATTTTCAAAAGATACTCCTTGGCAACAAGAATTTGAAAACAGCTTTATTTACCAAGAAACAGATGATCAACTAAGATGTATAGAAGAAATTAAAAAAGATATGGAAATGCAAAAGCCAATGGATAGATTGTTATGTGGTGACGTTGGCTATGGAAAAACAGAAGTAGCAATTAGAGCAGCTTTTAAAGCTATAATGGATCAAAAACAAGTGGCATATTTAGTTCCGACTACAGTACTTGCAGACCAACAATATAAAAGTTTTAAAGAAAGAATGGAAGAATTTCCTGTTAATGTGGAAGTACTAAATAGGTTTAAAACAAAAAAAGAACAACAAGAAATTATTAAAAAATTAAAATTAGGTGAAATAGATATTGTTATAGGAACACATAGAATTCTAAGTAAAGATATAGAATTTAAAGATTTAGGCTTGCTAATAATAGATGAAGAACACAGATTTGGTGTTAAGGATAAAGAAAAGATTAAAGAATATAAAAATAGCATAGATGTATTAACAATGACAGCAACACCTATCCCAAGAACTTTGCATATGTCAATAGTTGGGGTAAGAGATATGTCTATAATATATGAGCCCCCACAAAACAGAAAACCTGTTCAAACATATGTATTAGAATATGATGAAGAAGTAGTAAAGGAAGCAATAACTAAGGAATTAGAAAGAGGTGGTCAGGTATTTTATTTGTTTAATAATGTAGAAGGAATAGAAAGAAAAGCAAATGAAATATTAACTTTAGTGCCAGAAGCAAAAGTAAGTTTTGCACATGGAAAAATGTCTGGTAATGAACTAGAAACAATAATGTTAGATTTTATTAATGGAGAAACGAATGTATTAGTATGTACTACAATTTTGGAATCTGGAATAGATATTCCAAATGCCAATACTATAATTGTAGAAAATGCAGATAGGTTAGGCTTGGCACAACTATATCAAATAAGAGGAAGAGTTGGAAGAAGCGGTACACAAGCGTATGCATATATTACATATAAAAGGGATAAACTATTATCAGAAGTTGCAGATAAAAGATTAAAAGCAATGAAAGAATTTACAGAGTTTGGGTCTGGGTTTAAAATTGCAATGAGGGATTTAGAAATAAGAGGAGCAGGAAGTATGCTTGGAGAAATTCAGCATGGACATATGGAACAAGTTGGATATGATACTTATTGTAATTTACTAGATCAAGTTATTAAAGAAATGAAAGATATACCACAAGAAGAGGAAAAAGATTTCCAAATAGACTTAAATGTTTCAAGTTATATTCCAAAAGAATATATATCAGATTCAAGCCAAAAAATAAAAATCTACCAAGATATTGCTTTATGTAGAAATGAAGATGATGTGCAAAATATAATAGATGAAATGATAGATATTTATGGAGAAATGCCAAAACAAGTAGAGAACTTATTAAATATTGCAAGAATAAAATTTATTGCAAAAAAGCTATATATTTTGAAAATTCAACAAAAGGCAAATGGAGTAGTATTTTCTTTTGATGGGGAGAGATTTAATTTTGATATTGTAGATAAATTGCTTAAAGAATATAAAAATAAAATTAAATTTTCACCTGGCAAAGAACCATATATTACATATAAAATTGAAGAATTATCAGATGATAAAATTTTAAAAGAAATACAAAAGTTTTTAGATTTTTTATCTTAAAAGATATATTTATAAAAAAATGCAAAAGCTATATATAAAATATTATATATAGCTGGGAGGGAAATATGCAAATTATAACTAGTAAGGATAATGAAAACATAAAAAATATAAAAAAACTAAAAGAAAGAAAATATAGAGATTTAAACAATGAATATATAATTGAAGGAATAAAAATAATAAAGGAAGCAATTAATGAAAAAGCTAATATTAAAAAAATTATAGTATGTGAAGAGTGTTTAGCTAATAATTTGTTAGATGATAAATTATTATACGAAATTGCCAAATATGACTGTATTTATGTTACTAAAAAGATTTTTGAAACAATAACAGATGTTTCTAACCCCCAAGGGATTTTAGCAATAGTAGAAAAGAATAATAAAAGAGAAATAAATTATAAGGAAGATATTATTATTGCATTAGATGGTATACAAGACCCAGGAAATTTAGGAACAATTTTAAGAACAATAGATAGTGCAAATTTAACACAAATTATAGTTTCAAAAGATACAGTAGATGCATATAACCAAAAAGTTGTAAGATCTACTATGGGAGCAATATTTAGAATAAATATAGTAGAAGTAGAAAACTTAAAGGAAACATTAAAAAATATAAAAAAACATAAATATAAAATAATGTGTACAGATTTAAGTGCAAATAAAAATATATATGAAGCAGATTATAATAAAAAAATATTGGTAATAGGAAATGAAGCAAATGGTGTAACACAAGAAGTATTAGAACTTGCAGATGAGAAAATAATTATTCCAATGTTAGGAAAGACAGAGAGTTTAAATGCTTCTGTAGCAACAAGTATTATTGTTTATGAATATATAAGAAAAAAATTAGGATATTAAAAAATAAATAACAGATGTATTGTACATCTGTTATTTATTTTTGATAATAGGAATTTACTTTATTAAAAGCTATTCTTCGTCATTTAAAGCTTTCATTATTTTTGGATATATTTCAGTTGCATTTGCTTTCCAATTGTCTACAATATTTTTTGCGTGTTCACTAGAACCAGCAAGTGTTCTTATTTCAAATACAGTTTCACCATTTTCTGTTATTTTGCAAAATATTTTATATGACTTATTGCTTTGAGGTTGATATTCTGCAGAAACAGAAACTTCGTTTTCTATAATATTTAGTTCATTTTTAAAGTTTTTATCCACTTTTAATTTTAAAATACCTGGAATCATGTCACCTGTTAGTTTTAGTGCCTCAATTCCTTTAGGTGTTATTTTATACAATGTGCTTTCATCTAATTTTGTAGAAGTTACATATTCGGCAGATATTAAATCTAATAAAAATTGTTGAAAATAAAAATAATTTATATCTGTTATTGTTAAAACCAATTTTAAAAATTCATCATTAGTAATAGGCTTATCTATTTTATATAGAATATATAAAATTAAAGCTTTTAATTCTGCCATTGTATCTTTGTCAGATGATAGTTTCATTTATGTTCACTCCTTGTGTAATATATGATAAAGAAATTATAACACTAAATGACAAAAAATACTATTATAATTTTATAATAAATGTTATAATTTTAGTATGGTGTAAAATTTTTATAATTATATAGAAAGAAGAGTGCAATGAAAAATTATTATGAAATTCTAGAAGTAGACCAAAAAGCTTCAAAAGAAGTAATAGAAAAAGCATATAAAGTTCTAGCTAAAAAATATCATCCAGACTTGCAAGAAGAGAAAAATAAAAAAAGAGCAGAAGAGAAAATTAAAAATTTAAATGAAGCATACGAAATATTATCAGATGTAAATAAAAAAGCGAAATATGATGAAAAGCTTAAAAAAATTAAAGAAGATGAAGAAAGAAAAAGAGTAGTTCAACATAATGATTATATTAATAGCATAAAAGGAGTTTATACGAACCAATACAATACGTATAAAAAAGAACAAGAACTAAGTAAAGAAGCAAATAATATATTAAGAAAAGAATATAAAAAAGAGTTAAGAAAATTAAAAATGAACACTTTTTTAAGAAAGTTAAAAGCTATAGTTATAGTATTAGGCGCAATAGTTATAATATGCTTTATAATTTATAAAATTCCTGCAACAAATAAATGGATTAGAAATATAGTTGAAAATAATATAATATTAAAATCTATAATAGATGCAATAAGTTAAAAAATATGGGTATAATATAATAAATAAAATTTGACAAATACTTATTATTAATAGTATAATATGAGGCTGAAAATAGATAAAAACGAAAGGAAGATTGTTATGGTTGATAAAAGAAAAATTGTACTAGTAGGAACAGGGTTTGTAGGAATGAGTATGGCTTATTCTTTATTAAATCAAGGCGGAATTAATGAACTTGTATTAGTAGATGTTTTAAAAGATAAAGCAGAGGGAGAAGCAATGGATTTAGCACATGGTATGCCTTGTGCTCCAAGTGATATGATAATAAAGTCTGGTGACTATGAAGAGTGCAAAGACGCTAATATAGTTGTTATAACAGCAGGTTTAGCTCAAAAACCAGGACAAACAAGATTAGAACTTGCTGCTGCAAATGCCAAGATTATGAAACAAATAACAGAAAGTGTTGTTGCAAGTGGATTTAAAGGAATATTCTTAGTTGCAAGTAATCCAGTAGATTTAATGACATATGTAGTGAAAGAGGTTTCAGGATTTGATAGTTCTAAAGTAATAGGATCTGGAACAGTTTTAGATACAGCGAGATTACGTTATTTATTAGGTAAATATCTTAAAGTATCTAGTAAAAATGTACATGCTTATATAATGGGAGAACATGGAGACTCATCATTTGTACCATGGAACCATGCAAATGTTGGATGCAAAAAGATAAAAGAAATAATGGAAGATAATAAACATCCAATTTCAGATTTAGAAAAAATATACACAGAAGTACAACAAGCTGCATATGAAATTATAAATAGAAAGAAAGCTACTTATTATGGTATAGGTTTAGGACTAACAAAAATAATAAAAGCAATATTAAATGATCAAAACGAAATAATGACTGTTTCAACATATTTAAATGGCGAATATGGTCAAAAAGATTTATATATTGGTGTACCAACAATTATAAATAGAAAGGGTGCAAGAGAAATATTAGAACTACAACTAGAAGGAGAAGAAAAAGAAAGATTCGAAAGTAGTTGCAAAACATTAATTTCTATGAAAGAAGAAATAGATAAAGTAATAAAATAATATTGTTATAGACATAAATTTTTAAATATTTAGAAATTTATGTCTATATTTTTTAGCAAAAAATTATAAATAAATAGAAATAGTAAAATTATATTAAAAATTACAAAAATATTACAAATATGTATTGACTTACGAGTGTAGGCATTGTATAATAATAAGGCATGAGTTTAGCGTTGAAGTAGAATGTGGCTACAAGTTAGTGAAAACTAATTTGGAGGGAACTTCTATGGAGTATGTCTTGGCTTAGACCGGGCGGTAAGTTAAGTTAGCTGTATGAATAATTTAGATAAAGCTAGTTTATATAGTAACTATATAAACTAGATAAGTTTAGAGAAATTCTAAATATAGCTACAATATACATAATGCACTTATCCCAAGATTATCATGCCTACTTGGGTTTTTATATTGGTATTTCACAAAACACCAGGGTGCGTTTAAACTTGCCTAGGTACATTTAAATATTTTAAGGAGGGAAATTATACTATGGCAACAACAAATCAAATGGTAGGAAGCGAAAAAATAAGAATAAGGTTAAAAGCTTATGATCACGTTATTTTAGATCAGTCTGCTGAAAAAATAGTAGATACTGCTAAAAAAACAGGAGCAAAAGTTTCTGGACCAATTCCACTTCCAACACAAAAAGAAGTTGTAACAATCTTACGTTCTCCACACAAATACAAAGATTCAAGAGAACAATTTGAAATGAGAACACATAAGAGAGTTATAGATATTCTTTATCCAACACAAAAAACTGTTGATAACTTAATGAAGTTAGATTTACCAGCAGGTGTTGATATAGAAATAAAATTATAAAATAAAATAACGAAGCCAAGCTAGTTATAATGTAATTAGCCAATAGTTAAGTTAGTCGTAAACGCTTAAAGCAAAACGAATAACTTATACGGTGAAACGTATAGGAGGAAAGAAAATGAAAAAAGGATTAATAGGAAAAAAAGTAGGAATGACACAAATATTCGACGAAAAAGGAATGATCATTCCAGTAACAGTTATAGAAGCTGGTCCTTGTGTAGTATCACAAGTTAAAACAGTAGAAACTGACGGATATAATGCAGTTCAATTAGGATTTGGAGAAGTTAAAGCACACAAAGTAAACAAACCAAAAGCTGGACACTTCGCAAAAGCTAATGTAGAAGCAAAAAAACATTTAAGAGAATTTAGATTAGAAGATGTTTCAAATGTAAAAGTTGGAGACGAAGTAAAAGCAGATACATTTGAACAAGGAGAAAAAATAGATGTTCAAGGAATTTCTAAAGGAAAAGGATTCCAAGGTGTTATAAAAAGACATGGACAACACAGAGGACCTATGGGACATGGTTCTATGTATCATAGAAGACCAGGTTCAATGGGATCAACATCTACACCAGGTAGAGTTTTCAAAGGTAAAAAATTACCAGGACACATGGGTGTACAAAAAATAACTATCCAAAACTTAGAAATAATTAAAGTTGATATGGATAAAAACGTATTATTAGTAAAAGGAAGCGTTCCAGGACCAAAAGGAGCTATTCTAAAATTAAAATCAAGTGTAAAATCATGTAAATAGGAAGGGAGGAAAAGTACAATGCCTAAAATAGATGTATATAATATGGAAGGTAAAAAAGTTAGCGATGTAGAATTAAACGATAACGTATTTGGAATTGAACCAAATGAAGCAATAGTACATAGTGTATTAGTTAACTATTTAGCTAACCAAAGACAAGGAACACAAAGTACAAAAACAAGATCAGAAGTATCTGGTGGTGGTAGAAAACCATGGAGACAAAAAGGAACAGGTAGAGCAAGACAAGGTTCTATAAGAGCACCACAATGGGTAAAAGGTGGAATTGCATTAGGACCAAAACCACGCTCATACAAATATACTGTTAATAAGAAAGAAAGAAGATTAGCAATACGTTCAGTATTAAGTTCAAAAGTTTTAGAAAACAATCTAGTTGTTTTAGACAAAGCTGAAATGAAAGAAATAAAAACACAAGCTATGGTTAAAACTTTAGAAAACTTAAAAGTAACAGGAAAAACATTAATTTTATTACCAGAAAAAAATGAAAACGTACAAAAATCAGCAAGAAACATAAAAAATGTTAAAACAACATTAGTAAATACAATAAATGTTTATGATTTATTAAAATACAACAATTTAGTTGTAACTCTAGATGCTGTTAAGAAATTAGAGGAGGTGTACGCATAATGAGACCAGAAGAAATAATAATTGCTCCAGTAATTACAGAAAAAAGTAATGATGGATTAAACGAAGGAAAGTATACCTTTGAAGTAAACAGAAAAGCTACAAAAATAGATATTAAAAACGCTGTAGAAAAACTTTTTAATGTTAAAGTATTAAAAGTTAATACAATGAATGTAAATGGAAAACAAAAAAGAATGGGAAGATATGTTGGAAAAACATCTGACTGGAAAAAAGCTATTGTTACAATAGATACAAACCCAGAACAAAAAACATATTTAGCAAAAGGCGGAAAACAAACAAAAATATCTAAAAAATATAAAGATTCTATAGACGAATTTATGGGAGCTTAAAAGTTACCTGTACGAAACGAAGTGAGTTACAGATAACTTTGTAATCGAAAGAAGAGAGATTACGTTCAGGTGAGCTTAAGTATAATAAAGCGAATCTGAAAATAATAAATTAATTATCTGGAAAGTACCAGGAAAATAAAGAATATCTGTATGTAGAGCAGGAAAAAATCTACAAATAAAAACAAGAAAGGATAGTAAAAATGGGAGTAAAGAGATTTAAAGCATATACACCATCAAGAAGAAATATGACAGTTTCTGCATTTGATGAAATAACAAAAAAGACACCAGAAAAATCTTTATTAGCAAAGAAAAATGAAAAAGCAGGAAGAAACTCATATGGAAGAATTACTGTTAGACATCAAGGTGGAGGAAACAGACAAAAATATAGAATAATAGATTTTAAACGTATAAAAGACGATATGACAGCAACAGTTATAGGAATCGAATACGATCCAAACAGAAGTGCAAATATAGCATTAATCCAATATGAAGATGGAACAAAAGCATATATATTAGCACCTTTAGGATTAAAAGATGGAGACAAAGTAGTATCTGGAAATAAAGTAGATATTAAACCAGGTAACTGTATGCCAATTGATTCTATACCAGTTGGTACAATGATTCATAATATAGAATTAAATCCAGGACAAGGTGGAAAATTAGTAAGAAGTGCAGGTCAAGAAGCACAACTTATGGCTAAAGAAGGTAAATATGCACACGTAAGACTTCCTTCAGGAGAAATGAGATTAATCTTAACAAGATGTAGAGCTACAATTGGAACAGTAGGAAATGCTGAACATGATACGATAAAAATTGGTAAAGCTGGAAGAAAAAGACACATGGGTTGGAGACCACAAGTTAGAGGATCTGTTATGAACCCAGTAGACCATCCACATGGTGGTGGTGAAGGTAGAGCACCAGTAGGACACGCAGGACCATTAACACCTTGGGGTAAACCAGCACTTGGATACAAGACAAGAAACAAGAAAAAGTTATCAAATAAATTCATAGTTAAGAGAAGAAAATAATCTTAAGAGGAGGGAAAAATAAATGTCAAGATCAAGCAAAAAGAAACCTTATATACAAGAAAAACTTCTAAAGAGAATAGAAGAAATGAATGAGACAGGTAAAAAAGAAGTATTAAAAACATGGTCAAGAGCTTCTACAATATATCCTCAAATGGTTGGACATACAATAGCAGTTCATGATGGAAGAAAACATGTTCCTGTTTATTTAACAGAAGAGATGATAGGTCATAAATTAGGAGAATTCGCTCCTACAAGAACTTTTAAAGGTCATGCTGGAGATAAAAAATCTACAGTTAAGAAATAGAAATTAACAAGGAGGGAAAAAAATGCAAGAGGCAATTAATGAAGCAAGAGCACAATTAAAATTTGCTAGAATATCAGCTAGAAAAGTAAAAATAGTTGCAGATTTAGTAAGAGGTAAAAAAGTTGATGAAGCATTAGCTATAATGAAATTTACACCTAAAGCATCATCACCAATACTTGAAAAATTATTAAAATCAGCAATTGCTAATGCAGAAAATAATCATGATATGAGTCATGAAAAATTATATATATCTGAAATATATGCAAACCAAGGTCCAACTCTAAAAAGAATTAGACCAGCTGCAAAAGGTTCAGCAGTAAGAATTAGAAAAAGAACAACACATATAACAATAGTATTAAGAGAATGTGAAGAATAAGAGAGGAGGAATTTTAGAAATGGGACAAAAAGTTAATCCACATGGTGTAAGAGTTGGAGTAATCAAAAACTGGGATTCAAAATGGTATGCAGATTCTAAAAACTTTGGTGATTACTTAGTAGAAGATTACAACATTCGTAAAGTATTAAAGAAAAAATTATATGCAAGTGGAATTTCTAAAATTGAAATAGAAAGAACAGCTAAATTTGTTAAAGTAAGCGTTTTCACAGCTAAACCAGGATTAGTTATAGGAAAAGGTGGAAATTTAGTTGAAACTTTAAAAGAAGAATTACAAAAAATGATAGGTAAAACTGTTAACTTAAATATAGTTGAAGTTAAAAATGTAGATATGGATGCACAATTAGTTGCAGAAAATATTGCAGGACAATTAGAAAGAAGAATTTCATTTAGAAGAGCTATGAAACAATGTATGCAAAAAACAATGAAAGCAGGAGCTCAAGGAATTAAAACAGCAGTATCAGGAAGATTAGGTGGAGCTGATATGGCTAGAACAGAATTCTATAAAGATGGTACTATACCACTTCAAACATTAAGAGCTGACATTGACTATGGTTTTGCAGAAGCAAATACAACATATGGAAAAGTTGGTGTAAAAGTTTGGATATATAAAGGAGAAGTTCTTCCAACTAAGAAAAACGTGGAAGGAGGAGAAGCGTAATGCCATTAATGCCAAAAAGAACAAAATATAGAAAACAACAAAAAGGTAGAAATAGAGGAAAAGCAACAAGAGGAACTAAAGTAACAAATGGAGAATACGGAATTCAAGCTTTAGAAGCTGGATTAATAACAGGAAATCAAATAGAAGCAGCACGTATTGCTATGACACGTTATATTAAAAGAGGTGGAAAAGTTTGGATAAAAATATTCCCAGACAAACCAATTACTAGTAAACCAGCCGGAACTCGTGGTGGTAAAGGTAAAGGTGCTGTAGAATATTATGTAGCTCCAGTAAAACCAGGAAGAATTATGTTCGAAATAGCTGGAGTTCCTGAAGCAACAGCAAGAGAAGCTTTAAGACTAGCTATGAATAAATTATCTGTAAAATGTAAATTCGTAGCAAAAGAATCTGAAGATAAGGTGGGTGATAGCAATGAAGATTAGTAAAATAAAAGAAATGTCTTCACCAGAACTAGAAAAAGAATTATCTGAATTAAAAACAGAATTATTTAAATTAAGATTTAGTTTAGCTACACATGGATTAGACAATCCAATGAGAATTAAAGAAGTAAGAAAAGACATAGCAAGAATAAACACAGTTTTAACTGAAAGAAAATTAGCTGAAAGCAAAAATGCTTAGAAAGGAGAAGTTCTAATGGAAGAAAGAAATCTTCGTAAAGTTTTAATTGGAACAGTTGTATCTAACAAAATGGATAAAACAATCGTAGTTGCAGTTGAAACAAGTGAAAAACATAAAAAATATGGAAAATTCGTAAAGAAAACATATAAATTAAAAGCTCATGATGAAAATAATGACTGCCAAATTGGAGATAAAGTAAAAGTAATGGAAACTAGACCACTTTCTAAAGATAAAAGATGGAGATTAGTTGAAATTTTAGAAAAAGCAGTTATAAAATAACTTATAATAGAAGAAAAGGAGGTACTAACTAACATGGTACAACAACAAACTATATTAAAAGTTGCTGATAACACTGGTGCAAGAGAAATTATGTGTATTAGATGTTTAGGTGGTTCATATAGAAAATATGCTAAAATAGGTGATGTTATAGTAGCTTCTGTAAAAACAGCTATACCTGGTGGAGCAGTTAAAAAAGGTGATGTTGTTAAAGCAGTAGTTGTAAGAACAAAAAAAGCTACAAAAAGAGCAGATGGATCATATGTAAGATTTGATGAAAATGCAGCAGTAATTATAAAAGAAGATGGTAATCCAAAAGGAACACGTATCTTTGGACCTGTTGCAAGAGAATTAAGAGATAAAAATTATATGAAAATTTTATCATTAGCTCCAGAAGTTCTTTAGTCTGTTAATTAAAAAATATTGAAGATATTTTTTAATGTTACAGACTAAAGATACAAAAATCATTTTATGATTTTTGTAAACATTAGAAAACATTAATATATATCTTTAATGTTACAGACTAAAGATACAAAAATCACTTTGTGGTTTTTGTAAATATTAGAAAACATAAAATATTAATATATATCTTTTAATGTTACAAATTAAAAATGAAGAAAAGGAGGAGAATCCTATAATGAGAATAAAAAAAGGTGATACAGTTAAAGTTTTATCTGGAAACGATAAAGGTAAAACAGGAGAAGTATTAGAAGTAATTCCAAAAACAAATAAAATAATTGTTAAAGGAGTTAACATTAGAAAGAAACATGTAAAACCAAGAAGACAAGGTGAAGAAGGAGGAATTATACCATCTGAATATCCAATACATAGTTGTAAAGTTGGTGTAGTTTGCCCAAAATGTGGAAAAGTAACAAGAATTGAATATAAAGTTCAAAAAGATAATAAAGTTCGTGTATGTAAAAAATGTAATGCAGAAATAAAATAAGATTAAGAAAGGAGGATTTGTATCCTAATGGAAAAATTAAGAGAACAATATGAAAAAGAAGTAATTCCAGCAATGATGAAAAAATTCAATTATAAATCAGTAATGGAAGTTCCAAGATTAGAAAAAGTTGTTATAAATATTGGTCTTGGAGATATTAAAGATAATCCAAAATCATTAGATAATGCTATGAATGATTTATCTATAATTACAGGACAAAAACCAATAGTAACAAAAGCAAGAAAGTCAATCGCTGCTTTCAAATTAAGAGAGGGAGTTAATGTTGGATGTAAAGTAACATTAAGAAGAGGAAAAATGTATGATTTTGTATACAAATTATTCAATGTTGCTATGCCAAGAATAAGAGACTTTAGAGGAATTTCAGCAAATTCTTTCGATGGAAGAGGAAATTTCTCAATGGGTGTAAAAGAACAATTAATATTCCCAGAAATAGAATATGATAAAGTAGATAAATTAAGAGGAATGGATATTATTTTTGTTACAACAGCAAAAACTGATGAAGAAGGAAAGGAATTATTAAAACTTCTAGGTATGCCATTCAAAAATTAGTCCAAAGAAAGGAGATTAATATGGCTAAAAAATCTTTAAAAGTAAAACAACAAAGACCACAAAAATATGCTACTAGAGAATATAATAGATGTAAAATATGTGGAAGACCACATGGATATATTAGAAAATATGGAATTTGCCGTGTTTGCTTTAGAAACTTAGCACATAAAGGAGAAATCCCAGGTGTTAAAAAGGCAAGCTGGTAGAAGATAAAAAAGGAGGGAAACTTAAGTGAATACTACAGATCCAATAGCAGATATGTTAACAAGAATTAGAAATGCAAGTGCTGCAAAGCATAAAACAGTTGATATTCCTGCTTCAAAAATGAAAAAATCAATAGCAGATATATTATATAATGAAGGATATATTAAATCTGTTGAAGAAATAGAAAATGATAATCAAGGAATATTAAGAATAGCTTTAAAATATGATGAAAATGGAGCTAAAGTAATAGCTGGAATAAAAAGAATAAGTAAACCAGGATTAAGAGTATATGCTTCTTCTGAAAAATTACCAAAAGTTTTAAATGGTTTAGGAATAGCATTAATTTCTACATCAAAAGGAATAAAAACAGATAGAGAAGCAAGAAAAGAAAATCTTGGTGGAGAAGTTTTAGCATATATTTGGTAATTATTGAAATTGTTTTAAGGCTTAGCCTAATACAAATTCAGTATACAATGCAAAGAAAGAGCATTGTAATCTTATAAGAACAAGAAGGAGGGAAAACGTAAATGTCAAGAATAGGAAATGCACCTGTTACAATACCAGAAGGTGTTGAAGTAAAATTAGATGGAAATCATCTAACTGTAAAAGGTCCAAAAGGAACATTAGAAAGAGATATCCATAAAAATATAACAGTTACAATAGAAGATAATTTAGTTAAAGTAACAAGACCAGACGATGCAAACTTTAATAAAGGTTTACATGGTTTAACAAGAACTTTAATTAAAAACATGATAGAAGGAGTTAACAACGAATTTACAAGAAAATTACAAATTAATGGTGTAGGTTATAGAGTACAAAAACAAGGAAATAACTTAAACTTAATTTTAGGTTATTCACATCCAGTAGTATTCGAAGCTCCAGAAGGAATCACATTTGACGTTCCAGATGCAAATACTATAATTGTAAAAGGAATTGACAAAGAATTAGTAGGTCAAACAGCTGCTGTTATAAGAGCTAAAAGAGCACCAGAAGTTTATGGTGGAAAAGGTATTAAATACGATTATGAAGTTATTAGACGTAAAGAAGGTAAAGCTGGTAAAAAATAGACTTTAGTTTATAGAAAGGAGAGAGCAAAGTGATTACAAAAACAAACAGAAAAATGGAAAGAGCAAGAAGACATGCTCGTGTTCGTACAAAAATAAGTGGAACTGCTGAACGTCCAAGATTATGTGTATACAGAAGCAATACAAACTTATATGCACAAGTAATTGATGATGTTGCAGGAAATACATTAGTTTCAGCTTCTACATTAGATAAAGAAGTTAAAACTAAGTATGCAAATAAAGAAGCAGCAAAAGAAGTTGGAGCACTTATAGCAAAAAGAGCATTAGAAAAAAATATTAAAGATGTTGTTTTTGACAGAGGTGGATATATCTATCATGGAGTTGTTAAAGAATTAGCAGAAGCTGCAAGAAATGGTGGATTAAACTTCTAATATTTAGAATTAATGAGAAAACTTTTAAATATATAATGTATATTCAAAAAGAAAAGGAGGAAAGAAAACCAATGCAAGAAGAAAATGCAGTTGAATTAAAAGAGAAAGTTGTTGCAATAAATAGAGTTGCTAAAGTTGTTAAAGGTGGTAGAACTTTTAGATTTAGCGCTTTAGTAGTTGTTGGTGACGAAAACGGACACGTTGGTGTTGGAAATGGAAAGGCAGCAGAAGTACCTGATGCAATAAAAAAAGCAATAGATGATGCTAGAAAAAATTTAATAGAAGTACCAGTAGTTGGAACAACAATCCCTCACGAATTTATTGGAAAATTCGGAAGTGCAAGAGTAATGTTAAAACCAGCTGTAGAAGGTTCTGGAGTTATTGCAGGAGGAAGTGCAAGAGCTGTATTAGAATTAGCTGGATATAAAGATATAAAAACTAAAGTTCTTGGTACAAATAATCCAAGAAACGTTGTATACGCAACAATGAATGGATTAGAAAATATGAGAACAGTAGAACAAATTGCTAAAAAAAGAGGAAAAAAAGTTTCTGAGATATTATAATAATATTATCAAATTTTAAGGAGGTGCAATTTAAGAAATGCAATTAGGAGAATTACAACCATCAAGTGTTAAAACTACTAGAAAAAGATTAGGTCGTGGAATGGGTTCTGGTCTTGGTAAAACATCAGGAAAAGGACATAAAGGACAAAAAGCTAGATCTGGTGGAGGAGTAAGAAGAGGATTTGAAGGAGGTCAAACACCTTTATATAGAAGACTTCCAAAAAGAGGATTCAAAAACATTCATGCTAAAAACTATACAGAAGTAACTTTAACAATGTTAAATAAGAGTGAAGCTACAGAAGTTACAGCAGAAAGCCTATTAGCAGAAGGAATTATCGGAAAAATAAATGATGGAATAGTAGTATTAGCTACAGGAAAACTAGATAAAAAATTAACTGTTAAAGCAAAGAGATTTACAAAAGCAGCTGCTGAAAAAATAGAAGCAGCAGGAGGAAAGATTGAGGTGATTTAGTTGTTTAAAACTATAAAGAATGCATTAAAGACACCTGAAGTAAGAAAAAGATTATTATATACATTAGTGTTAATTATAGTATTTAGATTAGGATGTTTTATAACTGTTCCAGGTGTAGACTTGGTACAAATACAAAAAGCTATGGAATCATCTGGAAATGGTCTTACTGGCCTAATAGATATAATTTCTGGAGGAGCGTTTTCTAGATTTTCAATATTTGCAATGTCAGTAACACCATATATTACAGCTTCAATTGTTATACAATTATTAACAATGATAATACCTTCATTAGAAAGACTAGCTAAAGAAGGTGGAGAAGTTGGTAGACAAAAAGTAGATAAATATACAAAAGCACTTTCAATAGTACTTGCACTAGTAGAAGGAATAGGTTTATATTTATCTTACCAATCACAAGGAATA
This sequence comes from uncultured Clostridium sp., assembly GCA_958422985.1. Classification (GTDB taxonomy): domain Bacteria; phylum Bacillota; class Clostridia; order TANB77; family CAG-508; genus Merdicola. Next base: position 16,200 of record CATZPY010000001.1, read on the forward strand.
TTCGTAGATTCAGGAATATTATCAGGAGTATTGGTTGTAACAGGTCTTATGGCTGGTACAGCATTACTTATGTGGCTTGGTGAACAAATTACTAATAAAGGAATTGGAAATGGAGTTTCAATGATTATATTTATTGGTATAGTTTCAAGATTACCAAGTGCAATAAGCTCAATTTGGTCTTTAATAATGCCACAATCTGGATTTAGTACAACAGGATTATTAATGGCTTTAGCTATAGTAATAGGAGCTCTAATTTTAGTTACAGCGGTTGTATTTATACAACAAGCAGAAAGAAGAATTCCTGTTCAATATGCTAAAAGAGTTGTTGGAAGAAAAATGATGGGAGCACAAAATACATATATACCACTAAAAATTGCTATGGCTGGTGTTATGCCAATCATATTTGCTTCATCATTTATGACATTCCCAGCAATGATTATACAGATATTTGATCCAAGTATTGCAACACATCCAGGTTTCTGGAATGTAATATATAATTTTTCAATAGCTACTTCAAGTTCAAATGTAGCAATTGGATACACTATAGCAAACGCAATAGTTTACTTACTATTAATAGTAGGATTTACATTTTTCTATATATATGCAACATTTAACCCAGCAGAGGTTTCAGCAAATATTAAGAAAAATGGTGGATTTATACCAGGAATTAGAGCTGGAAAACCAACTACAGAATATTTATCATCAGTATTAACAAAGTTAACTTTGTTTGGTGGTTTATTTTTAGCACTTATAGCTATACTTCCAATGTTTATGAGATTCTTACCAGAAGGATTAAATGTAGCATTTGGAGGAACATCTATACTTATTATAGTTGGTGTTGCATTAGAAACAGTTCAACAATTAGAATCACAATTAGTAATGAAACATTATAAGGGATTCTTAGAATAAAATTTATTGTATCAGGGTACGACTTAAAGATTGCATAAAGTCGTGCCCATGCAATTAATTATAATAACTTGTCAATTGTTATTTTTTAAATATATATTTGCAGTATATATTTAAAAAATAATATTTGCATAAGAAAAGATAGGAGTGAAAATAATGAATATTGTTTTATTGGGTGGACCAGGTAGTGGAAAAGGAACAGTATCAAATTTATTAGAAAAAACACAAAACATAGGGCACATTGCAACAGGTGATATGTTTAGAGAAGAAATAAAAAATGAAACAGAATTAGGAAAAAAAGCACAAGAATATATGAATAAAGGAAATTTAGTACCAGATGAAATAACTATAAATATGTTAAAGGGAAAAGTTAATGAATTAAAAAATGGTTCTGGTGTAGTATTCGATGGATTTCCAAGAAATAGAAAACAAGCAGAAGCATTAGGAGATATGTTAGAAGAGCAAAATGAAAAAGTAGATTTAGTGCTATTTTTAGATATACCAGATGAAGATATTATATATAGAACAGTAAAAAGAAGAATTTGTTCAAACAAAGAATGTGGAGCGATTTATAATTTAGAATATAAGAAACCAAAAGTAGAAGATGTATGTGACATTTGTGGAAGTAAATTAATACAAAGAAAAGATGATAATGAAGAAACAATAACAGAAAGATTAAAAGTATATCATGAACAGTCTAAAGAACTTATAGAATATTATGAAGAAAAAGGATTGTTATATAGAGTAAAATTACATGCTAATGTAAATATAACAGAAGAAATGGTATCAGAGTGGCTAAAAAATTATAATGAAAATAGATAAGGAAGTAATATAAATGATATATATAAAATCTGCCAAAGAAATAGAAAAGATGCAAGAAGCTTGTAGAGTTGCTTTTCTTGCACAAAAAGCAGTAGAAGAAGCAATAAGACCAGGAATTACAACATATGAATTAGATAGAATTGCAGAAGAAACAATGAGAAAAAATGGTGCGATTCCAGCAGAAAAAGGATATCCAAGTGGAGTAGATGGAATTCCAGATTTTCCAGCAAGTATTTGTAGTTCTGTAAATGATGTTGTAATCCATGGAATTCCTTCAAAAAGAGAGATTTTAAAAGAAGGAGATATTGTAAGTGTAGACTTAGTTGCTTATAAAGATGGATTTAATGGAGATTGTGCTAGAACATATGCAGTAGGAAAAATAGACAAAGCAAGCCAAAAATTAATAGATATTACAAAGCAAGCTTTTTTTGAAGGTATAAAATATGCCAAAAAAGGAAATAGATTGGGAGATGTTTCTCATGCTATAGGAGAATTTGTTGCTAAAAATGGTTTTTCAGTAGTAAGAGAATTCCAAGGACATGGAATTGGAAGAGAAATGCACGAAGATCCAGGCATACCAAACTATGGAAAAGCTGGAAGAGGACCTAGATTAGAGCCAGGCATGACATTAGCAATAGAACCTATGGTAATAGCAGGAAAACCAAACATATTAGAATTAGATGATGGTTGGGGAATTATAACAGAAGATGGAACAAGAGCTGCACATTACGAAAATACAATTTTAATTACAGAAAAAGAGCCAAAAATCTTGACTTTGCTGTAAAAATATTGTATACTATATTAGCTATTTATAGTTAATTAATGTTTAAATTATTCAGGAGGGAATAAATTTGGCAAAAGAAGATGTAATAGAAGTAGAGGGAGTTGTTGTAGAAACACTACCAAATACTAATTTTAAAGTAGAACTTGAAAATGGGCACCAAATATTAGCACATATTTCAGGAAAGCTTAGAATGAACTATATAAAAATATTACCAGGTGATAAAGTAAAAGTAGAATTATCACCATATGATTTAAATAGAGGTAGAATAACATGGAGAGCTAAATAATCCTATTTATTAGGCTATGAAGTGTGAAATGAGATGTGCATTATAATAAAATATAATAGTACATTTGATTTCACGCTTCATAATTGCTCAGCAAATGTATAAAATGAGTAATAACAGGAGGTGTATCAAATGAAAGTTAGAGCATCAGTAAAACCTATATGCCCAAAGTGCAAGGTTATTAAAAGAAAAGGTGTTGTTAGAGTTATTTGTGAAAACCCTAAACACAAACAAAGACAAGGATAATTAAGTAAAACTTAAAAATAATTGTTTTTACAATTATTAATCCTATGGTATAAGCACAAAAATGGTAGCGGCTGAAGAGAATGTCTCTTTATCAAATTTGTGTTCATATATAAATCTTAATACATAAAAAACAAAAAATTTGGAGGTGCAATTTTATGGCTCGTATATCAGGAATAGATTTACCAAGAGAAAAAAGAGTAGAAGTTGGATTAACATACATTTATGGAATTGGTCTTTCAACATCACAAAAATTATTAAAAGAAGCAGAGGTAAATCCAGATACTAGAGTAAAAGATTTAACAGAAGAACAAGTACAAGCAATTAGAAAAGCAATTGACGCAAATCACCTACTATTAGAAGGAGATTTAAGAAGAGAAGTTGCATTAAACATTAAAAGACTTACAGAAATAGGATGTTATAGAGGATTAAGACATAGAAGAGGTCTTCCAGTAAGAGGACAAAGAACTAAAACTAATGCTCGTACAAGAAAAGGTCCTAGAAAATTAGTAAGCAAAAAGAAATAATTTTTAGGCTCGCAAGAGTATAAAAAAGGGAGGTAAGCTAGAAGATGGCTAAAAATGTAACAAAAAAGACAGTAACTAGAAGAAGAGATAGAAAAAATATAGAAAAAGGTTCAGCTCACATTCACTCTAGTTTTAACAATACAATAGTTACAATTACAGACGTTAAAGGTAATGTTATATCTTGGGCAAGTGCTGGAGGTTTAGGATTTAAAGGTTCTAGAAAAAGTACACCATTTGCTGCAGGAGAAGTTGCAGAAACAGCAGCAAAAAAAGCTATGGAACATGGTTTAAAAACAGTTGATGTTTTTGTTAAAGGACCAGGTTCAGGTAGAGAAGCTGCAATAAGATCACTTCAAACAACAGGATTAGAAATAAGCAGCATCAAAGATGTAACACCAATACCACACAATGGTTGTAGACCACCAAAAAGAAGAAGAGTATAATTAAGAAATAATAAATTTGAAAGAAGAGGTGTAAAAGACAAATGGCAAGATATAAAGATGAACAATGCCGTATATGCCGCAGAGAAGGTCAAAAATTATTCTTAAAAGGTAGCAGATGTTATTCAGAAAAATGTAGTATCGCAAGAAGAAACTACGGACCAGGAGAACATGGTCAAAAAAGAAATAAACTTTCTGAATATGGTACACAATTAAGAGAAAAACAAAAAACAAAAATGTATTATGGAGTTGGAGAAAAACAATTCAGAAAATACTTTAAAATGGCTTCAAATAAAAAAGGAATTACAGGTGAAGAATTATTAACAATATTAGAAAGCAGATTAGATAATGTTGTATACAGATTAGGATTTGCTTCTTCAAGAGCACAAGCTAGACAATTTGTAAATCATTCACAATTTGATGTAAATGGTAAAAAATGTGATATACCATCATACTTAGTAAAACCAGGAGATGTAATTTCTGTAAGAGAAATTAAGAAAGATAATGCTACAATTAAAGCTAATATAGAAGAAAATACAAGTAGACCTACTCCAGATTGGTTAGAAAGAGATTTTGACAATTTAACAGGTAAAGTAGTTAGATTAGCATCAAGAGCAGATATTGATTTACCAGTAGAAGAGCATTTAATAGTAGAACTTTACTCAAAATAATAGGACCCCATAACGAAGTGGTAAATATTTTAAAGGTTGCTATACCAATGCAACTCTATTAGGAGGTAAATATGATTGAATTTGAAAAGCCAGACATACAATGCTTGGAAGTTGATGAAAAAAGAAATTATTCTAAATTCGTTTGTGAACCATTAGAACGTGGATATGGTGTAACAATAGGTAATTCATTAAGAAGAATATTACTTTCTTCTTTACCAGGAACAGCAATTACAAGTATTAAAATAGAAGGTGTTTTACATGAATTCTCTACAATTCCAAATGTAGTGGAAGACGTGCCAGAACTTATTGTTAACTTAAAAGATGTTCGTCTAAAAATGGATGGAAATGAAGAGAGAGTTATTAGAATTGATGCAAAAGAAGGAGAAGTTACAGCTGGAGACATAATAACAGATGGTGTTGTAGAAGTTTTAAATAAAGACTTACATATTGCAACAGTTTCAGAAGGTGGACATTTAGTTATTGAAATGACAGTTAATACAGGAAGAGGATATAATACTGCAGAACAAAACAAAAAAGAAGGACAAGATATATCTGTACTTCCAATAGATTCAATTTATACACCAGTAAAAAAAGTAAACTATTCAGTAGAAAATACTAGAGTTGGACAAATGGTAGATTTTGATAAATTAGTAATAGAAGTATGGACAGATGGTAGTTTAAAACCATATGAAGCTCTTAGCTTAGCTGCTAAAGTTATGACTGGACATTTAGAATTGTTTATAGATTTATCAGAAGCTGCAAAAAATACTCAAGTAATGGTAGAAAAAGAAGAATCTAAGAAAGAAAAAGTATTAGAAATGACAATAGAAGACTTAGAACTTTCTGTTCGTTCATTTAACTGTCTAAAAAGAGCTGGTATTGTAACAGTAGAAGATTTAGTAAATAAAACTCAGTCAGAAATGATGAAAGTAAGAAACTTAGGTAAAAAGTCATTAGATGAAGTAACTAACAAGTTACATTCATTAGGATTAGACTTTGCGCCAGATGATGATTAAAATAAATTAGAAAGGTGTGAAAGAAGTGGCAAAGAATAGAAAACTAGGAAAAACAACTGCACAAAGAAAAGCATTGCTAAGAACACAAGTAACTGATTTATTAGTAAATGAGAAAATAAATACAACTCTTGCTAGAGCTAAAGAAACTCAAGCTATAGTAAATAGTTTAATAGCTTTAGCTATAAAAGAAAAAGATAACTTCGAAATGGAAGAAAAGAAAATAGTAAGAGCTAAAAGAGATACTAATGGAAATAAAGTTACAGAACTAGTAAAAAGCAAAAACGGAAAAGAATATTTAAGAGTTGTTAAAGAAGAAGTAACAGAAAAAAGACAAAAAGATATGCCTTCAAGATTAAATGCTAGAAGAAAAATAATGAACACAGTTTGCAAAGTTAAAGATGCAGATGGAAGAAATATAGATATTCCGGCAAAATTATTTGGAGAACTAGCTGAAAGATTTTCTACAGCTGGAAAAGTTGGAGGATATACAAGAATAATTAAAGTAGGACCTCGTAGAGGTGATGCTGCAGAAATGGCAATATTAGAATTATTAAAATAGTTTAATATAAATACACTTAAAATATTAAAAGATAATTTAATATTTTAAGTGTATTTTTTATTTAAAAAATACAACCAGGATTTTAAGAACAGTTCCCAAAGTCCGATTTTATTTTTTTGGGTTTAATTTAATAAAAAAAGAGAATAATTTATATATAGGAGATATATATGAATTTATTTTTGGAGATTATAAAATTAATAGTAGAGTTATTAATTATAATATTGGTTAGTAAAAACTTACTAGTTCCAATAATAAGAAAATTAGGAAAGAACTTAAAATTAAAACCACATACTATAGGAAATATCGCTGGAATAGCAACAAGCATTCCAGAGTTTTTAACAGTTACTTTTTCTGCAGTTAATGGAATGTTAGATACGGGAATATTTAATATACTTAGCTCGAATATAAGTAATACTATTCAGTATACTATTTCTATACTTTTAAATAGAAATGTGAATTTATTAAAAAATCGACTTATAAAAATAAACATGATATTAGTACTATTAACTATAATAATACCAATAATAGTTTGGAAGTTGCAGATAGTGGATAATATAATACTAGTTCCAATATTTATAATATTGTTTTACATTTTTAATAAAATAAATATAATAAGTCATAAAGGAATAGAAAATGAAAAAGAAATAGAAGAAAAACAATTTAAAAATAAAAAAATATATGTATATGTTATATATATTCTTTTAATTGGTATTATATTGTATTTGGCAGGTAATCTATTAAGTAGTACATTACGAAATTTATGTTATATATTTAATATTTCCGAAGTAGTAATAGGAGTGGCACTTGGAGTAGCTACTAGTACACCAGAATTTATTACTTTTATAGAAAGCCAAAGATTTCATAAAAATGCTAATAAAGAATTAGGAATAATAGAAGCAAGTAATAATTTGTTAGTTTCTAATACATTAAATTTATTTATAATTCAATCACTTTCTATAGTAATAATATATTTTTTGGAATAATTTAATAAATTTAGAATATACTTACTATAAGAATGATAGAGGTGATAGAGATGATTTATGAAGCATATGTAAAAGAAAGTAAAATTATTGATAAAACAGATGAAGAAAAAAGCTTAGACTTAGTAAAATCTTTAATTAAAACAAAATACGAACTAGATTCAGCTTGCAAAAATTTTGAATTTGCAGAGGGAGAACTTGTGGATTATTATTCATACCAAATAAAAGCAAATCAAGCTAAAATTAATTATTTATTAAAGAAAATAAAAAGGAGAGGTTTAATAATAGATAATATTCAGGAAAAGAGTATTAAAAATTTAACCAAGCAAGAAGCAATATAATGTATATTTGTCCATATATAATCATAAATATTATTAGGAGTGATGTATATGGACTATAATAATATGCTGGTTTTATCTGCAACAATATGTTTTGCTTTTCTATTTGGAAGAATATTTGTAAGGCCAATTAAATTTATATTTAAAATAGTTTTAAATTCGATTTTAGGATGTTTGTTAATAACATTAATAAATTATATAGGATTAAATTTTAGTTTTCATATAGGAATCAATATTTGGACTTCAGCTTTAGTTGGAATTTTAGGAATACCTGGCGCAGTTTTGCTTATAATATTAAAAATATTTATAATTTAGGACATGAATTTTTTATAAAAAAGCGAACCTAAGATTTTCTAACAAATGTAAATTCTAAGAAAATCTTAGGTTCACTATAATTCTCTAGTATAGAGAGTTCTCCTAGTAGGAGAACTTTGCTACTATATAAAAAAGAAAACCGGGATTTTAAGGAACGTTCTTAAATCCCGGTTTTGTTTATTCAACTGTCACAGATTTAGCTAAGTTTCTAGGTTTATCTACATCTAATCCTTTTTCTTTAGAAATATAGTAAGAAAGTAATTGTAATGGTATTATAGACAAGATAGGAGAAAGGCAAGTAGATGTTTCTGGGATGTTAATTACTTTAAAAAATTGAGATTCGTCAATTTTTTGATTAGTAATTACTAACGTTTTTGCTCCTCTTGTAATTACTTCTTGCATATTGCTAATAGTTTTTGGGGCTAGATTAGGATTTGTAATAATTCCTATTACTGTAACATTATTTTCTATTAAAGCTATAGGACCATGTTTTAATTCGCCTGCTGCATAGCTTTCAGAATGAATATATGAAATTTCTTTTAATTTTAAAGATCCTTCTGAAGCTACATAATAATCTAATCCTCTACCTAAAAAGAACATATCAGTTTCTTTATAAACTGTGTTTGCAAAATCCTTAACTTCAGCTACATTTTTTAAAGCTAATTCTGCTTTTTTTGGTAATTCTAAAAGTTCTTTTTTTATAGCATCAATTTCAGAAAGAGGAACTCTATCTAAAACTTCAGCAAAATATAATGCTAATATATTTAATAGCACAACTTGTGATGTATAAGCTTTTGTAGAAGCAACTGCAATTTCTGGACCAGCATGGGTATAAATACAATAATCTGATTCACGAGTAATAGAACTTCCAATAACATTTGCTACAGCGATAGTTTTCGCACCTTTATCTTTAGATAATTTTAATGCAGCAATAGTATCTGCTGTTTCACCAGATTGGCTTATAAAAATACATAGAGTATTTTTATCTATTAAAGGATCTCTATACCTAAATTCTGAAGCAATATCAACCTCGGTAGGTATTTTGCATAATTTTTCAAAAGTAGCTTTTGTAGCAAGACCAGCATTCATTGCTGTACCACATGCAACTATGTAAATTCTATTTATAGTTTCTAAAAAATCTTTTGAAACTTCGAAATCATTAAAAGAAATCTTATTTTCAGATAATTTTGACCCAATTGTTTCTCTTATAGAATTTGGTTGTTCATAAATTTCTTTTAGCATAAAATCATCATAGCCATCTTTTTCAGCAGAAGCAGTATTCCATTCTATACTTTTAATTGGCTTTTCAATTTTGTTTAATTTATTATCATAAAAAACAATATTATTTCTAGATAATACTGCAAATTCACGATCATTTAAAAAATAAAAATCTTTTGTAAATGATAAAATAGCAGGGATATCTGAAGATATATAATTTTCATCTAAACCTTTACCTATAACTAAAGGACTATCCTGTCTTACAACAATCATATTGTCTGGATAAAATTTACATAATATTTCTAATGCAAAACTACCTTTTAAATCATCACAAGCAACTTTTACAGCTTTTAAGAAATCTTTTTCTTTTTTGTAATAAAAGTTAATTAAGTTAGGAATAACTTCTGTATCTGTGTCTGAAAAGAAAGTATAGTCATTTTCCTCTAAAAATTTTCTTAATTCATGATAATTTTCTATTATTCCATTATGTACAACTGCAAAAATATTATCATTATCATAGTGAGGATGAGAATTAGTTGCAGATGGTTTTCCATGGGTAGCCCATCTAGTATGACCTATACCAATTGTTCCTTCTAAATTATTAATTCCATCCATTGCTTCTAAATTTGCAATTCTACCTTTTTCTTTCATAATTTTTATGCCATTATTTTCAATAGTGGCAATACCTGCAGAGTCATAACCTCTGTATTCTAGTCTAAGTAAACCATTAATTAAAATTGGTTTAGCCTTTTGGGTTCCTATATAACCAATAATTCCACACATAATATATTGTACCTCCTATAAAATTTGTCAAAAAGTAACAATATAGCTACACAATTAGATTTGTTCTACTATTACTAGTAGTCTTTGCTAATATTTATGGTAGTAGCATACCACAGAGTACCCGCCGAAAAATTCGATAACCTCTGACCTCGTCAACACAAAATGTGTCCTGGCGCTTTTTTTATGTCATTTATATAATATAAAATTGCCTCCTTCCATTTTAATTTATCTTGTAAACTTTTTGACTCACGATATTATATTACAATAAAATCAAGAAAGTATCAAGTCCTTAATAAAAATACTTTTCGCCTAAAAAGACTAATTAACTTAAAGGGCATATGAATTTTACTGAAAATATGTTATAATAAATCAACTAAAAACTTAGGAGGTTAAAAAGATGAAGAAGACTAATGTATTCTTAAAAAAGATAGGGCGGAGGTATTGGTTAATTTCTAGAAATGGAATTGTAAGCTTTATTGGGAGAGTAGAGCTTTCGGAAGGATACAGTATAATCATTTCCGACAAAAAAGTACCAGGTTATAGCATTAAAATTTTAGAAGTAAATAAAAATAAATACAAAATTTTAATGGAGTTATTAACAGTATTTCTTAGAAATGTTGAAAAATATCAATATGAAGGGAAATATATTGTATCTGCTAACTTAGATATGGACGATTATAATATAGAAATAAACTGTTCATGGGCAACTGGAAATCCAAAAGAAAAAGGAGCGAAGTTTAGAATAGAAATTGACTACTGTAACCCAAAAAACGTTTACAATTTAATATGCCATTATATTGAGCTTGCAAAGAGAAGTCCAGAAACAGACGAAATTATGACTTATGATATAGACATGATGGGTTAAATTACAAGATTATATTTCACTTAAACTAAAAGCTACAATAGATGGGGGCTTAAACTGGAAGTGGGGAAGGATTGCTATTCTTCCCCATAGTAAAATTTATAAGTGAGGGATAATAATGCAAAATAAATTTAATATAGAAGAAGAAATAAAAAATTTACCACCTAAACCAGGTGTTTATATAATGCATGATAAAAACAATAATGTTATATATGTAGGAAAAGCAATTTCTTTAAAAAAGAGAGTAACCTCATATTTTAGAAAAACAAATAAAACTGAACGAATAAAGAAGATGGTGTCATTAGTAGATTATTTTGAATATATAGTTGTAAATAATGAAGCAGAGGCACTCATTTTGGAATGTAATTTAATAAAGAAATACAGACCGAAATTTAACGTATTATTAAAAGATGATAAAACATACCCATATATCAAAATAGATGTAAAATCTGATTTTCCCAATGTTATTATAACAAGGAGATTGCTAAATGATGGGTCAAAGTATTTTGGACCATATGCCAATCCAGGAGCTGCTAAGGAAATGGTTGATTTTATAAAAAACAAATATAAAATTAGACAATGCAGGAGCTTTAAATCTACACAAAGACCATGTTTAAACTATCATATAAAAAAATGCTTTGCACCATGTGTGGGATATATTTCTAAGGAAGAATATAAGAAGCAAATAGATGAAATAATAGATTTATTAGATGGTAAAACGAGTAAAGTACTTAAAGAATTAGAAATGCAAATTAAAGAGTCTGCAAGTAAGTTAGAATTTGAAAAGGCTGCATATTTAAGAGATAAAATGGTAGCAATAGAAAGAATTTCTGAAAAACAAAGAGTATCAAATATTTCTGAAAATAATATAGATGTTATTGGTATTGCAAAAAATGATTTAGAAGTTTGTATAGAAATATTTTTTGTAAGAGGAAGTAAAATGGTTGGAAGAGAATATTACTTTTTCCAAGACTTAATAGATATGTCAGATAATGAAATTTTGTCAGGATTTATTAAACAATATTATATGGACAATCCAAATTTACCTAACAAGATTATGATGAGAAATGAACCAGAAGATAAAGAAACAATCGAAACATGGCTTTCTAATATTGCAAATAGAAAAGTAGAAATAAAAACACCACAAAAAGGAGAAAAACTGCGTTTTGTCGAAATGGCTGAAAATAATGCAGAGATTACATTAAAAAATAAATTTGAGGATAAAAATAGTTTATTACTAGAACTAAAAGATGTATTAAAAATGGATAAAATGCCAAGAAAAATAGAATGCTACGATATATCTAATATATCTGGAACAAATATTGTAGCTGGAATGTGTGTAATGCAAAATGGCATAATTAAAAAGAATTTATCTAGAAGGTTTAAAATAAAAACGGTTTATGGTCAAGATGACCCAAGGTGTATGGAAGAAGTAATAGAAAGAAGACTTAAACATTCATTAAATGGTAATAGTACAGGTTTTGGTAACTTACCAGATGTAATATTTGTAGATGGTGGAATTACACAAATAAGAGCAGCAAAAAGAGTAATAAATAAGTTAAATGTAGATATAAAAATTTTTGGAATGGTAAAAAACGATAAACATAGAACTAGAGCATTAATGGATGAAAATAGAAACGAAATAGAAATTTCGGAAGAATTATTAAATTTAATTACAAAATTTCAAGATACAGTTCATGATACTGCAATTTCATATCATAAAAAGTTACGTGAAAAAGAAATGACAGAATCTGCATTAGATAAGATTTCTGGAATAGGAGAGGCAAAAAGAAACTTATTATTAAAAAGATTTAAAACAGTTAGTAACATAAAAAAAGCATCAGAAGAAGAAATAATGACAGTTAAAGGCATAAACAAAGAATTAGCAATAAAAATAAAGCAGGAATTGCAATAAATATGAGCTAAACATAGCAAATTTACGTAAAACATGTTATAATAGGAAAGATTAAAATGTTGAAAGGAGAAAAAATAATGAAAGAGCGGTTAGGATTTTTTGAGGGAGGCAATCTTATAATGAGGTCACCATGGTATGGAATAATAACAAAGGTGACGAAAGCTGAAGATGGAGCACTTGTTGCAGAACAGATATCTTATAAAGAATATCAAGATATAGCAGAACAGGTAGAAGGGAAAAAAGATACTAAAAGGAAAATATTAATAATATTTGGAATGATTATATTTTATTTTCTAATGATAAATATCTTTTACAAAATAACAAAAGATATAAAAGTGATTGGAGCAATATTTATTTTTGTTATTTTAGGGAGCTATCCACTATTTGATATTCTAAATGACTTTACTTACGCTACTATTAATAAAGAAAAAATGCAATATGCATATTTATTCAAAAAGCTAGAAGAATGTTATATTCAGAGAATAGAAATAAATGAGGAAAACCTAAAAAAACAAGGTGTAGTACAAGGAACATTTAGTATAGGCACAATAGTTTTTGCAATAGTAATGTCTATAGTTTGTATCTTAGTAAAAGATTTAAATCCAATTATACAATTAATTATACCTATAATAACTGGATTTATAGTTGGAAGAATATTTGAAAATCCAAAAGTAAAAAAGATACTAATAAAGTTAAAAGCTTTCCTAGTGTATAGAAAGCCGACAGAAGAGCAAATTGACACTTTTTTGTTTGCGCACCAATATCTAAACCAGGAAGAAGAAAACGTAAGAAGAAACTATGAATTCTAATTACACATTATTTTTTTAAAGTAACAGTAAGAAACCAAAAACAGCCATAAACTACATTAGTTAAGGCTGTTTTTTGCTTTAATATAATCGGAATTTTAAGGATCGTCTCCAACTCACCGGCTTTATAATAAAATTCCAGATTCTAAGGCTAATTTTATCATTTTTGTTAAGCCTTGTTCACGTTCATCTGGAGTAGCTTGTTTGTTTATGAATTGTGAATCTACAACTGTCATTAAGCAAGCAGCTTTTTTCTTTAATACTTTTGCATTATAAAATAATGCGAATGCTTCCATTTCCGCTGCAATAGGATGTATGTCTTTTGGAATTCTATTAAAGAATTTTTTTGGATTTGTCATGTAAAAATCAACTGCATCTGTACAAACTGTGTTTCCTTCTACTATTTTTATATTAGAAATATTTGAAACTTGTTTTATTACAGAATTAAGATTTTTGTCAGCAGAGATTGTATGACAATCTTCATTATTAAATGTAAGAGCATAGTTTCCTTCTGTATAAACATTGTCTGCTAAAACTACATCAAATAAATCTAATTCTTTAATATAGCCTCCGCAAGATCCTATTCTTATAATATTTTCTACATTGTAAAATTTATATAATTCATATGAATAAATTCCAACACTTGGCATTCCCATACCATGTGCCATAACTGAAATTTCTTTACCCTTATATAAACCTGTATATGCAAGCATATTTCTTACAGAATTAACTAATTTTGCATCTTCTAAAAAATTTTCTGCTATATATTTAGCACGAAGTGGATCTCCTGGCATAATAACTGTTTTTGCGAAAGCATTTGATTTTGCTTCATTATGTGGTGTCATATTAAACCTCCTAAAAATTATAATTAACAATTATAGTATAACATAATATTAAAAATTTATAATATTGTGATATACAAATGTAATATAAAATTAATATTGTGGAAATATACAATTTAATGTAAAAAATGTATAATATTTGTAGAAAAAGCGTAAAGGAGAGAAGATTTATGTGGACATGTTTATATTTAAGCCATATTGTAGTAATTATAATGATTATAATAGCTATATTAGGTATTGTGTATGGAATAAGCCAAAAAAAGATTAAAGTATATCAAGTTATTATAATATTCTTATTTTGTGTGATTTCGATGGCATTGGTTACTGGGGTAACATCAATGCAATATATAAATTCCGAAAATGATGAAATACGAAAATTAGAAGGCAATATAAAAACAAATTATTGGACATACGATGAAGAGGCAATGTCAAGAATTGAGACATCTTCATTAGAATATACGAAATTAGTAGATTTAGAAACAGGTAATTTGGTAGCTATTAAAGAAAAAGCTGTAGAAACAGGAAAAGAAATAGTAGATTTATCTAATAAAGAAAAAGCAGATGAAGTATGTAAAGCAATTGACATTAAAGAAGAGTTAGAACTTTCAGACAATTACTTAGTTACTTTAAATTCTAAAGAATTTATAAAAGCTAACGAAAATATTTACTATGTAACATATAATTATACTTATACAGATGAAAATCTAAAAGAAGAAGGAACAATATATTATATTGTAAATGAAGATAACCAAATGAAAACAATGGTTATGACAAATATTAATAACGAAAGTAAAGAAGCAGAATTTGAAGAAAGAGTATTAGAAATTATAAATACAATGAAATTCTAAAAGGAGGTATATTTCATGGTAATAGCACTAAATTTTATTTTTGATATTATAGTAGCAATTTTAGTATACGAATATTTTAAAAGAAATAAAGAAACAGAAGCATTTGCAGCTGCAGTTATTATAAAAGTTGCATATTATTTATCATCAACAATAATTATGGGGCAATTTAATTTTATAGGACTAATAATATATACATTAGTAATGATTTGTGTAGCTAGATTATACATAATAATTGCAAAAGAAATACACAAAAGAAAATTACACCCAGCATTATTTATAGTTATTGTAGCTTTAATAGGAACATTAATAATGTCTTTTATAGGTGAAATTTTATATACATTATTATTTAAACTAGTAACTTTATTTTCAGCTACATTACAATATTCATTAGATAAAATTTCGTAAATACTTGAACAAGAAAAAATAGTATGATAGAATGAAGAAAATTAATTAAGATATGAGAGATTAAAAAAAAACCGATTTTGGCGATTTTTTTAATCTCTCTTTTGTTTTTGGAAAGGAGATAATAATATGAATACTAAGTATATTTTTGTAACAGGGGGAGTTGTTTCTGGTTTAGGAAAAGGAATAACAGCAGCTTCGTTAGGAAGACTATTAAAAAATAGAGGGTATAAAGTAACAATACAGAAATTTGATCCATATTTAAATGTTGACCCAGGTACAATGAGCCCATATGAACATGGAGAAGTATTTGTTACAGATGATGGAGCAGAAACAGATTTAGATTTAGGACACTATGAAAGATTTATAGATGAAAATTTAAGCAAAGATTCTAGTATAACAATGGGAAAAATATATTTAGAAGTGTTAGAAAAAGAAAGAGAAGGAGAATATTTGGGAAAGACAGTACAAGTAATACCACATGTTACAAATAAAATAAAGGAAAAAATATACAGTTTCGAAGATACGGATACAGATATAGTAATTACAGAAATAGGTGGAACAGTTGGAGATATAGAAGGTCTTTCAATAATAGAAGCGATTAGACAAGTTGGACTAGAAAAGAACCCTGAAGATGTATTATATATTCATGTAACTTTACTCCCATATATAACAGGGTCAAACGAAATAAAGTCAAAACCAACTCAACACTCTGTTAAAGAATTGCAATCATATGGGATAAAACCAAATATATTAGTTTGTAGAAGTGAAATAGATATTCCAGATTCTATAAGAGAAAAGTTAGCCTTATTCTGCAATGTAAGAAAAGAAAATGTTATAGAAAACAAAACTGTAAAATGTTTATATGAAGTACCACTTATGCTAGAAAGAGAAGGTCTAGGAAGGGCAGTATGTAATTTATTAAGATTGGATAATTATGTTCCAAACAATACAGAGTGGCAAAAAATGATAGACAAAATAGAACATATAGATGGCAAAGATGTAAATGTAGCAATAGTTGGAAAGTATACAAAGCTAGAAGACTCATATATATCTGTAATAGAAAGTTTAACACACGCAGGATATGCAAATAATGTAAAAGTAAAAATAGATTTAATAGATTCAGAAATGATAAATGAAGAAAATGTAGGGGATAAGTTAAAAAAATATAATGGAATAGTAGTACCAGGAGGATTTGGAAATAGAGGAATAGAAGGAATGATTGCAACAATAAAATATGCAAGGGAAAATAATATTCCGTTTTTGGGTATATGCTTAGGAATGCAAATGACAGTAGTAGAATTTGCAAGAAATGTACTAAAACTAGATGATGTTAATTCTGAAGAATTTGAAGAAAATGCTAGAAATAAAGTTATACATATAATGGATGAACAAAAAGATATAACTAAAAAAGGTGGAACAATGAGATTAGGTTCATATCCTTGTGTATTAAAAGAAAATACCAAAGTAAGAGAATTATATAGAAAAGAAAATATACTAGAAAGACATAGACACCGTTTTGAATATAATAATAAATATAAGGAAGAATTAGAAAAAGCAGGATTAATATGTTCTGGAGTTTCTCCAAATGGAAAATTAATAGAAATTGTAGAATATAAAAATCATCCATTTTTTGTTGGAGTACAATTTCATCCGGAATTAAAGTCAAGACCCAATAGACCTGCACCAGTATTTGTACGGACTAATAAAAGCAGTAAAAGAAAAATAAAAATAGTTCTAAAAATATAAATATACTAATAAAATTAATAATGAAATCCAAAGTTAGGAGTAATGTGAATTTTATGTGAAAATTAGCAAACTGACTTGACAATTGCTAATAAAAGGTATAAATTATTAGCAGTCACAAACAAAGAGTGCTAATAATCATATATAGGAGGTAATGTGTAATGATAAAACCATTAGCAGACAGAGTATTATTAAAAATGGAAGAAGAAGAGGAAAAAACAAAAAGTGGAATTATTTTATCAACAGGATCAAAAGAAAAACCACAAACAGCAAAAGTTATAGAGGTTGGACCTGGAGAAAAAATAAATGATAAAATAGAAGAAATGTATGTAAAAAAAGGTGATAGAGTAATAATAAATACTTATTCAGGATCAGATGTAAAATATGAAGGTGAAGAATATAAAATTGTAAGACAATCTGATATTTTAGCTATTATAGAATAATAAAGAAAGGTTGGTAATTTAATATGTCAAAAGAAATAAAATTTGGTGAAGATGCAAGAAAATCATTATTAAATGGTGTAAATAAATTAGCAGATACAGTAAAGGTTACATTAGGACCAAAAGGAAGAAATGTTGTTTTAGACAAAGGTTTTGGTTCTCCATTAATAACAAATGATGGAGTAACAATAGCAAAAGAAATAGAATTAGAAGATACATTCGAAAACATGGGTGCAAAACTTGTAAAAGAAGTTTCTACAAAAACAAATGATGTTGCAGGAGATGGAACAACAACCGCAACAGTTTTAGCACAAGCAATGGTAAAAGAAGGTGTTAAAAATGTTGCAGCTGGAGGAGATCCAATGGCAATAAAAAGAGGAATGGATAAAGCAACAGCAAAAGCAGTAGAAGAAATAAAGAAAATAAGTGTTGCAGTAAACGGAAAAGATGATATTGCAAGAGTTGCAAGTGTATCTTCAGATAACGAAGAAGTAGGAAACTTAATTGCAGAAGCAATGGAAAAGGTGTCTAAAGATGGAGTTATAACAATAGAAGAGTCAAAAACATCAGATACAGCAGTTAATGTTGTAGAAGGAATGCAATTTGATAAAGGATATATTTCTCCATATATGGTAACAGATACAGAAAAGATGGAAGCTATATTAGATAACCCATATATATTAATTACAGACAAAAAAGTAAGTAATATTCAAGAATTGTTACCATTATTAGAAAGCTTAATGCAACAATCTGCAAAATTAGTTATAGTATGTGATGATATGGAAAACGAAGCTTTATCTACATTAGTACTTAACAAATTAAGAGGTGTATTAAATGTAGTTGCTGTAAAAGCTCCAGGATATGGTGACAGAAGAAAAGAAATGTTACAAGACATCGCAATATTAACAGGTGGAGAAGTTATAACAAGTGATTTAGGCTTAGACTTAAAAGATACAACTATAGAACAATTAGGTAGAGCAAAACAAGTTAAAGTTCAAAAAGAAAATACAATTATTGTAGATGGAATGGGAGATAAAAATCAAATAGCAGAAAGAATAAGCCAATTAAAAGCACAAATAAGTGAAGAAAAAAGTGAATTTGATAGAGAAAAATTACAAGAAAGATTAGCTAAAATTGCTGGTGGTGTAGCTGTAATAGAAGTTGGAGCTGCAACAGAAATAGAAATGAAAGACAAAAAATTAAGAATAGAAGATGCTTTATCAGCAACAAAAGCAGCTGTAGAAGAAGGTATAGTTGCAGGTGGAGGAACAACATATATAGATATTATTAATGAAGTTAGTGAATTTGTAAATACATTAACTGGAGATGAAAAACTAGGAGCTTCAATAGTTCTTAAAGCATTAGAAGAACCAGCAAAACAAATAGCAAGAAATGCAGGATTAGAACCAGCAGTTATAGTAGAAGAAGTAAAAAAATCTGCTAAAGGTGTAGGTTTTAATGCAAGAGCTGAAAAATATGAAGACATGAAGAAAGCAGGAGTTGTAGACCCTACAAAAGTAACAAGAAGTGCATTACAAAATGCAGAAAGTATTGCTTCTATGATACTAACTACAGAAAGTTTGGTAGCAGATAAAAAAGAAGAGCAATGTAACTGCGGTGGAGGTACACCAGCAGGAATGCCAGACATGGGTGGAATGTACTAGAGAATTATGGCATACCTTAGATTTTCTTATAATTTACATTTGGTAGAAAATCTTAGGTATGCTTTTTTTATATATTAGGAAATTTGAACACGTTGAAAAACAAATAAAAATATGATATTATGTAAAGAGTAACTTGTAAACTTAACTAATGCTAGAATTTAGCAGAAAGGAAAAACTATGAACAAGAAAACAAAAGAAATTATGCAAAGGGAACTTTTACAGGCAAAAGTGGACTCAGCAATTTATGAGGAACTGAAAGCTTCATGGCGAGAAGAGCAAAACAACTTTTTAGAATCTTTAAAAGATTGGAGAAGACCACAAGATAACCTAGAAACAAGTTCAGATATCATGGAACTTGTAGAGGGCTTACCTATCCAACAATATTATACAGAAGTACCATTTAGAGATGAAAACAAAGATGATTATATCTCAACAGTCGCTAGTAGCGGTTGTGCTATTCTTATAGCAAAGTTCATTGAAAGATACTTTGCATTGGAAAAAGATATGCTAGTATCAGAACTAGCTAGAATGGCAGTGAAATATGGTTACCGAGGTTATAAGAAGGAAGCTGATGGTACTTGGAGAAAGATGGGTATGATGCACATCTGGTTTGACAAGTTCGTTCCAAGATTTTACAACTTAAAAAGTGCTAGACTTGAAAGTATTAAAGATGTTGAAAAAGCACTTTTGGCAGGAGAATTACCAGTATTGCTGGTTAAGAATTCTGTATATAAAAATGACCCAGAGAATGCTGATTCACATTTTATTGTGGTGTTAGGATTTACCAAAGAAGGATATCAGTTGTATGATCCAGAAAAGGTAGAGGTTATCACCTATGAATTTGAAAAACTGCATCAGGCAATAAGAACTGGTTGGATAATTTCAAAAGAGTAAGTAAAAAACAACTAGACTAGGAGAAATCTCCTAGTCTAGTTGTTTTGGGTTTATGTTTTAACTAACAACATCCGTTTCTTCTATTTCCACCACAACAACAGAATATTAGTATTAATAATATTATCCAAGTGCAACAATCATCACCAAAACCAAAACCACATCCACAACCTCTATTTTCTGGCATATAAATCCCTCCTTTCATATTCTTTTATTAAGAATATAAGTATGACTGCATAAAATCTTAATTACAGTATACAATTAGCAACCACATGGGTCACAAGGTGCGTCACATCCACATCCAGAGTTTCTACTATTTCCACATCCACAGAAAAGTATTAAGAAAAGAATGATGAACCATAATAAGTCATTATTACAACACATAAATATAACCTCCCTTTTCTTTTTTAAACCTAAGTTCTTTTTCTTAGTATGATATATCTTATTCGAAATATATCTATTGTGTTACTAAAAAAATAATGATATAATTTTTGGCAATGGTAGTGTAATAGAAAAGGAGAAAATATATATGGGAAATATAGTTTTATTAGACGAATTAACAATAAATAAAATAGCAGCAGGTGAAGTTATAGAAAGACCAGCATCTGTAGTAAAAGAAATGGTAGAAAATTCAATAGATGCAGGAGCAACAGCTATAACAGTAGAAATAAAAAATGGTGGAATATCTTTTATAAGAATAACAGATAATGGTAAAGGTATTGCAAAAGACGATACAGAAATTGCATTCGAAAGACATGCAACGAGTAAAATAAGACAAGCTAGCGATATAGAGCTAATACACTCTATGGGGTTTAGAGGAGAAGCATTAGCAAGTATTTCGGCAGTAGCAAATGTAGAGTTAATAACAAAAACAGAAAATGATGAAATCGGAACAAGAGTTGTTGTAGAAGCAGGAAAAATATTAGAACAAGAAGAAATTGGATGCAAAAAAGGAACATCTATAACAGTAAAAAATCTATTTTTTAATACACCTGTAAGGTATAAATTCTTAAAGAAAGACTTTACAGAGTCAGGATATATAGAAGATGCAATAACAAGACTTGCATTAGTAAATCCTAATATAGCATTTAAATTAATAAATACAGGAAAGGTTATAATACAAACTAATGGAAATGGAAATATACAAGATGTTATATATGGCATTTATGGCAAAAATGTTGCAGAAAATATATTAAATGTTGATTATACATATGAAGATATTCATATTACAGGGGTTATAGGAAAACCAGAAATAGCAAGGTCAAATAGATCAAATCAATTATTTTTTGTAAATAAAAGATATGTAAAAGATAAAACTTTATCTGGAGCAATAGAAAAAGGATTTAAAGGACTGCTTACAATAGGTAAGTATGCATTTTCAATATTAAATATAGATATGGATCCTTCAAAAGTAGATGTAAATGTACATCCTGCAAAATTAGAAGTAAGATTTTCAGATGAACCTAAAATGTTTAAATCTGTATATCATGCTGTAAATGATACATTATTAAAAAATGATTTAATAAAAAATTCTGAAACAGAAGAGACAAATACAGGTGTAACAAGTTCAATATTTGGAAATAGAAGTAGTGTCGAAAAAGAAATTCAAAATAATAGATTTAATAGTTTGTTAGAATTACAAAGAAAAATAAAAGAAGATTTAGAAAAAACTAAAAAAGATATAAATTATAATCCATTTAATAATAATGAAGTTATTAACGAAGATAAGAATGTAGAAGAGCCTAAATTTGGAGAGAATAATACACTAAATAATTCAGTAGAAACACAAGAAAATTCAGAAAAAATCGAAGCAGTAGAAGAAGTAAAAGAAGAACCAAAATTAGATATAAAAGAATTAGAAGAAGCTAGTAAAGAAATAGATAAACAAATAGAGAATTTAGCAAATGACAATATAAAAGAAAATCCAAAAAAAGAAAGTTTTGACGAAATGTACTTTAAAATTTTTGGAGCAAAGCCACCAAAGGTAGAAGATGAAGAAGTACAAACAATTACAAAAGAAGATAACACAACCTTATTTGACAATGAAGAAGAAGATTACAAGTATAAAACACAATATAAATTTATAGGAATTGTATTTAATACATATATAATTTTCGAAATGGATAATGAAATGTACATTATGGACCAACATGCAGCACATGAAAGAATTATGTACGAAAAAGTGAAAAAGAATTTTTATGCAGAAGAAGAAAAAGATTCTCAACTAATGATTTTACCAGACATAATAACTTTAACACATAAAGAAATGGATATTGCAAGAGAAAATATGGAATTATTTAAAAAAGCAGGATTTATTATAGAAGAATTTGGCGATAATACAATAAAAATTTCTGGAACACCAAGTATTTGTTTAGATTTAAACACAAGAGATTTATTTTTAGAAACACTGGATGAAATAAATTCTGTTGCAAGAACAGCAAAACAAGAAATAGAAAATAAATTTTTAGCAACAATAGCATGTAAAGCTGCTGTAAAGGCACATATGGTTTTAGCAAAAGAAGAAGTAGAAAGTTTAATGGATGAACTATTAAAATTAACAAATCCATTTACTTGTCCACATGGTAGACCAACAGTTATAAAAATGTCTAAATACGAAATAGAAAGAAAATTTGAAAGAAAATAAGATGGAGGAAAAAGTGGGAGAAGAAGTGTCAAAAAAAGATGTTATAGTAATAGGAGGACCAACAGCTTCTGGAAAAACAGGATTATCTATAGAACTTGCAAAAAAAGTAAATGGTCAAATAGTTTCTGCAGATTCTATGCAAATATATAAAGAAATGGATATAGGAACAGCAAAAGTTACAAAAGAAGAAATGCAAGGAATAAAACATTATATGATTGATATTATTTCTCCAAATGAAAGATATTCTGTTGCAGAGTTTAAACTTAATGCAGAAAATGCAATAGAAGAAATTTTAAATAATGGTTATACACCAATAGTTGTTGGAGGAACTGGATTATATATAAATAGTTTAATTTATAATATAAATTATCCACAATTAGAATTTGACAAAAAATATAGAGAATATTTGGAAGAACAAGTTGAAAATATTGGATTAGAAAAATTATATGAACAAGCCAAAAAAATAGATGAAGAAGCATGTTTAAAAATTAGTCCGAATGATCAAAAAAGAATATTAAGAATTTTAGAAATATATAATCAAACAGGAAAAACAAAAACAGAATTAGAAAAGATTTCTAGACAAGAACCTCCAAAATATAATTACAAAGTATTTGCGATAGATTATGAAAGAAGCAAGTTATATGATAGGATAAACTATAGAGTAGAGAAAATGCTAAAAGAAGGCTTAATAGAAGAAGTTGAGAATATAAAAAATAAATATAAAGAATTTCCAACAGCAATGCAAGGTTTAGGATATAAAGAAGTTGTAGATTACATAGAAAAAAGATGTTCATACGAAGAAATGGTAGAAAAAATTAAACAAGAAACCAGAAGATATGCTAAAAGACAAGTTACATGGTTTAAAGGTATAAAAGAATTAACTTGGTTAGACGCAAAAGCACTAAATGATAAAAACATAGAACTTATCTTGGAGGAGATAAATTTGAAGAAAAGATAAAAAATAGGAAGAAGAAAAATAAAATAAAAATAGTTTTAATAAGTATACTATTTATAGCAGTTATAATTTATGCAATATATACAGCATGGCAACTATTTGCAAATCCAACAGATGTATTTTTAGTAGAACAAGGCTCAATTTCTGAAGAAATAAAAGCAGAAGGATATGTTATAAGAAACGAAAAAAAGATACAAGGAAATAATTACAAAAATGGAATGGTACAAATAAAAACAGAAAGAGAAAAGTGCGCAAAAGATGAGAATGTCTTTAGATATTATTCCAAAGGAGAAGAGGAACTTGTAAACAAAATACATGAGTTAGATGAAAAAATTGACGAGGCACAAAAAAATAGTAAAGCAATGGTATACCCTGGCGATATAAAATTATTGGAAAAAGAAATAGAATTAAGATTATTAGAAATTTCCAAAAACAATAATATACAAAAAATTACCGAATATAAAAGAGAAATAGAAAACTATATTAAGAAGAAAACAAATATTATAGGAGAAAATAGTGAAGCAGGGTCATATTTAAATAATTTAATACAGGAGAGAAAAAAATATGAGAGCCAGTTAAACTCTGGTAGTGAATATATAAAAGCACCAATGAGTGGAGTAGTATCATATAAAGTAGACGATTTAGAAGAAGTGCTAACACCAAATGACTTTAGTAGTTATAATAGATCATTTTTTGAAAACTTGAATTTAAAAACAGGACAAACAATAGCAACAAATACAGAATGTGGTAAAATAGTAAACAATTATGAATGTTTTATTGCTACTATAATAAAAAAGAACCAGTTACATGATATAAAACAAGGAAGCAAGTTAGATTTACGTCTGTCTAATGGAGATGAAATTCCAGGACGAGTAGAATATATTATGGAACAAACCAATGATGATGTTTTAGTAGTATTTAAAATTAATAAAGATGTAGAGAAGTTAATTGGAAGTAGAAAAATTTCTTTCGATATTATATTTTGGCAATATTCGGGCTATAAAGTACCTAATACAGCGATTATAAAAGAGAACGATTTATCATATGTTGTTAGAAATAGAGCGGGATATTTAAATAAAGTTTTAATAAAAGTAAAAAAAGAAAATGATACATATTCTATAATAGATAATTATACTTCGGATGAATTAAAAGAAATGGGGTATAATCCTTCAGAATTAAACGTTAGCACTAAAATAAATATGTATGATGAAATTCAAGCAATAGCAAATAGGAAAAAATAACAATATTACAGTAGTATTACAAAAATGTTAAAAAGAAATTACAAAAATAAAAAACTATTGACAATAATAAAAAAAAGTTAGATACTATATGCAAATACCAACAAAGGAGAAATATTAGGAGGTTTTTTTAATGGCAGGAGCTATAATGAACAAAGTATGGGACTTATTTGGAATGGATACAGAAAGAGAAGCAGAAGAAATAGATGAAAAAACATATGATAACAATGAATATGATACATATGATGGGTATGATGAAGAAGAAAATGATGATATAGAAGATAGAAGAATATTTGGTAAAAAAAGTAAAGAGAAAGTGGTATCTATGCCACAAACTCAACAAATAAAAATGGTAATTTCACAACCTACAACATTTGACCAATCAGAAGAAATATGTGAATTCCTTAAAGAAAAGAAATCAGTAATTGTAAATTTAGAATATGTAAATAAAGATGTAGCAAGAAGAATAGTAGATTTTATTAGTGGAGGAGTTTTTGCACTAGACGGACACATACAAAAAGTTTCTAATTCAATCTTCTTAATAGCACCTTATAATTACGAAATTACAAATGAAATGGCAAGAGAAGAAATTTCAAACAAATTATCTGTATCTTGGCTTAAAAATACTACAAAAAATTAATTTTGAATAATTTAATATAAGCACGTAAATCGTGCTTATATTAAGGTTGGAATAATATAAAGTAAAAGGAGGCATGTGGCATGCTTACACCATTAGATATAGAAAACAAGAAATTCTCAAAACAAATGGTTAATGGCTACAGTGTAGAAGAAGTTGACGATTTCTTAGACGAATTAACAAAAGATTATGGAAAAGCGTATAAAGAGAGTACAGAAGCTAAAAAAACAATAGATGAATTAACACAAAGTTTAGCACATTATAAAAATATAGAAGAAACACTACAAAGTACTTTGGTTATGGCACAATCAACAGCTGAGGAAGTAAAAAATGTTGCAAGACAACAAGCTGAACAAATAATAAAAGATGCCAAAGGAAATGCACAAAAAGAAGCAGATGGTTTATCACAAGAAATAAACCTAAAGAAAAAAGAATTAGATGATATTAAAAAACAATTTGATGTATATAAAGCTAAGATGGAAGCTTTATTAATATCACAATTAGAACTTTTAAAAGATATAAATAAAGATGAAGATAATTTATAAAATTAACAAAAGACAAGTTTTGTTTTGCAAAATTTGTCTTTTGCTGTCTTTATTACAGAACTGTTAAATATATGTTACATTTATATTAATAATATTGACATATCTTTAATATTTAATAAAATATATGGTGTGAAGAGGTATTATGAGGATTATAGGTGGATTAGCAAGGGGAACAAAATTATATACATTAGAAGGAATAAATACTAGACCTACATTAGATAGAGTAAGAGAGTCTTTATTTAATATAATACAAAATAATATAAAAGATTCGGTACTATTAGACTTGTTTTCAGGTAGTGGAGCAATTGGCTTAGAAAGCATAAGTAGAGGGGCAAGAAAAGCTGTATTATGCGATAAAAGCAAACAAGCAATACAAATAATAAGTAAGAATGTAGAAAAATTAAGAGTAAAAGAAAATGTAGAAGTGTTATGTATAGATTATGAAAAATATTTAAATAGTACAAAAGAACAATTTGATTATATATATATAGACCCACCATATAATACAAATTACATAAGTAGTAGTATACAAATAATAAATGATAGAAATTTATTAACAGAAAATGGCATAGTGATAGCAGAGACAGATGAAAAAAAGAGAATAGAAGAAGAGATTAGCAAATTGAACATAAGTATAAATATTTATGATACTAGAAAATATGGTAGAGCATGGTTAATATTTATGCGAAAGGAGTAAGCGAATGGAGATTTTCACATTATTAGAAACCCTAGAAGAAATATTAGATCAAAGTAAAAAAATTCCATTTACAGATAAAGCAGTTATTGATAAGGAAGCTATATTAGAAATTATAAAAGAAATAAGACTAAAACTTCCAGACGAATTAAAACAAGCAAAATGGGTAAAAGAAGAAAGGCAAAGAATATTAACTGAAGCTCAAAAAGAAGCAAACGATATAGTAAAAGAAGCAGAAACAAGAATTATTTCTATGATAGATGAGCACGAGATTACTAAAAAAGCATATGAACAAAAAGCACAAATTATAGAAACTGCAAATGAAATGTCAAGAGAAATATCACAAGGAACAAAAGAATATGCAGATAATGTCTTAGGAAGTATTCAAGTTGCATTAGAAGATGCACTAAAAGTTATACAAAATAATAGAAAAGAATTAAAATAATTGGAAGTCAGAGGTCGGTACTTATTTTACTAATGAATACAGACATCTGGCTTTTTTGCATAGTAAGAAATAGGGTGAATGATAAGTTTTACATGAAGTGTTAATGTGAGATAAAAAAGTTTGCATTCACCTTTTGCGATAATAATAATTGGAGGGAATATAATGGCAAAAGCAAAAAGAGCAAAAACTACAAGAAAGACATCAGGTAGTAGGGCTAATACAAGAACTAGAAAAAAGAAAAATAATATAGATAAAAATTTATTAGTAGTTATTATGATAATAGTAAGTTTATTACTAGCTGTTTTAATATATACACAATCAGGTTGGATGGGAGAACATTTAAGCCCAATGCTTGGCGGAATAATGGGTTGGATAAAATATATAATACCAGTTGGAACATTATTTATTGCTATTAAAATAGCAACAGATGATAAAGAATATTTAAGCAAAAAAATGATAAATTATGTAATATTTTTAGTATGTATTGCATCAGTAATGATAATTGTAGAAATAAATAAAGGAAACTTATCTATGGCAATGCCTTCATCTGCATTTTTAGAAGAAGCATATGAATTAGGTAGAAACAATATTGCAGGTGGAGTTATAGGCGCAATAATTGCTTTGCCAGTATGCAAATTATTAGGAACAATTGGTGGAATTATTTTATTAGTAGGTATTGCAATAATAACATTAATAAATTTATTCGAAATAAAACCAGCAGAATTAATAGGTCTTTTCTTTGAAAGAATGAGAGAAAGAAGAGAATATGAAGAGGAAGAAGATGAGGAAGAAGAATACGAAGAAGAAGTAAAAAGTAATAAGAAAAGTGTATTAGTAGAAAAGAAAAAAGAGAAAGTAAAAAATAAGAAGAAAAATAAAGAAGAAAGCATAAAAGAAGAAATACCAATAGAAGAGCAAATTACAATAAACTTAAACGAAACAGAGCCTAAAAAGAAAAAATTACTTCATGGTCAAGAAGACATAGATGTAAAAGAAAACAAACCAAATCAAATAGAAGCAAATTTATTTAAACAAGAACAAGAAAAGAAAGAAGAAAAAACAAAAGAAGTATTAGTATTAGAACATGGTTTAACAGAAGAAGAAGAAAATTACGAATTCCCACCAATAGAATTACTTAGCGAAGGTACAGCTAGGGTATTTAAGGGTGGTAAAAAAGCATTAACAGATACTGCTGCTAAATTACAAAAAACTTTATATAGTTTTGGAGTATCTGCAAAAGTAGAAAATGTTTCTGTAGGACCTGCTATAACTAGATACGAAGTTAAGCCAGCAGAAGGTGTAAGAGTAAATAAAATAGCAAATCTTGCAGATGATATTGCACTTAGCTTAGCAGCAGAAAGCATAAGAATAGAAGCACCAATACCAGGAAAACAAGCAGTAGGAATAGAAATTCCAAATAAAGAAAACGAAGTAGTACATTTAAGAGATATTATAGAAACAGAAGAATTTGTAAATAATAAGTCAAAATTAGCATTAGCACTAGGAAAAAATGTTGGAGGAGAAGTTGTAATTGCTGATGTAGCAAAAATGCCACACGTATTAATTGCAGGGAGTACAGGTTCTGGAAAGAGTGTTTGTATAAATACATTAATTACAAGTATATTATATAAAGCAAAACCAAACGAAGTAAAACTATTAATGGTAGACCCAAAAGTGGTTGAATTATCTGTATATAATGGAATACCACATTTATTAATACCAGTAGTAACAGACCCTAAAAAAGCAGCAGGAGCACTTGCGTGGGCTGTACAAGAAATGGTAAACAGATATAGTCTTTTTGCCAATAAAGGTGTAAGAGATATAAAAGGATATAATTCTGCAATAGAAAAAGAAGGTGGAACAGGTAAATTACCACAGATAGTAATTATAATAGATGAGCTTGCAGATTTAATGATGGTAGCTGCAAAAGATGTAGAAGATGCAATATGTAGATTAGCACAAATGGCAAGAGCTGCAGGAATGCATTTGGTAATAGCAACACAAAGACCATCTGTAGATGTAATTACAGGTATAATAAAAGCGAATATACCTTCAAGAATAGCATTTGCTGTATCTTCACAAGTAGATTCTAGAACAATATTAGATGCAGTAGGTGCAGAAAAATTATTAGGAAAAGGAGATATGCTATTTTACCCATCTGGTGCTTCAAAACCAACTAGGGTGCAAGGTTCGTTTGTATCAGATAGTGAAGTAGAAAAAATAGTAGACTTCTTGAAGTTTAATGGTGGAGAAGCTAAATATAATGAAGATATTATAGAAAGTATTGAAAAAGCAAATAGTTCAGATCAAGAATTGGATAAAATCGAAGAGGAAGACGATACAGATCCACTATTAATGGAAGCAATAGATACAGTAGTAGAAACAGGACAAGCCTCTACATCTTTTATACAGAGAAGATTTAAAGTAGGTTATGCAAGAGCAGGAAGAATAATAGACCAAATGGAAGAAAGAGGAATTATTTCTGGATACCAAGGAAGTAAGCCAAGAGAAGTTTTAATAACAAAAGAAAGATTAGATGAGTTAAAAATGGGAACTACTCCAGATGAAAATATATAGGAAGGGTGGAAAAAATGGCAAAAGAAAAAATTTTTTCTAAGCTAAAAGATAAAGATTACAATAATTTATTAGAACAAATTTTAGAGAAAAAAGATTTTTCTAGTACAGGTAAAAATTTAATATTAAGTGTTTTATATAAAATGGAAACAAACTATAATGACTATAAAATGGTTAAAAGAGATGTTTTAGGCAAAGACGAAGTTCTAAATAACTTTATAAATATTGTTAAAGAAAATTGCAAAAATTTAATTATAGTAAAACCAGAAAGTATTAGAAGTGATATATTAAATAATGCGAACTCTAAATATATTGCAAATGTAGAAAGAAAAGAGTTAGAAGTTTTTCAAAATGAAAAATATGTAATGGAAGGATTATATAGTTTATATACTAACAAACATATATTAAGTGAAAAATATGGAATCTTAAAAGATGCAATTACAGAAATTTTTATAAATGGAAACTCTAGCAATAATGTAGAATTGCTAAGAGACTTTAATGGATTTGCATGGTATATATCTTCAAATGAATTTGAAGATATATACTCTAATTTAATATTCCAGAATATTAGAATAATAGCAGGAAATGAGTTATTAGAAGAATGGTTACACAATAAAGATGATAAAAAAGATTATTTAAAAAAACTAAAACAAGAATTAAATAGAAGATATGAAAAGGACTTTGCAGAGAAATTATTTAATCAAATAATTGTAACAATATTAAAGATATATATAGAAAGAAACCCAAAAAGAATTAATGAACTAGAATATAATGAAGAAAAAGCAACTAAAAGCAATATAGAACAAATAACAAAAGAAAAGAAAGAAATATTAAGAAGAGTAGAATATTTAGATAAATGTATAAATGATTCCGAAGAATTAAAAAAAGAATTATTAAATAATAATATAACTAGAAATGAAACTGAATTAAAGAAATATTTAATGGAAGAAAGAGAAAAATGTATAAAACAAATAATGGAATACAATAAAAAGTTAGATCCTAGACAACTTATAAAGCAAATAAAAAATAATAAAGTTAACAATGTTAATATGTTTAATTATAAAGATGTTTTAGAAAATAGTGAAACAGCGCTAGGAGAAATAATAAAATTACAAAAGATGTTTTTAAAAGGGTATAAAATATTAGCAGAAAAATTGAGTGGCAAAAAAGAAGTATTAGAATTATTATATGAATTTAGATATTATAATTTAATTCCGATATCAAAAGAAGAATTATTAAAAGATAATGATGAATTAAAAGCAGATATAGAAAGTGTACAAGAATTTTTAATACAAAAAGCCATGAATGAAAAGCTTATAAATGCGGTTAATTCTAATGAATATATAAATAATGAAATATTAAAAAATATTTTTTCACTAAAAATAATTAAATTAGAAAATGCAGAAGTAAATTTAAGAATTACACAAACAGGAATAAGAGCAAATTATTTAGATGGTGATGTTGAAGAAAAGTCAAAAGATATACCTATTTCAAATAGCATAGGTAAATTTAAGGTAAAGGAAAAGAAAAAAATAAAAATATTTTCATAGGGAGGTAAATAATGAAAATAACTTTTTTAGGAGCTACAAAAACTGTAACTGGTTCAAATTTTTTAGTAGAAGGAGCAGGAAAAAAATTTTTAGTAGATTGTGGATTGTATCAAGGTAAAGCTACAGAAGAGTTAGAAAATGAAGAACCATTTGAATTTGACATAAATAGTATAGACTTCATGCTATTAACACATGCACACATAGATCATTCAGGAAGAATTCCTAAATTGTATAAAGAAGGGTATAGAAAAGATATTATTGCAACAAAGGCTACATGCGATTTATGTTCTATTATGTTACCAGATAGTGGACACATACAAGAAATGGAAATGAGCTGGACAAACAGAAAAAGAATTAGAAAAGGAGAAACTGAATTAGAGCCACTTTATACAGCAGAAGAGGCAGCAAGATCTTTAGAATTATTTAAGCCTGTAAGCTATGACGAAATAATAGAAATTGATGAAAATATACATGTAAGATTTAATGATGCAGGACATATGCTAGGTTCTTCTACAATAGAAGTTTGGGTAAGAGAAAACGATAAAGAAGAGAAGATAGTATTTTCTGGAGATTTGGGAAACAATGACATACCACTATTGAGTGAGCCAACAATGATAGAAGATACAGATTATTTAGTTATGGAATCAACATATGGTAGTAGACTACATATGAGAAATGATGATAAAGCAGAAATGTTTTTAAATATAGTTTCAGAGACCTTAGAACAAGGTGGAACAGTTGTTATTCCTTCATTTGCAGTAGGTAGAACACAAGAAATTTTATTCGAAATAAATAAATTAAAAGATAAAAAAGATGATGAAGCATTTAGAAAAAAATATGAAGAACTAATGAGAGTGCCAGTATATGTAGACAGTCCACTTGCAATATCTGCAACAGAAGTTTTTGAAGATAATATGAACTTATTTGATGATGAAACTAAAGAATATATGCAAAAAGGGAATAATCCATTAGAATTTCCAGGATTGCAATTTACAAGAACTGTAGAGGAATCAAAAGCATTAAATGAAAGCAACGAATCTTGTATTATTATTTCTGCAAGTGGAATGTGTGATGTTGGAAGAATAAAACATCATTTAAAACATAATATATGGAATCCAAATAATACAATTTTATTTGTAGGTTACCAAGCACCTGGAACATTAGGTTATAGTATAGTAAATGGAGCTAAGAAAATAAAACTATTTGGAGAAGAAGTTGCAGTAAATGCAAGAATAGAATATATAGAAGGATATTCTGGACATGCAGACCAAGAAGGATTATTAAACTTTATATATTCATTTTTAAGAAAACCAAAACACATATTTTTACTACATGGGGAGCCAGAAGGACAAGAAGTATTAAAAAATAAAATAATAGAAACAACAAATTTACCGGTTTCTATTCCAAATTTTGGAGAAACATACGAACTTACAGATACAGATGTAAGATTAGTAGGAAGGCATAGAAGAACAGAAAAAGAAGATAATAAATTTACAAAACTTGCTATTATAGATAGATTAAATTTATTAAAAGAAAAAATAGATGATATGGAAGACATAGTAAATTATGGACTATCAGATAGTAATATAGAAAATAGCCAAATAGACAATTTAAATGAAAAGATTAGAGAATTACAAAAACAAATTAATAGAATTGTAAATAAATAAAGGAGAATACAAATGAAAAGAAAATATCTAAATGATGCTATTATTGGAAATAGAAAAATGATTGCAAGTGTATCTAGTAAAGGAGAACTTTTACGATTATCATATCCTACAGCAGACTATAGACAATTTATAGATTACTACGAAATGGGAGTAAAAGTAAATGATTCTATGCTTATTAAACTTCATGATGATATAAACAATACATATAACCAATACTATTCTACAGATACAAATGTTTTAAATACAGAAATAGAAAATACATACTTTAAACTTAATATGAAACAAGAAGATTTTGTTCCAATGAAAAAAGATGTATTAATAAGAAGATACACATTTACTAATTATAACAAGATAGATTTAGAAGTAAAATTTTTAATAAATTCTAAATTATTTTCTAATTTAAACAATATGGTAGGTGTTAGAATATGTGATAATGCAATGATACAATATAGTCACGATTTTGCAATGACAACATTTTCTAATATGCCAATATATAGTTACCAATTAAACAATGTAGAAGCTAATATTTCTTCAGGAGTAATAAATGATAAAGATTATATAGCAATGTCTAACCAATCAGCAATAGCATATGATTTAGGAATATTAAAACCAGGAGAAACAAAAGAATTTAATATATATATATATATTAATAAAAATTACAAAGTAGATGTATTAGATGATTTAATTAAAGAAATAGACAAAATAAAAGAATATGATACTTTAAAGTTAATTACAGATACTAAAAACTATTGGAGAAGATATGTAAAGAAACATGAAACAATTAAAGTAAAATATGATGATGAATTATATAATGCTAAAATACAAAAAATTTTAAGAAGAACAATTTTATTATTCCCACTATTAGTTAATGAAGAAACAGGTGGAATAATTGCAGCATTAGAAGTAGATGAGGAAAAAGATTTGTGTGGAAGATATGCATATTGCTGGCCAAGAGATGCTGTTACAATTTCGCAAGCATTAGATATGGTTGGTATGTATAAAGATGCAGATAATTTTTATAATGTTTTCTTGCGCAAAACACAAAGTCAAAATGGAATGTGGGAACAACGTTTTTATACAGATGGAAGGCTAGCACCATGCTGGGGATACCAAATAGACGAAACAGCAAGTGTAATAGCAGGGTTATACCAACATTTTAAAATTAAAGAATTTAGACTAAAAGAAAGAGATATAGACTTTTTAAAAGATAATTTAATTATGTGTGAAAATGCAATAGAATTTTTGAAAAATTATATAGATAATCTTTTAAATGATAAAGAAATGGAAGAAAATTTACAAACTAAATACAGTTATTTAGATAGAAGCCAAATATATAAACATGTAAGTTATGATTTATGGGAAATGAATGAAGGTATACATTTATATTCTTTATCTGCAATATATGCAGCTTTTGATGCTATGGGAAAAATATATGCAGAATTACAAAAAAGTAGTAAAAAATTTAAGATTCCGAAAGAATCTGAAAAATTAGAAGAATATAAAGAAATAATAAAAAAATATATTTTAGAAAACTTGTATGATGAAAAGCAAAATATTTTAAAAAGAAATACAAAAGATAGCAATATGGACATAAGTATAATGGGAGCAGTTACACCATTTAGAGTATTTGAACCAAATGATAAAATAATTCAAAATACAGTACAAAAAATTAATTTAACATTAAGAACATATACTGGTGGATATTTAAGGTTTGAAAATGATGGGTATATTGGAGGTAATAACCCATGGGTAATATCTACAATGTGGATGTACATATATTATAGGTTAATTGGAGCCAAAGCAAATGCTGAGGAATGTTTAAAATTTGTAATAGATACAGCAACACCTTTAGGCTTACTTGCAGAACAAGTAGATAATGAAGAAATGAAGTCTAAATGGGTAATTGGACTAGGATGGTCACATGCTATGTTTATATTAGCACTAGGATTAGAAGAATTAATGAAATAAAAACTTAGAAAAAGGAGCAATATGAAAGCAAAAACAGTTTTTGTGTGTAACGAATGTGGATATGAATCTGCTAAATGGCTAGGAAAATGCCCAGCATGTAATTCATGGAATACATTTTTTGAAGAAAAAATATCTACAAAAGTAGAAAATGGAAAAAAGGCTAAAAAGATTCAAGAAGGACCAAAGCCATTAAATAGTTACGTTGGGCAAGATGCCCAAAGAACTTCTACAGGATATAAGGAATTAGATACAGTTTTAGGCGGAGGATTAGTAAAAGGTTCTCTAGTTTTAGTAGGAGGAGAGCCAGGAATAGGGAAATCTACTTTAATTTTGCAATTATGTGACAAAATTAAAGGAGAAGGAAAGGTTTTATATGTTTCTGGGGAAGAATCTGCAGAGCAAATAAAATTAAGAGCAGATAGACTAAATATAAAAAATGATGATATTTTGTTTTTAGGTGAGACAGATATAGATATTATAGACCAAAATATAGAAGAATTAGAACCAAAACTAGTAATAATAGATTCTATGCAAACTATGTATTCAGAAGAAATTAGTTCTGCGCCAGGAAGTGTAAGCCAGGTAAGAGAAATAACAAGTAGAGTAATGAAAAGTTGCAAATCTAGAAAAATTACAACTATAATTATTGGTCATGTAACAAAAGATGGTAACATAGCAGGACCAAGAGTTTTAGAGCATATGGTAGACACTGTACTATACATAGAAGGAGAAAGATATTTTTCTTACAGAATGGTAAGGGGAGTTAAGAACAGATTTGGTTCTACAAACGAAATTGGAATGTTCGAAATGCAAGAAAAAGGAATGGTAGAAATAACTAATCCATCATCAATATTAATTTCGGAAAGAGAAGACAACCCTTCTGGTTCGGTTGTTGTTGCAACAGTTGAAGGAACAAGGCCTTTATTAGTAGAATTGCAGGCTTTGGTAACGCAAAGTGTATTTGGTATTCCTAGAAGAACTGCAAATGGAATAGATTACAATAGATTAACATTATTAGTTGCAGTAATGGAAAAGAAAGCAGGGTTTATGCTAGGAAATCAAGATGTTTATCTAAATGTAGTAGGTGGCTTAAAAGTGAATGAACCAGCTTTAGATTTGGGGATAGTTTTAGCAACTGCTTCAAGTTTTAAAAACATAAGTATTCCTAAAGGAATAATCGCTTTAGGAGAAGTTGGATTAACAGGTGAAGTTAGAACAATTAACATGATGGAAAAAAGGCTTAAAGAGGCAGAAAGATTAGGATTTAAAAAATGTATAATACCAGAAAATAACAAAAAACTATTGAAAGAATCATATAAATTGGATATAATTGGTGTGAAAAATATTAACGAAGCCATGAAAGAAATTGGATTAAGATAGTTAATAAGTTGGTTAGTAGAAAGGGTTGATTACAAGTGAGAATCAGCAAAAAAGATGAAGTTACAGACATACTAAAGCTAATTTCACCTGGAACACCAATAAGAGAAGGACTAGATAATATTTTAAAAGCAAAGACAGGAGCGTTATTAGTATTTTCAGATTCTAAAGAAGTTTTAGACTTAGTAGATGGAGGATTTTTTATAGACGAAGAATATACATCTTCTAAACTTTATGAACTGGCCAAAATGGATGGTGCTATAGTATTAAGTACAGACCTAAAGAAAATTTTATATGCAAATGCACAGCTAATACCATCACCAGAAATTACTACTAAAGAAACAGGTACTCGTCATAGAACTGCAGAAAGAACAGCTAAACAAACAGGAGCATTAGTAATAAGTATTTCGCAAAGAAGAAATATAATAACAGTATTTAAAGGCAATTTAAGGTATACCATACAAGATTCATCAACAATATTAAACAGAACAAACCAAGCATTACAAACATTAGAAAAATATAAGAAAGTATTTGATAGTAAGTTAAATGTTTTAAATGAATATGAATTTAACGATATTGTTACTTTAGATAATGTAGTAAGTGCAATACAAAGAGCAGAAATGGTTATGAAAATTGTAGACGAAGTGCAAAGAGGAATTTCTGAATTAGGACAAGATGGTAGGCTTATAAGTATGCAATTAGAAGAATTAGTAGGTGGATTAGAAAGAGAAGAGCTTTTAATAATAAAAGATTATCTATGTAGAGAAACAAACAAAACAGAAGATGAAGCATTAGAAGAAATAATTAAATTGCCATATGAAGATCTTTTAAAAACCTCTTCAATAGCGAAAACATTAGGATATGATAACTTTGACAATTATGATGAAGTTGGAGTTTATACAAGAGGATATAGAATATTAAGTAAAATTCCTAGGGTGCCTAATAATATAGTAGAAAATTTAGTAAAATCTTTTGACTCTTTCCAACATATTTTAGATGCAGATATTCCAGAACTTGATGAGGTAGAAGGAATAGGTGAAGTAAGAGCCAAGACAATAAAACAATCTTTAAAAAGAATGCAAGAGCAATTTATTTTTGACAATGCTTTAATTTAATTAGGAGGATAACGAATGAAAACAAAGAAAATAATTATGATTATAGCAATTATATTAATAGTTGTATTAACAGGTTTTGTAGGGTATACAATATACCAAAAAGTAACATTTAAAAGACAAAATCCAATAGTTACAATGGAAATAGAAGGAATTGGAACAATGAAGTTAGAGTTATATCCAGACCAAGCGCCAAATACAGTAGCCAATTTTATAACTTTAGCTAATAGAGGATTTTATGATGGTTTAACATTTCACAGAATAGTAAAAGACTTTATGGTACAAGGTGGGGATAAAGACGGAACAGGTTCAGGCTCACCAACATTATCTGCAATAGAAGATGGTGCTTCAGAAACAGAAAACTATGCAATAAAAGGAGAATTCGTACAAAACGGATTTAATAAAAATACTATAAGACATGAAAAAGGTGTAATATCAATGGCAAGATCAGACTATAGCCAAATGGGGCTATATGAAGAAGGATATAACTCAGCGGGATCACAATTTTTTATAATGACAGGTGACAATGCAACGTTAAATGGATATTACGCAGCATTTGGAAAAGTTATAGAAGGAATGGAAGTATTAGATAAATTAAATGAAACAGAAGTAACAACAGCAGACGAAAAAGAAGGAGCGGAAGCAAGTAAACCAGTTAATGCACCAGTAATAAAAAGTGTAAGAGTAGACACTTTTGGTGTAGATTATGGAAAGCCAAAGACAGTAAAACCATTTGACTATAATTCATATTTACAACAAATGTATAGCGGAATGAGTGGTATGTAGGAAACGAACTTAAGAGAATCTCCGAGAGCGGAGAACGGTCCTTAAAATCCAGATTAATAAAAAAGCACATTACTGTGCTTTTTTTATGTATTAGGAACAAAATAAGTATAGTATACATATAATATTATATAAGAGAGGTAATGCTATATGAGTACAATATATTTTGATCATGCAGCGACTACTGCAGTTGCACCAGAAGTAAAAAAAGAAATGGATCCATATTTTTGTGAAAACTATGGGAATGCATCTTCATTATATGAACTAGGTTATAAATCTAAAGAGGCAATAAATATAGCAAGAGGGAATGTAGCAAGAGTAATAAAAGCTAATCCAAAAGAAATATATTTTACCTCTTGTGGAAGTGAAAGTGATAATTTAGCAATAAAAGGAGTAGCAAGAGCTAATAGAAGAAGAGGAAACCACATAATTACAAGTAAAATAGAACATCCAGCAGTTTTAAATACCTGTAGGCAATTAGAAAGAGAAGGTTTTATAGTAACATATTTAAATGTTGATAGAAATGGAAAAATAGACATAAATGAACTAAAAAGAAGTATTAATAATAGAACTATTTTAGTGTCTATAATGTTTGCTAATAATGAAGTTGGAACTATAGAACCTATAAAAGAAATTGCAAATATTGTTCATAATTACAATGCGATATTTCATACAGATGCAGTTCAAGCAATTGGAAATGTAGAAATAGATGTTAAAGATATGGGGATAGATTTATTGTCAATGTCTGCTCATAAGTTCTACGGGCCAAAAGGGGTAGGTGCTTTATATGTAAAAGACGGTATAAATTTTGTACCTTTGCAAAATGGTGGACATCAAGAAAATGATAAAAGAGCAGGAACTGAAAATGTAGCAGGTATTGTTGGGCTTGGTAAAGCTATAGAAATTGCTAATTACCAGATGCAAGATAGAAACCAAAAAATACTAGAATTAAGAAATTATTTTATAGATGAAATAAAAAACAAAATTCCATATATAAAAATAAATGGTGATTTAGAAAATAGATTACCAGGAAATATAAATATTTCATTTTTATATACTAAAGGAAAAGATATTGTAAAATTACTTGCAAAATATGATATATGTACTTCGAGTGGTTCTGCTTGTAGTAGTGGACTTCCACAGCCATCACATGTATTGCTTGCAATGGGGCTAAATGAAGACATTGCAAATAGTGCAGTAAGAATAACTTTAGGCAAAGAAAATACAAAAGAGGAAATAGATTATACAATAAGTATATTAAAAAGAATTGTAGAAAATCTTAGAACAGAAGTATAAAAGAAGGATTTCTTAAAAGATACATTCTTAAGTAATTTAAAGTGTGAAAAAAAGGTACAAATTTAATTTGTACCTTTTTGTTTTTGAATTCCTCCAACTAGGTTGGGGAAGGTTATTACATTTTAGTTATCTTTTAATTTTTTATCTACAATTTTTTTCTCACCATCTTTTATAACTTCTGTAGCAGCACCTAAACCACTTAATGCTGCAGTTGCTTCGAAAGGAATAAATACTTTATTAGCATCACCTTTAGCAACTTCTTCAAGAGCTTCTAAAGATTTAATTTGAATAAGTTTTTCGTCTGGGTCAGCTTTTTTAATTGCTTCGTAAACCATTCTTACTTCTTCAGCTTTAGCTTCAGCTACTTTTCTAATTGCTTCGGCTTCACCGGCAGCTCTTCTTATTTGAGCTTCTTTGTCTGCTTCAGCTTCTAGTATAGCAGCAGCTTTCTTACCTTCAGCAAGTGTAATAGCAGATTGTCTTTCACCTTCAGATTGCAGAATTAAAGCTCTTTTATTTCTTTCTGCATTCATTTGTTTTTCCATTGCATCCCTAATATCATCTGGTGGGTTAATATCTTTAATTTCTACTCTGTCAATTTTACAACCCCATTTATCTGTTGCGTCATCTAAGATAGATCTTAATTTTTGATTTATTAAATCTCTAGAACTAAATGTTTCGTCTAAAGACATTTTACCTACGATATCACGAATTGTAGTGATTGCTAAATATTCAATACCTTTCTTTAAAGATTGAATTTCGTAAACAGCTTTTGCAGGGTCTGTTATTTGATAGAATACAACAGTATCTATTGTAATTGTAACGTTATCTTGTGTGATAACTCCTTGTGGTGGGATATCCATAGTTTGTTGTTTTAAACTAACAACACTACGAACATGGTCTACAAAAGGGAATATTACTGTAAGACCAGCATCTGCAACTTTATGAAATTTACCTAATCTTTCAATTATATAAACCTCAGATTGCTTAACTACTTTAATTGATTTATAAGCGATTATAGCAACAAAAACTATTAAAACTAATAAAAATATAATTCCTCCCATTTTTGATTCTCCTTCTATTTATTTTCTATTTTATTAGATGGTAATTTATAATTACTTGCAACGCAAGCTTTTACACCATCTATACCAATAATTTCTACTTTAGAACCTTTTGGAATAGTTAAATTTGGGTCCATTGTTTTAGCAGACCAAATTTCTCCATCTACACTAATTTGACCTGTAGAATTTAATAAAGAAATTTCTTCTGTTACAAGTGCCATTTTTCCAATAATTGCGTTAGAATTTGTTATAGTATTATTACTTTTTACATATTTAGTAAGCAAAGGTCTTGTAAAAATAAGTAATAATATAGAAATTACTACAAATACT
Source organism: uncultured Clostridium sp. (assembly GCA_958422985.1). Taxonomy (GTDB): domain Bacteria; phylum Bacillota; class Clostridia; order TANB77; family CAG-508; genus Merdicola. The sequence continues at coordinate 57,377 of CATZPY010000001.1, forward strand.
AAAACTTGAATAAATAAATTAGTTGTAATAAAACTAACCAGCATAGCTATAACTGCTGCTATTGCAAACCATAATAGTAAAAAACCAGATGTTAATATTTCACCTACAAATAGCACGCCAGCTATTATTAACCAAACTAGCCACATAAAGACTCCTCCTTTGCACAATTCATTAAAATTATACCATAAATACCCATAAAAGTAAAGAAAAACAAAATATTTATGTTAAGTATTAATATTTTTAAAAATTTTATTCACTAATTTATTATTTTATGATAATATAAGAAGGAATTTTATAATAAGGAGATTACAAATGGCAAAAAGAATGAAAGAAAAAAACGAAAGAAATAAAGGAAAAATAGTATTAAATATAATTATTGCATTAATATTTCTTGCGATAGTAGGTGGAGTATTTTACTTTTCTCCCAATTATATAAAAGAAGATTATGAAGGAAAAACTAAAATATTAATAAACAATAATAATGTTACATTAAAAATGAAGAATGATGTATATATAGATGAAAACAATAATGTATTTATGTCTATATCAGATATAAAAAATTATTTTGACAAATATATAGAGTATGACAAAGAAGATGGCGATATTGTAACAACATCAGAAATAAATATAGCTAAATTAAGTACAGAGAATAAAACAATTACAATAAATGGAAAAGAGGAAGAACTTAATTCATCTGCTATAAAAAAAGGAGAAACAATTTATTTACCATTTTCAGAAATAAGTCAAAAGGTTTATGATGTAAATTTAGAATACATAAAAGACACAAACACAATTATTATAGATTCATTAGATAGAAAGCAAGAAACAGCAACTGTGAATAAAAATACAAAAATTAAATATAAACCACAAATTTTTTCTAGAACTTTGGATAAAATTAAAGAAAATGAAAAAGTAGTATTTATAGAAGAAAAAGAAGATTGGGCCAAAGTTAGAACTATAGATGGAATAATAGGATATATAAAAAAAGATAAACTAAATGATTTAGAAGTTGTACGAGAAGAAAAAAATTACATAAATAAAGTAGATGGAAAAATTAACTTAGTTTGGGATTACTATTCAGAATATGCTAATGCTCCAAATAGAAGAGACGAAAAAATGGCTGGAGTAAATGTTGTATCACCAGCATTCTTTTCTATTATGAAAGGAAGTAATGGAGAAATAAATGACAATGCAAAAGAAGAAGGAAAAGAATATATAAAATGGGCACATAATAATAAATATCAAATTTGGGCAATGTTTTCTAACAATTCATTAAAAGATACTACTTCACAAATATTAAATGATTACGAAAAAAGAGAGAACATGATAGAAAACTTAATAGTTTTAGTAGAAAAATATGATATAGACGGTGTAAATGTAGACTTCGAAAATATGAATGAATCAGATAAAGATGTATATTCAAAATTTTTAATAGAATTAGCTCCAAGATTAAAGAAAATGGGGAAAACACTATCTGTAGATGTAACAGCTCCAGATGGCTCTGCAACATGGTCTTTATGTTTTGACAGAGATGTAATTGCAGATGTTTCAGATTATGTAATATTTATGGCTTATGACCAATATGGTACAGGTTCTGGTAAAGCAGGTACAACAGCAGGATATAATTGGGTGGAAGCAAATATTAAGAAATTTTTAGGACAAGAAGATGTACCACCAGAAAAAATAGTACTAGGAATACCATTATATATGAGAACATGGGAAGAAAAACGAGATGGTACATTTGTTCCAAATGTAGTAAACATGAACGATTTATTTGATGTTCTTCCAGAAAATCAAGTAGCAACATGGGATGAAGATTTAAAACAATACTATGTAGAATACGAGAAAAAAGGTAAAAAATATAAAATGTGGATAGAAAATGAAAAATCCATAGGAGAAAAAATAAATTTAGCTAAAAAATATAATTTAGCTGGAATAGCTTTTTGGGAAAAAGATAGAGAGCCAAATAATGAATTTTGGACATTTGTAAAAGAAGAGCTAAATTAGTAATTAATAATTTATTAGCCCAATAGCATTTTTTAAATGAAAAATTAAATTAACAAGTAATATAAAATCACTTTATTCATATAAATGAGTAAGGTGATTTTATGGTTGGATATATAAAAACAAGAAATGAAAAGAATATAATTAAAAAAATACTAAATAAAATAGAAATAGATGAATATGAAAATGGAAAGAAATATACGATTCCTAAATTTAATAAAAAATTATTGGAAAAGCTTAAAGAAGATAATATAAAAAATATTGTAGTTGCTAAAAAAGATAAGGAAAATATAGAATTTTTAAATAATATATATTCAAATAACATGAATATAATAGATGGAAGAAAATTATTTAAACACTTAATTCCAGAAATAATAGAATATCTATCGAAGGTATGTAAAATCAACATAAAGGATATGCAAATAACAATACTTGCAAATGATTATTCACAAGTCAATATATTTTATATAAATGAATTAATTACAGAAGTAAAAAGCGTAAATATTGTTACAAATAATATTAATAGGTTTAAACAATTTGCAGATAAGTTATATAATAAAGAAGCTATAGTAGTTCCTGTAATGAACAATAAAAATAAAAGTTTATTAAATAAAAAAATAATATTAAATATAGATTTTTCAGAAGAACAATTAAGAAAATATAAGATGAATAGAAAAGCTATTGTAATAAATATAGAAAACAATATAAAAAGCTTTAACAGAACTTTTACAGGAATAAATATAAATAACTATAAACTTATTTCTAAAAAAGAAGAAAGTGAATTTGAAGAAAATGAAATTTATGAATCATATATTATAATGCATAAAATACAAGATATAAGGAAAATAATAATTAAAAAAAATTTACAAATAGAAAGTTTTATAGGAAACAGAGGAAAAATAGATATTAGTGAATATGACTTAAACACTAAAAGTAAAATATAATTTGTAAAATTAACATTAATTGTGTTGATGAATATAAATAAAAAAATAAGAAACAATACTTGACAAAAGGTAAATATTGGCTTAATATAATGCAGTAATAAATTATTCAGGAGGGATGACAGAATGGGAGATAACAACAAGGAAATTCTACTAACAGAAGAAGGATATAAAAAAATGGAAGCTGAACTAGAAAAGCTAAAAACAGAAACTAGATCAGAAATAGCAGAAAGAATAAAAGTAGCTTTAGGTTTTGGAGATCTTTCAGAAAATTCAGAATATGATGAAGCAAAAAATGCACAAGCGGCAAATGAAGATAAAATAGCAGAATTAGAAGCAAAATTAAGATTTGCAAAAATTATAGATGATTCAGAAATAGATACAAAAAAAGTACAAATAGGAAATACTGTAAAAGTTCTAGATATGGAATTTGACGAAGAAGTTGAATATACAATAGTTGGAACAACAGAGGCAGATATTACACAAAACAAAATATCTAATGAATCTCCTATAGGTTCAGCTTTATTAGGAGCAAAGAAAAACGAAATAGTAGAAGTTCAAGTACCAGCTGGTATAAGCAAATATAAGGTACTATCTATAACAAAAGTATAATAAAAAATTTTAATACAAAGCGAAATTTTAGTATTAAAGAATTATTGCATACATAAGATTTTCTTAAAATTTAAATTTGGTAGAAAATCCTAGTATGCTTTTTTTCTGCACAAAAGAATTATTATGTGCATTAGAATTTTTATTAATTTGAAAAGCTAAGACGTGCTTTTTTGTATCGTGATTTTTAGGACTGTCCCAAAATCCCGATATTATATTGAAAAAAGTGTAATAATTATGGTAAAATATATCCTAAATGAAGCATATTTTTTTACATTCCAACATATAAATATAATAAAGGGGTGTATATAATATGGAATATGCAAAAGATGAAATTTTTACTATAGAATACAATAATAAGAAGAAAAGAAATAATAATAATATTTTAGGGTTATTATTTTCTATATGTGGAATATTTTGTATAGCTAATATAATAGCTATATATAATTTTTTTAAAATAGTATCAAATATGTAATTGGAGATGGAATATGAAAATAGCAAATAATTGGAAAGACTATGAAATATTAGACATGGCAAATGGAGAAAAATTAGAAAGATGGGGAGATATATATTTAGTAAGACCAGACCCACAAATAATATGGAAAGAAAAAAATTTTAAGAATAAATGGAATAATGTACATGGAATATATAGCAGAAGTAACACCGGTGGTGGCAATTGGAAATTCCAAAAGAAAGTTCCACAAAACTGGCAAATAAAATATAAAAATTTAACATTCAATATAAAGCCAATGGGATTTAAACATACAGGACTTTTTCCTGAACAAGCAGTTAACTGGGATTGGATGATTAATAAGATACAAAGCTGTAAAAGAGATATAAAAGTATTAAATTTATTTGCATATACAGGAGGAGCAACTGTAGCATGCCTTTCTGCAGGAGCGTCTGTATGTCATGTAGATAGTTCTAAAGGAATGGTAGCGTGGTCAAAAGAAAATGTTAATTCATCTGGATTAAAAGAAAGACCAGTTCGTTATATAGTTGATGATGTAGAAAAATTTGTAAATAGAGAAATAAGAAGAGGCAATAAATATGATGCAATTATTATGGATCCACCTTCATATGGTAGAGGAACAAAAGGAGAAGTATGGAGATTTGAAGAAGATATTGCAGATTTAGTTAAATTATGTACTAAAGTATTGTCGGACAAGCCTTTATTTTTCTTAATAAATTCTTATACTACTGGTATTTCTGCAAAAGTATTAGAAAACATATTAAGAATAAATATAAAAAATAATGGAAGTTTTGAAGCTGGTGAAATAGGATTGCCTATGACAAATTCTAAACTTGTACTTCCTTGTGGAATATATGGTAGATGGGAGGAAAATAATGCTTAATGTATTATATGAAGATAATCACATTATTGTCGTAGTTAAAGAACCTGGAATTCCATCACAGGAAGACAAAACTAAAGATGAAGATATGCTTACTATTATAAAAAAGTATTTAAAAGACAAATATAATAAGCCAGGAAATGTTTATTTAGGACTAGTTCATAGGTTAGATAGAAATGTTGGAGGAGTTATGGTATTTGCTAAAACTTCTAAAGCGGCTTCTAGATTAAGTGAACAGATTAGAAATAAACAAGTTAAGAAAAAATATATTGCTGTAATAAAAGGAAAAATGGAGCAACCTAAAGGAGAAATGAAAGATTACTTAAAAAAGGATGAAAAAAATAATAAATCTTTTGTTTCAAATGAAAATAGAAAAAATGCTAAGTTAGCAGAACTAGAGTATGAAACTTTAAAATATGATGAAAAAATAAATATGAGTTTAGTAAAAATTAATTTAAAAACAGGAAGACATCATCAAATAAGAGTACAGTTTTCTAGTAGAGGTCATAGTTTATGCGGGGATACTAAATATGGAACAAGAAGTAGGAGTAAGCAGTTAGCCTTATGGTCATATAAATTAAGTTTTTATCATCCTGTAACAAAAGAAAAGTTGCAATTTAAATATTTGCCTAATTGTAATGGAGTATGGGATATATTAAAAGATATACATATATAGTAAAAAAGTTCAATTTATAATTGAACTTTTTTATATATTTCAATAAAGAACAATAAAGTTAAACTATAGTTCTATTGGCGAAATATGGTTTTATATATGTAAAAAATAATAACAATTATTCACAAGCAAAACATATCATTTCACCAAACAAATGAACAAAAATAATAAAAAGAGATTATAATAAAGACAGATCAACGAAAGAAATGAGGGATAAATGTGATACAAACAATTTGTGATTCATTAGCACGTAAGATAACAGAATCTGTTAATGGATATGATGAAAGTAGAATAGAAGAAATTAGCTTTGGTCTACAATTACTAATTGGTGAAATACCTAAGTTTTTTATTACATTTATTTTAGCATGGCTACTTAATATAATTGATTTAACCATAATTTCTTTTATGATAATTTTACCATACAGAATGTTTTCTGGAGGATTTCATTTAAATACACATTTAGGATGTATTATAGCAACAAACACAATGTATATTGGAAGTGCATATTTAGCTAAAATATTATATTTTAGTGATAGTGTTAAATTTATTATGATAGCTATTACTTTTATATTTAGTTTTGCAATGATTTATAAATATGCACCTGCAGATACAGAAAATGTTCCAGTATTACAAAAGAAAGAGAGAAGAAAACGAAAGATATGGTCATTTATAATTGCAGGTACTGAGCTTGCAATTGCAGTAATTACACCGTATAGAGTAATTTCTAATATGATAATTATAGGAATTTTAATTCAAACATTAACAATAACTAAATTAGCATATAGAATTACAAAAAATAAGTATGGTTATGAAGTGTATGGATAGTAACCGAGGACTTAGCCTCGTACTATATAAAGAAAATAAAGGGGGAAGATGGAAATGTTAAAAATGTTAGCAAAATTAGCAGAAAAGTATGCAAAATCATCTAACACAGCATGTTTTGTTTTAGGAATATTACATCAACCAAAAATGCCTGCTAATATGATAAGAAAAGACTAAAAACAATCAACATCCAAATTAAACAACAAAAAAATAAAAAATAAAGTATTATTACTTTATTTTTTATTTGTTTTAAATTTTTAGTAAACTTGGTTTTGGTAAGTATATTTCTAATTGTTGTTTAAATAATTCATCGTCTTTACTTGTAAACATTGCAAGATTATCATGTTTGTTTAATATTTTATTTACCTTCCAGAGTCCAAGTCCTGTATTATTTGGTTTTGTGGAATATGATTTTTCAAAAATTTTAAATGTATCTATATCTTTTTCATTATATGTATTTTCTACAATTACAAGTTGTCTATTTCTCCTGTAATCCATTAAAAAGCGTACATTTATATATTTTTTATTACATTCTTGTGCAGCTTCTATGCTATTATCTAATAATATTCCTAATATTCTAGTAAATTCGTAGGTATCTATATGAAGAGAATTTAAATCTATAAAAACTCCAAGTTCAAATTGAATATTGTTTAAATTTGCTTTATTATATTTATCAGCTAAAATTGCATATATAGATGGATTATTAATAATTTCTGGGTTAATAGCAGATAAATTATTAAGATTTTTACATTCATTAAATAATGACTTATAATATTTTGATAAACCTTCCATATCATTGGCAGTTATATATCCGCCCAATACCATTCATAATATTGTGAAAATCATGCTTGAATGCACGAATATTATCATACATTATTTTTAAGGTATTATTATATAGCGTAAGATTTTTTATATCTCTATTTGCAACTTCTAACTGTTTTGTTTTTATAATATTAAATATGCTAACAAAGAAATAAGCCAATAAACACATAATACTTAGTAATATAACAGATCCAGGCAGTACATTATTATAAAAAGCAGTTATATATAATTGTAAAAATATAGTTACAAAGCCTAGTATAACAGTACTTAAAATTGAAAAATAATCTTTTTTATTTAAATTTGTAAATAATGTTGTATTTATTTTAAAATGTTTAAAAAATACTAACATAATTGTTAAACATGTATATACTACTATAAGAAAAGCTATATGATATAAAGGTAGTGAAATAGCTTCAGCATAAGGCTGATTAGATATTAAAGTATATACTTGTGAAGAAATTACTTCGAATAGTGCGGTTAAAATAAATGGAATACCAATTCCCACAGCTGCTTCTAAAACTTTTACTTTAAAAAATATAAGATACATAAATATCATAATAAGTATATTTAAAATAACATTATATGGTGATGGAATAAAAAATGCCAAACAAATAAAAATAACAGAAAGAAATGTTATACATAGATATTTTCGTTTTTTAGTTGTTTCTATATTTAAAAGAACTAAACACATATTAACATATATAATTATCTCTATTAAAGTACAAGGAATACTAATAATGCTAGTTAGTGTTGCATTAGGCTTCATTAAGATATCGATTATCTTTTGTATTGTATTCATAGTTATTCATAACCTCCAGTAAATTGTTTTTATATTTAGGCCCAATAGGGCAAACATCATTATTATTAGAAAGATATATGTAATTTTTAATACTGTCTATTATATTAATTGAATCTATATTAACAATATAAGATCTGTGGCATCTTACGAAATTATCAGGTAAAGTTTTTTCTATCTTATTAAACGCAATATATGATGAATAATCTTGAAATGGAGTATGATAAGTTAACTTCATATTATCTTTTTTAATATAAAGTACATCATTTTCTCTAATTAACATCTGGGAATTACCGACTTTAATAAAATTTGATACATTGGATTTTATATCTTCAAACAATCTAGATATAGTTAATTCAAGTCTTTCAGAAACAAAAGGTTTTGGAATATAATCAAAAGTCTTATACTTATAGGCAACTAGAGCATATTCTAAATGACCTGTTGTAAAAATAATATATATTTTTTTGTTTTTACTTCTAATTTGCTCAGCAATATCTAATCCAGTTAGTTTATCTTTCAAATTGATATCTAGAAATAATACATCAATAGTATTTTTATTTAAATAATTGAATAAATCATTCGAATTATCACAGGTATAGGTAATTTTTGCATTATAATCATGATTTATAAAAATGTTGTTTAACATTTGTGATAATTTGTCTAAAATGTTTTTGTTATCATCGCACAAAACAAAATTTAACATATCTTCACCTCCTAAATAATATATATACTATTATATAGAAAAATATTGAATTACCAATAATAGACAAAAAAATATAAATAAAGACTATTACCTATATTTTCCAATAATAAATACAATATAATCTAAAAATTTGATAATGTCAATATGAAAAAATAATATTGGAGGGATAAAAGTATGAAAATTTTTGACAAAAAATTACTTTTTTCGCTATGTGGAATTATTTTACTTTTTTTACTAATATTTACATTTTATAACAATAATAAGCTTCAATATACTAGTGGAAGTGCTCTAAGTAATAAAAAGATTGGTTGGGGAATAAAAAGAGAAAAAGAACACAAAAGACCAGATGTGGGAAAAGAAAATGCAGAGCTAATGGAGCAATATGATGGTATGTACATTGGAAATGCAGATAAGAAAAATGTATATTTAACATTTGATGAAGGATATGAGGCTGGATATACAGAAAAGATCCTAGATGCTTTAAAGGAAAACAATGTGAAGGCTACTTTTTTTATAACGGGTCACTATTTAAATACAAATGAGGAATTGGTAAAAAGAATGATTAATGAGGGGCATATAGTAGGAAATCATACACCTAAATTCTTAATGTCCGGAAATTATAGAAATAAAAAACAATGATTAAAATAAAAGAAAATTTAATCATTGTTTTTTTGTGAAATATAGTAAATACAAATGATTTATGCTATACTAAAAATTAAATAATAAGGCAGATAAAAGTATATTTAAAAAATGGCACAGAAATTGATAAATATTAGAACAGATGGAGGCATTGAAATGAAAGTAATTACACTATGTGGAAGCTTGAAATTCAAAAAAGAAATGATGAAAGTTGCAGAAAAAATGGCATTAGAAGGATATTGTATTCTTACACCAGTTTATCCAGTATTAAAGAATATTGAAAGAACTGAAGAACAATTAATAAAATTGAAGGAAACACATTTTAAAAGAATAGAATTTTCTGATGCTATATTAGTTGTAAATATAGATAATTATATTGGGGATAGTACAAATTTAGAAATAGAATATGCTAAAAAGTTAGGAAAAGAAATTCTTTATTATACAGAGTCGAATTAAAAGAAGATAAATTGATTTGAAGATATTAAAAAATAGGATGTAATTAAAATGTTCACTTTATTTTTTTAATATCTTTTTTATTTTTTTAGCAACAAATCCCTTTTTTCAGTTAAACTAAAAAGAACGTGCAAAAAGTTCACCGAAATTATTTTTATTTTATGTAGTAACTAAAAAAAGATTATGTTATACTTGTAGTAAGATAAAAACAAGGAGAATATTGTATGAAAAAGGAGAAAAAAGATATATACAAGATAATTGCTAATATTATTAGAATTTTAATTGCTATAATTACTATTTTTCTAATTTTTAAAAAAGAATATAAAAATATAGGAATTCTAATTTTAACAATGATATTAACTTTTTATGATGTATTTGTCGAAAAAATTCTAAAAATAAAACTAGAGAATAATTTAAAAATATCAATTATACTTTTTATTTTTGCGGCACAATGTTTAGGAACAGCACTAGGATTTTATGGTAAATTTTTGTGGTGGGACACAATGTTACATACTTTGTCCGGAGTTATATTTTTCTTTGTAGGAGAAACAGTTATAAGACAGTTAAATAACACATCAGCAGATAACAATATTAATAAAAAAACAATTATTGCATTTGGAGTATGTTTTTCACTTGCCACAGGTGTTGTTTGGGAACTATTTGAATTTTTCGTTGACAGTTTTTTAGGTCAAAATATGCAAGTAGCAAAAGGCTTTGTTGGACAAGATGCAATTAAAGACACAATGGTAGATTTAATTTCTGTAACACTAGGAACAGTAGGCATAGTTATAATCCAAAAAATAAAAAAAGTAATAGGGGGAAAAAATGAAAAAACAAAGAACATTTAGGAAAAGAGATTTAACAGTATGTATAGTATTAAGAATATTAGTAATTATAACAATAGTTACACAAGCTCTTAGAGGAGATTTTGAAAATGTGTTTTTGGGAATGTTAACACTAATTTTATTTACAATTCCTTCAATAATAGATAGAAAATTAAACATAAAATTACCAAATGCCTTAGAAACAGTAATATTACTATTTATATTTTCAGCAGAAATTTTAGGGGAGATACAAAATTTTTATGGAATATTTAAATTTTGGGATACTATGCTACATACAATAAATGGATTTTTATGTGCAGCTATAGGATTTTCGCTTATAGATATACTAAATAGAAGTCCAAAGTTTCACTTAAAAATGTCACCAATCTTTGTGGCACTAGTAGCATTTTGTTTTTCTATGACAATAGGTGTAGTATGGGAATTTTTTGAATATGGTTCAGATAATTTTACTAGAACAGATATGCAAAAAGATAGAATTACATCATCAATTTCATCTGTATTAATTAATGAAACAGGAAAAAACATTCCAATAAAAATAGATAATATTCAAGAAAGTGTAATAAAGTATGAAAAAAATGGAGAAATGAAAGAATTTGTTATTAGTGGTGGAAATTTAGATATAGGTTTAAAAGATACAATGAAAGACTTAATGGTTAATTTTATTGGTGCTATAGTATTTTCTATAATAGGAATGTTATATATAAAAAATAGGGATGAATATAAATTTGCAGAGAATTTTATTCCTACAATGAAAACAAATGAATCAGAATAAGTATATATAAGCTATTATATTAAAATATAATAATTAATAAGAAAAATAGAACCGGGATTTTAAGGACCGTCCTTTAATCCCGATTTAATAAAAAGGATATAGTGAAAAACAAATGAAAGAATTATCTAAAATATTCATAGAAAGACAAGATTGGTTTTGTTATTATGGAATAAACAATTTGGATTCTTCAATTGGACTATTAGAACATTGTACTGGAAATAAAGGATTACGATATAGAGAAATATTAAAGCTAATGTCTAAAGAAGAAACAGAAAATTTAAGACAATATTCTATTAAAAACTTAATGCATATAATAAAAGCTATTAAAATTGATGAAGACGATAAAAATAAAATAATGCAGTTAATCTCCGAGAAAATGGACAAGGGAGAAACTTTTTATACAGAAGAAAATATGGTAGAAGTATTTATGAAAAAATTACCACAATCCAATTTAGAATTTGCGAAGATAAGTAAAGCATTACAAGAAAAAGTAAAAAAAGATATATTAGAAAGAAGAGATAAAGTAGAAGGAATAAATTACAAAAAAATATTAAATTCTTTTACAAGATATACAGATATGTCAAACTTTTTGTACTGTTATGAACAAGGAATATTTACAGATGAAAAAATAGAAACATTAAAAAAGGCATTAAAAGAGAATTCAAAAGCATTAGTTAATACAAATTTTACAATTTTTAAAGACGAAATATATAAAACATTCGGAGAGGAATTTATATTATATGCACTTAAATTTCCAAATATAAGTACACAACTAGATATTTTATCAAAAGAAAATCTAGAATTAATGCAAATAGTTGCAAATAAAGTAAGGCAAAAGCAAGAATTAAGTGAAAGTGTAAATTTAGCAAAAGGGCTAATAGAATATTTTACTAATAATTGCTATGAAATTAATGTAGATAGAGTAACAGAAGAAATATCTGCAAATTTAATAGATTCAGCACTAAGAAATAATAAATCAAAAAGAGATGAAAAAATAATAGCTGTTTCATATTCTGAAAATTATGAAAATGATTTAGAAGAAAAATTTAATGAAAAATATGAAGAAGCTATAAATTATGATGAAAACAAAAAAAGTTTAAGAATTGGAAATAGAGAAACAAAATTAGATAAGCTTAAGAACTTATATCTTAATAAATATTTTTCCATTTCTATAAAAGAAGCAAATTCAATATTAGAAATGTATGCTGGAGATATAGAAAAATTAAATTCCGAAAAAGCGAAAAAATTTATACAAAGTATAACTAAAGTACTGGAGATTCAAAATATAGAAGCCCTAGATTTTTCTAAATTTCATAATCAAAATATAGAAGAAATAGAAGAAATAAAAAGTGAAATGGAAAGAGAATATGCTCTAAGTTATACAGAAGAATTAGCCAAAACTAAAAAAGAACTAGACAGTACATTAAAACGAACTGTAATAGAATACAATGGGAAAAATATACTACAAATAGAACCGGGAGAAGCTTTTAACTTATTATTACATAGTACAGATTCAGGATTTATAAGTGAAGTAAAACGAGCTGAACATGAAAATTTAAAAGAAAAATGGAAAACAAGTGATAACACATTTAACCATATTATTTCGATGACATATGTAAACCAAGACTTTATGGGAATGACACCAGTAGGTGAAAATGGCATAATGTATGGTTTTACTTCTGTGGATAGTAAAAATATTAAAATGATGGGAAATACAGATATAAATACCTTTTCTAATGAATTTGGATATAGTGCAGTTCAAAAGAAATATTTAACAGCTAAATCTATGCCATATAATTCTAGAAGAGTATATAGTGAAATTGCTATAGAAAGAAAAGAAATAAAACCTGATTATGTTATTATTTTTGACGATTCAACAGAGAAGAATATGGAAAATGCGTATAAAGCTGCAACAGATTGGAATATTCCAGTAGTACTTTTAAATAAAGAACAAATAAAAGATAATCAGATACATAGATTAGAAGAAATTAGAAAAGATTTTGAAGAAACAAAGAATCCAGAAAAGTTACATGAATTACTAAATACATATGAAACTAATATGGCTGGATGGTTGCTTAACAGAAAGCAGGACGAAAAGGACGAATCTTTTACTCAAATGATTAGCAACGAAAGTTTTAGGGAAGATTTCAAAAACGAATATAATAATATAATAAGAACAATTGATAGTTATTTAGAAGAATTTGATATAAATGACGATAGAACAGAAGAACTAGTAAGAGCAATGCAAATTGTACTTGAAGAACAAGATTTATACGAAAAATGTGACCAAACGAAACCAATAAGTAAAACACAAAATACAATAAGGACAGTAGAGCTTATAGAAAAGATAAACAGCACAATGGAAAGAGTAGGAGCAGAAGAATATACTATAGATAAGCAAAACATTCCAACCAAAAAGCAATATGATAATTTAATAAAGATAGCATTAGGTAAAGAAAAAATAGGAATAGAAGATGTTATGGAAGCAGAAGCACACCTTACAAAAGATAAAAAGAGGGAGGCAAATAGAAATGACCCAAACCGATAAAGCAACATATAAAATGGCATATACACAAGTTTTAGAAATATTAAAAAGATTGCCACAAGAAGAGGTTTTAAAAATTCCTGAAGAAGAAATAAAATTTTTAAAAGAAAATTGCGATAAAAATTATAAATATGTTATAAAACCAAATGTGAGTATAGAAGAATGTGAAATATCAAGAAAAGCATATTCTATATTAGTAGTATATTTTAAAAAATATTTTGCAACAGAAATACAAAAACAAAAACTAGATGTTATTTTAAAAAATAATCAAATTGCCATAGAAAAAGAAAAAAGAGAAAAATATGGAGTAGATAATTTATTTAAGGAAAAGAAAATAGAACAAAAAGGAAATGAAAAAATAGAAATAGTGCCATATAAAGAAAACATATTTAAAAAAATATTAAATAGAATTAAAAAGATATTTAAAAGATAAAAAATGTGTAATAAAATAGTAAAAAAAGTGTAACAAAAAAGACATAATTGTTTTAATATGTATATATTGACAAATAAGTTAATCAAAATATATTATATAACTATAATAAAATAAGAGGAGGAAGAAAAATGGCAGGAACAGATATTAAAGAAATCGACTATGACCAAATAATTGTTAAAGCATCTCAAATTGCAAATTCAGCAAATGATATGCAAAATGCTATAAAAGGAGCTTTTGCCGAAATACAACAAATGAGTGATGTATGGTTTGGTAATTCATATGACAACTTTATTAATGTTGTAAATATGTCAATACCAGGTTTAAATAAAGTATTTACTGTAACAGTAAGTGACATACCACATGAAATTGCAGCAAAGGCTAGATCTTATGCAGCAGCAAACCAATCTAGTACTTCTAGCAGTTTATCTGACCAAATTGCTATTATATTATCAGATGTACCAAAAACAAATAAAGGAGCTAAACTTAGATTTAGATCAGCTAATGTACGTGCATGTCAAAAAACTATAGAATCTAGATTTAAAGAGGCAACATCTGCTTCAGATAGAGCTTCATCTACAGCGTCATCATTAGAGGCTGATTGGAATAGTATTTCTGGAGATACAAATATAAGAGAATTAAAAGATGCTTTTAAAAGAGTAAATACAATTCTAGAATCACTTAGAGATGCATTAGATAATCAAATTACAGCACAAGCTACTACAATTGAAGCATTAGAAGGTGCAGCAGATGCAGTAGAAGCTGCTAAAGACTTTGCAGGAGATGTAGTTGATGGAGCTAAAGATATGGCAAAATCAGCAATTAATAAAATTCAAGAATCAGCTTCAGATGTTTGGACAAACCTTACAGGTGGAAATTAAAAATAACATATAAATTAAATTTAAATAATGAAGTGGAATAAAAAAATATTGTACTTCGTCTTTTATGAAAATAGTAATTCTTTATAATGCTAATTAGACGAATTACTATTTTCATTTTTTATAAGAAAAATAAAAACAGGATTTTAAGGAATGTCCCTAAATCCAGATCTTATATGGGGAAATTTTAACAACAGTAAAAGTATAAGGAGAAAAGATAAATGTTAGTTACACTTATAGGAAAAAATTCGATAAATAAACTAATTTTACCAAAAGAAGTAATAGGAAATTATTGGTTATATGATAAAAATTATGAGCAGTCCAAAAGATTAATTAATATAGAAAGTGTTAATAATAACTGGCAAATAAGAACTACAAATCGATGTAGAATAATTAATAATAAAAATATTGTTTTAGAAGAGAATTCTATTAAAGTTATAAGAGATGGAAAGGAAATATTAGATAGAATAATATTAAAAGATTATAGTTTTTATTATGTAACCATAGGAAATAGTCCGGAAATATATGTACTTTATTGTTCACCAGTATATGTAGATAATTATTCACATTTGCATATAGAAAATACATCTACAATATTTATAGGTAGAGATAGAAATACAAATCATATAGTATATGACAATCCATTAGTATGCAAAACACAGGCCAAAATATTTCTTATAAATGGTGTATGGTCAATAGAAAACTATGATGCGAAATTTAATACGTATGTAAATGATGAACCTATTTCTAGATCAACGAGAATGCTTGCAAATGGTGATAGAATATCAATATTCGGACTTACAATTATTTTAATAGATAAAGAATTATTTATAAATAATCCTTTTAATAGGGTTACTTGTAATAAAAATTATTTTTCTATAAGTAAATATACAAATAAATTAATAAAAGACTATGACGAAGAAGATTTTAACGATTATTTAAATAATGACTATTTTTTAAGAACACCTAGAATATTAGACTTAATAGATGAAACTAGAGTAACAATAGCATCACCAGAAGTTTCTAAAAAGAACAGAGAATTGCCAGCAGCACTAGTTTTAGGTTCTTCACTTTCTATGGGAATGATGACGCTCATAACATTAGTTCAAACAATAGATAATTTAGCTAGTGGAAGAGTAGAATTAAAAAATGCTATATTTAGTCTTTTTATGTCTGGAACAATGCTGCTTACATCTGTATTAATTCCAATTCTAAATAGAAGATATAGTGTAAAAATAAGAGAACTAAATGAAAAAGATACAATAACTAACTATAAAAAATATATAGCGAAAAAAATGGACTCTATAGAAGAACTATTAAATAGAAATCGTGCAATTTTATATAAAACTTATGTTTCTCCAGAAGAATGTATGGATATTATCTTATATGATCATTCTAGGCTTTGGGAAAGACAAATAGAAGATAAAGACTTTTTAACAATAAGGCTAGGAATTGGAGATGTACCATCCGGTTTTATTATAAATTATACACAAGATGACCATATAGGTATAACAAGTGAAACATATGATTATATGAATATGTGTATAGAAAAAGCGAAAACTCTAAAAGAAGCACCAGTATTATTGTCTTTAGTGAGAAAAAATATTTCTGCAATAATTTATGAAGATGAAAAATTAAAATTTAGATATATTCAAAATATATTATTGCAATTAATAACATTTCATAGCTATGATGAACTAAAATTAGTGTTTTTATTAAAAGATAATACAGATGGAAAATGGGACTTTGCAAAAATGTTACCACATGTTTGGAGTAATTCTAAAGATATGCGTTTCTTTGCAGATGAAAGCTCTAAAATAAGTATTGTTTCAGAATATTTAGCAGATGAGCTAAAGAAAAGAAACAAAAAAAATGATACCAATTTTGATTACAAAGAAAATTTACCATATTATTTAATAATTATAGATGACTATAAAAATGTAGAAAACTTAGAAGTTATAAATGATATTTTAAAAGCAGATAAAAACATGGGATTTAGTATATTATTTTTGACAGATAGTATACTAAAATTACCAACTGAATGTAAAAACTTTGTAGAAATAAGTGGCAATGATGGAATGTTACGTCAAAGCCAAAACTTTAACGAAGCTAAGTTGCCATTTAAACTAAATACATCTGCAATATTTTCTTTTGAGCAAATAAGCCAAATACTATTTAATATATTAATAAAGTATAATGAAGAAAAAGAAATGTTATTACCTAGTAGTTATACATTTTTAGAAATGTATAATGTAGGATGTATAGAACAATTAAATATATTAGAAAGATGGAGAGAAAGCGATTCGGTTAATTCATTAAGTGCTCCAATTGGAGTAGATGGTTATGGAAAACACATATGTCTAGATATCCACGAAAAATACCATGGACCGCATGGTTTAATTGCAGGAAGCACAGGTTCAGGAAAAAGTGAATTTATTATAACTTATATTTTATCGCTAGCAATTAACTATCATCCTGATGATGTAACTTTTGTATTAATAGATTACAAAGGTGGTGGACTAGCAGGAGCTTTTAAAAGACCAGATGTACAATTACCACATTTAGTAGGAACAATTACAAATATAGATAAAAGCAGTTTACAAAGATCATTAGAATCTATTCAAAGTGAACTAAAAAGAAGACAAGTAGAATTTAGCGAGGCAAGACTTGTAACTGGTGAAAGTACTATAGATATATATAAATACCAAAAATATTATCATAGTGGAGTACTTAAAAAACCAATATCACATTTGTTTATTATTAGTGATGAATTTGCTGAACTAAAACAACAAGAGCCAGAGTTTATGGATGAACTTATAAGTGTTGCTAGAATTGGGCGTAGTTTGGGTGTTCATTTAATATTGGCTACACAAAAACCAGGGGGAGTTGTAAATGATCAAATTAGAAGTAATTCTAAATTCGGAATATGTTTAAAAGTACAATCACCTTCAGACAGTAAAGATATAATAGATATACCAGATGCAGCAAAATTAAGTGGTGCAGGTCAATTTTATATTAAAGTAGGAAATGATGATTATTTAGCTTTAGGGCAATCTGGTTGGGCAGGAGCATTGTATTACCCTTCAGCCGAAGTAAAAAAAGAATATGATAACTCTATAGAATTTATATCTAGTACAGGAAGAATATTAAAAAAAGTAGATGATGTAAAGAAAAATACATCAGCAAGTAAGGGAGAACAGCTAACTAATATAGTAAAATATATAAGTGATTTAGCAAGAAAAGAAAATATTCACGAAGAACCTTTATGGCTAAATCCAATTCCAGAAACAATATATTTAGATGCTATTAGAGAAAAATATCATGTAAAAGTAGAAGAAGATGTAATTAATCCTGTGATTGGAGAATATGATGATCCATCTAGACAATTACAAAATGTAATGACATTAAACATTTCTTTTGGAGGAAATACAATTATTTATGGTAATGCTGCAAGTGGTAAAGAAACATTAATAAGTACTATGATTTATGACATAATTGCTAATTATTCTTCTGCTGTAGCACAATTATACTTATTAGATTTTGGTAGTGAAACACTTAAAGCATTTAAGAAATCTAAGCATGTTGGAGATGTAATGTTTGCAAATGATAGTGAAAAAATTGCTAGATTTTTTAATATGCTACAAAATGAATTAAAAGAAAGAAAAGAAAAACTATCAGATTATAATGGAGATTTTAATTTATATACAAAAGCAACACAAGAAATAATTCCTACATTTATTATAGTACTAAATAACTATGAATCTTTTGTGGAAAATTACCCTAATAGCTATGAAGAAATTTTAGAAATATTATTAAGAGAAGGGATAAAATATAGAATGGTTTTTGTATTTACAACCAGTTCTACAACAGGTGTAAGATATAGAATGCTACAAAACTTTAGACAAAAAATAGCTTTACAAATGAACAAAGACGATGATTATATGAGCATTTTTGAAAGAGTAGGAAAGAAAAGACCATCACATTTATTTGGTAGAGGATTAGTAAACCCAGAAGACAAAAAATATTTTGAATTTCAAACTGCGAAAATTTGTGAACCAGAAGCTTGGAATGAAACTGTTAGCCAAACTATAGAAGAAAGAAATTCTGAAGAAAAAGTGGAAGCTAAAGAAATTGCTATAGTACCAAACTTTGTAACTATAAATCATTTGGAATCTGCAATATTAGATATATCTTCACTACCAATAGGAATTTCGCATAGAACAATAAAACCATATACTGTAGACTTAAAAAACAATCTAATAAATTGTATATTTGCTAACAATCTACAAGAATTTGATAAATTCTTTATGAATTTAGTAGAAATAATAAAAAGAATAAAAAATATTAATTTTGTAATATTGGATGCAGAAAATATGCTACAAGGTAAAGAAGAATCAAATAGGGATAAATATATAAGCGTATTTAAAAATTTAAATAGTTCAAAAAATATAAAAGATACTGTAATATTTATAATAGGAATAGATAAGTTTATAACCGAATTAGGAAGTGAAGACTTATTTTTTGAAAGTTTAAAGAATGCACAAGCTTTAAAAAAATGCTATTATATAATAGCAGAGTCATCAGTAAAAATGAACAACTATACATACTCTGAATGGTATAAAAAGTTCGCACAAGAAAATAGTGGAATTTGGCTAGGAAATGGTTCTGGGGAACAATATTTATTAAAAGCAATGACATCAACATTCAGATTTTTAAGCTCTTGTGGACAAAGCTATGGCTATGGTTTTGCAAAAGGTAGACCAACATTAATAAAATTATTAGGTATGAAGGAAAATGGTGAGGAAGATGAATAAAGTACTTGTAAAATTATATGTTCCAACAATAGAAAAAGAATATGATATATGGATTCCACTAAATAGAAGAATATATACAACGATAAAACTAATGGTAAAAGCAATAAATGAATTTACAAATGGTGAATATAACCCATCAAAGTTACCAGTATTATATGACAGAAAAACAGCAAAACCATTTGACATAAATCTAACTATTGGAGAGTCAACTATTAGAAATGGCTCAGAAATTATATTAATATAAATTAAAATAAGTTTTTTAGAAAGTAATAATATTAAAGAAGTATTGCGTACTTAAGATTTCTATACAATTTACATTTATTAGAAAATCTTAGGTACGCTTTTTTGTACAAAATAATTTTTATCGTATTTTGATATGCTAAAACCGTTTTTATTAATAGGAGTAATACTTAAAAAAATAAATTCATACAATTAAACAAAACTTAAAAAGGAGAAAATCTATTATGAAAAACAGTGAAAGCATAAATATTCAGATACAATATGGAAAGCAAAACTTAAAAGAAATATTAGCAGAATTATTAAAGCAAAAATATATAGAATATATAACTATAAGACAAAAATAGCTTATTTAGAGCTGATACAATAAATTTAAATAAGCTGTTTACTCCGCGAAAAGGAGAGTGATTAAAATTAATAGAGTAAATAGTTATAGAAACATAAAAGTTGCGAAATACATACGTTTATCTCGTGAAGATGGAGATGATAGAGAAAGCGAAAGCGTAGAAAACCAAAGAGATATTATAGATAACTACATACAAGAACATGAAGAGTTAATTGAGGCAGGAGAATATGTTGATGATGGATATACAGGAACAAATTTTAATAGACCAGGATTTCAAAAAATGTTAAAAGATATTGAAGAAGAAAAAATAGACTGTATTATTACAAAAGATTTATCAAGGTTTGGAAGAGACCACATAGACACAGGATATTATTTAGAAAGGTATTTACCAACGAATAATATTAGGTACATAGCAATTGGAGATAATGTAGACACCCTAAAAGCGGATGGTTTGCAATTTTTAACATTTAAGCTTAGCTTTAATGATTACTATGCACAAGACATATCTAATAAAATAAAAAGTGTAAAACAAAGAAAGATAGAAAAAGGAGAATATCAAGCGGGAATACCACCATATGGATATAAAAAAGATATAGAAAAAAAGAATCACTTAATCCCAGATGAATATAGTTCAAAAATTGTAAAAGAAATTTTTGATATGTATGCAAAAAAAGGAATGTCAACAATTAAAATTGCAAATGAATTAAACGAAAGAGAGATAGAGCCACCAGCAGTATATTTAAAAATTCCAAAATATATGAAAAGGAAGAGTGTAAATCCAAATGGAAAATATGTATGGCTTAGGGCGCAAATAGGAAAAATTTTAAGAAATGAAGTATATTTAGGCAGTGTAGTAGGAAGAAAATTTCAAAAAGTTAGCCATAAGATAGTAAAAGTAAGATCTACTAAAAAAGAAGAACATATTATTTTAGAAAATATGCATGAGCCAATTATAGATATAGAAACTTGGAATAAAGCACAAGACAAATTAAATGGATATACAAAAACAAGAGAAAGAAAATATGACCATATATTAAAAGGTTTAGTGTATTGCGGAGAGTGTGGTAATAAGGCTACTTTAAGATGTAGAGAAGAAAAAAGAAAAAATGGAAATGTGTGGAGAGCTACTTATTTTATTTGTTCAAAAAGAAATAATTATAGTGCATTATGTGATTGTAAACAAATATCAGCAAACTTAATTGAAGAAGTGGTAATTGGAAAAATAAAAGAAGAAACAAAAAAAATAAAATTTTCGGAAGATGAAATTAAAAAAATTTATAATAAAGCAGAACAAGAGGCAAATAGTACAAATAATTTATACAAAATAAAATTACAAGAAATGCAAATGCAACTAAAAAAAGTAGAAAGCAATATAGAAGAAATTTATCAAGATAAAATAAACAAAACGATACAAGTAGAAGATTTTAAAATAATTTATTTAAAAAAACAAAAAGAAAGAGAAAAAATTGTAAAGGAGATTAATAAAATAGAAAATGAATTAAAAAAAACTAGCAATATGCAATCCGAAGTTGACTTAAAAGAAATAAGACAGATTGCAGAAGATTTATTAAATATGAAAGAGCCAAATAAAATAATTTTACAAGAGTTAATAAAAAAAATAGAGTTTAATAAGAATAAAAATATAAGTGTAAAACTAACATTCAAAAATACAATATAAGATATTAATATTAATATTAATATAAAAAGTACATAGAAAATATTAAGAAGCGGTTAAAATAATCGCTAAAAAATAGACATTAAGAAATTAGGGAACCATACAGTTAATCATAAAAGTCTTCCGAATATTTCTGATGAAGAAATAAAAGAAGAAGTAATGAAGCTACATCAAGCAGTGTACGAAAAAACGGGATACGAAATGAAATATATAAGACCACCAAAAGGAGAATATAGCCAAAGGACATTAGCAGTAACAAAAGAACTTGGATATACGAACGTAATGTGGACATTTGGGTATTTAGACTATGATGAAAATGTGCAAAAGGGAACAGAATATGCACAAAAAATAGTATTAGATAATTTGCATAATGGAGAAATAATATTGTTACATGGAAATTCTAAAGATAATGCAAATGCTTTGGATGGAATTATAAAAAATGCGAAAAACGAAGGGTATGAGTTTAAATCACTTGACGAATTTGAAAGATAGGAGTGATGAAAATTAAAAATACAAGAAATAAAATAGAAAGGATGCTAGAACTTCCAATAGAAGTTACTACCAATATTCCCAAAATAACAATAACAGGATTTAACCAAATAATGATAGAAAATTATACGGGAATTATAGAATATGAAGAATATTTAGTGAAAATAAATACATCAATAGGAATAATTATAATGGAAGGAAATAAAATGAATTTAAACCAGATAAACGAAAATGATATATTAATTAGTGGTGAAATTTCTAAATTATACCTTGAAAGCACAGAGGAGGAATAAAAACTGTGAGTATAAAGAAAATGGAAAACTATGTAAAGGGATTTGTAAATATACATGTTGAAGGTTATTATATAGAACGATTTATGAATATGTGCAGAATGCAGAAAATATATTTATGGAATATAGAAAAGAAAAACGATATATATTTAAATGTTAATATAGGAATAGAAGACTTTAAAAAAATAAAGAAAATAGCCAGAAAAACTAAATGTAAAATAGGAATAAACAAAAAGAAAGGAATTCCATTTTTTTTATATAAATATAAAAAAAGAAAGATCCTTTTAATAATGTTAATCATATTTATAATAATATTATTTACACTTTCAAAATTTATTTGGAATATAGAAATAAAAGGACTAGAAGAAAGTTCTAAAAAACAGGAACTATTACATACTTTAACAGAAAATGGATTAAGCATAGGAAAATATAAGAACAGCATAGACATAAAAGAAATAGTTAACAATATAAGGCTTGAAAGAGAAGACATAGCTTGGGTGGGAATAGAAATAAAAGGAACGAATGTAATAGTAGAAGTTGTTTTAGCAGAAGAAAAACCAGAGATAATTAATCAAAATGAATATTGCAATATAGTATCAGATAAAGAAGCAAAGGTATTAAAGATAAATGCGAATACAGGAACAGCAATGGTACATCCAGGAGATATTGTGAAAAACGGTACATTACTTATAGCAGGCTGGATGGAAGGAAAATATACAGGAACTCGTTTTACTAGGGCTACAGGAGATGTAGAAGCTTTAGTATGGTATACAGAAAAAGCAGAAGTAAAACTTAAAGAAACAAAAACAGAAAAAACTGGAAATACAGAGAAAAAATATGCATTAAATATAAATAATTTTAGAATAAATTTATATAAAAGGCTTTCAAATTTCGAAAAATATGATACAATATATGAGAATAAAAAATTAAAATTATTTTCAAATTTCTATATACCCGTAGAGTTAATAGAATGTAATAATTCTGAAATAAAAGAATATGAAGTTAACTATACAGAGGAAGAGGCAAAACAAGAAGCAAAAAGAAGAGCTGAAGAGAAGTTAAACCAGACAATAAAAAATAAGGATAACATAAACAACGTAATAGTAAATTATACAATAAAAGATGACGCAGTGGAGGCAGAGGTAACATATGAAGTCTTTGAAAATATAGGAACTAATGAAAAAATAGTATTTTGAAAGGATGATAAACATGGAGCAAAGAAGTCTTAGAGTAATTAGCACAAACAAAAATTTTTTCTCAAAATTAACAAATACTATAAGTAAACTATTAATACCAACTAAATTAGGAATTAATGGTATAATGATTTCTATAAAAAGAACTAGTTTAATAAAAGCGTTTGAAGCGTATAAAAACGAAGAAAAAGATGAAACAAAAAAAGAAATGCTATCTAAAAAATATGAAGATGCATATACTTTATATTTAGAGGCAATAGATAAATATATAATGGACTCAATTTACAAAAAAGTAAAAAATGGTACAGCTACAGAATTTGAGAAAGATGCACTTTCAAATTATTATGAAGTAATACACTTAAAACAAACAGAATATTTAGAATATAAATATAAAAAGCAACAATATTTATTACAATTAGACTATCAAACACTAAAAGCAGAAGAAAATAAAATGATACCTAGATACGAAAAATTTTATAGCATAAAAATAGAACAACTATATAAAGGAATATTAAAACATTATTCTATACAACTTGCTGATAACTTAACATATCAAGATAAAAATATTATATACGATAAAATTTTTAATCTATTAGAAGATTATATAACAGATGTATTACCTATAAAATTAAAATTAGACGAAAAAAATATGTATAAAAATATAATTGCACAATATGAAAAATTCGATAGGTTTACAGTAGGAAAATTAGACATAAAAGATACAATAGAAAAAAGAATGATTTTACTAGGAATAAGTAGACAATTATTTACACATAGTTTGCCATTAGTAGTAGCAGAGCAATGTTATGTAAAAATATTAAAAGACTTAAGAGAAATTATTGTAACTACAAAAATAGAAAACAAGAAAGAATCAGCCTATAAACTATTAATAGAATTAATAGAAGACTACAATATTAGGCTTCTTTCTACAAAAATATATTGGGACAGGCCAGCAGATAGAGAAGAATATAAAACTTTTTGGAATGAATATAAAAAATTACAAAAAGGAAAAGAAGAAAATTTAGAAGAATATGAAAAGCAAAAAGAGATATTGTTTATAAAAGCAGACTTAAGAAAATTACAAAAAGCCAAAAGAGACTATTCAAAAATAGAAAAATTCTATAAGAAAAAATTAGTACAATTAGGAGCAATGAAGCAAATAAAAAATACATATAAAACTTCAGAAAAAATATATTCAAGAATCAAAAGACAAGAAAAAAAAGAGATAGGTTAAAAGCAGAAAGGATATAAAAAATGAAGTATGCAGATATAGAATATTTAAATGTAGAACCAAACAATATGTATTCAAATTTAACAGAGAAAGTAATAAATAAGTGTTTTGAAACAGAACAACTTCTAGATAAAAACATAAACATAAGTATTATTTATACAACTCCAGTAGATATACAGGAATATAATAAAGAATATAGGAATATAGATAGAGCAACAGACGTTTTATCTTTTCCTATGTTTGAAAAGGATGAAGTAGAAAAGTTTAAAAAAGAGAAAAGTGTTGTTCCAGAAGTATTAGGAGATATCATAATTAATTTAAGTCAAGTAAAAATGCAGGCAGATGAATATGGACATAGTTTCGAAAGAGAATTAGCATATATGTTAGTTCATGGTTTTTATCATCTAATGGGGTATGACCATATGGAAGAAGAAGAAAAAAAATTAATGCGTTTAAAAGAAGAAAATGTACTAGAAGATTTAAAAATTAGTAGGGAGTAGAAATGGACAAAAAGAAAGATAGCAGATTATATAATAAAAGCTTTATCGAGGCATGGAAAAATGCTTTTTGCGGGATTGCACATGGTTTTAAAACTCAAAGAAATTTAAGAATACAATTAGTAATAGGAATTATAGTAGTAGTGCTAGGAATAGCTTTAAAAATAAGTACTATAGAATGGGCAATATTAATGCTTTCTGTATTTTTACTTTTAGGAACAGAAATGATGAATACAGCAGTAGAAGCAACTGTAGACTTATGTACAGAAGAATATCACCCAAAGGCAAAAATAGCAAAAGATGTAGCAGCAGGTGCAGTTGTGTTAACAGCTATAAATGCTTTAATTGTTTTTGGTTTCTTATTTACAGATAAAATTATACAATTATTTAAATAAGAGAGGTATATAATGGGGAGTAAAGGTAAGAGAACTAAAAAGAATAATAAAAGTCATAAAATGTTAATAATTAGTGCAATAATTATTTTATTAGTAGCTTTAATAGCTGGAATTTATTATTATACAAGCAAAATTGATAATAATAAAAATGAAAATATACTTGTAGATTTAGGAGTAGATGAGGGACTAAAACCAGAAGAAGAAAAATCAGAAAGTATATTCGAAGGAAATAGTAGACCAGTAGCAGTTATGATAGATAACCATAAGGGTGCATGGCCACAAGTAGGCTTAAATAATGCATATAGTGTTTACGAAATAATTGTAGAAGGTGGAGAAACTAGACTAATGGCTCTATTTAAAGGAAAAGATGTCAAAAAAATAGGACCAGTTCGTAGTGCGAGACATTACTTTTTAGATTATGCATTAGAAAATGATGCAATTTACACTCATTATGGTTGGAGTCCAAAAGCACAGTCAGATATTTCATCTTTAAAAGTAAATAACATTAATGGAATAAGTGAAAGCACGGAGAGATTTTGGAGAATAAAACAAAAATCTTCACCACATAATGTAATAACTAGTATAAAAGATATATTAGAAATTGCAAAACAAAAAAAATATAGTACAACATCTAATAAAAAAAGTGTATTAAATTATTCAGATGAAGAAGTTAATTTAGACCAAGGTGTAATTGCAAATACGGTTACTATTCCGTATTCAGACTTACATACAACCAGTTATAAATATAATTTAGAAACAAAGAGATACACAAGATATGCAAGAGGAATAAAACAAACAGATATGGAAACAGGTGAACCTATAACTACAAAAAATATAATAATAACATTTGCTAAAAATACTCCATTAAAAGACAAAGAAAATAAAGATAGACAAGACTTAGACAACATTGGAACAAATGATGGGTATTATATAACAAATGGAAAGGCTATAAAAATAAAATGTATAAAAAACAGTAGAACATCACAAACAATTTATAAAGACTTAAACGGAAATGAAATAGAAGTAAATGACGGGAATACATTCTTTAATATATGCCCAATAAATAGCAATGTTACGTTTGAGTAAAATATAAAGACTAGTTATAAGTAGTGAACCAAATTTAGTTCATTTATATAACTAGTTTTTTTATATAGTAGCAAATTATTATTAAGTATCTTAAATTTTCTTAGAACTTGCATTTGTTAGAAAATCTTAGGTGTTTTTTAATAAAAAATAAAAAATAAGTACTAAGTTTCTACAAAAAAATAAATTAATATATGATAATATAATAAATGAAAGGAAGAAATATATGGCAGAATTTAAATCAGGTTTTGTTGCAATAATAGGAAGAACGAATGTTGGCAAATCAACACTTATTAATAAATTAGTAGGAGAAAAAGTTGCAATAACAGTAAATAAATCACAAACAACTAGAACAGCAATAAGAGCAATAGTAAATAGGGAAAATTCACAAATAATTTTTATAGATACACCAGGAGTGCATAAACCTAAAACAAAATTAGGAGAAACAATGCTAGAAACAGCATACGAAATAGCAGAAGATGTAGATATTATTTTATTTATTGCAGATTGTTCTAAAAAAGAGATAACAAAAGGAGATAGAATAATATTAGAAAAAATAAAACAAATAAATAGAAAAACAATATTAGTATTAAATAAAATAGATTTAATAAAAAAAGAAGAAATTTTAGAAGTAATAGATATGTACAGAAAAGAATATAATTTTGAGGAAATTATACCAATATGTGCACTTAATAATAAAGGTGTAGATATAATATTAAATACAATAGAGAAAAATTTAAAAGTAGGTCCTGCATATTATGATATAGAAGAATATACAGATCAAACATCAAGACAATTGGTAGAAGAAGTTATTAGAGAAAAAGCCTTGCAATATTTAAGCGAAGAAGTACCACATGGAATATATGTTGAAGTAGAAAAAATGAAATTAAGAGAAACAACAAAGGGAGAAGAAATATACGACACATCTGCAATAATTTATTGTTTAAGAAATTCACACAAAGGTATAATAATTGGAAAAAAAGGAGCAATGCTAAAAAAAATAGTAACAAGTGCAAGAATCGAATTAGAAAAAATGTTAGGAACAAAATTAAACTTAGAAGTTTGGGTTAAAGTAAAAGAAGATTGGCAAGACAAAGATAGTATAGTTAAAAAATTTAAATTCAACTAATTGAATAAAAAAACATAAAATACAAAAGATAATAAAAAGGAGATGATTTCATGTTTAAACAAATAGCTTGGAACACCTTTAAAAAAACCGGAAATATAAATACATTTATGGAATTTAAACAATTAAAAGATTTAGAAAAGAAATTAGAGGAAGAAAAAAATGGGAACAATAAAGACAAAAGGGGTTATACTAGTTGAACGTAATATGGGTGACTTTGACAAAATGCTAACAATGCTAACACCAGGTTTGGGTAAGATTTCTTGTGCTGCCAGAGGAGCGAAAAAATTTAGAAGTTCGCTCCTTGTTGGGAGCCAATTTTTATGTTTTGGAGAATACATTTTATATAAAACAAATTCAACATATTATATAAATTCGTGTGAGCCTATAGAAGTGTTTTATAATATAAGGAAGGATTTAAGAAAATTAGAATATGCATCATTTATATCTAAAATAATAATAGATGTTACAAATGAAAATGAAAACTCATATAGAATTTTACAATTATACTTAAATACATTGTATATGATATCTGAAACAGACAAAGACTTAGATTTTATATTAGCAATTTTTAAAATAAAATTAATAAGTATATTAGGCTTTACTCCAAATGTTAGATGGTGTAACAATTGCAACGCTAAAGAAAAACTAGAATTTTTTAGCTTAAAAGAAAATGGATTTAAGTGTAATATTTGTGGAAAACAAGATACAAGTGCAATACATATTCAAAGTTCAACAGAAAAGGCAATTAAGTATATTGTAATGTCACCTCCCAAAAAAGTATTTTCTTTTAATATTGGGGAAGATGCAATAAAAGAATTAGAATTAATAGCAAAATTATACTTAAATGATAAATTAGAAAAAGATTATAAAATGGATAAAATGTTTTAATAATGTATAAAAAAATAAAATTAACTTGAAAAAAAACATTTAAGCATATATAATAAATTTACAACAAAAGAAAGCAAAATAATTTGAGAGGAGAGATTTTTATGAATATAAAAGTTGTAGGAAAGGATTTAGAAGTAACAGATGCTATAAGAGATTATGCAGAAAAGAAGATGGATAAACTAACAAAATACTTAGAAGATTTTGACGGAACAGTTACAATAAAAGTAGAAGGAAATGAACAAGTAGCAGAAACAAGAGTTTCTTACCAAGGAATTACATATAAAGCAGTAACAGCACATAAAGATTTGTATGCTTCTATAGATAAAAATATAGATATATTAGAAGGACAAATAAGAAAAGAAAAAACAAGAAGAGAAAAAATGAACAAAGAAGAAACAATAAGAATGGCTCAAGAAGCAGAACAAACAGAACCAGAAAATGAAATAATAAAAGAATTATATTACGATATAAAACCAATGACACCTGAAGATGCTAAATTAAAATTAGAAGAGAAAAAAGGAAATACATTTTTAGCATTTGTAAACTTAGAAAATGGAAAAGTAAATGTAATTTACAAATTAAAAGATAATAAAAATTATGGTTTAGTACAACCAGAAGCATAGTTAAAGCCGGGATTAAGGGATAACCCTTAAATCCCGGTTTTTCTGTAATAAATAATTAGTATGTGCCTAAGATATTCTAAAATGTAAATTAATTGGAAAATCTTAGGTGCAATTTTATAACATAAAAAGATAACGAATTCTAGATTTTCTATAGAATATATAAAAATTCTTGAATTCGTTATAAAAATTTAAAAGTGGTAACTATTTATTTAACATTTCGTTTTCATATTTTTGAACCATTTTCTTAACCATGTTTCCACCTATTCTACCAGCATCTCTTGAAGAAATGTCACCATTATAACCTTCTTTTAAGTTAACACCAACTTCACTAGCTACTTCGTATTTAAATTTATCTAAAGCGTTCATTGCTTCAGGAACTAATTTTCTATTTGAATTTGAATTTGCCATTATAAATTTCACCTCCTAGGATTGTAAAGAATTACTTTGAAAAGTACTTTGCCTTTTCAATATATATGATGTGTAATTAATAAAAAAATATTCTGGAAAAAAATTGAAAAAAGAAAAATATATATATTGTAAAAAAACGGATAATAATATATAGTAATGTAATGAAAAAGAGAAAGGAATAGAAAAATGTATAAATTAATAACTGTTGATTTAGATGGAACACTATTAAATAAGTATGGGGAAGTTAGCGAATATTCAAAAAATATAATAAAAAAATTAACAGATCAAGGAACTTTAGTAGTGTTAGCTTCTGGAAGAATTTCAGAATCAGTTCTTACAATAGCAAAAGAAATAGGAGCAAATAAATATTATATTTCTGGAAATGGTTCTGTTTTATATGATATGCAGAAAGAAGAAATAATATATGAAAAATATTTAAGCAAAGAAAAAGTTTTAGAATTAATAGAATTATGTGAAAAAAATAGTATTTACTATAATATATATACAGAAAGTTCAGTTATAGCTAAATCACTAAATTATAATGTAGCTTTTTATAATTATGAAAATACAAAAAAAAGTAGTGACAAAAAAACGGAAATAAATATAGTAGATGATGTATACAACTATATAAAAACATTAAATACGAATAAATTTTTAAAAATGACTATATGTGATGAAAATAAGATAGTATTTTCTAGCATACTACGAAAAGTAAAAGATATACCAGATATAGATGTTTTGGAAGTTTCACATATGTCAAAGAAAAAGATAAAAATGGGTACAAAAGAAATATCAGTTGGATATTATTATACAGAAATTAGTAGTAAAAATGTAGATAAATGGTACGCAATAGAAGAAATAATGAAAAAAGAAAAGATAGCAAAAGAAGAAGTTATTTCTTTTGGAGATAACAATAATGACATACTTATGATAAAAAATGCAGGACTTGGAATTGCAATGGGACATAGCAATGAACAAGTAAAGAAAGTGGCTAAGTTTGTTACCAAAACAAATGATGAAGATGGAGTGGCAAAAGCACTAGAAAATATAATGTTACTATAATATTACAACAATATTATATTTAGATTACGAAACAGTTCTATATATTGTTTTAAAAGGTAGAGTGGTGTAAAATAAAATCAGATTATATTGAATTTTAAATATTTAAGGAGGAATAATAAATGGCTTCAAATCCAATGCAAAGACAAAAAAGAGTATCATTTTTATTAGGAATGTTAGTAATGCTAATTATAGCAGCAATAATAATAGCATTACTATTTATGCAATTAATTAATTTAAAGAAAGCACAAGATGCAGCAAAAGCAGCTGAAAGGACAGTATATGTTGTTTCAACAGATGTTGCCTCTGGTTCAGGAATTCAAATTTCAGCAATAGATGGTGACACAGAAAGAACAGCAAATGTTTCACAAGAAGTTGCAGATAGCAAAGTAGTACCAGAAAATTTTGCAACAGCTTCAGATTTTTATACAGATGAATCATTAAGCCAAGCCAGAAGCGATTTAGTAGCAAAAATAGACTTAAAAGAAGGTACAATTTTAACAAAAGATATGTTAACAACAAGCTCAGAACAAGTTACAAATGACTTAAGAAAACAAGAATACAACATGTTATCATTACCAACAGATTTAGTTAGTGGAGACTTTGTAGATGTTCGTATACGTTTTGGAAATGGACAAGATTACATAATTGCAGCTAAAAAGCAAGTAACAATTCCAATGATAGCTGGAGCACCAGCAGAAGGTGTAATAAATATAAATTTATCTGAAGATGAAACAATTGCAATGTCTAGTGCAATAATAGAAACATATCAATTAAAAACTGCAGAAATGTATGTAAGTAGATATACAGATCCGGGAATGCAAGTGGCAGCAATACCAACATATCCAGTAAATGCGGAAGCACTTAACTTAATGGATTCAAATCCAAACTTATTAGAAGAAGCTAAACAAGCTATAGCAAGTAGATATAACAGAAACTTAAGAGAACAATTTATTAATCCACAAATTAATAGTGTTGATGGAGAAGATAGACAATCTAACCTAGAAACTTCTGTAGAAGAACATATTACACAACAAAAAGAATTAAGACAACAATATTTACAATCACTTGAAGACGCTGCAGCAGCAGAAGCAGATGCATCTGCTTCTGGAACAAACACAACAACTTCAGCTAATTAATTATATGTAGGAGGAAATATGAAACAAGTAGGATTTGTAGGAGCTTTTGATAAAACAGATTTAATAATATATATTGCGAAAATCCTAACTGTGTTAGGCAAAAGAGTATTAATTGCAGATACAACAATTACGCAGAAAGCAAAATATGTTGTGCCTGCATTAAATCCTACTTTGTCTTATATAACAGAGTTTGAAGAAATAGATATAGCAGTTGGATTTAAAAACGTAGAAGCAATAGCGAAGTATACTAATAGAAGTGTAGACACACTAGAGTATGATTATTTATTATTAGATATAGATAATGCTGAAAGCGCAATGAATTTTAGAATAGATATGTCAGTACAAAACTTTTTTGTAACTTCTTTTGATACGTACGATATAAGAAGGGGAATAGAAATATTAGGACAATTTCAGACTCCAATAAAAATGACAAAAGTACTATTTTCTAAAGAAGTTTCTAAAGAAGATGATGAATATTTAAACTATTTATCATTAGGTGCAAAAGTTATGTGGGAAGATGATAGAATATATTTTCCTTTAGAAATGGGAGATAAAACAGCAATTATTAATAACCAAAAAGTAGCAAAAGTTAGATTTGAAAATTTAACAAGTATGTATAAAGATGGAATGGAATTTGTAATTGCAAAAATAGATCATACACTTCAAGGACCAAATATAAGAAAAATTATAAAAGAAATTTAATCTTAAAGGAGAGAAAAATGGCTATAGTATCTTTTTGGACAGAAGATGATAAAGAAACAGGACAAACATCAACAGCTATTGCTGTTGCAACACAAATGGCAATACAACATAATAAAAAAGTATTGTTAATTTCAACATACGAAAATAATAAAGAGATAGATGCAGCATATATAAAACCACAAGCACAAAAGAGTAATTTATTATCTTTTCTAAATTTGAATAAAAAAACAGTAGGAATAGAAACTGGTGTTACAGGACTTATGAAAATTGAAGGCAGTAATAAATTATCACCAGAATTAATAAAAGACTATACAGGTATAATTTTTAAAGATAGATTAGAAGTCTTGTCCGGATATGATGGAGTTGAAACACCAACAATAGATGCTTTTTATATATCTTTAATAAAAAAAGCGAATATGGTTTATGATATTGTATTAATAGACTTAAAAAAAGGAATTAATGAATTAGCACAAGATATTTTAACAATTTCAGATGTAATTGTTTATGGTATGACACAAAAAAGACATTCTATAGAAGTATATGCAAAATCTAGAAAAGAAGGATATACAGCAAAAAATTATAATATTGTTGGATATATTGGAAGATATGATAAATTCTCAAAATATACACAAAAAAATATTTTAAGGACAATAAAAACAAAAGATTCGTTATTTCCAATAGTGTATAATACATTATTTTCTGATGCATGTGATGAAGGATTAGTTGTAGATTATTTCTTAAAGATGCAAACTATGTCAGAAAAAGATAGAAATGCGAATTTCTTAAATAATATAAAAGAGTTAATAAAGGGAATTTTGTATAAGATAGATGAAATGCAAATGATGAGATAAGCTAAGGAAGGAGTTTCGAAGATGATTCTTAATATTGTAGGGATAGTATCTATTTTATTAATATTTGTATATATAGTTTATAGAAGTATTAATAAGAAAAAGAATGCAGAGCTAGAAAAAATGGTAGATGTTGATGACCAAACATATACATTAAAAAAGATGACAGAATATATAAAGAAAAGACTTGATGAAATTACAAAAATAAATTTATATGATTTGGGACTAACAGAAGAAGAATTAAAAAGAAGAAAAAATAAGAAATACGAACTTAAAAAAGCCTTAAAAGGTTGTACATATGGAGATGTTAATGATAAGAAATATGTAAAAGAATTAATTTACGACATACTTTCAAAAGAGTATGGGGTAGATGAAACAAATATATCAAAATCAATTCCTTTTGATATTCCTTCATTACTTACACCACAAGACAAATTTGATATTATTATATATATGTACAAAAAAGAATTTGGATATGAAGCATTAACAGAATTAATAAAAAAATACAACTTAGCTACTTTAAAATATGTTGCAGGAGATGCTAAGCCTTGTTATGTAATAACAGAAGAAGAAATTAATGATATATACGAAAAGGAAGGATTAGTACTTACTTTTTCAGATAAATTAAATGTAGTTGTACAAAGAATATATCAACATTACAAAGGTTATAGCTCTATAGATGAAGTAAGAGATATGAACATAGATGGTGTATCTGGTGGTGTATCTGGACTGCCAGAAAGCTTTTTAAGTCAAGTTGCACAAACAGATGGTGACTACTTAAATGAAGTTATGGAACATAAAGTACCACGTGCTTGTGATAGTATTTGGATATTCTTCCAAGGTAAATCTATACGTTTAGCATTTTTATCTTTTGGATCAGAAGCAGAATTAAAAAGAGTTTGTCAAAACATTTATAAATATAATAACCCAGGACAATTATCAGATACAAATGGTTATAAAATTAATGAAATGAAAGATGGTTCTCGTGTTGTTGTTGTAAGACCAAGTTTCTCTGAAACATGGGCATTCTTTGTAAGAAAATTCGACGTAAAGCGTGCTACACTAGAACAATTAATCACAATACCTGGAAAAGAAGATGCAATATCATTATTAAAATATTTAGTAAAAGGAGCTCGTATTATATCACTTACTGGAGAGCAAGGTTGTGGTAAAACAACAATGCTTATGGGGATGATAGAAAATATTTACGAAACAATGAACATAAGGGTTCAAGAAACAGCATTCGAGCTTCACTTAAGAAAAATTTACCCAACAAGAAATATTTTAACATTTAGAGAAACGGAAACAATTTCTGGACAAGAAGGTCTAGATGTTCAGAAAAAGACAGATGGTTCTGTTAACATCATCGGTGAGGTTGCAACAGACCCCGTTGCTTCTTGGATGATTCAAGCAGCTCAGGTTGCTTCTAAGTTTACATTATTTACACACCATGCTAAAACATTCCCAGACTTAGTTACAGCATTAAGAAACTCTATGCTTAGAACAGGTGTATTTACAAACGAAAAAACAGCAGAAGAACAAGTTGTACAAGTATTAAACTTTGATATTCACTTAGTAAAAGACTTTAGAGGTAGAAGATATATAGAAAGAGTTACAGAATGTATACCAGTAGAAGAAAAGAATGAATATACATTCGACTTTAGAAATGAAAAAACTTTAGAAGGAAAATTTGAAAAATTCTTCGACAATGCAACACATTATTTTACAAAAATTACAAACAAACAATTATATACATATAGAAACATTATGGAATATCATGATGGGGAATATGTTATTACAAACAAAATTACAGATCACAACTTACAAGAAATGCGACTAAACATGGATGATAAAGATTTAGCAGATTTTGATAGATTTATAGAAAGCCATTGGGGGACTTCAAAAGTAACTGCAAATGTTGCAGATGAATCTAAAACTGTTAAAAGAGCAGGAAGACCAAGAAAGACAAAAGAATAATAAGAAAGGGGTGTACAAGCCTTAAATGTCAGATCAATTATTATTATATTTGCTTATAGGGGTATGTGTTGTTTTTCTAGTAATTGTAATTGCTTATTTGCAAATTAGGAAAAAAATGCAAAGTTCACAATATAAACAATTACAACAATTAAGAAGAGGAACAGAAAAATCAGCATTTTCAGCAGATATTATATATCAAAAATTATATTTAACATATAGAAAAATTCCACTTGTTAAGCGTTACTTATTAAAATTACGTAGAAGATTGGAAATATTAAACATAGATGATGAATATTTAACAAGAAAACAGGCTTCACAAATATTAACAAAAGGCTTAGTAATTGTTATACCTCTTACTATTCTTATTATAGCACTTACATATACTAACTTTATGTTATTAGGAATTTTAATAATATTCGAAATTTTTATAATGGATAGTATGATAGATGGAATGGTTGATAAAATAGATAACAATTTATTAAAACAACAAATTAATTTCTTTGGAGAAATAAGACATGCTTACCACGAATTTAATATGGTAGAGGAAGCTATTTATCAAACAGCACAAGATAACGAACTAGAGGTTTCTAGACAAGCAGAAAAAATTTATGAAATTTTAATTTCAGATGATCCAGAAATGGAATTGGAAAAATACTACGATATAGCTCCAAATAGTTACTTAAAGGAATTTGCAGGTATTTCTTACCTAACAAAAGAATATGGAGATAGAAAGCAAAATGGAGCGTCTTTATATTTAAAAAACTTAAATAATATAACACAAGAAATGCAATTAGAGATTTTAAAAAGAGATAAATTAGATTATGTTTTCCAAAGTTTATCTGTAATTTCTATTGTACCAATGCTATTTTTAGAAACAATAAAAAACTGGTCAGTAAGCCAATTCTCGTTTACTAAAAGTTTTTATATGGGAAAACAAGGTATGATTGTCCAAATATTAGTAATTGTTTTAACATTTATATGTTATACATTAACTAGAAAATTAAAAGATAATGGATCAGTTAATACTAAAACACAAAATACAGAAAACCCATGGCAGGAAAAATTATATAGAAAAAAACCAATTAAAAAATTTGTAAATTTATTTATGCCTAAAGAAGGTACAAAAGATTATAGAAAACAAAAAGAATTACTTAAAGATGCCGCATCACCTTTAAAATTATCTTGGGTATATGTAAATAGAATAGTACTATTTATAGTAGTATTCATTGTTTCTATTATAATAATGATATATTTACATAAACTGCAAGTGGATTATATTTATACAGAACCGACATCGAACTATGACTTAATGGGAGATATGGGAGAAGCAGATGAGCAAAGAGCAATAGAAAGAACCAAAGTAGATAATGTATTTTTGGATAAATTTAGAGGTAATTTAAAAACCACTCAAAATGATATATTAAAAGCAATGCAAAGGTCAAAATACTATGAAGGGGCTACAGATGAAACATTAGCAACAGATGCAGAAAGAATATATGGAAAATTACAAACCATAAATGGGGAATATTTAAAATGGTTTGAAATTTTGATAGGATTAGTATTTGGTTTAATAGGATATGCTTTCCCAATTTTACTATTGCTATTCCAAAAGAAAATGCGTCAAATGGAAATGGAAAACGAAGTAATGCAGTTCCAAACTATTATATTAATGCTTATGAGAATTGAAAGAGTAAATGTTGAAATGATACTAGAGTGGCTAGAAAGGTATGCAAATATATTTAAAGAACCGATTAGTAAATGTGTTAATAACTATGAAGCAGGAGCCTGGGAGTCCTTAGAACAATTAAAAGAAGACATATCTTACCAAGATATGATCAGAATAGTAGAAAGCCTTCAAGCAGCTGTAGAAAAAATACCTATTGTGGAAGCATTTGATGAATTAGACACAGAAAGAGATTATTATCAAGCTAAGAGAAAAGAATCTAATGATAGGCTAATATCTAATAAAGGACTAATTGGTAAGGCTATAGGTTTTGCTCCTATGGTATGTATGTTTGTTGGATATTTAATAGCACCATTAGTATTCATAGGACTAACAAGTATGTCAAGTTCATTCTCTACAATGTCATCAATGTAAAGTAAAGGAGAAAGAGTATGGAGAACGCATCAAAAGCATTAACAATTGCTGGGGGAGTTTTAATTGCAGTTATGCTTGCAGTACTAGTATATTATGTTTTTACTCAGTGGGGCGAAAGCCAAAAAATAAAACAAGAAGATGTGGACACTGTAAAAATAGAAGAGTTTAATAAAAGTTATTTATCATATGAAAAGGTTTTATATGGTAGTGAATTATTAGGACTTGTAAATAAAATGAGTGATTACAATATTAGTGATGATGTAAAGTATAGTGCTTATGGAACAATGGATTTAAAAGTAGAAATAAAACTATTATCTGGTTCAACCGATAATTTATTTAATAGAACAGGAACTTATAGCTTATCTACAGTAAAAAGAACTATTGATGATGTTATGAGAAAGACTGTGGAGAAATATAAGGGCAAAGTTTCAGATTCCCAATGGGAGTTTTTAGCTAAGTCAAGCAATAATAGTGAGCAAAGTTTTGATGATTTATGCAAAGAGCTAAATATTAGTTCAAATATAAACAGAAGAGAATTGCAAGAGGCAGCAAAAGAATATTATAAATATGTACAATTTAAAAGAATGAAATTTAAACATAAAGAAACTACATTTTATGATACTGGTAGAGTAAAAACTATGTCTTTTGTTGAAACTAAATAAATTTTATAAAAGGAGGGCAACTAATTTATGGATAACGCATCAAAAGCACTTATAATAGCTGGTGGAATGTTAATAGCAATAATGGTTGCCTCACTATTTGTATATTTATTTACAAGCTATGGAAAGTATGCAGATGATATGTATGACAAAATAAATAGAAGACAAATAACACAAGCAAATAATGAATATACAAAATATGAAGGTGCTAAAGATAACACAATATATGACGTAGTTACAGTTGTAAATAAAGCAAAAGATAATAATGAATCATTAGGACTTCAAGCAGGTGATAGAGGATATATATCTGTAGGAATAAATGGAATAAATTCTAATTTGCAAAATGCAAATACAGACTATATTACAAAACTTTTGCAAGAACATGCAAGAAATGGCACATTATTTGGGTGCAATGTATTTGAAGATTCAGAAGGGTTAATTAACAAAGTAACATTTGTGCCTGTAGGCCCATAAATTAACAACTTATTTAGGCTAAAAAATATTTACAAAACTTGCCGAATAATGTTATAATGTAAAAAGAAAGGTTGCATATGAAAAATACAATAATAATTATAAGTGTTATAGCAACTTGTATAGTAATATCAATTACATATGCATTTTCAATGCATAAAAAAGATGTAAATCAAATTAAAAAATTTAACAACGAATTTTCAGAATATATAGGCCAAGAATTTTATGGAACAAAACTTGCAACAATTATAAATTTGGCAATAGATAATAATGAAAAGAATAAAATACCAAAAGATTCTAATGGTAAATATGTTCAAGATGATTTATATTCTGTAAGAGTAGATATATACATGACAGACACAGAAAAAACTTATAGTATGGAAAAACTAAATGCAGGAGATATTTCTAATTTAGTAAAAAACTATAGTAATGTAAAATTTAAATGTACAAAAGTTGAATATCACAAAAGTAACAAAAGAATAAGTTACTTATATATTGAACAAATAGCTTAATTTAGTTAGTAAGGTTTTTAAAAATATATTATAAATAACAAAGGAGGAATTTATTATGGAGAATGCATCAAAAGCATTAATCATAGCAGGAGCAATATTACTTGCAATTTTAATTATAGGATTAGGAGTTTTTATTTTTCAAAAAGCTAAAAGTGCTACAAATATGGATGACTTAGACAATCAACAAGTAGAAGCACATAACTCTACATTCCAAAGTTATGAAGGAACAATAAATGGTACACAAGCAAAAGCATTAATAGATGCAGTTAGAAATAACAACCAAAAAATGCCAGATTTAGGTGATATTGCAGTTAATGGTAAATCAGATAACGCAAGTTTATCAAATGAAAAAAATAGCTATGAAGCAACAAAACAATATATAGTAAATTTATCAGAATTCCAAGAAACAGACGGACAATATAAAGGTTACGTTACAGGAATAACTGTTAAAGCAAAATAATTAAAATAAGGAGGAGTAATCATGGAGAATGCAGTAGAAGCATTAAAAATGGCAGGTTTTATGCTATTATTTATAATTGCACTATCAATCACCATGGTTACTCTTACTCAAGCTAAAACAACAGCAGATAGCCTAGTAAAAAACCAAGATAGGCAAGAAACATACCAATACATAGAGCTTGCAGAAGGTGAAACAAGATCATTTTCTAGGACGGTTACATTATCAGATATAATCCCAACATTATATCGATATGCTCAAGAAGACTATGCTGTACAATTTTATTATGCAAATGGAGCACCATTAAATGACTTATACGAAAGTGGAGAAAAAAGAAATGGTGTTCATATTAGAAAAAATGATTTAGATTTAGACACAGAACACTGGGTAGAAAATGGTGTAACTAGATACGAAGAGTGGAGAGGTAATAGTGCTAAAATAAAAGAACATGTAGATGATGTAGTCGAATATTTATTAGCCAATTACAAAAATACTAAATTTATTGAAAGATTGGGAACTACAGAAGATTACGAAGAAAAAGATACAAATGAGATGGTTCCAGATGTAAATAAACAATATAAAAGGATAATAACATATACAGTAAAAAATTAATATTAAAAGGGAAATAGGAGGTAATGTAAAATGGGAGATACAGTAGTTACAATTTTAGCAATAGTATTAGCAGCTGTATTAATGTTTGTTTTCCCATTAATGTCAGTTGCTGACCGTAGTGATGATGTTTCACAATTATCTGTTCAAAATAGTACAACTACATTTGTAGACAATATTCGTTCTACAGGAAGAATAACATTAGCAGAATACAATAGGTTTGCACAAGAAATTAATGCAACAGGAAATACATATGAAATAGAAATGGAAGTAAAAATTTTAGATGAAAATCCTGGTAAGAAAACAGCGCAAACAACTTATGAAAAAATAGGAGAAAATGTGTATTATACAGAATATACTACACAAATTATAGAAGACCTAAAGGACGCAAGAAATAACAATACTAAATATTTAAAAGAGGGAGATATTGTATCTGTTAGTGTAAAAAATACAAACACAACAATTTCTCAATTATTAAGAAACTTCTTCTATAGAGTAACAGGAAATGATTCTTCAACGATAGGAGCATCAAACGGAGGAATTGTTACTGTAAATGGAAGAAATTAGATAACAAAGAAATAAGGGGTGTCTTGTAAAAAACACCTTTTTCTTTTATTATATAAGAAATGTATGAATATTTTTTTATTAGCAAAGTGGCAATATGTTTGTAAAAAAAGCTATATTTTTTATATAATAAAAGAGTTACAAAAGTAAAGAGAGGAATAAATATGAAACTACAAAGCTGGATAGTAATATTTTCTATTATTGTTATACCAATAGTATTAGTAATGTCTTTATATATACAAATGCAAATAAGCTATGTAAACTTACAAAGCAATTATGATACTATATTAAATAATGCAACATATGATGCAATAAAGGCATTCCAAATAAATGAAACAAATAGTACAACACAAAATATAGCACAAGAAAAAATAAGAGATGTTGAAGCATCTGTAACAACATTTTATAATTCATTGGCTACAAATTTTGGACAAAGTGGATATTCAGAAGATGAACTACAAAGTTATATACCAGCATTAGTATATACTTTATATGATGGATATTACATATATACTAGATATAATAATGTAGTAACAGAAAATAATACAATTAATTTAAATTCTACCAAATCAGAAACAGGGCTTAAACCATATGTATATTATTCTGGAAGATATAAAACAGACGCAGGGGAAGATATTGTAATAAATTATACATTAGATAATTATATAACAATATTTTATAAAAGAGGTTCAGAGTATAAAACATATTCTGGTTTTTTAATAGATACATCTAAAACAGATTCTATTGGAACTTGGTACAATAGCGGTGGAACAAGAATAAGCATAGGAAGTGAAGATTTAGCAGAAATAAATCGTACAGCTAGTGAGAACAATTCTACACAAAAATATAATTATACATATTTTACTAATTCAAATGGAAGAAGAGAAAAAGCCTATTGGGATGGTAGCAAATGGTATAAATATAATGTTGATGGAACTGTAAATTATGTTGATGAAAATATGATTGCACAATTAGGCAATTCGTATAAAAGAGATACAAGCGCACAGAAATATTTACAAGATGCATATAAATTTACAAATGAAGTTAAAAGTATATTAAGAAACATTAAATTAGGAGATATTGTAGACGTTAATAAAGAAGAACTAGGAATTACAGGGAATGTGGCAAATAAAAACCTAATAGATTTTGGAGCAACAGATGGAACAATGTTAAATACTTTTAATGAACATAAACAGCAAGTTATGAAAAATTCTATTACAACAAACTTAAAAGCAACAATTGCAAAGTTTAATGAGAATTCTACACATCCAGCTAAAATGCCAACTTTAACAGAAAACGAATGGAATATGATTTTAAGCAATACATGTTTAATATCATTTATGCAAGGTCAAAATATAGGAAATGGATATTACATGGGATATAGTATTGTAACAAATAATAAAAATAGAGAATTTGTTGATCCAAAACTAATATATATTTTAGATAAAGATAAAAATCAATTTCACGATGTTAGACATTTAAATGCGAGTCTTTCAGGGAATATTATGGGATATAGAAATATAGATTTCGACTCACAAAGTTATGTTGCAAGTGATGGTTCTGTTAAAAATTATTTCCTTCATGGCAAAGCGACAGCAGATTATGCTTGTATAGTAACTTCTGCAGATATAACAACATCTAAAGGAAATAGTGAAGCTGATAATTCTTCGGGAAATTATACAACACCTTTAGATGAAATATTAAGTTCAGCTCCATATAATATAAAACAAACATATTATACAGCACTATTTAGAGAAAGATGTAATTCTTATAAGAGTTTAATGCTAAGCTAAATAAAACCGGGATTTGGGGACGCTCCTTAAAATCTCGGTTTTATTTTTTGTATGATAGATTTCTGCATAAGACAATTATTCAAACTTAAGATTTTTTAAAAATTTACATTTGCAAGTAAAATCTTAGGTTCGCTTTTTTAGTAAAACCTTTCTAGTATTAAAAACATAAAAAAGGATAAAATATATAACATAAGAGGTTTATATATGAAAAATGCTAAAAAAATTTTATTGATTTTAATATTATTTATTATATTATTATATGTAACTAACATAAGCTCTATTCCTAATAGTGTAATATTAATGGAAGGTGAAGAATTAAAGCTAAAAACTATGCTTGGATTAAACATTTCTGATAATAATGGTGAAACAATAGAAGCAGTCAATTCGGAAAGCGAAAAAGTAACTCATAAAGCAGGAAAAATGGATTTGTCAGTAAACTTAGCAGGGTTAACTGTAAAAGATTTTACAGTTAATGTGATACCTAACACAGTTGTAATACCAAGTGGAGAAGCTATTGGACTTAGGTTATTTACAAGTGGAGTTTTAGTTGTTGGAATGTCAGAAATAAA
This sequence comes from uncultured Clostridium sp., assembly GCA_958422985.1. Lineage (GTDB taxonomy): Bacteria > Bacillota > Clostridia > TANB77 > CAG-508 > Merdicola. The sequence goes on from CATZPY010000001.1 coordinate 101,416, forward strand.
AGGAGAAGATAATAATAACCATATGCCTTATAAAGATTCTGGAATAAAAGAAGGGGATATGATTACTAAAGTAGATAATGAAGTAGTTACATGTACATCTGACTTAACTAAAAAGATAAATAGTTCAAATGGAAATGCAGTAACATTAACTTATGAAAGAGATGGTAATAAGTATAATACAAATATTATACCAACTAAAACAGATGAAGATGAATATAAACTAGGTTTGTGGGTAAGAGATGCAGCTTCTGGCGTAGGAACAATAAGTTTTTATGAGCCAAAGACAGGAGAATTTGCAGCTTTAGGTCATGGAATATTAGATGTGGATACAGAAGAACTTATAGATATAGCAAGAGGTGATATTGTAACAAGTAAAATTATATCTATAGTAAAAGGAGAAAAAGGAAAGCCAGGAGAACTGCAAGGAAGTATAGAAAATGGTAAAATAATAGGAGAAGTATATAAGAATACTAATTTTGGAATTTATGGTAAATTGAATAATATAGAAAATCTAAAAAATGAAAATGTAAAGGAAATGAAAGTAATGCCTAGGAATGAAGTAAAAGAAGGCAAAGCGAGCATATTATGTACTTTAGAAAATAATAAGCAAGAAGAATATGAAATAGAAATAGAGAAAGTATATACGTCAAGCAATAGAGCTAACAAAAACATGATAATAAAAGTAACAGATGAAAGATTATTACAAAAAACAGGTGGAATAATACAAGGAATGAGTGGTTCTCCAATAATACAAGATGGAAAATTTGTAGGAGCAGTAACACATGTTATGGTTAATAATCCAGAAAAAGGGTATGGAATTTTCGCAGATACAATGTTAAAACAAATGAAAGAAGTAGAAGGAAATTAGCTAATCTAATTTCCTTCTACTATTTGGTCAGAAATTTGTGTTACAGTTCCTGCTCCTAAAGTTAGAACAATATCATTATCTTTAATATTAGATTTTAAATAATTAATAATATCTGTAAAATCTTTCACATATATAGCATTTTTTCCTAAAGAATTAATTTTATCAACCAAGTCTTGAGAAGAAATACCATATCTATTTGTTTCTCTTGCTGCATATATATCTGTAATTATAATATTGTCAAAATTTAATAAAGCTTTTGCAAAATCGTTTAGTAATGTTTTGGTTCTACTATAAGTATGAGGTTGGAAAACAACCCAAGATTTATTATACTTTTTATTCATTAAGGCTTTTGCAGTTGCTATTATTTCTGTAGGGTGGTGACCATAGTCATCGAATACAGTAGCATTGTTAACAGTTCCTTTATATTCAAATCTTCTGTGAGCTCCTGTAAACTTTTGCAGAGCAGATTGTATATGATTACTACTTATTCCATAATAATCGCAAAGAGCAATACAAGCTAAGGCATTTAAAACATTATGCATTCCTGGAATTTTTAATTGAATTCTTTCGAAGAATTTATCTTTTTTATAAACATCGAAAGCAGGGAAACCATTATTATCAAATACAATATTTACTGCAAAGAAATCTGTATTTTTATTAGTAATTCCATAAGTTAATTTATTAGCATTTGTATGTTGTAGTAAATCTAGACAATTAGTATCATCTCCATTAACTACAAGTAAACCATCATCTGGAATGATTTTTACATATTTAATAAAAGCATTTTTTATGTTTTCAAAAGTTTTAAAGTAATCTAAATGATCATTATCTATATTTAAGATGATTTCAGATTTAGGTGAAAACTTTAAGAAACTTTCTACATATTCACAAGCTTCTATTATAAAATGTTCACTTAAGCCAACCTTATAATTACCATCTATGGCTTTTAAAATAGCTCCAACTTGAATACTTGGGTCTAAGCCAGCCTCTAAGAAGCATAAAGACACAAGAGATGTAGTTGTAGTTTTTCCATGTGTACCAGAAATACCAATAGTGTTTGAAAAGGCTTTTGTAAGAAGCCCAAGAAAGTCACATCTTTCACAAGTTTCAATATTTAATTCTTTTGCTTTTTGCATTTCGGGGTCATTTTCATTTACTGCTGCAGAATAAACAACAATATCTGCTTTAGATAAGTTTTCGAAGTCATGACCAATAGTAACCGAAATACCATTTTTTTGTAGTTTTTTAACGATTTCGGAATTAGCTATATCTGAGCCAGTAACAATTACACCAAAATTATTAAGAATTTCGGCGATTCCACTCATGCTAACACCACCAATTCCAATCATATGTACTCTATTATATTTTTTTATTAAGTTAAGATTAGGCATTAAAATTCCCCTCCTGTATTAAACACGTAAGATTATATAATTATTATGTTTTTTTTTCAATATAATTATTACTATTTTATGATAAATATTTTAAAAATGTTAAAAAATAAATAATTTTGAAAAAATAGAAGGAAAAAAGTTTTTTTTGAAGAATAATATAGTTGTACATATAAATTGTACAATATAATATTTAAAACTTTGGAAGGCGGTGCTCAAATGCAAATCACAAATGTACGTTTAAAGAAAGTAAATTCAGGAAACAAAATGAAAGCAGTAGCTTCTGTAACATTCGATAACGAATTTGTTGTACACGACATAAAAGTTATTGAAAAAGATGGATTATTTATAGCTATGCCAAGTAAAAAAACTCAAAACGGAGAGTTTAGAGATGTAGCTCATCCAATTAATGCTGAAACAAGGGAGAAAATTCAAAACGCTATAATAGAAAAATATAACGAAACTCCAGATGTAGAAGAAGTAGTAAAAAACGAAGAATCTGAAGAATCAGCAGAATAATATAAATTATAAAAAACTAGAGCTTTTGCTCTAGTTTTTTGATAAGAAAAATATAACTGGGATTTTAAGAAATATACATAAATCCTTGTTTTATGTAATAGAAGAAATTTTTGTAATAGAGAATTATGGAATACCTTAGGGGGACTATATGAAAAAAAGATTAAATGGATGGATAAAATATGTAATAATATTAGTTATTATATTTGCTATTTTAGGGGTAATATTATGCTTTAATACAGACAAAATACAAATAATGAATAAATTAGATTATAATGTTGCTTTAAACGAAGATGGAAGTATGAATGTTGTAGAAACATGGAATGTGTATGTAAAAAATACAGGAACTTTGTTTAAAGATTTTTATAACACAAATAAATACCCAATTTCGGATATATCTGTAAAAAATTTAAAAACAAACGAACAGTTAGAAGACCTTGGTCACGAAGAATACCATGTAGCAGAAGGAAAATATTATGCAGAAGAAATAAAAAATAATGTAGTAGAAGTTGCATTTGGGACAGGAAAGAAGAAATCTTTTGGAAATGTTAAATTTCAGGTATCGTATAAAATAGATAATGTTATAAACTCATACGAAGATTGTCAAGAATTTTATTGGAAATTTTTAGATAAAAGTAATGGTATGATGTGTAAAAATATTACTGGTACAATAACTTTACCTAGAGATTTAAACAATTTAGAAAATTTACTAGTTTGGGGACATGGTAATATAAATGGAAGAATAGATAAAAGTGAAACTAATAAAGTAAAATTTAAGATTAAGAATTTTAGTGCTGGGAATATGTTAGAGATAAGAGTTGTTACAAAAGAAAAAATGTTTAATGTTGATGGAAAACAATTTACTATGTTGAATGGGATACAAAAAGAAGAAACAAGATGGGCTAGTAAAACAAATGATAATATAAAGGAAAATAGAATAATTCTTATAATAATTTTATTAATAGAAGTAATAATATTATTATTTATATTTAAAGATATAAAAACTTATTTTAATATTAATAAATCTGGTAATAAAATAGAAAAAAGAAACTTAGAATATTTTAGGGATATTCCAAGAGAAGAAACTTCTACACCAGGAGAAGGGGCTTTTTTATATTATTTTGACAATAATTTTAATTGGACAGATGGAAAACAATCTGATGTATTGGCAGCAAATATATTAAACTTATGCCTTAAAGGATATATATCATTTGAAAAGACATTAGAAGATAAAATATATATTTCTATTATAAAAGATAAAGATGATTTAAAAGAAGATGAAAAAGAAATATATAATTTAATAAAAGATGCGATAGGTAAAAAAGAATCTATAGAAGTTAAAGAATTACAAGATTTTGCAAAGAAAGATTATGATAAATATAGTGCACATGTAAAATCTATGGTAAAACACATAAAAGAAAATTTATATAGTGAAGATATAATAGATAAGAAACAAGAAAAATTATATAATAAAACCTATAGTCCTACTCCTACAATATTTGCGGGGATATTTATGGCTATTATAGTATTTATATTAATGTCATTACTTCCAATAATTGATGTAGGATATCTTGCAGCATTTGGAATATCTATAAGAAACAGTTTACTAGAGATTATATTAATATTAGTTCCTATTATAGCAATGCTTATAGTATTAGAACAAAACCGTAAAAAGGCTAGAGGTAATGTATATAAACTTACACAAAAAGGTGAAGACGAACAAGCAGAATGGAAGGGACTTTCTAAATATTTAAAACATTATTCTTTGTTAAATGAAAGAGGAGTATTTGATATAATTATATGGGAAAAATATTTAGTATATGCTACAGCATTTGGAATATCTGAAAAGGTAATAGAAGAGCTTCATGCTTCATACCCATATGTATTTACAGAAGAATATTGGCAGGAAGAAAGACCAACAAAAGGTATTATCGACATGGCATGTAATCCTAGCTATTATAATAAAGAATGTAGCTTTATAGGTTTTACTAATGAAATACAAACATCATATAATACAATGCAAACAACAATGAAAGAATATACATCTACACATTCGTCTGCACACTATTCATCATCATCCTTTGGAGGAGGAGGAGGATTCTCTTCCGGAGGTGGAGGCGGAGGAGGCGGACGGTGCAATGGGCGGACGCTAAAAATAATAACCGGGATTAGGGGAATAGTCCTTAAAATTCAGGTAGACAAAAATAGTAAGAGATTTTATGAAATTTCTTACTATTTTTATGTAGTATGAAATTTTTCTTAGTATGAAAAATTTCTGTACTAAAGAACTATTGAATACTTCATATTTTATTAGAATTTTTATTGGTCAAAAATTTTAGATACGTTTTTTGCTAAAAAATATTAAAATTAAAAGAAAATGAGAGTAAAAGAGAGATAAATATAGTAATTTTTAAAGAAATAAAGGGAAAAATAATAAAAAAATAGAAAAAGAGTATAAAAATAATGCATAGAAAAATTGAAAAAGCGTAAAATATATGGTATAATAAATAGTGCTTGTGTGTAGGAATAAAAGGAGAGTGAATAAATATTTTAAACAAACATTTACAAATTCACACAAAAGAGATAATAAAGTTTACAGAGATTTTTTCAATAATGCTATTAGTATTATTTACTGTAATTTTATTTAGATATAACATATTATTTAAAATAACAGTAAATGGTGAAGAAATTGGATATGTAACAAATAAAAGTGAAATAGAAAACGAAATAAATAATTATATAGAAAGTAAAGAAGAAGGGGTTGCTTTTAGAAATTTAGAGGCTGAAGTTAAATACGAGCCTAAATTTGTAAGCGAAAAAAGTTCAAATAAAGAAGATGTACTAGGAAAAATAAAAGAAAACATTTCTACAGTATACACAGCGTATGGAATAACTATAGATGATCAAATACAAACATATGTAAAAACTGAAGAAGAAGCAGATAAAATCGTTTTAGACTTACAAAACGAATATAAAGATAAACTAGTACTTAATATTGGAGTAAAGCAAATATTTGAAAAAGAAAAGATAGAAACAGAAAAAGAAACTGTGGCTATTGCAAAAATAAAAACAGAGAATTTAGATAAAAAAGTAGCACAAAAAGAGGAAGAAGCAAAACAAGCTAAGGTTGCAAGAAAAACTGAAACGAAAAGTAGCAATAAAGTTGTTGTTGCAGTAAGACCAGTTAATGGTGGGAGAATAACATCCAGATTTGGAGAAAGAAGTAGTATTCGTTCAAGCTCACATACTGGTTTAGATATAGCATCTCCATCTGGTACACCTATAAAAGCAGCAGCCTCAGGAACAGTTACATTTTCAGGATATAAAGGATCATATGGGTATTTAGTAAAAATTAAATGCGATAATGGTTACGAAATGTGGTATGGTCATTGTAGTAAATTATATGTAAAAAATGGCCAGAGAGTTTCTGCAGGAGAAAAAATAGCAGCTGTAGGTTCAACAGGTAATTCTACAGGTTCACACTTACACTTTGAAATAAGAAAAGATGGTAAAGCTTTAAATCCTCAAAAATATATGTAATTAATTATATGGAGTGATTTATGAGTAAAGTAATAGATAAAATAAAGCAAAATATGCAAGAGCATAAAGAGAAAAAAGAAAAAAAAGAATTAATAGAAAAATTAAAATATATGAATGATGATGAACTGGAAGATTTTGTTATAAAACAAATCCAAAAAGGAAATAATCAAGCAAAGAAGGCAGCAGTTACTGCTATACAAACTATAGGAGAACCAGAAAAGCAACTAGAAATCACATCACAAATAAGCGATGAATTGACAAAAAAAGATAGAACCCAAATAATTAAATCTATAGATGAGCCAGCAGCTTTATTGGATGATAACGGTATAGACATTATAAAAGCTTTAGATAAAAGACAAAAAATAGAAATAGTAGAACGTATACTAACAAATCAAAGAGCTAAAATTGGAAAAATGTCTTTAGCAGAAATTTCGGAGAATCTAGACAAAATGTATTGCTTAGTTAATGAATCTAACGATTTTTCTTTAATGAAAGTTATAGACAAAGTTCAAGATAAGTTAGAAGAAATAAGGTCACAAGAAGAAGTTTCAAGTAGTGCAAAAAAAAGGGTAAAAGAAATTAAAATAAAAGTTGTGAAAATTGCAGCTAAAAAAGTAGTATCTAACTATAAAAATATAGGGTATTGTATGAGAATAACAGAATTTATGAATAGTGCAATTCCTATTAAAATGGGAACAGATTCAGAGTTAAATAGGCAAAAATATACAAAGCAAAAGGAATTTTTCCTAGATATGGTAGGGTACGAAGGAAGAAAACTAAGAATGAAAAATGCTAGAAGTACAATTGCAGAATTATTACAAAAAGAAGAAGAAAGACATAAACAAGGTGAAATAAAGAAAATAGAACGTGATGCAGGAAAAGGCGTTGTAGAAAAAATCACAAAATTACATGTAGACAATTCAGATGCTTCACGATAAATATTAGATATATTAAATATAAAATTGTAAAAAGAAAGTAGACGCGAAAAAGATCGTGATTTACTTTCTTTTTTTGTATTAGAGAATTATGACGTATCTTAAATTTTCTTAGAATTTACATTTGCAAGTAAAATATTAGATGCGCTTTTTTGTGTTATAGAAAAATTTTCTATTGACTTTAGAAACCGAATAATATATTATTAAAATTGTATAATTATATTAGGGAGGCGTTTTTTTATGGCTGAAACAAAAAATGATAGCAATAAGATAGAAAAAATGATTAATGATTTAGTAGAAAGAGCAAAAAAAGCTTCAAAAGAATACAGAAAGCTAAATCAAGAGCAAGTAGATAATGTTGTAAAAGCGATGTCTATGGCTGGTTTAGAACATCATATGGAACTTGCAAAACTTGCAGTAGAAGAAACTGGAAGAGGGATATATGAAGATAAAATAATAAAGAATATGTTTGCTACAGATTATATATATAATAGTATAAAAAATGAAAAAACAGTTGGAATAATAGAAGAAAATATAGAAGATGACTATGTAAAAATAGCAGAACCAATTGGGATAATTGCAGGAGTAACACCTGTTACAAACCCAACATCAACAGTAATGTTTAAATCAATTATTTCTGCAAAGGCAAGAAATGTAATTATATTTGGATTCCATCCATCTGCACAACAATGTAGTAAAAGAGCAGCAGAAATATTAAGAGAAGCTGCAGTAAAAGCAGGGGCTCCAAAAGATTGTATATTATGGATAGAAGAGCCATCTGTAGAAGCAACCAGTAGATTAATGAACCATCCAGATGTAAATTTAATATTAGCAACAGGTGGACCAGGTATGGTAAAATCTGCTTATTCATCTGGAAAACCAGCTTTAGGTGTTGGTCCTGGAAATGTACCATGTTACATAGATAAAACAGCTAAATTAAAAACATCTGTAAATGACTTAGTATTATCTAAATCATTTGATAATGGAATGATTTGTGCTTCTGAACAATCTGTATTAGTAGATGAAGCAATATATAAAGAATTTGAAGATTTAATGAAAAATGCTGGATGCTATTTTGTATCACCAGAAGAAAAAGAAAAATTAAAGGAAGTAATGTTTAATAAAGAAAAAGGATATGCATTACAATCTAAGATTCCGGGTCAAAGCCCATATAATATTGCAAAACAAGCTGGATTTGAAGTTCCAGAAAATACAAAAGTATTAGTAGTATATGAAGAGGGAATAGGGCCAGAATACCCATTTTCTAAAGAAAAATTAAGCCCAGTACTTTCATATTATATTGTAAAAGATAGTAAAGAAGGTATAGAAAAAGCAGAAAAATTACTAGAAAATGGTGGACTAGGACATTCTGCAGTTATACATTCAGAAGATGAAAATACAATAAAAGAATATGGAAAAAGAGTAAAGGCAAGTAGAATCATTGTAAACCAACCATCATCACAAGGTGGGATAGGCGATATATATAATTCATTTACACCATCACTAACATTAGGATGTGGTACATTTGGAGGAAACTCTACAACAGATAATGTATCTGCATTAAATTTAGTAAATATTAAAAAGATGGGAAGAAGGAGAGTTAATATGCAATGGTTTAAAGTTCCAAAGAAAATATATTTTGAAGCAGGTTCTATAAAATATTTAGAAGATATGAGAGATATAACAAGAGCTTTTATTGTAACAGATGAATCTATGGTTAAATTCGGATATGTTGATAAAGTGTTATATCATTTAAGAAAAAGACAAGATTATGTACATTCTGAAATCTTTTCAGATGTAGAGCCAGACCCATCTTTTGACACAGTTAAAAGAGGTGTAGAAGCAATGCAAAGATTTAATCCAGATGTAATTATTGCATTAGGTGGTGGTTCTGCAATAGATGCAGCTAAAGGAATGTGGCTTCTATATGAAGATCCTGAAGCAGATTTAGAAGGATTAAAATTAAAATTTATGGATATAAGAAAGCGTACATACGAATTCCCAGAGTTAGGAAAAAAATGCCAAATGGTTGCAATACCTACAACATCTGGAACAGGTTCAGAAGTTACATCATTTGCAGTTATAACAGACAAACAAAAAGGAAGAAAATATCCACTAACAGCATACGAATTAACACCAAATGTAGCAATAGTTGATCCAGACTTTGTTGCAACACTTCCAAAAACTTTAACAGCAGATACAGGAATGGATGTTTTAACACATGCTTTAGAAGCATATGTTTCTAACATGGCAAATGACTATTCAGATGCTTTAGCAGAAAAAGCAACAAAATTAGTATTCGAAAATTTAAAGGAAGCATATAACCACGGAGATAATAAATTTGCAAGAGAAAGAATGCACAATGCAAGTACAATGGCAGGTATGGCATTTACAAATGCATTTTTAGGAATATGCCACTCTATGGCACACAAATTAGGTGCAAAATTCCACTTACCACATGGTAGAATTAATGCAATTTTATTACCATATGTAGTAGAATATAATGGAAGTAAACCAACTAAATTTACATCATTCCCTAAATATGAATATTTTATAGCAGATGAAAAATATGCGCAAATAGCTAGAATGGTTGGCTTAAAAGCAGATACAGTAGAAGAGGGAGTACATTCTTTAGCAGAAGCAATCAGAAAATTAAATAAAGACTTAAATATACCAGCATCATTTAAAGAAGCAGGAGTAGACGAAAAGGAATTTTTAGACAATGTAGATGAATTAGCAGATAGAGCGTTTGAAGACCAATGTACACCTGCAAACCCAAGATTACCATTAGTAACAGAAATAAAGAAAATATTATTAGACAGCTATTATGGAAAATAAATATCGAGATATCGGGATTAGAGGACGGTCCTAAAAATTCCGGTTATGAAGTATAATATGAAAATAAAGAAAAATGTGATAGTTTTTATAACTATCACATTTTTTTTAAATAAATGAATTTAAGTTTAATAATAAATAAGGAACTGGGATTTTACTCTTAAGTCCATTAATTTCGGTTGACTCTATTCTAGTCTAATGTGAATATCTCTTAACTGTTCTCTAGAAATAAAGCTAGGAGCATCCATCATTAAATCTTGAGCTTTGCTGTTTAAAGGAAAAGCAATAACTTCTCGAATATTTTTTGCTCCAGTAAGAAGCATAATTATTCTATCTATTCCAGGTGCTATTCCAGCATGTGGTGGAGCTCCAAATTGAAAAGCTGTATATAAAGCTCCAAATCTTTCTTTTACTTGCTTTTCAGAATATCCAGCAATTTCGAAAGCTTTAAGCATTATTTCTATATTGTGATTTCTAACTGCACCAGAAGAAAGTTCTATACCATTACAAACTATATCATATTGGTATGCTGTTATATCTAAAGGTGACTTAGTAGATAAAGACTCTAAACCTCCTTGTGGCATAGAAAAAGGGTTATGACTAAAAGTGATATTGCCATGTTCATCTAGTTCATACATTGGAAAATCTACAATCCAACAAAAACTAAATACACTATCATCAATTAATCCTAAACGTTTTCCAAGTTCATTTCTAATTTCACCAGATAAAGTATTAACAAGTTTTGGAGATTCTGCAATAAAGAATAGGCAATCACCCGGTTTAGAATTTGTTCGTTTTATAAGTTCTAGCCTAGAACTATCTGGTATAAATTTTGCAATAGGACCTTGGAATGTGCCATCTTCTAAAATACGAAGCCAAGCTAATCCTTTAGCTTTACACTCTTTTATTGCGTAGTCTGTCATACCTTCGAAAAAGCTTCTTGGTTCTTCTGCAACATCATGTGCAGAAATAGTTCTTACTAATTTGCCTTTAAAAGCATTTAAAGTTACACTTTCATCTTCAAAAATATCTGTAACATCAACAATAACTAAAGGGTTTCTTAAGTCTGGTTTGTCTGAGCCATATTTAAGCATAGCATCTTTATAAGCTATTCTTGGGAATGGATACTTTATTATTTTTTTATCTGAAAACTTTGTAAATGTTTTGTATATAACAGGTTCTATAACACTAAATACATCCTCTTGTGAAGCATAGCTCATTTCCATGTCTAATTGATAAAACTCACCAGGAGTACGATCTGCTCTAGAATCTTCATCTCTAAAGCAAGGTGCAATTTGGAAGTATTTATCAAAACCAGAAACCATTAGTAATTGCTTAAACTGTTGAGGAGCCTGTGGAAGTGCATAAAATTTTCCGCTATGAATTCTGCTAGGAACTAAGTAGTCACGAGCTCCTTCTGGAGAAGAACTTGTAAGTATAGGTGTTTGAATTTCTAAAAAATCTTGTTTTATCATTTCCTCTCTTAAAAATTGTATTACTTTACTACGTAAAATAATATTAGATTTCAATTTTTCGTTTCTTAAATCTAAGTAACGATATTTTAATCGTAAATCTTCTCTAATTTCATTATCTGAGTTTACCTCGAAAGGTAAATCTGCAGTTCTTTTTCCTAAAATTTTGATGTCATCAATATAAATTTCTACAAGACCTGTTTTTATCTTTTCGTTTATGGTATCGGCATTTCTTTTTCTAACAATACCTTCTACAGATACAGAAGATTCGATAGGAATATGTGAGGCGAAATCTACAATATTAGATTCTGCAGAAGTTACAACTTGTGTAATTCCATACATATCACGTATATCTAAAAATACTAAACCTCCTAAATCTCGAATTGTTTGCACGAATCCTGCAATTTTTACTTTTTTTCCGACATCTGCTAGTGTGATGTCACCACATGTGTGTGTTTTGTACTTTTCCATAATAAACCTCCTAAATATTGGATTTTCCAATTATAAACCACATATACAAATAAAAAATTTTAACTGTGGTTTTATATGATAGGCATCAAAAAATCCCTATCATATATTGTAATATGATAGGGACGAAATACTTTCCGCGGTGCCACCCTATATTGAAAACATGGTTTATTAGTTTTCCTCTTAATTTATTAAATTTAAATAAAAACAATGTGTTATTCAATTGCGTTTTTCTAAAAGGGCTTCCAGCCTCTAGACCCTTAATCTCTATTAGCAACTTGCAAAAGCTCGTCATTGTTTACATAGGAATTTGGTAATGTGTTAAATATAGTTTACCATAATGCCTATAAAATTATTTTACATAGTATTTGCAAATTTGTCAATGTTTATTTAAAATATTATGGTAAACTTGACTTTTAGAAATAAATGAATATATAATAAATGCGATATAAAACGCAAGGAGATGAAGGTATGAGTAAAAATACAGTAAGTAAAGATGAATTATTACACATTGCGAAATTAGCTGACTTAAATATTAAAGAAGAAGAAATGGATAAATATTTAGAAAATTTGCAAGAAATATTAAATTTTGCAGATATAATAAATAAAGCAGATGTAAACAATTTAGATATTACAATTGGTGCAAATGAAAATAAAAATGAGTTTAGAAAAGATGAAGTAAAAGAATTTGGAGATTTAGAAGCATTACTTCAAAATGCACCAAGTAAAGAACAAAATATGTTTAAAATTCCAAAAGTTATAAATTAATAGGTAAATACCTAAGCCAATATAAATAAAGGAGGCAAATATGAATATTACAGAATTAACAGTACATGAGCTTAAAGAAAAATTAGAGAAAAAAGAGCTTACAAGTTATGAAATTACAAAAGCATATATAGAAAAAATAGAAGAAAAAGAAAAAGATGTACAAGCTTTTGTTACAACTTTAGAAAAAGATGCTTTAGAAAAAGCAGAAGAAATAGATAAAAAAATAGCAAATGGAGAAATTATAGAAAAATTAGCTGGAATTCCAATAGGAATTAAAGATAATATATGTACAAAAGGTGTTAAAACAACATGTTCTTCAAAAATGCTAGAGAACTTTATTGCACCATATGATGCAACAGTTATGGAAAAAATAAATTCGGAAAATCTTATAAATTTAGGAAAATTAAATATGGACGAATTTGCTATGGGTGGTTCAACAGAACATTCATATTTTCATGTTACAAGAAACCCATGGAACTTAAATAAAGTACCAGGTGGATCTTCAGGAGGATCTGCTGCAGCTGTAGCAGCTGGAATGGTACCATGGGCATTAGGAACAGATACAGGAGGATCTATAAGAGAGCCAGCTAGTTTTTGTGGTGTTGTAGGATTAAAACCAACTTATGGTTTAGTTTCAAGATATGGTGTTGTAGCATTTGCATCATCATTAGACCAAGTTGGACCAATTACAAAAGATGTAACAGACTCAGCAATGCTTCTTAATATAATCACAGGAAAAGACAAAATGGATTCAACATCTGTAGAAAGACCAAAGGTTGATTATACAAAAGCATTAAAGAATGATATTAAAGGTTTAAAAATAGCAGTTCCAAAAGAATTATTTGCTGAAGGAATAAATGAAGAAGTAAAAGCAAGTTTAGAAAAAGCGATAGAAACATATAAAAAGCTAGGAGCAGAAATTTCAGAAGTTTCTTTAAATATAGCAGAGTATGCTTTGGCTTCATACTATATAATTGCTTGTGCAGAGGCAAGTTCAAATTTAGGTAGATTTGATGGAGTTAGATATGGGCATAGAGCGAAAGAATTTAATAATTTAAAAGAACTATATAGAAATTCTAGAACAGAAGGTTTTGGACCAGAAGTTAAAAGGAGAATAATATTAGGAACATATGTATTAAGCTCAGGATATTATGATGCATATTACAAAAAGGCACAACAAGTACGTACATTGGTTATGAATAAATTTAAGAGTGTATTTGACAATTATGATGTTATTTTAACACCAACATCACCAACAGTTGCTTTTGATATTGGTTCTAAAATTAATGATCCACTTGCAATGTATTTAGCAGATATTTGTACAGTTTCTGTAAATATTGCAGGACTTCCTGGAATATCTATTCCATGTGGTGTAGATAAAGAGGGAATGCCAATTGGTATGCAATTAATTGGAAATAGATTTACAGAGGAAACATTATTAAACGCTGCATATACTTTCGAACAAAAAGTACAATTTAGAGAAAAATATAAACCGGAATTTAAAAAGTAGTAAGGAGGAAAATGATGGTAATAGATGGTTATGAAGTAGTAATAGGTCTAGAAGTTCATGCAGAACTTTCTACAAAAACAAAAATATTTTGCTCATGCCCTACAACATTTGGTGCAGAGCCTAATACACATACTTGCCCAATTTGTATGGGAATGCCAGGAACACTTCCTGTACTAAATGAAAAAGTTGTAGAATATGCAGTAAAAGCAGGTCTTGCAACAAATTGTGAAATAGAAAGAAATAGTAAAAACGATAGAAAAAATTATTTTTACCCAGACTTACCAAAAGCATATCAAATATCTCAATTTGATAAACCGTTGTGTAATAATGGATATATCGAAATAGAAGATGATGAAGGAAATAAAAAGAAAGTAAGACTTTTAAGAATTCATATAGAAGAGGATGCAGGTAAGCTAAATCATGATGAGTTTGCTGGAGGAAGTTTAGTAGATCTAAACAGAGCAGGAGTTCCATTAATAGAAATAGTGTCTGAGCCAGATTTACGTTCAAGTGGCGAAGCTGATAGATATTTGAAAAAACTAAAATCTATATTAGAATATATAGAAGTGTCAGATTGTAAAATGCAAGAAGGTTCTTTAAGGGCTGATGTAAATGTGTCTGTAAGAAAAGTAGGAGACACAAAATTTGGAACAAGAACAGAAATGAAAAATATGAACTCTTTTAAATCAATAACAAGAGCAATAGAATACGAAGTAAAAAGACAAATTGATGTTTTAGAAGATGGTGGAAAAGTAGAACAAGAAACTTTAAGATGGGATGATGTATCTGGAAAGACATTTTCTATGAGAGATAAAGAAGATGCACAAGATTATAGATATTTCCCAGATCCAGACTTAGTTGCAATTAGTTTATCAGAAGAATATATAGAAAATATAAAAAATAATTTACCAGAACTTCCAGAAAGTAGAAAAGAAAGATATATTAACGAATACAATTTATCTGAAAAAGATGCAAATATTATAACAGGTTCTAAATATTTGTCAGATTTATTTGAAGATGCAAGTGAAGTATGTGGAAATAGAAAGGCTGTTAACAACTGGATAATTTCTGATATTTCTAGAATTTTAAATGAAAAAGAATTAGAACCAGACCAAATACCATTTAAAGCAGAGCATTTAGGGCATTTAGTAGAATTAATAGATAAAGGAACAATTAGTTCTAGTATTGGTAAAAAGGTAATAGAAGAATTGTTTGAAAATCCAGCAGAGCCAGAAGAAATTATAAAAGAAAAAGGTTGGATACAAATTTCAGACGAAGGAGCAATAAAAGAAGTTGTACTAAAAGTATTAGAAGAAAATCCAAATTCTGTAAGCGACTATAAGGCAGGAAAAGATAGAGCACTAGGATTCTTAGTAGGACAAGCAATGAAGCTAACTAAAGGAAAAGCAAATCCACAAATGTTAAATAAAATGCTAAAAGACGAATTAAGTAAATAACTTATAAAACCGGGATTAAGGATGCCTCCGAAATCGGAGGACAGACCTTAAAATCCCGGTTAATTTAATTCTTCTTTTATTTTAGAAAAAGCAAAGCCTCCAAATAGAAAACAAAAGAAATATGTAGTGCCAGCTTGAAATAATAATACTCCAATATGGTATATAAGAGGATGTAAATAAAAGAAATTATAGTATGTTAATGTTAGAATTGACAATAATAAGATAAAAGAAGAAAATATAATTCCATAATGTACAATCTTTTTGGCTGAATTATCTATTTGCATTTGCAATCACGTTCCTTCCTTAATTAGGGTAGTTTTATAATGAATTTTATTATAGAAATCATCTTCTAATAATTATAGAATAACATAAAAGAGATAGTAAAACAAATGAAATAATTACCAAATGAAAGCTTCTATAATATAAGAAAAGTGACTTTGTGACATGTGCATTTCGCTTCGCGAATATACAATAAAAAAAGAAGACGTCTATTAAAATAGAGTCTTCAAATAAAAACTATGCATAATTTTTATTATAAATTATAAGCAATTAAGCTTTTGCAGCATTTAACTTTTTAGAAAGTTGAGATTTTTTTCTAGCTGCTGTGTTTTTTACTATAACACCTTTAGCACAAGCTTGATCTATTTTCTTTGTAGCAAAAGAAGTTAATGTTACAGCTTCTTCCATATTTTTAGAATCTATAGCAGCTTCTGCTTTTTTTATAGCTGTTTTGTATCCAGATTTTATGCTATTATTTCTCATAGTTTTTTTCTTGATAACTTCAACTCTTTTTTTAGCTGATTTTATATTTGGCATCCAAAACACCTCCTTGTTAATTTTTTAAACTAGCATATTAAGTAATAAATGCCTTAATATACGCGCTTAATATTTTACCATGAAATGCTAAAATTAGCAAGTATTTTAGTAAAAAATATACAATTTACCATAAAATATTGTATTCTAAAAAATCATGTGATATAGTAAAAAAGAATAAAAAAAGGAGGTCTTAATATGATTGCTATAGGAGCAGATCATGGGGGATATAAACTAAAAGAAGAAATAAAAGCGTATTTTAATAAACAAGGTATTGAATTTAAAGATTTTGGAACTAATTCAGGAAAAAGAACAGATTATCCGATTTATGCAAAAAAAGTTGCACAAGCAATGGTGGATAAAGTTGCAGACAAGGGGATATTAATATGTAGATCTGGTTATGGAATGACAGTTGTAGCTAACAAATTTAAAGGTGTAAGAGCTGCAAGTGTAACTAGTGTAGAATATGCAAAATCTGCTAAAGCAGATGATGATATAAATTTATTAACTTTATCTGGTGATAATACAGAAGTAAAAGAAGCAATAGATATGATAAATGCATGGCTAGAAACAGAATTTAAAGGTGGAAGATATAAAGAAAGATTAGACATGCTAGAAAAAATAGAAAATGAAAATATGAAATAGAGGTGTTAAACATGTGGGGAGATATAGCGATTGCATTTTTATTGGCTTTTATAACAGCTTTTATGATGACACCATATTCTATAAAACTAGCGAAAAAAGTAGGTGCGGTAGATGTACCAAAAGATAATAGAAGAATGCATCATAAACCCATACCAAAATTAGGTGGAGTTGCTGTTATTGCAGGATTTGTAGTTTCGTTTATATATTTAGTAATAACATTATCAATAGAAGATTCATCAAGAATAAACTTATTTGGCGTAGAGCAATATGGTAAAAAAGTACTTGGATTCTTTATAGGTGTGTTAATTTTAGGAATAACTTGTTTTATAGATGATGTAAAAACAATAAGACCTTTAGCAAAGCTTTCAGGGCAACTTCTAGCTGCTGTTGCGGTTGTGTTATCTGGAATAAGAATTATAGAGGTGGTACCATTATTTGAATCAGCTGTAGTTAACGAAATAGTTTCTATGGTATTAACAGTAATTTGGATAATTGTAATTACCAATGCCATAAATTTAATGGATGGATTAGATGGTTTATCTTCTGGAATAACAATGATTTCATGTATATCATTATTAATAATATTTTCATTAAATAATTCACCATTAATTGCAATAATAATGATAACAGCATTAGCAGGGGCATTATGTGGATTCCTACCATTTAATTTTAATCCAGCTAAAACATTTATAGGGGATACAGGGTCTAATTTTTTAGGATTTACATTATCAGTAGTTTCAATTTTAGGTGTTGCGAAAACATATACAGCAGTTGTAATTATTTTACCAGTAATAGTACTTGGGTTACCAATTTTTGATACACTATGTGCAATCTTAAGAAGAATCCATAAAGGAAAATCATTAAAGGCCATATTCCAAGCAGACAAAGGTCATTTACACCATAGAATAGTAAGAAAAGGTTTTTCACAAAAACAAGCAGTTTATATTTTATATGGAATAAGTGCAACATTTGGAATGTTTGCGGTAATATTATTCGAAAGTGGAATAATAAAAGCAATTTCTTTTGCATTTATGGTAATTGCAGTTATTGCCTTGGGATATAGAAGCTTTTCAAATTTACGTGGAGATGAAGGAAGCATGTATGAATGCTCGAATTGTAAATATATTTATAATCCAAAAGTAGGAAATGAAACAGCCGGTGTTGGCCCAAATACAGAATTTTACGATTTACCAGAAGAATGGAACTGTCCAGTTTGTGGTGAAAGAAAAGATATGTTTACACCATATGAAGAAAAATAAATTTAAATATTGATAAAATATGATTTTCATAATATAATTATAAAAAAATTAAAGAGGTGATAAAGATGTATGTTTGTTTAGCTTGTGGATATGTATACGATCCAGAAAAAGGAGATCCAGATTCTGGAATAGCTCCAGGAACAGCTTTTGAAGATATACCAGAAGATTGGGTTTGTCCACTTTGTGGAGTAGGAAAAGATATGTTTGAAAAACAATAAGAATTATAATAATCTGCTGAACTTCGTATATAGTTGTAGGCAGATTTTCTTATTAAAAGAGCTAATGAACTTTTAAAATATAAAACCGGGATTTTAAGGACCGTCCCCAAATCCCGATAGGAAGGATAGAAAATGGAAGATAATATAATAAAATTTTTAGCATATAATGGAAGAATTTCTATAACTTGTGCAGATACAACAAATTTAATAGAATCTGCAAGAAAAACTCATGACCTAAGCCCAGTTGCAACAGCAGCATTGGGGAGATTACTAACAATGGGGATAATAATGGGAACAGATTTAAAGTCCGAAAAAGACAATATTACATTACAAGTAAAAGGTGATGGTCCAATAGGAAAAATGGTTGCTGTTGTAAATAGTAATCTAAAAATAAAAGGGGTAGTAGATAACCCACAAGTTGATGCACCATTAAATGAATTTGGAAAATTGGATGTAGGTGGTGTTGTTGGATTTAATGGATATGTAAATGTAATAAAAGATATTGGTTTAAAAGAGCCTTATATTGGTGTAATACCAATTTCATCTGGAGAAATTGCAGAAGATTTTGCAAGATATTTTACAGAGTCAGAACAAACAAGATCTGCTGTTGCATTAGGAGTTTTAGTAGATAAAAATGGGGTAAAAAATGCAGGAGGATATTTGGTAACAGCTATGCCAGATGCTACAGAAGAGGATATAACAAAACTGGAAGAAAACATATATAAATCTGGAGCAATTTCTAAAATGCTAGAAAACAATTTATCATTAATAGATATTGCAAAACAAATAACAGGTGATAAAAATTTAAAAGTTATTAAAAAGGATATGAAACCAAAATATGAATGTGATTGTAGCAAAACAAAAATAGAAAGGGCTCTATTAGCATTAGAAAAAAATGAACTAAATAAAATTATAGAAGAAGATGGAAAAGCAGAGATAATATGTCATTTTTGTAATAAAAAATATTTATTTTCTAAAGAAGAATTAATAAATTTAGTAAATAAAAAATAATAATATGGTTATAATATAATTAGGTGATTATTATTAAAGTATCATATATAAAGTCAATTCATGATAATAATAGTTTTAAGTTTTTTAAAAATATTGGTATGAATGGTATAGAATTAGAAGAACTAGAAGATGTGGATAAAGTTTTAAATAAACTAATAGATAAAGATTATAAGACATTTTTTTTAACAAATGAAGTTGCTGGTTATTCACAAGATTTATTTAAAAAATATTATAATTCTAAAGATATAAATATAATAATTGCCAAAACAAAAAAATAGTTATGTAACTTAAGTGAATATACTATAGAAAAAAGCATATACTGTGGTTATGGAGGGGTACAATGTATTCTAATAACCTAGTATATGCTAATTTTAATTTAGAACTAAATAAAATTATAGAAAAAATAAATAAAAAAAGATATTCTAATTTAATTTTTGTTTGTATTGGAAGTAATAAAATGGTAGGAGATAGTTTAGGACCACTAATTGGTGAAACTTTATATAAAAATTTAAAAGATAAAAAGATAAAAATATTAGGAAACTTAAAAAATAATGTTAATTCAAAAAATATAAATCAAATATTAAAAAATATAGAAAAAGAATATACAAAGTCATATGTTATTAGTATAGATTCAGCATTATCAAATAGTATAAAGCCAGGAAATGTTTTTATATTAAAAAAAGGATTAGTACCAGGCAGTGCATTAAAAAAGAAATCTATAGTAATTGGAAACACTTCTATAAAAGCGATAGTAGGAAAAGATGAAAAAAACTTAGTTAAAAATTATTATAATTTAAAAAATGCAGATTATAAAATGATATTAAAATTTTCAAAAAATATTTCTAATATAATATTAGAAAGTATAAAATCTTTAAATTTGTGAATTATTAATATAAATATAGATTTAGAGGTGATACATATGGAAATGAAAAATATGATAGTATTAAGAAATTTGCCTTCAAATATTGTAGAAGAGGCATGGGTTATATTAAAACCAGAAATAAAGAATAAGGAAAAAGAAGTAATAAAAAAATTAAAATCAAATGACCTTAAAAGTAGACCAGAAGACGGATATGTTGTAAAAGAGGCCGAAACAGTAATACATGACTATTTAAAAAATATAAATAATTATGAAGATAAGAAAAAATATAATACAATTATTAAAAAATACAATAAACTTAAGAAGATAAGTTTTGTAGTGTTTTGCATACTTGCAATAACTTGTATATTAAATTTTATATTTTAAACATAAAAACCTCAACCCATGAATATATTGTACAAATATATTACTAAGGAAGAGGTGTTTTTTATGGAAAGAGTATTAACAACAGAAGAAAGAATAAGAAGAGCAGAAGAGATATATAGAAATAAAGGAAATATAAGAGAAACAAAAACAAAGGAACATTCGAAATTAAAAAATAGAATTATAAAAAAAGTTATAATCCAAATATTAGTATGTTTAAGTATATATTGCATTTTTTATTCTTTTCAAAATGCAGAAAACTTATTTTCAAAAGATATGCTTAGTAAAGCAAAGCAAATTATGGAATATGATGTTAATTTTAATGAAATATATATAAATTTTACAAATTGGATTAATATAAATAAAAAAGAATCTGAAAATAAAATTGAAAATACTATGGCAAATGAATTGGTAAATGAAGTTAATTTAAATGAAACAATAGAAAATAACACAAATATAGGTGGGGCTACAGAAGAAAAGATAGAAACAAATTTATCACAAATGGAAATTGATGCAAATGAGATAAAAAATAAATATAATATGACAAAGCCAATTGTAGGAACAGTTACATCTAGGTTTGGACATAGAAATCCTACAACAGTATCTGTGCCAAAAAATCATACAGGAATAGATTTAGCAGCGAATACAGGTACGGTTATATATGCAAGTTTAGATGGGATAGTTAAAATAGCTTCTGGCGAAGGTGATTATGGAAATCATTTAAGAATAGAAAAGGATGATGTAGCAATTTATTATGCACATTGCAATAAATTATATGTAAAAGAAGGTGAATATGTTAAACAAAATCAACCTATTGCAGAAGTAGGAGCAACAGGGAATGTTACAGGACCACATTTACATTTTGAAATAAGAAAAAATGATAGGTATGTAAACCCTGACTTAATTTTAAGTTTTTAATAATGAATTTATTAGAAAGGGTGAGCGATGGAATTTAAAATAGATATAAAAATATTTTTAGTAGGATTAATTTTTTTTATTGTTAATCAATTTTATATGTACATATTATTTATGATATTTGTAATTATACACGAATGTTTTCATCTTTTAGCAGGAATAATATTAGGATATAAGGTAAAAAGCTTAAAAATTATGCCATTAGGTGTTTCGGTAGGATTTGAAGAAAAAGAAGAGGAATATAATACCAAAATAAGAAAATCAAATATTAATAATGTAAAAAAGATAATTATATTATTAATGGGTCCTATTTCTAATATAGTACTTGCAGGCATGTTTTTAGTATTAAATAAACCAGAACCAGTCTATATAAATATAATAATTGCAATATTTAATTTATTACCAATATATCCACTAGATGGTGGGCAAATATTAAACAGAGTATTAAGAATTTTTTATAGTAATTTTGAATCATACAAAATAAGTAATTATATTAATAATATAATGATGAGTATTCTTACAGCACTAGCTAGTATTGGTTTATTATATACAAAGAATATAGCAATTATTTTTATAGTGATTTTTATGTGGCACTTAATAATAAAAGAAAATATAAAATACAACGAAATGAGCAAATATTTTAAATCTTTTCACAATCTGGACAAAAAAACTAATTATAATGTATAATAGTTATGTAAAAGGAGCGAAAATATATGGGTAGTGAAAAGATTTTAGTAGTAGATGACGAATCAAGAATGAGAAAACTAATTAAAGACTTTTTGGCTCAAAAAGGATACGAAATTTTAGAAGCAGAAGATGGCGAAAAGGCATTAGAAATATTTGAAGAAAACCAAAATAAGATAAATTTAATCTTATTAGATGTTATGATGCCAAAACTAGATGGTTGGTCTGTTTTAAGGCAAATAAGGCAAATATCACAAATACCAATTATAATGCTTACAGCAAGAGGAGAAGAACAAGACGAACTATTCGGATTCGAACTTGGTGTTGATGAATATATTTCAAAACCATTTAGTCCTAAAATATTAGTAGCAAGAGTTGAAGCAATATTAAAAAGAGTGTATGGAGACACAAAACAATTAAAAGATTATGATGGAATTGTAATAGATCAAGAAGGACGTACTGTAAAAGTGGATGGAAAGCCAATTGATTTAAGTTTAAGAGAATATGAATTATTAAAATATTTATTAGATAATGAAAATATTGCACTCTCAAGAGATAAAATATTAAATAATGTATGGAATTATGATTATTATGGAGATTCACGAACAATAGATAGTCATATAAAAAAGATTAGACATAAATTAGGAAAAAAAGGAAAGTATATAGAAACAGTAAGAGGAATCGGATATAAGTTTGAAATAAAGAAATGAGGATAGAAAATGGAAAGAATCGTAAAAAAAGCTAAATCAGTAAGAGTAAAACTTTTTCTTATCTTATGTCTTGTTGTATTATCAATTATTGCTTTCTTAATACTAGTAAATAGTTTTGTATTAGAAAAATATTATCAATATACAAAAAGCAATAACTTAAAAAGTACATATGCATTAATTAATTCTTATTATACTGGTCAAATAAGTGTTGATAATATAAGTGACGAATTAGATAAAATATCAATAAGTAATAATTTTGATATAATAATAAAAGATAATGAAAATGTTGCAATATATATGTCTAATAAAGACTTTTTATCAAGCATAAGAAAAGTCATAAATTTTTGGGGAATGGACAAAAAACAAGAAGCAACAATAATTGAACAAGAAGATAATATAGAAATAAAAAGAATTGTTGATACAGAAACCAAAATGACATATATGTTATTAAAAGGAACTTTAGACAATGGATTTGTAGCATATATAAGACTTCCGATGTCATCAATAACAGAAAGTGTTCAAATATCTAATAAATTTTTATATTTAATAGCATGTATTGTTATTATAGTTGGTGGAATTGTAATAATATATATATCAAAACAATTTAGTAGTCCAATTTCAGAAATAAGCGCAATAGCTAAAAAAATGGCAAATTTGGACTTTAGTCAAAAATATGTAGTAAAAGATGATGATGAGATAAATGAACTCGGAAAAAATATAAATATAATGTCAGAAAAACTAGAAGGAACAATAAATCAACTTAGAAGTACAAATATAGAGCTTGAAAGAGATATTGAGAGAAAATCAAAAATTGATGAAATGAGAAAAAGTTTCATATCAGATGTATCACATGAATTAAAAACGCCAATTGCTTTAATACAAGGATATAGTGAAGGACTTTTAGAAAATGTTAATACAGATGAAGAAAGTAGAAAATTTTATGCAGAAGTTATATTAGATGAAGCCACAAAAATGGACAAAATGGTTAGACAATTAATAGAACTTACCAAATTAGAGTATGAGAATAGGGAATTTAATAATAGAAACTTTAATATAGTAGAATTAGAAAAAGAAATATGTAGAAGTTCTAAAGTTATGATTGAAGAAAAAGGAGCAAATGTTGAATTTGAAACAGCTGATGTAATAAATGTATATGCAGATGATTTCTATATAAGTCAATGTATTACAAATTATTTAACAAATGCAATAAAACATGTTGAAGAAGTTGATGGTGAAAAAACTATAAAGATAACAAATACTATTAATAATGATAAAGCTAGAATTACTATATTTAATACAGGTAAAAACATTGAAGAGGAAAATCTATCTCGTATTTGGAACAGATTCTTTAAAGTGGATGAATCAAGAAATAGAGAAGATGGTGGAAGCGGAATAGGCCTTTCTATTGTTAGAGCAATTATGAATAATTATGGAAATGATTTTGGCGTGGAGAACAAGCCAAATGGTGTTGAATTTTATTTTGATATAGATTTGGAAAGAAAAGATAAGAATTAGAGGTTGTGATTTACAACCTCTAAAATATTTTATAATTTAATTTTAGGTTGATATTTTTCAAGCCACATATTAACTTGGCACAAATAAGCCATAAGTTGAGGACCAGTCATCAACTGTCCAAACCAAGGGCGGGAAAAAGCTTTCCCATCAGTTTCTAAAATATTCAAAATATAATCTCTATTCAATAAATAATTAATAGGAGCTTTAGGATTACTCATAATATCTGAAAGCATAGATTTTACTTTTGCAAGGTAAGTAGGATTATGAGTCTTTGGATATGGGCTCTTTTTTCTATCAACAATTTCTGCAGGCAAAAATTTACGAGAAATATATCTCAAAAGACCTTTTTCTCTACCATTCAAAGCCTTTATTTCCCAAGGAATATTCCAAACATATTGAGCCAAACGATAATCACAAAAAGGCACACGAAGTTCAAAACCATTATACATAGCCATTCTATCAGATCTATCAAGAAGTGTTTGCATAAACCAGTTTAATGTAAGATAAGATATTTTTCTTTTTTCAGCAGTTTCAGAAGAATCAGAAGCCAATATTTCAACATTTGATAAAGATTCATTATATCTAAAATCAATATATTCTTTTAAATTAATTTTCTTTGCAATAGACGGATTCAATAAAGTCTGACGCTCATTTATTGCAATTGACCAAGGAAATGTTCCACTTTGTAATGCGTCATCTCTAAAGAACCAAGGATATCCTCCAAAAATTTCATCAGCACATTCACCAGTTAAAGATACAGTTGCAGTAGGTTTTACATTTTTACAAAATAAAAGTAAAGATGAATCAACATCAGCCATACCAGGCATATCACGAGCAATCATAGCATCATATAAACTATCAGCTAATTCAGGGGTATCAAGTACAATTGAATGATGATTTGTTTTTAAATTAGATACCATCAAATTTATATAATAATTATCAGAATTTGGCTGAAAATCGCTTTTTACAAAGTTTTTATCATTATCAATATAATCAATAGAATAAGTATCTAAAGGTGGTAAATTATTTTCTTGACAATAATCTGACGCAAATTTTGTAATAATACTTGAATCTAGACCACCAGATAAAAATGTACATAAAGGAACATCTGAAACTAATTGCCTTGTTATTGAATCTTTTAATAAATATTCAAGATGTTCGCAAGTTTGAGTAAAGTTTTCTGTATGTGGTTCACTTCTTAAATTCCAGTATTTTTCGATATGTATACCAGATCTATTATATATCAAAAAATGTGCAGGTTTTAATTCAAATATATTATTAAAAATTGTTGTACCAGGGGTATGTGCAGGACCAATTCCAAATAATTCTGAAATTCCTTGAGAATCTAAAATTTTTTCAACACTTGGATATTGAAAAATTGCTTTTATTTCAGATGCAAATATAAAAGAATTATTTTGCATAGTATAAAATAAAGGTTTTACTCCAAAATGATCTCTTGCAATAAATAATTCTTCTTTTTGACTGTCCCAAATTGCAAAAGCATAGATTCCATTTAAATGTTTTACAACATCTTTTCCGTAAAAAATATAACTTTTTAATAGAATTTCTGTATCGCAATGACCATTAAAAGTGAAACCATTTTCTTCCAAAGTTTTCCTTAGTTCATCAGTATTATAAATTTGACCATTATAAGAAATTACGAAATTTGAATTATAATTAATTACCATATCTGAATTTTCTTTTTGCAATGGTATTGATTTGCTACAAGATTCGACCATAGGTTGTTTTCCACCTTCTGGATCAATAACAATTAATCTTTTGTGAGCCAGTGCTATATGTTTTCTTATGTAATATCCATCTTCATCAGGACCTCTTCTTACAAGAGTATTGTTCATATTAATTAAGATATTTCTAAAACGAGAAACATCTTGTTTGTAATTCACAAAACCAACAATTCCACACATAAAAAAGCCTCCATATATAATATATATGAAAGCCGATTTAATTTATGTATAACCTTGATTATTTTTCTTATAAAACTCACAAAATTGTTTAACTGAACATGAATCACAATGAGGATTTCTTGCTTCACAAGTGTTTCTTCCAAGCCACATGAAAAGATGGTTTATATCTTTTAGTGTTTCTTTAGGAAAAATTTTAATTAGATCTTGTTCAATTTTTTCTGGTTCAGATTCATTTGAAAGACCTATTCTATTGGAGATTCTTTTTGCATGTGTATCAACAGCAATACCTTCAGCAATTCCAAAGGCTTCTAACATAATAACATTAGCACTTTTTCTACCGATACCAGATAATGTTAAAAGTTCAGGCATTGAATGAGGAAGTTTACCATTGAAATTCTCTATAACTTGTTTTGCACAAAGTTTAATGTTTTTCGCTTTATTCTTGTAAAAACCACAAGGGTGTATAATATTTTCAAGCTCATTAATATCAATATTTTTAAAATCATCAATAGTTTTACACTTTTTGAAAAGAATAGGTGTAGTTTTATTTACTCTTTCATCAGTGCATTGTGCTGATAACATAACTGCAACGGCAAGTTGAAAAGGTGTATTAAAATCTAAACTACATTGTGCATCTGGATATGTTTGTTTTAAAATATTTACAAAATTTAGTGCTTCGGATTTATTCATTAATATTGGCACCATCCTTATTATTAGAAAGTAGTTCTAGTATTTGTGGATAAAGTGTTGTTGCATTTGATTTCCAATTATCAGATATTTGTTTTGCTTTTTCTCTTGATGCTGCATATACAGATACTTCAAAAATTGTTTCATTTTGTTCAACTATTTTGCACGTAATTGTATAATTATTCTCATCTTTGGGGATAAATTCAGTAACAACAGAAGATTCTTCAACAATATTAGAATTTTCCTCTTTAAATATAGTATCAGCTTTTAATTTTAATAACCCAGGTAAAAGTGATTTTGTAAGTTCAAGTGCGTTTTTTCCTTCAGTTGTTATTTTTATAAAAGATTCTTCATCTTGTTCAAAAGAACAGATTAAATTAGCTGACATTAAATCTGCAATAAGTTCTTGAAAATAAAAATAGTTTATGTCTTTTGAACTTGAAACTATTTTATATAAATTATCATTTTTTATTCCATCAAATATTTTGTTTAATAAATATAAGATCAAAACTTTATCTTCTGCTAACTCTTTATTTTGTTGTTCCATAAACTGCCTCCTTAAGTTAGAATTTTCTTCAATATTATATCACGGAATTTTATGGAAGTAAAGAAAAAAGTATTGCATTTTTTGTAGCATATTGATATACTTTTATTAAAATAAAGAGGATAATTTTTTTAAGGAGAATCAAAATGAAATTAAGAAATAATAAAGGATCAATTTCATTATATGTATTAGTTGCTTGTGCATTTTTTGTTACAATATTAATGGCACAATATTCTAGAACATTAAATAAATATAAAGCAGTGGAAGACGAAGTTATGCAAATACAAAGAAATTATGAAAACAAATAATACTAAAGGATAATAATAAATTAAGCACTAATTTATATAGCGAACATAGAATATAGTGAAGAGGAAAAACTCTTCACTATATTTTGTTATAAGGAGAAATGCTATAATTAATAATTAAAATGAAAAAAATAAAAAAAGGAGATAATGTAACAAGGAACTCATATAATAATGATATAATATTTAAGGTTGATAAAATAATAAAAAAATCTAATAATATAAATATAGCAATATTAAAAGGTATAGATATTAGAATAGAAGCAGACGCTCAAATAGAAGACTTAAAATTAGTTAGTAAAAATGAAAAACAAAATTTGGATATAGAATTTAAAAAGAGAATAAGAAATAGTACTTCAAAAAATAATTGTGATGAGAGACTTAATGGAATAATAAAGACAGGAAAAATATTGCATTTAGATGGTGATAAAAAATATGCAGGAAAATCCGAAATGTATTATAAAAAAATGGGATTAAATGCAATTGTAAAAAATATTCCAGAAAATAAGCAATCAAAGATGGTTAAGCAATTATTAATGATATATAATCCAGATATATTAGTTATTACAGGACATGATGGAATGATAAAAAATAATGTTGTAAATGATATATTTAATTATAGAAATTCAAGACATTTTATAGAAACGATAAAACAAGCAAGGAAATTTGAAAAAGTAAGCAAAAAAAAATTAGTAATATTCGCAGGAGCTTGTCAAAGTTATTTTGAAGCATTAATATCTGCAGGGGCTAATTTTGC
>CATZPY010000002.1 GCA_958422985.1 uncultured Clostridium sp.
GAGATTGGAATAGTGGTATGCATTCTGCAGAAGAAGAAGGAATAGAAAAAGGAATGAAAAAAGGAATAAAAGAAGGAGAAAAGAGAGGTAAAAAATTAAAAACAGAAGAAATTGCGATGAAGATGCTAAGAAAAGGAATTGAAGAAGCAACGATAGAAGAAGTAACAAATTTAACTTTAGAAGAAATAGAAAGAATAAAAGAAAAGCTAAAAAATAAAAATTAGTTACAAACTAGCAAACAAAATGATAAACACATTTGTTGTACGATAAAACAACATTACTTCGAACAAAAAACTAACAAACCAAAAGTATAAAAACAAAATGTTATAAAAATGTAAATAACTATATGTAAAAAGACTGTGCGTAAAGGCTACAGTCTTTTTTACATTTTAGCAAGCTTTACAAAATAAACGAGAGAATCTAATATATAATAAAAGGTTCGTAAAAGAACACACACACAACACACACTTAATTTAATAATAGTACAGAGCAGTAGCACACACACTACTACTCTATCTGTTATTGTTAAAAAACAAATAGCAGGAGGAAAAAAGAAAATGGCCAAATTTGTCTTTAGAAAAAAAGGAAATATGACCACTAACAAACCTATGTACTTCGCCATAGGTCTATTAATGGTGCTTTTTATTATATGGCTAACATACTATATATTTTTAAAATACAGTCCCATAATGAATTTTAAATATGAAGGGTATGCAGTAAAAGGCAAAGAGATAACAGAAAACTTGCTAGGAGCAGAGAATAATAAAAATGATGCTACCAAAAATAATAATTTAAATAATTATAAGAACATAAATTTAGCAAAAATAGAGGAGCAAGGGACAATATTTAAAAAATTAAGGACATACTTTGTAGGAAATAAAGAAAAAACAGAGATAGACTTAAATTACCCAATATATATAAATAATAAAAATACAATATATAACTTAAGTAAAGATATAACACTTATAAGTAAAGATTTTGAAAAAGCAGTAGGATATCCTAACATAAGTATATCAGATGGAAAGGTCTATAATGGAAATAGTTTAGAAAGAGCAGATAGTAAAGAGTATATATTTGCGAAGACAAATGAAGGAATATATATAAATTTAAAAGAGATAAAAATAAATACAACAGCAAATGAATATATAGTACCAATAAATAGCTTAATAGCTTTTGCAGAAAATAAAATAAGATATTATGCTATTCAAAATAACACATTAATATTTAACGAAATAAATGATGTAGACTATAACTCACAAGTTGTTATAAAAAATATAGAAGAAAAAACTCAAACTGCACATAATAGCCAAAACTCTCAAAAAGTGGATAATACATATAATTATGAAGAATTACTAACACGTTTAGGAATAATAAAAAAAGAAGCAGATAACCAAGTAAACGAAGAAATAGAAAAAGAAGATACTTCTACAAACAGAACAGAAGAAACCAATCAAAAAGAAGAAAAACAAGAAAATGAAACAGCGCCGAACAACCAAGAACAACAATATCCAGAGAATAACGAACCATCAAACCAAGAAAGCAAGTACATAAAACCAGAAGTAACAGCAGAAGGATTTACAGCAGAGGTATATACAGCTAAAAGTATTTTACACATAAAAGACCCAGCAGGAAGAATAGTAGAAGCGCCAACATTTGAAATATATAAAAATGGAAAAATATATTTAAGAAGAACATATACAAACTCTGGAAACATAATAGTAACAGGATTAGAGCCAGATGTAGAATACGAAATAGTAGGAAAATATGTGTATAAAAACGAAGAAGACAAAAAAATAGAAAATACATTTTATAAAGGAAAAATAAAAACAAAAGGATATGAAGCATTAGGAGCAATAACATTAGGTAAAGAAGAAGGAGAAATATATAATAATAAAATCCAAATAAAAAATTTAAAAATAACGTCAAATTTAAATGCAGAGGAAATAAAAGGAATAAATAAAATAGTAATAGTAGCAAATGGAATAAAAACAACATTAAAAAATGACAAACTAAATATGTTATTACAAGGAAAAGAAATAACAGTAGAGACATCTGAAGGATTGCCATCAAAAAGCAAAATAGACTATGAAATAAAATTTTTTGATAAAAATGAAGTAGAGCTAAAAGTAGAAAATAACAAGGGAACAACGAGAACATCAAAACAAGAGCCAACAGCAAGAATAACAGTAAAAGAGCAGGACATTGTAAGTGTAACTTTAGATTTAAAACTAAACAATAAAGACAGTGTAGATTTAGAAAACTATAAATATATTGTAAAAAGAGCAAACGGAACAATAGCAAAAGAAGAAAAATTAGCAAAGAATGAAAAAAAGATATATTTAAATGATTTAGATTCAAACCAATATTACGAAATAAAAATATATGCAGATTACAATTTAAACGATAATAAAGGAGAGCAAACCAATAAAGAAATAGGAAAATTAATATTTGCAACAAAACCATTATCAACATTAGGTTCTATAGAAATGCAAGTAAATCCTAAAGAAATAAGTACAACATTTGCAGAAATTAAATACAAAATAGATAAAGATAGAACAGACGAAAGATTAGTGCAAATATTAAATAACATACAAATAGAAATAATAGAAAAAAGCGAATCAAACCAAAAAAACAAAAATAATAAGCAAGAGCAAAGTAACAACAATTCAGAAAAAAACAATAAAAAGTCAAAAAGAGTAGTAGCAAGTAAAGAAATAACAGGAGAAGAATTAGAAAAGCTAAAAGAAGGAGAAGAAATAGAAATAAAATATGACTTGTTAGACTCTAATACAACATACGAAATACAAATAACAAGCCAAGTAAAGCAAGGAACAACCCCAGAAGAAATACAAGTAACATATAATTATAAAGAATTTATAACTTTAAGAAGCACAGCAAAAGTAGAAATGCAAAACAAGTTTGTAACAGGCGAAATGATAGACTTTGATGTACGCATACAAGATAAAGATAATGCAGTATTAAATAATAAGATAAGAATGGAACTAAGAGATGAAAAAAGCAATTTAATAGATTTAACAGAGATAGAAACTAATAAGGAATATGTAAGAAAAACATATAACAAATTAGAAGAAAATAAAACATATAGCCTAAAATTTTATGCAGATCAATATAATGAAGGAAGCACAGATGAAACTTACAAAATAAACTATTTAATATACGAAGTAGAAATAGTAACAGAACCAGGAATAAGTGGTAATATAGGCTTAAAGAGTATGCTAAGAAAAACTACAGGAAAAAATTTGGTAGATGTAGAGTCTAAAATAAAATGGTATTCTTATTGCATGAATACATATACATTTTATGGAAAAAAATATGAAAAAGAAACAAATATATTAAGTTTATATGCAGGTACTAAAAATAATAGTCAATTATACGTATATGACCTTAAAGACTATATAGGGCAAGAAGTTACAATTAGCTTTAAAGCAAAAACAACACAAGAAGGAATGAAAGTAGGTATACAAAATAGTAAAGGACTGTATGACGACAAAAATAGAACATATATAGATGTAATACAAGAATTTAAAGAGTATAAGCAAACAATTATAGTAAAAGAACCTGGATATGTTGGCTTTTTTGTTCAAAATAAGTCTGAAGACGATAATACATTATTATATATACAAGATTTACAAATAGAACTAGGAAATAGGAAAACATCATATGAACCATATAAATATGAAATAGAAAGCCAGGCAATAGTAAATTTAGAAGATAAAAGAAATGAAATAGTAACAAATGATTATTATATAAAAACATATGAAGATGGCACAGAAATAAACAATATAAGGTATGAAGATATTCCAGAAAATAATAAAGTAGAAAATGTAGTAAAAGAATTAGAATTACAAGAAAACAAAAATTATAAAATAGAACTATTGGTAAAAATAAGAGATAGAAATTATACCATAACAACAGCTGAATTTAACACAAAAGAAGGCGAAATAAAAGGAATTACAACAGAAGAAGAATATAAAGAAATACAACCAGAAGGTAATTATATTGTGCTAAACAACTTAGATTTTACTAATAAAAATATTGCAAATGACTATCAATTTAGTCCTAATATGGAGTTTGAAGGAAATATTAATTACAATGGGTATATAATTACAATAGACACAGTAACAAAAAATAACGAATATCATTTAAGTCCATTATTTTATAAGATAGGAGCAAATGCCAAAATAAGCAATTTATGTATAGAACTATATATGAATACTAAATACCCAATCTATGGTAACCTAGTATTTGACTCTAATAAAGGAACAATAGAAAATTGTTTTATAAATCTTAAAGAGAGTAATGAAAAAAAGAACCTAAATTTTGCTTTAGTTGGATCATATAACAAAGGTACAATAAATAACCTTATAGTTAAACTTAGCGAAGATTTATATGCCGAATTTAATGGATATATTATATATGAAAATCAGGGTACTATAAAAAATGGATATTTATATGGAAAAAGCTTAAAATTAAGCGCAAGAGAAGCGGCTTTAGTTAATAGTGCCTTTGTCCAATCTAATGCAGGCGAGATTTATAATATGTACTCTACAATTAATTTAGATGCAGAAGAAATAAAAGAAAATGATATATTTAGTAAATTTGTAGGAAGTAACTATGGAGGAACCGTAAGAAATATTTACACAGTTGGGCTTGGTACAGCATATACAAAGAAATATAATGCAAATACAGGTAGAACACAAGGAAAAGTAGAAAATAGCTATTACATAAATGACGAAATATTTGAAGGAAAAGCAGATACGAAAACAACCAGTAAATCATTATATAACAAGGAATTCCAAAACCAAATATTAAACAGCGAAAATAGTTTCGAAATAGATAAAAATATAGAACAAGGTTATTATCCTATGCTTAAATTACCAGAATGTATGCCAAGGCAAGAATTTATAGAACTTCCAGAATTAACAGAAAAAGATTTACCAGACATAGTAACAAATAAGGTAATAGCACAAGAGAATAAAACAGCAAAAATAGAACTAGAAGTATATAACCCAGCAGGTGAAACAATAACAGATATTAAAATAAAAAACTTAACTACTAAAATAGTTTCACAAAATTATAGCAATGGAAAAAGTACAGTAGTGGTAGAAGTATATAACCCAATTGTATGTGTTTCTAACTATTCTATTTTAAGTATAACAACAAAAGGTGCAATGAATTTGCCATATACACGCACATACGAAGAAAATGAAAGAAATATAAAATTAGAATTATATAACGAAATTTGGAATGTAGAAGACTGGCAAAACATGAAAAAGAACAATAAAGAAAACTATAAATTAATGCAAGATTTAGACTTTAAAAATGCAAGAGAAGACTTATATACACAAATAACAATAAGCGGAATATTAGATGGAATTGGCCATACAATAAAAAACATAAATACAAAATGGTATTTATTTGATAATGCAGCAGATGGTGCAATTATAAGAAATATTAATATAGAAAACTATAGTGCAGCTTCAGATACCTATTATTTAGGAATATTTTCTGTTAGTGCAAATGCATTACTAGAAAACATAAATTGTAATAATATTACTTTAAAAACAACTAAGAGCACACAAATAGGTGGATTAGTAGGATATTCAAATCAAACAATTTTTAAGAACATTACATTAAACAATGTAAAAATAGAAATGCAAGGAAGCAAAGATACTCTTACATGTATTGGAGGAGTAGCAGGGATTACAAATGCAGATTTCCAAAATGTAGCAGTAAACAATTTATATATTAATGATACAAATAGTGCAACGAAGAAGATAGGAGGAATAGTTGGTCAGCAAAGTGATGTAAGGTTTAAAATAGAAAACTGCTATGTAAAAGGAAAAATAGTTTCTAATTCGGGCTATATAGGTGGAATTGCAGGTAGTGGACAAACCGTTATTAAAAACTCGTATGCCTATGTAGATATTATAGGAAATGGTGAATATATTGGTGGAATAGTTGGTAACAACGAACAAAATAGTTTAGAAATAAAAAATAATTTATATATTGGTAATATAGTAAATAAAAAAGAAACAGATTTAACTAAACCTATAATAGGAAATAGTGATGCAATGAGTGTAAATAACTATATTTATGAAAACAACAAAATAAATGGTAATATAGACAAAAAAGAAAAATCTTTGACAGAAAAACAATTAAAAAATAAAGACACATATATAAATAAGTTAAAGTTTGATAGTAATTTTAATTATGAGAATGTAGAAAATGGAATACTACCAAAGCTTAATAATTCGGAAACTAAGAATTTATTACCAAACCAAGAAGATATAAAAATTCCTAATAATGATATATTTATAGAAGAGGTAGAAACATTAAAAACAGATAGCAATAATTTACAAATACAACTTATATTAAATAACCCAAATGAATATGAAGTAAATGATGTACAAATAGAAAATATGGAACATACAATTTTAGAAAATAGAACAGTTAATAAAAAAACATATTTAAAACTAAAAGGAACACCTACAAAGTATTATGATTTTTATATTATAAATGGTGTAACTTATTCTATAGGAGACGAAAATATTACACTAGAAGTATATGACATAATAAATGAAGCGTTTTATAAAGAAATAACAAAATACGAAGATTGGCAAAATATAGACAAAGAAAGCTATGAAAACTATAGGTTGCTAGCAGATCTGGATTTTGCAGGAAAGCAAGATGTAAATAATAGTTTAAAGATAAATAGACTAGTAACAGAGGGAGAAATTCATACTATAAAAAATATTACATTAGAATCTAAAGATCGAAAAGTAAGTGTAATAGAGGAAAGTAAAAATTTAATAGAAAATGTGACATTTGAAAATATAACAATAAAAGCACCATATAATTATTTAGGTGTAATATCTAATAATATGGGAGATATACAAAATGTTGATTTTAATAATATAAAAGTAGAAGCAGAAGGAAAACAATCAATAGGATCTATAGGTATAAACAGTGGAAAATTACAAAATATTAAGTTGAATAATATAAATATTATAGGACAAACCAAAGTTGGTGGATTAGTAGGAGAAACAGACGACACAGTAATTGATAATATTGTAGGAAAAAACATAAAAGTAGAAGGAAATGGGAACTTTATAGGAGGAATAATGGGTTATATAGTTGGAAATAGAAGTACTACTGCAGGAATGGGAATTATTACGAACATTAGTATAAAAAATTCAGAAATAACGACAAGCACAGGAACTGGTATAGGAGGCATATATGGACTGCAAAGTGGCAATTCTAGGGTAGAAGAAAACTTAAATACTATTAACTGCAAAATATCCGGAATAAGTTCGGTAGGTGGTATAGCTGGAGGAAGTGGATATCAAACTGAAGGAATAAAAGATGTAAATGTCATAAATTCTACAATAGTAGGAGAAGGAGATGGCATAGGTGGCTTAATTGGTAATGGTGGAAATGTACAATATAGCTATATAAAGAATTCTGAAGTAATAGCAAACAATGTAAATTCTAAAAATATTGGTGGAATGATAGGCAAATTATCATGGGGTGTAAATTATGGTGGCTCTATAAAAACAAATGTAACCACTAATGCAGATAATGTAGGTGGAATAGTAGGATATGGAATGCAAATGAATACTATATTCTTGCTAGATTCTACAATTGTTGGTAAAAATTCTGTTGGAGGTCTTTCAGGTTTTGGAGAAATAAGTACAATATCTAATACATATAGTAATGCAAATGTTATAGGAAGTGGTAAAGCGGTAGGTGGTATTATAGGATATTTAGATAATTCTAAAATGACTAATATAATCAACGTTACAAGTATTTTGAATAGCTACTATGCAGGTGGAACTGTTACGGGAAAAGAAAATATAGGTGGAATAATAGGAGAAATAGCAAAAGAAATATATGATGAAGATGGTAAAAAAAGATATTATTCAAATTATATAGAAGCAGAGTTAATAAGCGAAGATAAAGAAACAGTATCACTTGGTATAGGAAACATGGAAGAAGAAAATGCAAAATTTATAGATAATTATTATTATAAATATTCAAAGATAAACGAAGAATATCCAAGCGAGGAAAACGAAAGCTATATTCTAAACGAAAACTACTTAGTAGAAGAAGAATTAAAGAAAAAAGAAACATATATAAATAAATTAAAATGGGCAAACGCTGGGTATGATTACGAAATATTAAAACAAAATAAATATCCAGTATTAAAAGCCAATAATCAAATTTTAGAAAATCAAGAAGGTATAGAACTTCCAACAGATCCACAAAATAGTATAAATAAAGACCTAGAATATGAATTTAATTATCAAGACAAAAAGATAAAAACATATAAAACTCATAGTGAAATTTACGACCAAGAAGGTAATAGTGTAAAAAGAAAAAGTAAAATATATGTAAAAGATGGAAAGTTATACTTATTAGATAGCAATATGCCAATTGTTCCAAAAAACTTTATTTTGGACACATATAATGGAAAAGAGTATGAAACAGTTTTAGGTACAAATGGAAAAATGTATGACTTAAAAGAAAGATTAAACTATCCAGAAAACTTTAAGAATGAAGGAATTGCAAGTATAGGGAACAATTTAAATACAGATAAAAAGGAAATAGAAGTTTTATATAAAAATGGTGATAAACTTAAATTTAATTACCAAACAGGTGAAGTAATTTATAGCGAAAAACTAGAAGAAAATAAAACTAATTTATTAGATTATATAGGAGATAAATTAAGTGGAAAAGAAGAAGCAATATTGCCAAATAAACAAAAATATGAAGAAACAAAAGAGCTTATGAATAAACTGGAAGAAATACCAGTAGATGAAGCTAAAAAGCAGGAGGACATAAGCAATTCCGAAGAAAATAATAATGAACAAATGATAGGTAATTTATCCGAAATGCAAAACATAAAAAATGAAAACAAAGCTGATGTAGAAGATGGCAATGTAGTAGAAAATTCTTCAAACTACATAACAACATATAATAAAGAAAAACATAAATACGAAATATATAACGAAGAGGAATTACTAAATACATCAAAACAAACAGTTCTAACAGAAAATGAAAAGATAGAAACAAATAATTTAGCAAATTTTTATTCAGCACAAATTTCCAAAAATGTATCAAAAAAAGGAAAAGCTGTAATATATGTAATTATTTTTACAGTAATAATAATATTAGTTATATTATTAAAGAAGAAACGTGAATAAAAATTTGGGATTGTGGGACGCTCCTTAAAATCCCAGTTTAATAGCTATAAAAATTAAGAAACGGTTTTAAACTATAGATTTAAAGCCGTTTTTGTATACTAAGAGAATCTGAAATTTGACATGGTAAAGGTAATATAATAGAATATTAAGAAATTATAAAGAAAGGGGAGTATGACCAAAAGATCATACATAGTAAAAATGAACGTAGAGGAAATTTTAAATGCAACAAGAGGAAATTTATTAATAGGAGATTTAAAAGAAAATTGTGAAAATTTTTGCACAGATACTAGAAAAATTCTAGAAAATGATGTGTATGTAGGCTTAAAAGGAGAAAATTTTGATGGAAACGAATACTACGAAGAAGCTTTAAAAAAAGGAGCTAAAGTGGCAATAGTTTCTGGAATAGAAATACCTAAAGAAAAATTAGAGCAATATAAAGATAAAACTATAATAGAGGTAGATGATTCATTAATAGCATTTGGAAAAATAGCTGAATACAAAAGAAGTTTATACAATATTCCAGTTATACAAGTAACAGGGAGTGTAGGAAAAACAAGTACGAGAGATATAATTGCAAATGTAGTTCGTACAAAATATAAAACATTACAAACAGAAGGAAACTTAAATAACCACATAGGTCTTCCAACTACCGTTTTAAAATTAAAAGACCACGAAGCACTTGTTGTAGAAAGTGGAATGAATCATTTAGGAGAAATAAGTTATTTAGGAAAAATTACAAAACCAACAATTGCAGTTATCACAAATGTAGGAACAGCTCATATAGGTTTACTTGGTTCTAGAGAAAACATATTAAAGGCGAAATTAGAAATATTAGAAAATTTAAAGCCAGGAGGAACTATTGTAATAAATAACGATAATGATATGCTAAATAAATGGGCACAAGAAGACAAGCTATACAAGAAATATACTTTTGGAATAGACGAAGAGTCAGATATTATGGCATATAACATAAAAATAGGAAATAATTCTTCTACATATAATGTAAAAATAAATAACGAAGAATACACAGTAAATGTACCAGTAAGTGGAAAACATTTTGTGTATAACAGCTTATGCGCAATAGCTGTAGGAAATTTATTGGGAATATCCCCAGAAAATATTATTAAAGGAATAGAGACATTTTCTTTAACAAAAAATAGAATGGAAGTTGTAAAAATTAAAGATAATGTAACAGTTATAAACGATGCTTACAATGCTAGCTACGATTCTATGAAACCAGCGTTAGAATATTTAAGTGAATTACCTACAAAAAGAAAAATAGCAGTATTAGGAGATATGTTCGAATTAGGCGAATTTTCGGAAGAGATTCATAGAAAAGTAGGAATAGAAGTAGTTACACATAAGATAGATATATTAGTAACAGTAGGAAAACTAGCAAAATACATAGCCGAAGAGGCAAAGTATTTAAGAATGCCAGAAGAAAATATAATATCATTAGAAAAAACAGAAGAAGCTTCAGAATACTTAAACAAAATATTGCAAAAAGACGATGCAGTTTTACTAAAAGCAGCACATGGAATGCACTTTTCAGAGATTTTTAAATCAATTAAGGGTTAGTACAGGGAGGAATATATGCTAAAGATAGGAGTTATATTTGGAGGGAAATCTAATGAACATTCTATATCTGTTGTATCTGGATGTTCTATAGTGAAAAATTTAAATAAATTTAAATACGAGGTTTTGGCAATATATATAGATAAAAATGGAAGTTGGTATGAAGTTTTAGACGATATACCTAATATGCCAAATTATAAGCTAGGAGAAGAGCCAATAAACCTAAAGAAAATAGAAAATATAATAGAATATTTAAATCAGTTGGAAATTGTATTTCCTGTACTACGTGGAAAAGACGAAGCTGATGGTTCTATACAAGGGTTATTAAATTTTGTAGGAATTCCATATGTTGGGTGTAATGTTTTAACATCAAGTATTGCAAAAGATAAAATATATATGAAAACAATTTTGTCACAAGCAAATATTGTTCAACCTAAATATTTTTTTATAAAAAATACACCAAATGGAATTGTAAGTGTAGACAACAAATTTAATGAAAAAGAAGTTTCTTTAAATGAATTGTGTGAATTAGTATATGATAAATTAAAATATCCTGTGTTTATTAAACCTGCTAATTCTGGTTCATCAATTGGGGTAAACAAGGCAGAAAATTCTGTAGATTTAAAAAAATACATAGAAAGTGCTTTTTTCTACGATGATAAAATTATTTTAGAAAAAGAAATACAAGGAAGGGAATTCCAAATAGCCATTTTAGAAGATGAAGATATTATAGCATCTGATATAGGCGAAGTAGATACAAATGCAGAATTCTATAATTATAAATCCAAATATCAAAATCAAGAAACGAAAACGGTAATACCTTTAAATATGTTAGGAACAAAACAAGAGGAAGAGTTAAAAAACATTGCAATTAAAGTATTTAAAGCAGTAGGTGCTAAAGGCTTAGCTAGAGTAGACTTTTTTGTGGAAAATGGAACAAACGAAATATATGTAAATGGAATTAGTACAATTCCAAATATTACAGAAAATAGTATGTATGTTAAATTATTTGATGCAATTGGTATAGAATATAAGGAACTTTTAGACAAGCTTATAAATTATACTATGAATATTGAGTAGGAATTAGAATAGATTTATTAGAAATTTCTAAACAATGTAAAAAGTTAAATAAAAAGAAAAACTAATGTAAAAAAGAGGTAACTATGGAATATAACGATATAGAAAGAGATGTTAAAGAAATATTATCTGAATTTAGATTTACTCATTCATTAGGTGTTGTAAAAAAAGCAGTGGAGCTTGCAAAACAATATGGGGAAGATGAAGAAATAGTAAAAAAAGTAGCTATTGCACATGATATTGCAAAAGAAATGAAAAATGAAGAATTAATAAAATATGCTAACGAAAACAAAATAGAAATAGATGAAGTAGAAAAAATAAATCCTTCTTTGTTACATGGAAAAGTAGGAGCAGACATTGTAGCTAAAAAATATAATTTTACAGAAGATATGAAAAATGCGATAAAATGGCATACTACAGGTAGAGAAAATATGACTATGTTAGAAAAAATTATTTATGTAGCAGATAAAACAGAGGAAAATAGAAAAGATACTAAATTCAATTTAGAAAAGAGTAGAGAACTTTCTAAAAAGGATATAGATGAAGCAATTTTATTTTTAATGGATGAATTTATAGAATATAATATAAAGATTGGCAGAGTTCTTCACTTAGAAACAATAAAGGCAAGAAACTATTTATTAAAAAGTTAAATATAATTTTAATAAACTTCATTTAAGTATTAAAAAAATTAAATATAACTATTTTAAAATGAAATTATATATGATATAATGTTTGCACCATGAATATGGAGGATGTTAAATGATTTTCAAAGATTATTACAAAATATTAAATTTAGAATCTAGTAAGATAACTCCTCAGGAACTTAAAATAGCATACAGGGAATCTGCAAAAAAATATCATCCAGATATAAATATAAATGACGAATTTGCAGAAGAACGTTTTAAAGATATAAACGAAGCATACAGGGTGTTATCAAACTCTACTTCTAAAAGAAAATACGACAGAATATGGAACAGCAACGTGGGAAAAAAGAAGAAGTATGAAGAAAGCCAAAGGAAAAATGGCTCAAAATTTTCCGAATTTTTCACAATGTTTTTTGGAAATATTGTTGGTGAAGAGGAAGAAACCAACAATAAAGTAAAGAAAAAAATTCCTATAAGAGGAGAGAATGTAGAAACAGAAATAAATATGTCAATAGAGGAAACATATTATGGAACAGAAAAGAAAATTTCTCTTAGGACTCTAAAAGGAAAAATGAAGACTTTTGTAGTAAAAGTCCCAGCAGGTATTAGGAATCAAGAAAAAATTAGATTGATTGGCCAGGGAAAAGCTGGAGTAAATGGTGGTAAAAACGGAGATTTATTTATAAAAGTAAATATTCAAAATAGCCAAAGGTTTAAATTGGAAGGAATAGATTTATACACAGACCTACGATTAACCCCATGGGAAGCTGCACTAGGCACAAGAGCAACCATATCTACTATAGACGATACTGCCTCTGTCTACGTACCAAAAGGAATTGAAAGTGGCGAAAAAGTTAGAATTCAAGGAAAAGGGTATAAAGATGGTAAAGGTGGTAGAGGAGACCTAATAGCTGAAGTAAAAATAATAGTACCAAAAGAATTAACAAACGAGGAAGAAAAGCTATATAAAGAATTAGAACAAATTTCTAACTTTAATCCAAGAAAAAGAGTAAATTAACATAAAAACTTTAATTGGTTGACAAAAACTTACAAATTAGGTATAATTAAACATAGTAGTGTTACAAAAGACAAACTATGTATATAGAAATTCGTGAATAGTGGGGTGTATAATATGTACAGTTGGGAAGGAAAACATTTTAGTATAATGGATCCAAATAACGTAAGTACAGTAGTGTATCAAATAAATGAAACATTAAAAGAAGATTTAAAAAATTCACCAAAATATACAGTAACAAGATTAGATTATACAGAAGAAATGTTTGGCGACAAGAAGAAAAAAACTTTTTATGTCGACGATCCTTCAGACAATAAAGACGAACTTGTTATACTATCATTTGGTAAAGACAGAGTAGTAATTAATATGGCAATATTACAAGGCGATAAAATAACAATATCTAAAAAGCCAACGCCATTAAAATTTAATACTCTTTATTCAGATACAGAAAAAGAATATAAAGAATTTAAGTATACACCAAGTTTTAAAAGACAAATTTCAATCATAGACCCAGAAACCACAGAAGAAGTAAAGCCTATGGTATATTTTGACGAAGAGGCTAAAGAAATTAGAGGTAAATGTAAGCTAAAAGCAAATAAACCTTATTTTGCTTTCGAAATAAAAGATAAAAAAGATTAAAGGAGAGGGGAGTTCTAATGAACACAACAGATAGTTTATCTGAAAAATCTTGTAATTCACTAGTATTTGAAGACAATGTAAAAGCTATAACTTTTGCATGTTTTACAACAGATAAGATAATGGATGAGCCACTAGTATTAGGAGAGGTGGAAACAAACAAAGTTTTTGCACCAGAAAATAGGGAAGAAGCCAAAGAAATTGCAAAAAAAGCAGACGAATTATGTAAGCAAGGTGTTAGAATAACAACTAAAAATGTTGCAGAAAAAAGAATTGCAAAAAGAAGAAACGTAGCAAAATCAAAAACAACAGCTAGTAAAACAAAAAGCGAAGACACTGCAAGATAATGTACTAAAGATAGGGATGAAGTAAATGAATTATAAATTACAAAGTATGTTACAAAATGCTAGAAAAAAATTAATAGTATTCGCAATATTATGGTTAGTAATTATAATCTTAGGAATTGCTCCATTTTCAGCATCTCTTACAGATGCTATGCAAACTGGAGCTTTTAGTTTCGAAATTTTTTTGGAACACCTAGGAATGTATATAACTAGCCCTTTTTCTAGTTTCGGATTAATATTTTCAGAAAATTATATAGGAACATTTGCATCTAGCACTTTATATTTTTCACTATTCTATTTAGCAGCAATGCTGGTAGGTTTATTAAAAGCTAGACCTAAAA
Organism: uncultured Clostridium sp.; assembly: GCA_958422985.1. Classification (GTDB taxonomy): domain Bacteria; phylum Bacillota; class Clostridia; order TANB77; family CAG-508; genus Merdicola. The sequence goes on from CATZPY010000002.1 coordinate 14,860, forward strand.
ATGAATATACCGATATAGAACATGGTTCAAGTGGTTGGGCAGAAAATGGTGAACAATATAAGGTACTAAGCAAAAAAAATGGTATTATATTAGCAGAAGACAACTATTTACCATTAAATAAAATGGGAAATATAAATGTTTTAGTTGTTGGACGGTTCAGGTTCTGGTAAATCTGCTTCATATTCTATACCAAATGCACACCAATGTTTAGGTTCTTACATATTTACAGATCCAAAAGGAGAGTTATATGACAGAACAGCAGGATTTTTAAAATCTAAAGGGTATAAAGTAAGAGTTTTAAACTTAGTTAATCCAGAATGTAGTGATGGTTACAACCCATTAGCACATATAAGAAATGAAATAGATGTAGACATTATTGCAAATACTATAGTTAAAGGTCAAAGTGGTGAAAAAGCTTCAGACCCATTTTGGGACGATATGGCAGAAATTTTACTAAAATCTTTAATTTGGTATTTAATATCTACAAGACCACCAGAAGAGCAAAACTTAGCTAGTTGCGCAGAATTAGTTAGAGCTGCAAACGATAGTGGTGGAACAAGCTTGTTAGGAGATTTAATTAACGAATTAGATTATACACATCCTGCAAGAAAGAACTATAAATCAATCGAAATAGCGCCAGAAAAAACAAGAGGTTCCATTTTAAGTACATTACAATCTAGGTTAGGTAAATTTGACAGTAAAGATATAGCAGACTTAACATCTTCAGATACTATAAATTTTGAAGAAATTGGACAAGAAAAGACAGCTGTATATGTTGTTTCTTCAGACACACATACAACATATAATTTCTTACTTACAATTTTCTTCTCACAAATGATACAACAATTATATGATTATGCAGATAAAGCTGGTGGAAAGTTACCAGAAAAAACATTTTTTATACTAGACGAATTTGCAAATATAGGACAAATACCAGACTTTGATAAAAAAATATCTACATCAAGAAGTAGAGGAATCTCATTTAGTGTTATTTTGCAAAACTTAGACCAATTAGAAGCAGTTTATGAAAAATCTTACGAAACTATAATTGGTAACTGTGATACACATGTATTCTTAGGAAGTAATTCTACTAAAACATTAGAATATTTTTCTAAAGCATTAGGAGAAAAGACAATTACAAGAGATAGCCATTCAACAAACCGTGACAAAGGTGGTTGGAAATCTGGTTCTAGTGATTCTGACCAAATTATGGGAAGAGCATTACTTACACCGGACGAATTAAGAAGATTCGACAATGATATGTGTATTATATTTGTTAAAGGTGTAAGACCAATTAAAGCAAATAAATTCTATTATTTTAGAAAACCAATGGGAAGAGAAATGGCAAGGCTAGAAATAAGCCATAATGATGCAGAAGTAGGAGAAAGAGGAGAATGGAGAATATTTAACCCAGCAAATCCTTATTCAGAAAGTACAAACATTCAAGCACAAGACTTAAAAGTAGAATCATTAGATGATTTATTTGCAGATGAAGAGCCAGCTCCTAAAAATACACAAGAAAAAGTAACAACATCAAATACAAATAACAATGCTTTTAGTAAAATAGAAAGTATTCCAAAAAAAGAAGCAAAAACAATGGAAATACCATTAGAAGACAACAATGAGGAAGTAAACAATATAGACTTAGAAAAAGCACTAGAAGCAAAATTTGATGAATTATTTGGAACAGATGATGACTAATATTGCTTTTACCGGAATTGGGGGACGTTCCTAAAAATACCGGTTCAAATTATATAGACAAATTATGAAAAAAGAATAGCACAAGCTATTCTTTTTTCAATTAGTAAAGAAACTTTTCACGTAGCATAAATTTATGTACTATATAATTATGGTGCACCTTAGATTTTCTTGAAATTTATATTGTTAGAAAAGCTTAAATGTACCTTGAAAATGCAAGATGTTACTTAATAATAATCTTGTATAAAGAGTCGAAATATAGTATAATATATGTGCATTTTATGCAAAAATAATTTATAATAATCATATGAAAAATATTATAATTGTTTAACTAACATAAAAGGAGAAAAAATTGGAAACGACAGAATTAAGAATAGTAGAAAATAAGAAAAATTTAAAAGTAGGAACAGTTTTAGGAATAGTATTTATAAGTTTTATATTAATATTTTTTATTTTATTTTTAGGAATCACATTATATATATCATCAAGCGATAAAATTATAACAGGTATGTATATACAAGGAGTAGAAGTATCTGGGTTAACACAAAAACAAGCAATAGAAAAAGTTCAAAATGAATTTAAGAAAGTTTTACCTAATAATTTAACAGTAGTACACAATGAATATGAAACGCAGTTAAACTTAGAAGATTTAGGTACAGATTTAAATATAGAAGAGGCAGTAAACAGAGCCTATAATATGGGAAGAGATAGTAATATTTTTAAGAATATGGGTACAATAACAAAAAACTTAGTAACAGCTAATAATTTAGGAATTAATGTTACACTAAACAAAGAGCAATGCACAAATATATTAAATGATATATCAACAAAATTACCAGATACAGTAATACAAAGTAGCTATTATGTAGAAGGTAATAAATTAATTATTACAAGAGGAAAAGTAGGAAATATAGTAGATGTAGAAAAAACTATAAAGGAAATAAAAAATAAAATTCAAGACTTTTCATATGCAAGCAAAAAAATTGAGCTTTCAACAATAGAAAAGAAACCAGAAGAGATAAATATAGAACAAATACATAGCGAAATATATAAAGAACCAATAGATGCATATTATTCAACAAATCCATATGTAGTGCATCCACACGAAAATGGTGTAGACTTTAAAATATCTATAGATGAAGCAAAAGCTATGTTAAATGAAGTAAAAGATGAATACGAAATACCGTTAAAATATAGTTCACCAAAAGTAACTACAAATATGATTGGAACAGAAGCATTTCCAGATTTATTAGGAAAATTTACTACAACTTATAGTGCTAAAAATGCAAACAGAACAACAAATTTAAGACTAGCAGCAGAAAAAATTAATGGTACAGTTTTAATGCCAGGAGAAATATTCTCATATAATACAGTTGTAGGAAAAAGAACAATCGCAGCAGGTTATAAAGAAGCAGCAATGTACCAAAATGGTGAAGTGGTAGATGGCTTGGGTGGAGGAATTTGCCAAATATCTACAACATTATATAATGCAGCTTTATATGCAAATATGGAAATAGTAGAAAGAAGAAATCATCAATTTGTACCATCATATTCTAAAGCAGGAAGAGATGCAACAGTTGTGTATGGTTCGATAGATTTTAGATTTAAAAACACAAGAAATTATCCAGTAAAAATATTATGTACTGTAAGTGGTGGAGTTGCAAAATGCGAAATTTATGGGTTAAAAGAAAATCCTGACTACGATGTAGAAATAACTTCACAAGTTACAGAAACAACATCAACAAGTATTAAATCTGCTACATATAAAACAGTAAGACAAAATGGACAAGTAATAAGCTCAGAAAGAATCAACAGAGATACATATAAAAGACATTAAGAATTTGACATATATCGAATTTTAAAGTTTAAGAACATGTATTATAACTTATAGCAAAATGTAAAAATATAAATTTGATTCCAGCGTTGGAGATGTTAAAATATAAATTTTAGGAGGAAGCAATGTACTTAATTGTAGGACTAGGAAATCCAGAAAATGAATATGCAAATACGAGGCATAATATGGGGTTTGATGCAATAAACCATTTAAGCAAAAGACTTAATATAAATGTTAACAAAGAAAAATTTAAAGGAATATATGGTGATACAATATTAAATGGCGAAAAAGTAATATTACTAAAGCCACAAACATATATGAATTTAAGTGGAGAGTCTATTATACAATTTAAACAATTTTATAAAATTCCACCTGAAAATATTATCGTAATATATGATGATATAGATGTAGATGTAGGAAAGATAAAAATTAGAAAAAAAGGTGGTCCAGGCTCACATAATGGAATGAAGTCAGTTGTAAAAGAGTTGCAATCTGAAGACTTTCCTCGTATAAGAGTAGGAATAGGAAAACCTATACTTAAAGAGATGATGATAGGTTATGTATTAGAAAAATTAAATGGAAATGAACGAGAAATATTAGAAGAGTCAACAAAACTAGCTTCAAATGCTGTATATGATATTATAACTTGTGGTATAGATAAAGCAATGAATATGTACAACTAAAGTAATTGCTACAATACACTGTTTAGTACAGTATATAAAGATAGAAAAAGTATAATTAAATATTAGACAGCAAGAGCCTTTAAAAGCTTTAATATATAAATCTATTCAGATATAATTAGAAAGGGAAAATATGCAAGAGTTAAGAATAAAAGTTGATGCGAATGAAAAAACTGTAATATTACTAAATGATTATAAAATAGTAGAACAATATACAATAGATAAAGAAAATATAGAAGGAAATATATATTTAGGAGTAATAAAAAATATAGTTCCAGGCTTAAAGGCAACTTTTGTAGATATTGGGAAAAGTAAAAATGCTTTTATTCACTTCGAAGATTTAGGGAAAACAAAAGATGAGATAAAACTTAATGAAACAATACTAGTTCAAGTTCAAAAAAATGCTGTAAAGCAAAAAGGTGCGAAACTTACTAGTAATATAAAATTAATTGGAAGGCAAATCGTTTTAATGCCTAAAACAGATTTTATAAGTGTATCTAGAAAAATAGAAGATGAGCAAAAAAGAGAAAAATTAAAAGAAATAGTAAAAAAATATTTACCCCAAAATTGTGGTGCAATTATAAGAACAAACTGTACTTTGGCAACAGAAGAAGAAATTAAACAAGATATAAAAATACTAATTAAAAGATGGGAAAATATAAAAAATATTGCAAAGCAAAAGATTAAAAATGTACCATGCATAATAGAAGAAGAAAGTAGCGTTGTAAAATCTTTAATATTATCTACAGTAGATTCAAAAATGAACACAATTATAACAAATAATGAAGAATATAATAAGGAAATATTAAACTTTTTAAAAATGCACAACTTAGAAAGTAGAATAAAATTAGAATATGAAAATAATGTATTTGAAAAATACACAATAGAAAAAGAATTGCAAAACTTAAAAGATAATAAAATTTGGTTAAATTGTGGTGGACAAATTGTTATAGACAAAACAGAAGCATTAACAGCAATAGATGTCAATTCTGGTAAGTGTATAGGAAAAAATAATTTAGAAGAAACTATTTTAAAAGTAAATATAGAAGCAGGAAAAGAAATTGCAAATCAAATAAGATTAAGAGATATAGGTGGAATAATAATAGTAGACTTTATAGATATGGAAAAAGATGCAAGTAAACAAAAACTGCTAAATTGCATAGAAGAAGAAACAAAAAAAGACAGATCAAAAGTGCAGATAGAAGGGTTTTCAAAGCTAAATTTATTGGAACTTACACGTAAACAACTTTATGGAAAAGAATAAATCGGGATTTGGGGATGGTCCTATTTTTCCCGGTTACACATATAAAAGATGAAATATAGTTAAAAAAATATAAACGGGATTTTAAGGACCGCCACTCGATCTCGTTTGTGTATATGGAAGGAGCATAATATGAAAGTAGGTTTTGTATCGTTAGGATGTTCTAAGAATTTAATAGATACCGAAATAGCTATTGGTATACTTAAAGAACATGGAATGGAGATTGTAAGCCATCCCGAAGATGCTGAAATGATTGTAGTAAATACTTGTGGTTTTATAGATCCTGCAAAGGAAGAAGCTATAAATACTATTTTGGAAATGGCTGAATATAAAAAAGGAAAATGCAAGTATTTGGTTGCTATGGGTTGCTTAGTTCAAAGATATACAGATGATTTAAAAAAAGCGTTACCAGAAGTAGATTTGTGGATAAGATTAGAAAATTATGAAGATTTTTATTCTAATATAGAAAGTTTATTAAATAATAATATTAATAATACAGAAAAATATGGTGAGCTTATAAATTATCCAAAGAATCCTTTTCCATTACCTAGTAAAGAAGAATTTTTGGGTAGAGAAATTTCTACTGGTGAAAACTTTGCGTATTTAAAAATAGGAGAAGGCTGTAGTAATAGGTGTACTTATTGTGCAATTCCTTTTATTAGAGGGCCATTTATAAGTAGACCAGAAGAAGATATAATAGAAGAAGCAAAATTATTAGCACAAAAAGGAATAAAAGAATTAGTGGTTATAGCGCAAGACACTACTAAATATGGTTTAGACTTATATAATAAGCCAATGCTTGCAGATCTTTTAAGAAAGCTTTGTAAGATAGAAGGAATAGAATGGATTAGATTTTTATATTCTTACCCAGAAGGGATTGATAACGACTTAATACAAGTTGTTAAAGAGGAAGATAAGATTTGTAAATATTTTGATATTCCAATACAACATATTTCTAATACTGTTTTAAAAAGAATGAATAGGAAAACTAGTAAAGAAAATATACAAAATGTTATTAGTAAAATAAGAGAGAACATTCCAAATGCAATAATTAGAACAACAGTTATGGTTGGCTTCCCAGGTGAAACAAAAGAAGATTTTAATGAACTTTATGATTTTGTAAAAAGTGTAAAATTTGAAAATTTAGGTGCATTTACATATTCTAAAGAAGAGGGAACACCTGCAAGTAGACTAAAAGACCAGGTTCACCCAATGACCAAAAAATCTAGGTATAACCAAATAATGCAGTTGCAACAACAAATATCTAAAGAAAACTTAACTAAACTGCAAGGAAAAGTAATTAAAGTATTAGTAGAAGATAAAACTTTTGACGAAAAGTACTATGTTGGAAGAAGTGAAACACAAGTTCCAGATATAGATGGAATGATTTATATAAAAAATGATGAAGAACTTAAAATAGGAAGTTTTGTAAATTGCAAAGTTATAGATACAAGAGAATATGATTTAATTGCAGAAATTTTAAAGAAAGATTAACTATACTATTAGCAAGAAAATTATAACAAAAAGAATAAGCGAACCTTAGATTTTCTTAGAATTTACATTTGTTAGAAAATCTTAGGTTCGCTTATTTAAAATAATATTAATAATTTTCTGCGTTTATTTCGAAGAATGATTGAGGATGATTACAAACAGGGCAAACTTGTGGAGCTTCTGTTCCAACAATTATATGACCACAGTTTCTACATTTCCATATAACAATGCTTCCTTTTTTGAATACTTCACCGTCTTTAATATTTTCTAAAAGTTTTCTATATCTTTCTTCATGGTGTTTTTCGACTTCTCCTATTGCTCTAAATTTTGCAGCAATTTCTTTAAATCCTTCTTCTTCAGCTTCTTCTGCGAATTTTTTATACATATCTGTCCATTCATAATTTTCGCCAGCAGCAGCATCTGCTAGATTTTGCATTGTATCTCCAATTCCATTTAAATATTTAAAATGAATTTTGGCATGTTCTTTTTCATTATCTGCTGTTTCTAAAAATAATGCAGCAATTTGTTCATATCCTTCTTTTTTTGCAACACTTGCAAAATATGTATATTTATTTCTTGCTTCAGATTCACCTGCGAATGCAGCTTTTAAATTAGCTTCTGTTTTTGATCCTTTTAAGTCCATAATTTACCTCCTATTATTTAACTTGTGACTATATAATATATCAAAAAAATAGGCAAGTCAAGAAAAGAAATTTAGTGAAAATGTCAGAAAAACTGTAAGACAGATACTGGGGCAATATTACCATAAAAAATATTGTTAAATAAGTCATTTAATAATATAATATTATAAAGTTACTATATGGGGGGATAAAATGACTAATTTGCAAAAGACGAAACAAGCATATGCAGAAATAGATGCTTTTATAGAAATTTTACCAGAAGACAAAAAAAGAAAAATTCCAAAAAATATGAAAGAATTTTTTAAAGAACAAAAAGATAAAGAATACAAAAAAAAAATAGATATTAATATACCAGTAGAAGAGCAAAATTTAAAAGAAGAAACATTGGCATTAATAGCATTACTATATATAAAATATATTTGTGAAGATGAAGAAGAAAAGAAAAATTTAGAAAAAATATATGCAGAAAATGAAAGTAGATATAGGAAAGAAATAAAAGAGAAATATAGTGTAGAAAAAGTAATGCAAAAGCGAAATGAAGATTATAATAAATATAAAACTAAAGAAAATTTAGAAGAAAGACAAAGTAATACAAACAAACAAATAAGCGAAAAATTTTTAGTGGAATACAAAGAGCCTATATTAAAAAGGATTATAAATAAAATAAAAAGCTTCCTAAAAATAGGAAACTTTAAATGATAATATTATAAGCTAATGCAAACATTATATACCAGCAATATTTTAAATAATAATATTATAAATGCTAGTAGTTATAAAACATATAAAAATTCCACATAAAGTTGGTAACAAGAAAGAAACAAAGGTCCATTTTAAACTTTTGGTTTCTTTTTTTATTGTTAGTAATGTAGTACCACATGGAAAATGTAGCAAGGTAAAAATCATTACATTAATTGCAGTAAGCAAATTCCAACCATTTTCCACTAAAATATTTCCAATAACACTAATGTTTTCTATGTCTAATAATTGTTTATTTCCTAAATATCCCATTAAAATTATTGGCAATACTATTTCATTAGCGGGAATACCTAGAATAAAACCAGCTAAAATATATCCATCTAAGCCAATTAATTGTGCAAAAGGATTTAAAGAATTTGCAATAAAATCTAAAACAGATATATTACCTATGTTTATATTAGAAAATAACCATATTACGATTCCAGCTGGAGCAGCTACAGCAATAGCTTTACCAAGGATAAATAAAGTTCTATCTAATAATGAACGAACTAATATCTTACCAATTTGTGGGGATCTATAAGGTGGTAACTCTAAGGTAAAGGAAGAGGGTAAACCTTTTAGAACAGTTTTAGATAGCATTTTAGATATTAATAAAGTTAACAAAATTCCTAGTAAAACAACTAACATAACAGCAATGGCGGCAACAAATCCAGATAAAATTCCAGCTATAGAACCAGAAAAAAATATTGTTGCGACAGTTATTAAAAAAGGAAATCTTCCGTTACAGGGAACAAAGCAATTTGTAAGAATTGCAATCAATTTTTCTCTTGGAGAATTTATTATTCTTGTTCCAACAACAGCTGCTGCGTTGCAACCAAATCCCATACACATTGTAAGAGCCTGTTTTCCAGATGTACATGCACATTTAAAACATCTGTCTAAATTAAAAGCAATTCTAGGTAAAAATCCTAAATCTTCTAATATAGTAAATAAAGGAAAAAATATTGCCATTGGTGGTAACATAACCGATATTACCCATGTAACAGTTTGATATACTCCATCTACTATAATACTTGTAAGCCATTCTGGGGAGTTAATATATTCAAAGCAAATTAGTAATTTTCCTTTTAAAATTTCGAAAAAGTTTGAAAGCATTTGTGAAGGGTAATTGGCACCTACTATAGTAATCCAAAACAATAAACACAGGAATAGCAACATAATGGGTATTCCGAATTTTTTAGAAGTAAGAATTTTATCAATTTTGATTGTTTTTTTTGCATAATTAATATCTTTGTATGTACAAACTTTTTTTGTAATATATTCACATTGCTTTAAAATGCTATTAAGAAGAGAAGTTTCTATGTTTTCACTTGTAATGTCATTTCGAGCAAGTAAACATGTAATTTCAGATAATTTGGAATTTATTTTTGCGGTATTTAGATTGATATTGAAATTTTTAGAAATAGAGTTAATTAAATCAGTATTGTTACATATCAATTTTAAGGCAATCCACCTAGAAATATATGTAGGAGATTTAATTTGTGGAATAAGCAAACTTACACTATTTTCTATACATGGTAAATATGTAACACAATTTGGATTATAAGAAGCTTTATTTAAGCACATATTAAGTATTTCGTTTTTTAAATTGATTAATGTTTTTTTCTTTTTACCAATTGTACCAACAACAGGTACACCTAGTAAAGAAGAAAGTAGTTTTAAATTTATATTTATACCTTTCTTTTTAGCTTCATCTAATAAGTTCACACACACAATTATATTATTAGTGACTTCCATTATTTGAAATACTAAATTTAGATTTCTTTCTAAAGAAGTTGCATCAACCACGATTACTACAGCATCTAAATGTTCGAAACATATAAAATTTCTAGCTATTTCTTCTTCTTCAGAATTGGACATAAGAGAATAAGTACCAGGAATGTCAACAACAGTGAAATTGCAGTTTTTAAATTTATAGAGTCCTTCGCAATTACCAACAGTTTTACCAGTCCAGTTACCAGTATGTTGGTTCATACCGGTTAAACTATTAAAAATAGTAGATTTCCCAACATTAGGATTTCCAACAAGAGCTAGTTTATAAGAAGACATAAAATCACCTCTTTATGTTATAATATGAAAATGTAAAAATATGGTTACAAAAACTTCTGACATAACGAATCCCGGGGAGCAGACCTCGAGCTTGGTAAATAGGTTTAGATTTCCACAAGAATGTTTTTTGTATCTTCATTTCTAAGTGCAATTATTGTTCCTCTAATTAAATATGCTGTAGGGTCTTTAAAAGGACTCCTAAATACAGGGATTATATTAGAATTTTCTATAATACCTAAATCTAGTAATCTTCTTTTTACATTATAATTGCAATTAATACTTATAATTTTAGCTTTTTTTCCTATTGGTAAATTACTTAGCAAGCAAGATTTCATAGTAAACACCACCATTAAAATAATATAATATTATGATTAAAACAAAGTAAAATCATTTATAGTAAACATAATTTATACTGTATAATATGCAAAAATAAAAGGTATTGACAAATAAAAATAATAATATAAAATAAGAAAAAACAAAGAAAAAGGAGAGATAAAAATGTCAAATAAAACAAGAGGATTTGAAGTTGCTAAAGGATTTGAAGATTGTAATATAAATATTCCTGTAAGAAAAACAAAATATTCAGCAGGGTATGATATGGAAGCTGCAGAAGATGTTATAGTACCAAGCTTTAAAAAAGGAGATAAACCAACTTTAGTAAAAACTGGTCTTAAAGCATATATGCAAGACGATGAAGTTTTAATGTTATATAATAGAAGTTCTAATCCAAAGAAAAAAGGATTAATATTAGCAAATAGTGTAGGAGTAGTAGATAAAGATTATTATGGAAATCCAGATAATGACGGAAATATCATGTTTGCATTTTACAACATTAAAGATGAAGATATAGAAATAAAAAAAGGTGAAGCAATAGGACAAGGAGTATTCCAAAAATATTTAGTAGTAGATGACGATATTGCAGAAGGAACAAGAGTAGGTGGATTTGGTTCTACAAATAAATAAAAAATATAGCCATGATTTATTCAAAAAAAGCTGTAGAAAGTAACCAAAAATTTATTTTAAATAAACATAAAAAAAGATATATCCTATAAATTCTAGTAATGCTAACGGTTACAACGGTTTTAGGACTTAAAAGCAATTACCAAAAGTTTTGACTTTTGGTAATTTTTGTAGTATAATAAATATGTTGATAATTGAATAGACATTGAAAGGAGTGACTTGCATGTTTAATGTAGGCGATAAAATTGTTTACCCTATGCATGGGGCTGGTGTAATAGATGCAATAGAAGAAAAGGATATCTTAGGGGAGAAGCAAGCTTACTATATACTAAAGATGCCGGGAGAAGTTAAGGTAATGGTACCAACAGCTAAAGCAGAAGAAATAGGGGTAAGAAGCATTATAGATAAGAGCAGTGCCGAAAAAGTATTCAGAGTTTTAGAGTCAGACGAAACAGAAATGTCTATGAACTGGAACAAACGTTATAGAGATAATATGGATAAAATGAAAAGTGGAGATATTTATAAAATAGCAGATGTTGTAAGAAACCTAAGCTTTAAACAAAAGGAAAAAGGTTTATCTACAGGGGAAAAGAAAATGCTATCAAATGCTAAACAAATCTTAGTAAGTGAATTAGTTCTTACAGAACATGCTTCACAAGGCGAAATAGAACAAATGGTAGAAAGTAAAATTTCAACATCATATGAAGAATATAAAATAGATGCAAATATATCTGCTTCAGACATAAGTAGCGACATAGTAAGTAAATTTATACCATTTAATTCAGACGAAATAGAAAATAAAAAAGTATCTAATAACTAACAAAAGAGAGAAAGTAAATTTCTTTCTTTTATTTTTTTGCTAAAAAATTTATAAAACTATAGTTTTGTATACATAAAAGAAGGATTTATTGTTAAGTTGTCGAATATTAATTTATAGAGGAATTTTGCGCCATAAAGCAAAAAAGAGGAAAAAAGTATTTATAAAATAAATAAAAAATAAAAAGCAAAATTCCTCCTAAAAGAAAGGTAGGAAAATGATACGATATAGTGATGAACTTATAGATGAAATTAAAAACAATAACGATATTGTAGACGTTATATCACAATATGTACATTTAAAAAGAAGTGGAAGAAATTATTTTGGACTTTGTCCTTTCCACAACGAAAAATCACCTTCCTTTGCAGTTTCTCCAGATAAGCAAATATTTCACTGTTTTGGTTGTGGAGTAGGTGGAAATGTAATTCATTTTATAAGTAAGATAGAAGGAATTAATTTTAGAGAATCAATAGAACTACTTGCAGAAAGAGCAAATATAGTATTACCAAAACTAGAAAATGTTGGTGATAATAAAACACAAGAATTAAAGGAGAAAATATACCAAATAAATAAAGAAACAGCATATTTTTACCACGAAAATTTGTACAAGCCAACAGCTAAAATGGCTCAAGAATATGTTAAAAAAAGAAAATTAAATAATTCTACATTAAAAGAATTCTTAATAGGATATTCTGGAAATTTTAATGAATTATATAATTTCTTAAAATCTAAAGGATTTTCAGATGAAGCAATTTTGGCATCAGATTTAGTAAACAAAAATGAGCGTGGTCAATATATAGACAGGTTTAGACATAGGCTAATGTTTCCTATACAAGATGTAAGGGGAAGAATTATAGCATTCGGAGGAAGAGTTTTAGATGACTCAAAACCAAAGTATATAAATTCCCCCGAAAATTTAGTATACAGTAAAGGAAGACATTTATTTGGTTTATATAATGCAAAAAAACATGATACAAAAAAAATCTTAATAGTAGAAGGTTATATGGATGTAATATCATTACATCAAAGAGGAATAACAAATGTAGTGGCATCTTTAGGAACAGCAATGACAGAGGCGCAAGGTAGGCTCTTAAGAAGAAGTTCGGAGCAAATAGTTTTAGGTTATGATGCTGATGGGGCTGGTCAAGAAGCTATTATAAGAGGACTAGAAATATTAAGAAATTTAGGTTGTGATGTTAGAGTTTTACAAATCTCTGGTGCCAAGGATCCAGATGAATATGTTACAAAATATGGTCCAGAAAGACTAGTAAAATGTATTGATGATGCAATATCTTTGGTAGAATTTAAAGTAAGAGTTTTAAAGAAACAATTAAACATAGAAAATACAAGTGATAAAATAAAATTCTTAAATGAAATTGCTAAAATATTGGCAAAAGTTGAAAATAGTATGGAACAAGAAATATATATAGAAAAAATTTCTAAAGACTACGATATTTCGAAAGATGCATTGTATTCTGAAATAAAGAAGATATTATATCCTAAAAATGCTAATTCGAAGGTTTTAGAAAAAAGGAATATTCAGTATAACATTCCTAAAAAAGAAGATACTAAAATTAGCGAATCTAGGTTAAAAAGAGAAAACACAATAATTGCAATGCTTCTTATGTCAAATGTAAATGTATATTCTAAAATAAAAAACAAAATAAAGCCAGAAGATTTTAAGATAGAAAAGAATAAGAAAATTTTAGAAAAAGTTTATGGTGAATATGAAAAAGGCATTACAGAAATATATGATGTCTTAAATTTATTCGAAGAAGAAGATATTATAAATCACATAACAGAAATTATGGCAAAAGATTATGGTATTACAGATATAGACAAAGGAATAGATGACATATTAAGTACATATGAAAGAGAAAATTTAAAAGATAAAAGAGATGAAATATTAAGAGCTTTAGAAGATTCTACACTTAATAATGAAAGTAAGTTAAAGCTAGAGAGAGAATTAAATGACATAATTATTAAACTTGCGAAATAATTAGGAGGTTATAATGAAAAAAATAGAAGGACAAGGAGAAATAACAGAAAAAAATAATGCTCAAGAATTAGAAAGAGCAGAAACAGAAAAAAAAGTAAAAAGAATTTTAGAGTTTGCAAAGAAAAATAAAAGAATAACTTATGGTGACTTGGCTGCAGAGTTAGACGAATTATCAACAGAACAAATGGAAAGAGTATTTGATGCTCTAGAAAAAATGGGTGTTGATATTGGTAGAGATGACGATGAACTAGATGAAGAAGGTCCAGATGAAGAAGATTTACAAGAAGTTGAAGATTTAAAATTAGATGAAATTGATGTTGCAGGCTACGAAAGCAGTAACATAGATGATCCAGTTAGAATGTATTTAAGAGAAATAGGAAAAATTCCACTTCTTACATATGAAGAAGAATTGGACTTAGCGAAAAAAGTTTTAGAAGGTGATGAAGAAGCTAAACAAAAATTAGCAGAGTCAAACTTAAGACTAGTAGTAAGTATTGCTAAAAAATATGTTGGTAGAGGAATGTTATTTTTAGATTTAATACAAGAAGGTAACATGGGTCTTATAAAAGCTGTAGAAAAATTTGACTATACTAAAGGATTTAAATTTAGTACTTATGCAACATGGTGGATAAGACAAGCAATTACAAGAGCTATAGCAGACCAAGCTAGAACTATAAGAATTCCTGTACACATGGTAGAAACTATTAATAAATTAATTCGTACATCTAGACACTTATTACAACAATTAGGAAGAGAGCCAACGCAAGAAGAAATTGCAGAAGAGATGGAAATGCCAGTTGAAAGAGTAATGGAAATTCAAAAAATTGCTCAAGATCCAGTTTCTTTAGAAACACCAATTGGTGAAGAAGATGATAGCCATTTAGGAGATTTTATTAAAGATGAAGATTCTCCAGAACCACAAGATTCTGCAGCATATACATTGTTAAAAGAACAATTAGAAGAAGTTATGAGTACTTTAACAGCTAGAGAAGCTAAGGTTTTAAAATTAAGATTTGGTTTGGAAGATGGAAAAGCTCGTACACTAGAAGAAGTTGGTAAAGAATTTAAAGTAACTCGTGAAAGAATTAGACAAATAGAAGCAAAAGCTTTAAGAAAATTAAGACATCCAAGTAGAAGCAAAAAATTAAAAGACTATATGAGCTAATACGAAAGTAAAAGTAAAACTTATGACTCAAAGAGAGAAAAAATTGCTTACATTTTATTAGCATATATCAATACAAAGCAAACGCCTTAAAAACATTGACTTTAAGGCGTTTTTATGTTATAATTACACTAGCTATGGAATAAATAGTAAAGTGAGGTGAAAATCTTAGAAAACTCTAAGAGAATAAAAATGAAAAATAATGTAGTAACTAATAAGAAAAATATATTTGGAATAATAAAAGATGCTGTAGGTGGAAGTTTTATAGAATTCTTTAAAGCTTTAGGAGGTACAGAACCAGACGACATTCAAGACGAAGTTACAAGTCCAGCACTAAAAGCACAAGTAGCAGGAATAGAAGGAACCATTTTGGATGGAAACGATTATATAGAAGTAGATGCAGGAAAAACAGTAAAATTTGACGGAATAAATGCATATAGAAGAAATGTAGATGTAAATAAAGTAGTAAAAGAACATAATAAAAAGGTAAATAAAATTGATAATCTACAAGAAAAAGGTGCAGAAAGAGCAAGAGGAGCAAGATAAATTTAACAAAAAAAAG
The DNA here is from genome assembly GCA_958422985.1 of uncultured Clostridium sp. Lineage (GTDB taxonomy): Bacteria > Bacillota > Clostridia > TANB77 > CAG-508 > Merdicola. The sequence continues at coordinate 30,770 of CATZPY010000002.1, forward strand.
AGAGCAAAATTCGCAAGCGAATTTGCTCTCTTTTTGAGGTATTTAGAAACAATTTTAACAAATTATTTCTTTCTAAAAAAAATGCTATACACTAATATATTTGCAAAGACTCCAAGTCCAACGGTATAAAAGAAAACTTTTAATACTTGGAACAGATAAATGTTTGAATGAATTATAAGGTTAAAAAGTATGTAACCTATAATAGCACCAATACCATATCCAATTGCATTTACTATAATGTTAGCCTGATGAGTTATTAAATTATCCCGTATACTCCGTTTTTTCATAAAATTACCTCCATTTTGAATTATATAATAGCATGAATTTTATGTAAATGCAAATATTACAATATGTAAGTATTCAAATAAAATATTATTTTTTCATAATCCTTTGAATATATAATTCATATGGATTAGAATTAATATGTGTTGTTATATGAGCTATTCCAGGCATATTTTGTATGTGCTCTACTATTGCTTTAATATCTGTGTCGGTTTTTATATCAATAGAAGCAGGTATAGGATTATTAGTACTATTAAAATCATTTAATAAATTTTCATTTTCTCCTAAATTACTTTTAAATCTTTCTAAAGCTTTTTCTTTCGAAACATATTCAAGTTCTATATTATCACATTTTTCAATTAGTTCGTTTTTTATATTTTCTATTTGCTCTTCTGTTATGTCATCTTTTAAATATATTTCCATTGTAGAAGCAATTGCATTATAATTTTTATATACTTGTACATTAAATAAAATAATAATTATTAAAAAAATAAAAACAATTAATATTATTATGTTTTTCTTATTTATATTTTTCTTAATATTTTTTAAAAAGTCGATTTCTTTAATTTGTTTTTTTTCATTAGAATCCTTCTTAATTTCTTCTAAAATTTTTTTACATTCATCACATTTCTTTAAATGTTCTTCTACTAATTCTTTAGACGTGTTACTCAAAATATTATCATTATAGCTAAATAATAAATCTTTAACAAGATCGCACTCATTTTTCATTTTCTAATTCCTCCTTTAATTTTTGCTTACCGCGAAAGAATACAACTCTTGCCCAGTTTGATGTTTTATTCATAATTTCAGCAATTTCACTATATTCAAAACTTCCGAATATTCTTAAATACATTACATTTCTAGTGTTCTCATCAAAACTTTGTAATTTCTTAAATAATTTTATTTTGGTTTCTTTATTACAAAAGTTGTCTTCTATTGATTCTTGTATAAATAACGTATTTTGTAATACATCTAAAGGTATTTCTTTTTTAGATTTTTCTTTTTTTAATCTTTTATACCATATGTATTTACTAATTTGACATAGCCAAGTTGATATTTTGCATTCACCTCTAAACTTATTTATATCTTTTACAGCTACTAAAAAAGTTTCTTGGACAATTTCTTCAGTTGTATCTTCATTTCCAGTTAAGCAGAATACATATTTGTAAACTATTTCACCATATTTTTTATATATTGCATTCATATCCTGCATAACGTTTTCCTCCTTTCACTTATTTAGTATCTTGTATTGTTTTTTTGTTACAAAAAATGTTTTAAAATTTTTTATATTGCTATTGTCAAAAGCTTAATTTGATTAATACAAGCATTTTATAAATAAAAAAAATCAGTCTTTCGACTGATTTTTTTGGTAGCGAAGATGTGATTCGAACACATGACCCTTCGGGTATGAACCGAATGCTCTAGCCAACTGAGCTACTTCGCCATTTGTTATAACAGATATTATTATAATAGCATACTTGTTTTTTGTCAATAGTAAATATAAAAAAATATATTTAAAACAATACAATTATAGACTTTTTATTATATATGTGATAACATAGCAAGAAGATTATATTACCAAGTGAGCATTAGAGGCGATATTAAAAGTTTATTAGTTTATAATTCATGTCCAAAAAGCTCACTGCTTAAAAAGTTTAATTAATGGTAAAAAGGAGATAAAAAATGTCAGATTTTGTACATTTACATATACATAGTGAATTTAGCTTACTAGATGGAGCAAATAGAATAAAAGATTTACCAGTAAGAGCAAAAGAACTTGGAATGAAGGCAATGGCAATTACAGACCATGGTGTTATGTATGGGGTTATTGACTTTTATAAAGCTTGTAAAAAAGAAGGAATTAAACCAATAATAGGGGCAGAAGTATATGTAGCTTCAAGAACAAGATTTGATAAAGAACCTCAAGATAAGAGATATTACCATTTAATATTACTTGCAAAAAATAATAAAGGATACCAGAACCTAAGTAAATTAGTATCATTAGGATTTACAGAAGGTTACTATTATAAGCCACGTATAGATTTAGAAATATTAGAAAAATATCATGAAGGAATAATTTGTTTAAGCGCATGTTTAGCTGGTGCAGTAAGCCAAGCAATTTTAAATGGAGACATAGAGAAGGCTGAAGAAGTTGCAAAATGGCACAAAAATGTTTTTGGAGAAGATTACTATTTAGAAATTCAAAACAATGGCGTAAAAGAGCAAGTTATGGTTAATCAAAAGATAATACAAATAGCTAGAAGATTAGATATACCAATTGTTGCAACAAATGACGCCCATTATTTAAAAAAAGAAGATGCATATAATCACGAAGTTTTGCTTTGCATACAGACAGGAAAAAGAATTACAGATGAAGATAGAATGAGGTTTGAAACAGACGAACTATATGTAAAATCACCAGAGGAAATGAGTGAGTATTTTAAAAATTTTCCAGATGCGATAGAAAATACTGTAAAAATAGCAGAAAAATGTAATGTAGAATTTGACTTTGGTCATACAATTCTTCCAAATTATGATGTACCAAAAGAATTTAATACACACTATGATTATTTTAAAAAATTATGTGATGATGGAATAAAGAAAAGGTATGGAGAAAATCCATCACAAGAAATATTAGACAGAGCAGAATATGAACTTAAAATTATTTCGCAAATGGGATATGTTGACTACTATTTAATAGTTTGGGATTATATAAACTATGCAAAATCTGTAGGAATACCAGTAGGACCTGGGCGTGGTTCTGGTGCAGGTTCTATTTTAGCGTATGCTATTGGAATAACAGATATAGACCCTATGAAGTATAGTTTGCTATTTGAAAGATTTTTAAATCCAGAAAGAATTAGTATGCCAGATTTTGACGTCGACTTTTGTTATGAAAGAAGAGGAGAGGTAATAGATTATGTAGAAAGGAAATATGGGAAGGACCATGTTTCTCAGATTATTACTTTTGGTACAATGTCTGCAAGAATGGTAATTCGTGATGTTGGTAGAGCTTTAGATATGCCATATGCAGAGTGTGATAAATTAGCTAAAATGATACCAAATGAACTTCATATAACGATAGATAAAGCACTAGAGCAAAACAAAGAATTAAGAGATTTATATGAGCAAGATGAAGATATTGGAAAGATGCTAGACATAGCAAGAGCATTAGAGGGAATGCCAAGGCAGGCTTCTACACATGCTTGTGGTGTTGTTATAACTAAAGAGCCAGTAGATACATATGTACCTTTGTATGTAAGAGATGGACAAATATCAACACAATTTATAATGACAACATTAGAAGAACTTGGACTTTTAAAAATGGACTTTTTAGGTTTAAGAACTCTTACAGTTATTCAAGATGCTATAAACTTAGTAAAAGAAAATAGGGGAATAGATGTAGAGTTTGACAAAGACATGGGAGATGCAAATGTATATAAGCTATGGCAAAATGGAGAATCTATTGGTATATTCCAATTTGAAAGCCAAGGAATGACTAACTTTATGAAAGAGTTAAAGCCAGATTGTTTAGAAGACATTATTGCAGGGGTTTCTTTATATAGACCTGGACCAATGGATCAAATACCAAGATATATAAAGAACAAGAAAAATCCGGAAAATGCAGAATATACTCATCCTTCATTAATTCCTATTTTAAATGTTACATATGGATGTATGGTTTACCAAGAACAAGTTATGCAAATAGTTCGTGATTTGGCAGGATATTCTTTAGGTAGAGCAGATCTTGTAAGGCGTGCCATGGGTAAGAAAAAGTTAGATGTAATGGCAAAAGAAAGAGAGTATTTTATACATGGTCAAACAGATGAAGAGGGAAATGTAATTATAAAAGGTTGTGTACGAAATGGTATAGACGAAGCTTCTGCAAACAAAATATTTGATGAAATGGCAGAATTTGCAAAATATGCATTTAATAAATCACATGCAGCTGCATATGCTGTTGTGTCATACAGAACTGCATACTTAAAAGCATATTACCCAGAAGAATTTATGGCTGCAACATTAAACAGCTTTTTAGGGAACTTAGACAAAATACCTATGTACATAGATGAATGCAAAAGGTTAAAAATAGATATATTAAAACCAGATATAAACAAAAGTTATACTAAATTTACAGTTGACAATGGAAAGATAAGATTTGGTTTAGGAAGTATAAAAAATGTTGGAATTTCAGCAGTAAATGCAATAGTAAAAGAAAGAGAGGAGAACGGTTTATACGAAAGCTTTACAGACTTTTGCGAAAGAATGAAAAACGAAGCTGTAAACAAAAAATGTATAGAAAGTTTAATAAGAGCTGGAGCTTTTGACGAATTCGAACAAACAAGGTCAACATTACTTGCATCTTTCGAAAGTATATTAGACACAATACAAGAAACAGAAAGAAAGAGTTTTGCAGGACAGGTTACAATGTTTGACTTAGCAATGCCAGAGGAAAACATAAAAGAACTTCAATATTCATTTAATGTACAAAAAGAATTTTCGGAAAAAGATTTACTTTCTATGGAAAAGGAAATGTTAGGGATATATATTTCTGGTCATCCACTAGAAAAACTAAGAGAGCAAATAGAAAGAGAAACAAATGTAAATTCTTTAAAGCTTAAAGAATTGGCAAATTTGCAATCAACTGTTTTAGATGAGGGTGAATTTATAGCTAGAAAAAATGAATATAAAGATGGTCAATTTGTAAAATATGCTGGAATTATTACAAGTGTAAAGAAGAAATATACAAAAAATAATACAATAATGGCATTTGTAACAGTTGAAGATTTGTATGGTACAGTAGAAATTATAGTATTCGAAAATTGTTACCAAGATTCTTCTAAATATTTAGTAGAAGAAAGTATTGTAATGGTGGAAGGACGATTAAGCATTAGGGAAGATGATGAACCAAAGATTGTTGCAAGAACAATAAAGCCATTTGGAGATAACAAAAAAAGAATATTAACAATAGATATAAATGGAATGGAAGAACAAGAAAAAGATAGATTAAGGGGGATAATAAGATATTTTTGTGGAGATAGAAATAATACCCCTGTACAAATAATGGAAGATGGTGACCTAAAGCCTTGCGGAGCAATATATTTAACAGATGAAATTTTAAAAGAAATAGAAGAGGCTATAGGAAAGGAAAGGATAGAAATATAAGAAAACGAGATTTGAGTACTGTCCTCAAATCTCATTTTTGGTATATGAAGAACTAAGAGAGCCGATAAAAGAAAAACATGATTTAAGCTCCGTTCCTCAATACAAAATCCAGAATCTGGTTCTATTTATAGCCATTCACCGTGCTTTTGTATATATTTATATTTTGCAAATTGTGCTATTATGCAGTACACAACAGGTGTTAAGAATATTAGTGCCATATATTTTATTGGAATTGCTACTAAACCAATTGCAGTACCTAGTGGAGTAAACGGTACTAATATTGCTAATAAGGAAACTATTATAGATGACATATATACAGGTTTAGAAGCATGGCTTTGTACAAATGGTATTTTTGCTGTTCTAATAATATGCATTCCAAATAGGTTTGATACAATTCCGTATGAAAACCATATGGTTTGGAACAATGCAGAATCTGCTGGTCCTAATTTGAAAACAAACCATAACATGGCAAATACAATTAAGTCAAATGCTGAACTTAGTGGACCCATAAAAATCATAAATTGTCTTATTGCACTAATGCTCCATTTTTTAGGTTTCTTTAAAGAATCAATATCTACATTGTCAAATGGTAATGTTAATTGACCAATATCATATAATAAACTTTGTACAAGTAATTGGATTGGTGTTATTGGGAAAAATGGTAACAATATACTTGCAATTAAAACAGAGGTAACTTCACCAAAATTAAAACTTACAGCAAGTTTTATATATTTTAATAAATTAGAAAATGTTTTTCTACCCTCTGTAACACCATCTAATAAAACATTTAAATCTTTTTCTAATAAAATGATGTCCGCAGTTTCCTTTGCAATATCAACAGCTGTGTCAACAGAAACTCCAACATCTGAATTTGTAAGTGAAGGAGTATCGTTTATACCATCGCCCATATAACCAACAACATTTCCACTTACTTTTAATAAACGAATAATTCTAGCTTTCTGAATAGGAGATAATTTAGCAAAAACATTATGTTTTCTTTTTAAAAGTCTAATTACACCACTGTCGGGTAGTTTGTCAATTTCACTACCTAAAATAATTTTTGAGGTTTTAATACCTACTTTTTTGCATATACAACCTGTAACTTCTGCATTATCACCAGTAAGAACAATTACCCTAATACCAGCTTCATTCATACGTTTTATAGCTCCTGCGGCAGATTCTTTAGGTGGATCTAGAAATCCAATAAAACCAGTAAGAATCATATTACTTTCATCGTTTACACTAAAATCATTTTGACTAGTAACATTTTTTTTACATATGGCAATAACTCTTAAACCATCTTTATTTAAACTAACAGAAATCTTTTTTATATTCTTTTTTATCTCATTTGTAATATCAAAAATTTGGTTATTATATGAAACCTTTGTGCAAATATTTAAAATTTCTTCTACAGCACCTTTAGTAATCATTTTTTTATTATTCGATTTATCTGCAACTATAACCGATAATCTTCTTCTGGAAAAATCAAAAGGTATTTCATCAACTACCAAATAATCATTTTTTAAATATTCTAATCCATTTTCTAATGCTCTATTAATTACAGCTTTATCAATATTTCCATCCAGTCCTGTTTGATGATAAGAATTTAAAAATGCATCTTCTAAAACAGAAATATCTTCATTTCCATAGATATCCAAATATTTTTCTAACACAATTTTGTCTTCAGTTAAAGTTCCAGTTTTATCGGTACAAAAAACATTCATAGACCCAAAACTTTCTACAGAATCTAACTTTTTAACAATTGTTTTTTTCTTAGACATTTGTACAGCACCTTTAGACAAACAAGAAGAAAGAATTACAGGGAGTAATAAAGGAGTAATTCCTATTGCTATTGCAACAGAAAATGTGAAAGCTGTTAATAAATCGTGTTTCCATACATTAACTATAAAAGTAAGAGGAATCATAAAAAGCATAAATTTTGTTAATAATTTACTAATATTTTCTATTCCTTTTTGAAATTCTGTTTTAGGTTTACCAGAAGTAATAGAATGTGCAACTTTTCCAAAGTAAGTATTGTCAGCAACTTTTATAACAGCACATTTAGCAGAGCCACTTATAACATTTGTACCCATAAAACAAATATTATCCAAGTCAGTTATGCTTTCTAGCTCATCTATAGATTTTAAAAGGGAATTTGGAATCTTTTTTATAGAATCAGATTCACCTGTAATAGAAGATTGACCTAAAAATAAATCTTTAGATTCTAAAACTCTTAAATCAGCAGGAACCATGTCACCAGCAGATAATAAGACGATATCTCCTACAGTAAAATCTTTAAAAGTAATTTTTTGTTTAGTGCCATTTCTTATAACAGTACCTTTGGTTTGCACCATAGCTTTTAATTTTTCTGCAGCTTTATTAGAACGGAATTCTTGAAAAAACTCTAAAAGTGTACTTACAAGGACCAAACAAATAATAACAATAATGTTTGCAGGATTTGGGTTAGCTGGTAAAACAATATCGGTATATATTAAAACTAAAGAAATTCCTAATAATATTGCATTAAAAGGACTAAATAAACTTTCAAAAAAATAGTTATACCAACGCTTAGGCTTATTACCACTTATTTCGTTCTTACCATATGTTTTCTGGTTTTCGAGAATGTCTGAATCGGTTAGACCATTAAAATTTATATTGTATTTACTAATAAACTCATTTTTGGGAAGTAAAGAAAAATCTCCATATTCTTTTTTTACATTAAATTCTTCTATCTTTTGTGACATAAAAATCTCCTTTCGATAAAATATAACCGGGATTAAGGGACGGTCCTTAAAATCCCGGTAATTAATAAAAAATATTTTTAATTACTAAAATGTAAGAATAAAAAACACATAAGAATTAACCAAGTAGAATTTTGCAAATATCTCTTGTAGAGTATTTTTTTGCAAGTAATTTTGCATTTATCTTCATTTGCTTAAATTTATCTGGATTGTTAAGAAGTGAGTGCAAGGTTTCATCTATTGTAGTGCTAGATTTTATCCAAATGCCAACACCTTTTTCTTCAAGAAATTCTGCATTTTGAAATTCTTGACCAGGAATAGGGTTTATAACGATAATTGGAAGACCAGAAGCTAAACTTTCTGAAGTTGTAAGACCACCAGGTTTTGTTACTACTAAATCTGAAACACTCATTAGTTCTGGAACACTGTTTGTATATTCCATTATTTTTATATTTTCGGGCATATTAGAATTATTTGCAAGCTCTTCAAATTTATGCTTCATTTTTATATTTTTTCCAGATATAGCTACAATTTGAATATTATCAAAATCATTTAATAACGAACTTAATACTTTTAAAGTTTTGCTTTTGCCAAGACCAAATTCGCCACCACCAAAGAAAAGAATAGTTTTTTTATTTTCTTTTAATCCAAATTGATTTAAAATTTCAGCTCTATCAAAATTTAATAAAAATTTATTTGATAAAGGAATACCAGTTACAAAAATCTTTTCTGCTGGAACTTTTTTGGCTACTAAGTCTTCTTTCATTTTATTATGTGCAACAAAAAAATAATCAATACATTTTTTTCCTACTAACCATTGGTCGTGTGGAGCGAAGTCTGTCATAATAGAGGCAATTTTACAATTTATTTTATTATGCTTTTTTAAAAAACTACACATTTGGCTTGCAAAAGGGTGTGTAGAAATAATTAAATCTGGCATATATTCTTGTAGTAAAATATTTAATTTTCTTGCTAATATTTTATTAGAAGTACTAGTAAGCTCTGCTACCGGACCTTTTTGTGAAGTGTAATAAATAGTTCCCCAAGCCCAAGGTGCTTTTTTTGCCATTTCTTTATAAGCTGTAGTTGTTACTTTTTCTAAGTGTTTGTTTACATACTTCATACAATCAATTATTTCAGTTTCTACATCTTCATAATTATTTTTTATATAATCATTAATTGCATTTGCAGCAGACAAATGCCCACCACCATATGATGCATAAAAAATTAATACTTTTTTCATTTTAAAGCCATTCCTTTCTTGTTTTGCTCGTAAAGCATACACAGTTATGGAATTTTTTTCTTCCAAATTACTATATTCATCTGTTTAAAATTGCAGATTCGTTTTATTAATTAAAATATTTATAATTACAAAAAAATTTTACCACAATTTATAAAAAAATAATAGAAGAAGTTGAATAAATTTGTAAATTTTACACAAAATATTTTAAAGAAAATTTAGATAAGAGAATTATAAAAGATTAAAACTTTTATTTGTAGCTTGAAAATTTTTATACGAAGTTTAGATTGGAGGAAGTATTTTGAAAAGGTATTATAAAATATTAATTTCGATGGCATTAATATTAGTATTAATAATTTTAGTAAATTTCATAACTAAAAATGATAGTAATAAAACATATGCAGCATCTAGTAGTTCTGCTTCAGACTTACAACTAATGGCAAGAGCAATAAATGGAGAAGCGAGAGGAGAACCATATGAAGGACAAGTGGCAGTTGGAGCAGTTATATTAAATAGAGTAAAAAATTCTAGTTTCCCAAATACGATAGCAGGTGTTATATATCAACCAGGAGCATTTACAGCAGTATCAGATGGGCAGATAAATGTTCCAATTGCAGAAAATTCTACAGTTGTTAAAGCTGCACAAGATGCACTAAATGGTTGGGACCCAACAGGTGGAGCAATATACTATTTTAATCCCAACACAGCAACTAACAAGTGGATATGGTCAAGACCACTTATAAAACAAATTGGAAAACATAGATTTTGTAAATAATTTGCAGTAGACAAAATAAGTGATTATAGCTAACAGTTCTGCAAATGTCGTATGTTTGCAGTTATAGATATAAAATAGATAACTATAGCTATCAGCTATATACATGAGAAATAGGAGGATAAAAATGGGTTTAAAAGAAAAAGTTATAGACTGGAAAAACAGACTAAAAGACAGGCATATGTTAACAATTATTGTTACATTAATTGCAATAATAGCTTTGCTTGCAATGGTAATTTATAAAAAGCAAACTGAATATAGGCAGGCTTCAGAAAATTCGTACAATCAAGCTTTTTATGAATTAGTAGATTATGTTCAGAATGTAGAAAATTACTTAGGTAAATCACTAATTTCTACAACATCAGAACATGGTGCAGAAACTTTAACACGTGTATGGAAAGAGGCTAATTTAGCCCAAACTTATTTGTCACAATTACCAATAAGCACTAATGAATTAGAAAATACATCTAAGTTTTTAAACCAAGTAAGTGATTATAGTTATACATTGTCAAGAAAGAATATAAATAATGAACCATTATCACAAGAAGACTTAGACAATTTGAAAGAACTACATGACTATAGTGTCAATTTAGAAAATGTATTAAATCAACTTTCAAATGATATAAATAATGGAAGAATTAAATGGGGAGAACTTACTAAAAAAGGAAGTAGTGTGTTTGCACAGCAAGTTAGCAATATTTCTAAAGAAAGTTTTGGAAATATAGAACAAGAATTTCACGAATATGCAGGGCTAATTTATGATGGTGCTTTTTCTGAACATATTACAAAGTCTGAAAAAGTAGGTCTTACAGGTTCAGACATAGACGAAGAAAAAGCAAAAGAAATAGCTAAAAACTTTATTGGAGATAATAAAATAAAAGAAATAAATTCTAATGGTTTAGCAGAAAATGCAGATATTCCAACTTACGACTTTAAAATTAAATTAAATGATCAAGATGATTCTAATGAACTTGCAATATCAATTACAAAAAAGGGTGGACACATTTTATTTAGCAATTTTAATCGTGAAGTTAGTGTAGAAAATATAAATGACGAAACAGCAAATCAAATTGCCTTAGACTTCTTAAATTCTAGGGGATATACTAATATGAAAAGAACGTATTATCTTAAAGAAGAAGGAATAATGACAATAAATTATGCATATGTTCAAAATAATGTAACTATGTATCCTGATTTAATAAAAATAAAAGTAGCGCTAGACAATGGTGATATTTTAGGAATAGAAACACAGGGATATTTGAATTCACATACTGTAAGAAACATACCAAAGGTTAAAATATCAAAAGAAAAAGCAAAAGAAGTTCTAAATAAAAAATTAGAAATAAAGTCTGAAGGTCTAGCTTTTATACCAACAGAATATAAAACAGAAATTCTTTGTTGGGAGTTTAAAGGTAATGTAGCAGGCACTGATTTCTTAGTATATATTAATGCTGAAACAGGTAAAGAAGAAGATATTTTAACAATTGTAAATACACCAAATGGAACATTAACAATGTAAAAAAAGTGATTATTTTAAGTGGAAATATTTGTTTAATGTAAATAAAAGCATATAAATTGATTATTTAGAGAATATTGGAAGATATGCCAAAGTTGACAATAATGCAAAATTAGCGTACAATTAAATAGAAATTGTTTAGAAAATAAAAGGAGAATTGTATGCTGAATAATAATAGATTTCTTGAAAAGATAACATCAAGAACAAAAATATATTTAGCGATTATAGCTTTTCTAATAATTATTATATGTATAAACAAACCAAAATTAATAATACCAGGAATATTATTGTTTGTTTTAATAATAATATATTCGTATTGGACAAATAACAAGCGAAATGCAGAACTTTCAAGGCAAATACAAAATTTAACTATGACTATGGATGGAACTGCTAAAAAGTCATTAATAAATTCACCTTTTCCATTGATAATTATAGAAACAACAGGGAATATTATATGGAAAAGCTCCAAATTTGTTTATGAATTTGCTAATATAGACATTAATAATTATTTAATAGATATTCTAGAAGAAATAAAAGAGGATATAAAAGCTGAGCAAGATAAGAAGCAAAAAACTATTGTAAAAAAGGTACAAATAGGAAATAAAGTATATAGTGTTTTAGGAGAATACATTCGTTCTAAAAATGAAGCTTCTGAAAATATAACTATTTTATATTTTATAGATATAACACAATCGATAAAAGAGAAAAAGAAATATGAAGATTCTAAAACTTGTGTAGGAATTTTAACAGTAGACAATTACGAAGAAATTATACAAAGAATAGATGTAGAAAATAGACCACAAGTTATTGCAGAAATAGAAAAAGTAATTTATGAATGGGCTTCTTCTACAGGTGGAATTGTCATAAAAAATGACAGAAATACATTTATATATGTTTTCGAATATAAATATTTAAAAGAAATTAAAGAAAATAAATTTGGTATACTAGATCAAATAAAAGAAATAAATGTGGAAGCTGGTATTCAACTAACTTTAAGTATTGCAATATCAACAGACGGTGAAACAAACTACGAAAAATATAAAACAGCATTAGAAAGTATGGATATTGTACTTGGAAGAGGTGGAGACCAAGCAGTTATAAAAGAAGATGGTAAGTATGTCTTCTTTGGTGGTAGAACAGAGGAAATAGAAAAAAGAACAAAGGTAAAAGCAAGAACAGTTGCTCATGCTTTGGAAAATTTAATAAAAGAGTCAGAAAATGTTTTAATTATGGGACATTCTAATGGAGATATAGACTCTATGGGATCAAGCCTTGGTGTTTATAGGCTAGCTAAAACATTAGAAAAAGAAGTAAACATAGTTAATAACACATATGGTATGACATTAAGTAAATTTATAGAAGAACTAGAAAAAGATGATGAATATAAAAATGCAATAATTTCTAAAAATGAAGCATTAAACAAGGCTACAAATAAAACTTTACTAATAATTACAGATACACATAAACAAAATTATGTGGAAGTTCCAGAATTATTGGATAAAGCTAGTGAAATTGTTATTATAGACCATCATAGAAGAAGTACAGATTATATAGAAAATGCAACTCTTACATTCCAAGAAGTATATGCATCTTCTGCTTCTGAATTGGTAACAGAAATTTTACAATATACAGATGCAAAAATAAAATTAAAACCAATAGAAGTAGAAGGACTATATGGTGGAATTATGGTAGATACAAAGAACTTTACTTTTAAAACAGGGGTAAGAACATTTGAAGCTGCAGCATATTTACGTAAATGTGGTGTAGATATAATTAAAGTTAAGAAATGGTTTCAAAGTGATTTAAATAGTTATAATGAAATAGCAAATATAGTAAAAAATGCAGAGATGTATGAAAATTCTATAGCTATCGCTATATATGATAAAGAAGATAAAGATGCAAACTTAATTTGTGCAAAAGCTGCAGATGAATTATTAACTATTTCGGATATAACAGCATCATTTGTACTAGGAAATGTTGGAGAAAAAATATGTATAAGTGGTAGATCTATAGGAGATGTTAATGTTCAGCTTATACTAGAAAAACTTGGTGGTGGTGGACATATAACTTTAGCTGGAGCACAAGTTGAAGGTATGACACTAGAAGAGGTAAAACAAGAACTTATTAATAGAATTAATGAATATTTTTCAGAAATTTCAAATTAGTAAAAAAACTTATTAGCTTATAAAAAAAGTTAATAAGTTTTTTTATATGTTAAGAATCTTATAATATGAAAAAAAGCTTGTGTTTGATAATTATTGCATACCTTAAATTTTATGAATTTATATTGGATAGAAAATTTTAGGTGAGTTTATAGAAAATACAAAGTAAACATAAAGTAGAAACATAGATATGCACATATTATTTTTACCATGGCTAATTTTTATTTAAAAATAAGCAAAAATTATTGTTGATAAAAATATGTGGATATTGTGGAATACAAAAAAACTATGTGGATAAAAAAAAGACTTGTGACACGAAAGTACTAAAATAAAAGGGTGGATAATGTGGATAACTATGTGGATAAAAATGAAATCGACATAAAAACAACAAAATATAACAAAAAGGTTTATAATACGATAAAATATTTAACTATAAAATTTGATTATAAAAAATTAAAAATATAATAAAAAAATATTTGAAAAATAAAATAATATATGTTACTATGTAAAAAAACGGGGTGATAATATGTCAGATGATAAAGAAATAGAAGTTGTAAATGGAAATGGTGAAGAATTAGAAATTTCACAAGTATATGAACATTTAGAAATTGAAAAGCCAAATATGGAAAAGAAAAAAGGTATAGTAGTTCCAAAAGTAAAGAAAAAGGAAGAAAAAGAAGAAGATAAAGAAAAAAAATAGAAACAGTATGTTTCTATTTTTTGTATAGTAGGAAAAGTTTCTGTACTAGATAATTATAGCGAACCTTAGATTTTCTTAGGATTTACATTTGCTAGAACATCTTAGGTGCACTTTTGGTGATAAAGAATGGTTAAGTTATTTAGTTTTTTGTTACAGTAGAATTTTGAATGCACATTTTTTAAAAAAATATAATTTTTGCCAGAAACTATTGACATATTATTACAAAGATGTTATTATATATCTTGTTCGAAGAAATGGGTCAGTAGCTCAGTTGGATAGAGCATTGGCCTTCTAAGCCAAGGGTCAGGGGTTCGAATCCCTTCTGGCTCACCATTTCGATAAAATCTACAAAGTTGAATTATCAACCTTGTAGATTTTTTTGCTTTTTAATAATAAAATGTTACTTTCTTAAAATAAAAGTCAATATATAAGTGTAAGATATCTTAAAATAAGAAAGGATTTAGATCTAAATTGAACGGAAAAATAAAAGATTATATAGAAAACAATGAACTTAAACTAGAAAAAATAATAAATGATTATTCAAACTATGCAATTACTATAATAAACAATATGGTAAAAGATAATTTAAATAAAGAAGATAAAGAAGAAATACTTTCAGAGACTTTTTTTGTAATCTGGAAAAATAAAAACAAATTAGACATTAATAAAAATTTAAGTTCATACATTGCGGGTGTAACAAGAAATATAGTAAAAGAATATTTAAGAAAAATAAGAATTAACTATAATATTTGTGATTACGAGAATATTTTATATAGTTATGATAATATAGAAATTCTAGACACAAATATTGAAGAAATTAAGAAAATAGAAAATAAGTTGGACAAAATGAAAGAAATAGATAAAAAAATATTTTTAGAATTTTACTATTCGGGTAAAACGATTAAGGATATAGCTAAAGAACAAAATATTACTACATTTAGCGTAAAACAGAGACTATATAGAATTAGAAATAAAATAAAGAAAGAAGGAAAATAATATGAATGATAATATTTTAAAAAAAGTAAAAACAAAAATAGCTATATCCAATATGCAAGAGGAGGATAGAGTTATGAAAAAAAGTAAATCAAATATTGCAAGAAAAATAGGAATTGCGGCATGCATAGCAATGTCTGTAACAGGAGTAGCTTTTGCAACAACAAAAATAATTAATAAATTTGGAGAAAATAGTAGTGACGGAGTTCAAATTGCTGTCGATAACGAATATTATAAAGAGATAAATACAGAATATAAAGAGTCAGATGGACTAGGAGTAAGTATAGAATCTTTTTTAATAGATGATAATAATTTTAATATGAATTTTAAAATAAAAACCAATAATGAAAATATAAAATTAAATGAGGGAAGCATAGATATTTATGATTTAAAAGTAGTAAATGAAAAAAATGAAACAGTTTTTGTAACAGGAGAGTTAGAAGCTAAAGAAAAGCAAGAAATGTATAAAACGGAGGAAGAAGCTAGAAAAAACTATGATGGATATGAAGGAGCATATAGCGCAAATCATACACAAATAAATGATAATGAGATAATATATCATTTAACAGCAACAGGAAATAATGAGGAATTTCCTGTATCAAAAAAATTAAAAGTAAAATTTAGTAAAATAAGAAAGATATATTGGAAAAATGGAAAAGAAAAAAATATGATGTATATTGGTGACTGGAATTATGAACTAGATGTACCAAGTGAGATGGCAAAATCTAATATTAAACAATACAAACTAGTTTCTATAAGTGATACAAACTATAAGTTAGAAAGTGCAAAAGTTTCTAATACAGCTTTTAAAATATATTTAACTAACTGCGAAGGAATTGCATGGAATGATAACGAATGTGTTGAAACTTCAGACGGAAAGAAATTTTATCCTGCTCATAGGTCAGATGGGGATGGGCTAATAAGCTTTAATGAAGCAGGAGAAGTAACCTATTATAATACATTTAATTTAACAAATTATGATGCAACAGATAAATTAAAAGTACATTTATTTAAAGATAATGGAGAAGAAGTTATTGTAGAATTAGAAAAAATAAAATAGAAAGAAAAAACATTTACTAGTAATAGTAAATGTTTTTTTGCAAAATATTAACAAAATTATTTACTACAAGTGCCATATAAGTTTATTTTGTTATATTTCTATTTTTATAATAATTTGAGTAATATAATTTTCGTTAGAAGAAGAAACGAAATCATTTAATCCCATTTCATAAGCATACCCAGATAAAACTATATTATGCTTATTAGAAAACTTTATAATTTCATTATAAAATTTAGGTAAGTTATCCCAAGAGCCTTTAAAATAGGCACAAAGATAAGAACCTTTAGGTAACACTAACAAATTATTAGTATTTTCTTTCTTCTTTATATATGCAAAACCACCATCATAATTAAAATCCTTTTTTAAAATTTTTTTAATATCAATATAACTACCATACCCCAATATTGATTGTTTTGTACTTATATTTTGTTTTAAGTCATTATATATTTTATTAATAGAGGAATTAGAGTTATAAACTGGTGTTGTTAGCAAATATGTTTCATTCAAACTAGAAATTTGAATTGAACTTTCATTTATAGTTTTACAGAATTTTAGTAAACTTTGTTTATGTTGTAGAAAATCTTTAATTATTTTTAACCTTTTTATTTCATCATCTAGTTTAGGAATTTTATCTTCTGCTATGTCTAAAAATTTGGAAGAAGAAGGATGTTGCAAAAAAAGTTTAATTTCGTCTATACTCATTCCAACTTTTTTTAGCATTAATATATAGTCTAATTTAATACTTTGACTAAAACTATAATATCTATAGTTGTTTTCACCTTTTATCTCTGGAGAAAACAGACCTATGTTGTCATAATAGTGTAGAGTTCTTTTGTTAATATTATGCAAATTAGCAAATTCAGATGTAGTAAAATGTTTTTTTTCCATATTTTTTAATCTCCTTATTGACCTTACAGTTACTGTATAGTTTATAATTGGATTATAATAAAATTTAAATAATAAATCAATAGGAGGATAATATGGAAAAAGATAATATAATTTTTAGAGAATACAGGAAAGAAGACAGAGAATATATAGAAGACATGATAAGAAAAACATGGAATTATGATAAATTTTGCTCACCAAAAGTAGCAAAGAAAATAGCAAAAACATATTTTATAAATTGTTTTGCAAATCAAACATATACGAAAGTTGCAACTATAGAAAACAAAGTTGTTGGAATTATAATGGGAAAGCAAGTAAAAAAATTTAAATGTCCAATATGGTTAAGAATAAAACAAATTATAAGCAATATTTCTATTTATTTATCTAAAGAAGGTAGAAGTGCAATTAAGATTTTTGGAAATGTTACTAAAATAGATGACATGCTATTAAAAGAAACAAATAAGAATTACGATGGAGAAGTTGCATTATTTGTAATGGATTCGGATTATAGAGGCAAGGGAATTGGAGGAAAATTATTTAAATATTTATTAGATTATATGAAAGAGATAAAAGCAAATGAAATTTTTCTTTTTACAGATACCAGCTGTAATTATAAATTTTATGAGCATAAAGGAATGAATAGAAGAGGAGAGAAAAAGCATACATATAATATTGCTGGTCAACAAGCTGACATGACATTCTTTTTGTATGATTTAAAAATATAATTTTTTACTAAAGAACGATTTGAAAAAATTAACTCTTGAGGATATAGGAAAAATATGGTATAATAAAAAACAGATTGACCATATAAGGAGTAATTATGGATATAGATGAAAAAAAGGCTGCAGTACAAGCAATTCTATTTGCAGCAGGTAGAGAAGTTAAGTTAAACGAAATAATGTCTAGTCTAGAGCTAGGGGAAGAAGAAGCGATTTCTATTTTAAATAGTATGGCTTCTGATTTTGATGAAAAAAAATCGGGAATAAAATTAATAAGAATGGAAGACTCATATCAATTAGTAACAAAAACAGACTACCATAAATATGTATATCCAGTAATCGACAAAAGAAATAAACCTAATTTGTCTAATGCAGCATTGGAGACATTAGCAATTATTGCATATAATCCAAAAATTACAAGAGCGCAAATAGAAGAAATTAGAGGAGTAAACTCTGATGGTGCAATATATAAATTATTAGAATATGAATTAATAGAAAATGCAGGAAAGCTTAATGCACCAGGAAAACCAGTTACATATAAAACTACAAACGAATTTTTAAAAAAGTTTGGGTATAATAGTTTAGAAGATTTACCAGAACTTCCAAAATATAAGTTGGACGAAAACGAGCAAATTGTATTAGACGAGTTTGAAGATCCAGCAGAGGCTCCAATGCCCGCTGAGGGTGTAGAAAAGATTTTATAAGGCTAAAATAAAAAAATAAATTGGAGGTTAATTATGGGAGATAATAAAAATTTTGTAAAAGACATAACAAATATAGAAGAGGACTTTGCACAATGGTATACAGATATTGTGCTAAAAGCAGAACTTGCTGATTATACAGATGTAAAAGGCTTTATATCAATACGTCCTTATGGTTTTGCAATATGGGAGAATATTCAAAATTATGCAGATAAAAAATTTAAAGAAAATGGAGTTAAAAACCTTTCTATGCCAGTTTTAATTCCAGAAAGTTTATTAAATAAAGAAAAGGACCATGTAGAAGGATTTGCTCCAGAGGTAGCATGGGTAACACATGGAGGTGGAAGTAAACTAGAAGAAAGACTATGTATAAGACCAACATCAGAAACAATATTCTGTAATATGTATGCTAAATGGTTAAATTCATGGAGAGATTTACCATTTTTATGCAACCAATGGTGCAATGTATTAAGATGGGAAAAAGAAACTAGACCATTTTTACGTTCTAGAGAATTTTTATGGCAAGAAGGTCATACAATTCACGAAACTGCAGAAGAAGCAAAAGGATTTACATTAAAAATGTTAGACGTTTATGAAGAAGTTTTAGAAGACCTATTAGCTCTTCCAGTTTTAAAAGGACAAAAAACAGAAACAGAAAAATTTGCAGGAGCAGAAGCAACATATACGGTAGAAACATTAATGCATGATGGTAGAGCATTACAAGGAGGAACATCACATTACTTTGGTCAAAACTTTGCTAAACCATTCGAAGTAAAATTCCAAAACAGAGAAGGAAAAGAAGAATATGCATACCAAACATCTTGGGGAATAAGTACAAGGTTAATTGGTGCGATAATTATGGCACATGGAGATAACAGAGGATTAAAATTGCCACCAAAGGTTGCTCCAATCCAAGTGGTTGTAGTTCCAGTAGCTCAACAAAAAGAAGGAGTTATAGAAAAAGCAACAGAACTTACTAATAGCTTAAAGAAAGAGTTTAGATCAGAAATAGATGCAAGAGATAATTATACACCTGGTTATAAATTTAATTATTGGGAAATGAAAGGTGTACCAATAAGATTAGAAATAGGACCACGTGATATAGAAAATAACCAATGTGTTTTAGTTAGACGTGACACATTAGAAAAAGAAATAGTAAGCTTAGATAATGTAAACGCAAGAATTGCAGAATTATTAGAAGAAATACAAAAAAATATGTTTAATATGGCAAAAGAAAATACAGAAAATAAAACGACAATTGCTAAAAACTTAGAAGAATTCGAAAATAATATAAACACAAACCAAGGTTATGTAAAAACAATGTGGTGTGGAAGTGCAGAGTGTGAAGAAAAAATACATGACTTAACTGGTGCAAAATCAAGATGTATGCCATTTAACCAAGAACATATTTCAGATACTTGTGTATGTTGTGGTAAACCAGCAACTAAAATGGTTGTTTGGGGAAGACAATATTAATATGAAATAAAGGAAAAGCTGTACCTTTACTCTTAAGTAAGATACAGCTTTTTTAGATAGTAGGAAACTTCTCCTGGTAGGAGAAGTTTCTGTACTAGAGAATTATAGCGAACCTTAGATTTTCTTAGAATTTACATTTGTTAGAAAATCTTAGGTTAGCTTTTCTATTTAATGTAACTTTAATGTGAATTAATTAAATTGCCCAATTGTAATAATTAGTATATTAAAAATCTCTTCCATCATCTTCTTTAGAAAGATTATGATCTATTTTTGAATTTTTTAAAACATCTTTAGCAGAGTTAGAATAATCTTTGTTTGAAGTGTTTTCTATATAATTGTTAATCCCATCTTTTAAATTAGTTACACATGTATTCATTTTTAACCAGTATGCTGTTTTTTCTTTTTTCTCATCACTAACTCTAGAAGAATCGCGTAAGTCCTTATAATTTAAATAAACATCTTTTGCAAAGTCTTTTGGCAATGTAACATTTATAGATTTAGAATCTATACCACCTTCAAATTCATAAGATAGTTTAGTATAATTTAATTTTAATGTAACATCACTACCACAAACGCTAGCTTCATTATATGATTCTAAATAATAATCATCAAATAAAATTTTATCATCTGGATTTTTTTCAAAATATGTATCTTCTGCTACATATTGTATTAAATCGTTTGTGTTGTTAAAAAGTTCAGTTTTGTCATAATCATCTAAAGAATATTCAGTAGATGCAAGCCTTGCATCATTTATATGAGAGTATGTAGTTCCACCAAGCAAAACTGCAGCAGAAAGCATACCAGCAGCAATTAATCTTTTGCAAATTAGTTTAGAGTTTCTTTTACGTGAAGAACTATAATTACGTTGTTTATTATGATTAGGTTTGGACACTGAACGCTGTTTATTTTGTTTGGGAGGCTGTTGGATTTTAGGTTCTCCATTGTTAAAGCGGCCTTTAGAAAGCACTTTTAAATATGTAAGGTCTAATTCATCTGTAGCATCTTTTTGACTTGTTATTAATTGGTCAGAGTTAATCTTTTTATATTTAATATCTTCCATACTAATAATCTTACCATTTTTATTAGCCATAAAATTCATTCCTTTCTTTTGTATCGTATCAAATTTAATGTCATTTTACTACTAAAATCTTTATTAGTCAATTAAAGAATAATTTTGTAAATAATGTTTACAATAAAAATTGCATATGATATAATTTTTTAGGTAAAGAGGTGAAGTAATTGAACCAAATATTAGCAGTAGAAAATGACCAAAAAAATAAGAAAAAGAAGAAAAATACTACAGCAGATATAAAAAAGGTAATAACAGTTTTTTGTGTAATAACAATATTATTTGGAATTGCAATAACTGGGCAAGGAGTATATGCTATTGTAAATAACTTTAAAACAGATACAAAAACCGAAGTTCCAGAGCAAAATATAGCAATAAATAGTGATACAAACACAGGAAAAGTTATAATTTCTGGTACAGTTCCAAATGGTGTTCAAAAAATAATATATAAATGGAACGAAGAAGAAGAACAAGAGATTTCTAAAAATGGTGAAACACAAATAAACGAAGAAATAGAATTACCAGTTGGTAATAATAAATTAAGTGTAACTATAGTAGATATGAAGAATAGCTTTACACCATATACAAAAGAATTTACAGCAGATTTAGACTTACCACAATTAGCTTTAAGCCTAAACGAAGACGGAACAAAAATAAAAATAGTTGCAAAAGATATGGCAGAATTATCTTATGTAACTTACCAATGGGATGATAGTGACATTCAAACTATATATCCAGAAGAAAATTCAAAAGCTCAATTAGAAGCAGAAATAGATGCAATGTCTGGAAAACATAAATTAACAGTAATTGCAGTAAATACAAATAATAAAACAACAACAAAAACACAAGAAGTAGACGGAGTAGACCAATCTGCAAAACCAGCAGTTAGTGCTTCAATAGATTCAACAGACAGGTCAAAAATACTATTCTCTGCAACAGACGAAAATGGACTAAAGAATTTATCATTTACAATAAATGGACAAAGATATGAATTGCCAGCAAGTGAAAATCAAAAAGAATTACAATATACTTTCCAAGTAAAAGAAGGACATTATTCTATAAGTGTTGAAGCAGAAAATATATATGGACAAAAAGAAGCTCAGAATTTTATTTATGATTACTAAGATATAATATAAAGTATTAAAAGACAGGTTTGGCCTGTCTTTTAATACACAGAAGGAGAAAAATGGAAAACGAAATAATAAAAATAATATTTTACTTTTTTTTATACTCACTATTAGGTTGGGCAATGGAGTCAACCTATCTTTCAATAGGTCAAAGAAGATTGGTAAATACAGGATTTTTACATGGGCCATTTTGCCCAATTTATGGTTTTGGAGCGGTTGTTTTATATGTACTTTTAATTAAGTTACAAGGAAATCCAATTGCAATATTTTGTGTAGGTTTTTTTGTTTTATCTGTTTGGGAATATTTTGTAGGTTTTTTACTAGAAAAAATATTTAAAACAAAATATTGGGATTATTCAAATAATAAATTTAATATAAATGGAAGAGTATGCTTGCTAAATTCTATATACTGGGGATTTTTAAGTATATTTTTTATAGAAATATGGAACCCTTTAGTAGAAACACAGATGGATAAAATACCTATAAATATAATTTTTTATATAGACATTGTTTTAATAATATATATAATAATAGATTTTATTACAAGTGCAATAAAAGCTTCAAACCTACAAAAGAGAATAAAAAGAGTAATACAAATAGGAGAAACTTTAAAAGAAAGATTAGAAGAACTTAAAAAGACTTCTTCAGAAAAACAAAAAGTTGCTTTACAAAAAGTAATAGATGATTTAAAATTAAATCAAAAAATGATGAAAGATAAAATAGATAAACAAGTTCTAAAATTAAATAAAGCATTTCCATCTATTCAATCTGAACACATAAAAGAATACGTAAAACTAAAAGTAAAAGAGATAAAAAACAAGAAAAAGGAGTAAATTATGATACAAGAGATATATATAATTGATGATGATAAATACTCATTACAAGATTTAAAACAACTATTTGCAGATAATGATGAATATAAATTTGTAAATGTATCTACAGAAGAAATAAACAAAGCCTTAATGAATATTCCATCATTAATTATAATAAATGAAGATAATGTAGACAGAGATGTAGAAGAATTATGTGCTACAATAAGAAAGAATGAAGATAATAGTATAACTCCAATAATAGTTATTTCTTCTAATGCAGATAAAGAACATAGATTAAATGTTTTAAAAAAAGCAGTAGAATATTATATAAGAAAGCCTGTTGACCAAGATTATTTGTATTATACAATTAAAAATTTAATGAGGTTAATGTATACAAATAGACGTGTTAGTCCATTAACTGGGTTACCAGGAAATGTACAAATACATGCAGAATTAAAAAAGAGATTGTTTAATAAAGAGGAATTTGGTGTATTATATTTAGACTTAGATAATTTTAAAGCATACAATGATGTTTATGGTTTTATTAAAGGTGATGAAATAATAAAATTTACTGCAAGAACAATTGTAAGAAATGTACATAAATTACAAAATAATGATTGTTTTGTTGGTCATATTGGTGGAGACGATTTTGTAGCTGTGGTTTCTAAAACAGACTATGACGAAATTTGTAAAAATATTATTAATGATTTCGATACAGAAATTTTAAGTTATTTTACAGAAGAAGATAGAAAAAGAGGATATATAGAAGTTGCAAATAGAAGAGGAATTTTAGAAGATTTTCCACTTACTTCAATTTCTATTGGTGTAGTAGATGCAGGTGTAGATAGATTCGAAAATATATTAGAAATAGGCGAAGTTGGTGCACAAGTAAAACATTTAGCAAAAACAATGCTTGGTAGTAGTTATGTAATAGATAGAAGAAAAGAATAATTATATTACTTTAGCTAAATTTTATAAAGAAAACTACAATTTAAATTAATATCGTTCTAATACAACCCCTTAATGAATACATTTTAACAAAAGTATTCACATGGGGGTTTTCTTTATGAAAAATCTATCAATAGAAAAACGTGCAATAGAACTTGCACATTATATTATAAATTCAAAAGATACAGTAAGAGGTGCAGCATCTAAATTTGGAATTAGTAAGAGTACAGTGCACAAAGACTTAAGTGAAAGATTACTAAAGATAAACCCAGTATTGGCAAAGGAAGTACGAAAAATATTAGATAAAAATAAAGCAGAAAGACACATAAGAGGAGGAATGGCAACAAAGCTTAAATATAGCCATATAAAAGAAGATAAAGCAGGGTAAGTATGAATCTTTAATGTTTTTTACCCATTATAGTTTTATAAAATTATGATGTACCTAAGACTTTTTAGAATTTAAATTTTCTAGAAAATCTTAGGTTTGCTTTTTAGTTAACATGATATTCACAAGCCTTAATATATTAACATAAAATATATTAGGTGATAGCAATGAATAAAATAAAAAAGGGAAGTGTTGTGATAAAAAAAACAGACAATAATAAAATTATTTTTACAGTAGAAAAAATAAAACTAGAGAAAAAAAAGAAAATGGCAATATTAAAAGGAGTATATGTACGAATTATAGAAAAGCTTCCTGTAGAAGAATTAGAATTGGTAGACCGAAAATATGTGAATAAATATATAGAAGAAAAAACAAAACTTTTAGAAAATAAAATTTATAAAAGAAGAAATTCGTATAATAACATAAAAACAGGAAAAATACTTCACCTAGATGGCGACAAAAGGTATATGGAAAAATCATATAAATATTATAAAAAATTAGGGCTAAATGCTATAGTAAAATATGTTCCAGAAGAAAAACAAGAATATGTAATAAAAGACATAATATCTAAATATGAACCAGATATTTTAGTAATAACAGGACATGATGGAATGATAAAAAAAGGAAGAAACTATAATGATATATATAACTACATGAACTCTAGATTTTTTGTAAATACAGTAAAAAAAGCAAGAGAACATAAAATGGGAAATAATTTAGTTATATTTGCAGGAGCTTGCCAAAGCTTTTTTGAAGCACTAATAGATGCTGGTGCAAACTTTGCCTCATCACCAGGAAGAGTATTAATAGATTTTGCAGATCCACTAATAGTAGCAGAAAGAATTGCCACTACAAATAGTGAATATTATATAACTATAGATGATATAGCAAATGATTTAAGAGATGGAAAAGAAGGAATTGGAGGGATAGGTGCAAGAGGAAAAAAGAGAAAGTAAAAAGGAACAATAAATGATACTATTTTTTTAGTTAAAATAAGAGAGAATATCACAAAAGTAACAAAAACGTAACCCAACTGTAACATAAATGTAACAAAGTAACAACAAGTACCAATAATTGCCTATATATCAAGGAAAAAGACTGGTGCACAAAAGGTTGGACGTTTTGACACCTTTCGACAAAACTGCTATAATTAGAGCAGTTTTAAAAAGTAGGTGATGGAATGATTTGTAGAGATGATATAACAAATCTAAAAACAGATATTGATGGAAAGATTGGTCAAAAGATTATTGTAAAAGGATCTTTAGGAAGAAGTAGAACTTTCGAGAAGGAAGCCACAATAGAAAAAGCCTATCCAAATATTTTTATAGTAAAATATGAGGAAAACGATAGAAATGTAACATATAGTTATACAGATATCTTAACTAGAACTGTAGAGGTTCAAGTATTTGATGGCCAAGAATATAGCCCATTAATACCACCAGCAGAAGATAAAAGATTAAGTAAAAAAATAGATTTATAATATTTTGCTTAAATATAGATGAAAATTCCTAGAAATAGGAATTTTTTTTTGCCTTATTCATATAAATATAAAAAAGAAAAGGAGGTAAAAAATGAGTATAGAAGTTTTACAAGACAACTTATGTGTAAATAGACTTATAGAAGGGAAAAAGAAGGAAATTACATTAGAAAGTTCTATAATAGTTCCAGATATAAAGCCAGATATTGTAAAACCAATAGATTTAAGTGGAAATGTTTGTATATATAAAAAAGAAATGATAAATGGAAAGATTAAAATAGATGGTACAATAGATAGCAATATTATATATTTGGCAGATAGTGGAGATGAAACAATAAGAGGTCTTAATAGTAATATAGATTTTTCGGAATTTTTGGATGTAGAAAGTAAAGTAGAAGAGGCAGATATAGATGTTAATATAGTTTTAAAAAATATGGAATGTGATGTTTTAAATGGAAGAAAAATTAATTTGAAGGCTATCATAGAGGTAAATGTAAGAATATACTCTAACAATGGAGTGAGTATATTAAAAGAAATAAAAGGAGTTAAAGGAATACAAAAACTTAATAAAATAGTTCAATTAAATTCTATGGTAGGGAAAAATACTACAAATGCAAATGCTAAAGAAAATATAATATTAAATTCGGAAGAAAAAATTTTAGAAATTCTAAAAAAAGAAGTAAGAATAATAAATAAAGATTTCAAAATTAGTTATAATAAAATTGTAGCTAAATCCGAACTTAGTGTAAAAATATTGTATTTAACAGAAGAAGGAAAAATAAGTTATGTAGAAAAAGTAATTCCTATTATGGGATTTATAGATATGGAGAATATAACAGAAGAAAATATATGTGAATTAAAATATTGTATAAAAAACATTTTAATAAAACTAAATAATACAGAAGAAAATTCGATATATTTAGAAGTAGAAACAGAAATTAGTTGCTATTCATACCAAACTAAAGATATAGAACTAATACAAGATGTATTTACGCCATTTTCTAATATAGAATATAAACAAAAAACTATAAAAGCAATGGTAGGATTGCAAAATATAAGTGATAATTATGTAATGAAGGAGCAAATTACAAATTCAGAAATTAGTAATGGAAGAGTTTATAATGTTAGTACAAATGCAAATATAAATAACATAAAAATACTTGGTAGTAAAGCTATTTACGAAGGAGAGGCAATTGTAAATATTTTATACGAAAGTGTAGAAACTACACAAATAGATAAAAAAGAATTTAGATTTCCAATTAATTACGAAATAAATATATTAGAAGGAATGAAAGAAGAAAACTTAGACATTATTGTTGATGTGGAAAAGTGTGATATTCTAGCAGAAAATGAAAATGTTGGCCTTAACATAGGATTAAATATTAATACAAAAATGTTTAAAACGATAGAGCTTAATATTATAGATGAACTGGAAGAAAAGGAATTAGAAGAAAAAGAAGAACATAGCATAATAATATATTTTGTTAAAGCTGGAGATACATTATGGAATATTGCTAAAAGATATAAGAGCACAGTAGAAAATATAAAACAAATTAATAATATAGAAGATGAGGATAAAATAGAGGTAAACCAACAACTATTTATACCTAGATATGTAGAAAAAGTTAAGGCCATGTAATATGGAAAAAATATATTCTAGAAAAAAGATAAATTTATCTAAAGAGTATAAGTTAGTTCTTGCAGTTCTAATAACAGCGATACTTACAGTATGTTATTTAGTAAAGACAATTGGACCTACATTTAACCAATTATGTTTAAATGAAGCGAAGTCTGTAGCAACCAAAATAGTACACGAAACAATAGACGAAGTTATGGAAAAATATGGCTATAATGATTTAGTTACATTAGTAAAAGATAAAGAAGGAAAAATAGTTTCGATGCAGGCAAACATTGCAATAATAAATAAAATTATTTCACAAATTTCTCTAAAAATACAAGATAAAATAGATAATACACCCAATAGGGATATATATATAAGATTAGGCTCTTTTACAGGAATTAAATTATTATCGGGAAGAGGTCCAAAAGTTCCAATTAGAATATCTAGTATAGGTAATATAAAAACAGAAGTTATGAGCGAGTTTACATCTACAGGAATAAACCAATCTATACATAGGATTTTTACAAATATAACTTGTAAAATAGAAGTATTAACACCATTTAATACTATAAGTAATGAAATAGAAGAAAAAATAATATTAGCAGAAAATGTGATTATAGGAAATATACCAGAAAACTATTTAGATATTGGAAAATTATTAGGTGAAAATAATTAGTTAACATATTAAATTTCAAAAAAATTTCAAAAAAACTCCACAAAAGGCGAAAAAAGTGTTATAATGAGGTCGAAGTGTTATATTTTATAAAATGCCTAGTAATATATTATTGAAATATAAAAAATAAAGGAGATAATATATGGATAAATTAAATGTTAAGAACTTAATTAATATTAAAGTAATTGGAATCGGTGGAGCTGGTAACAATGCTGTTAATAGAATGATCGAAGATGGAATCGAGGGTGTAGAATTTTATGAGTTTAACACAGAAGTAAAAGTTCTCGAAAAATCAAAAACAAAAAATGTTATGCAAATCGGGAAAGAAATTACAAAAGGATTAGGTGCTGGAGGAGATGTATCCATAGGTGAAAGAGCTGCAATGGAAAGCAGGGAAGAAATCAAAAATATATTACAAGGTACAGATTTATTGTTCCTAACAGCTGGAATGGGTGGAGGAACAGGAACAGGTGCAATTCCTACAATAGCACAATTTGCAAAAGAGATGGGAATCTTAACAGTAGGTATAGTTTCTAGACCATTTTCTTTTGAAGGAAAAATACGAATGGCAAGAGCACAAAGAGGAATAGATGAATTACGTGAAAACGTAAATTCATTAATAGTTGTTTTAAACGACAACTTATTAAAAGGAAACAGTAGGCTTACACTACAAAATGCCTTTAAAGAAGTAGACTTAGTTCTAGAAAAGGGAATAAAAGGTATAACAGACCAAATTGCAACACCAGGCTTAGTAAACATAGACTTTGCAGATATTAGAACAATTATAGGCTACAAAGGAAATGCTTACATGGGTATTGGTAGAGGCAAAGGTGAACACAGAAACGAAGTTGCAGTAAAAGAAGCAATAGGAAATCCTTTAACAGAAACAATGATACAAAATGCTAAAGGAGTAATTGTAAACATAGCAGGAAGTGCAGAAATGCCTTTAGACGAGATAAATGCAATAATGACAGTAATAGGAGATAGAGTAGACAATCCAGAAGCAAATATAATTTTTGGAACAATTATAGACGATTCTTTACAAGACGAAATAATAATTACAGTTATAGCAACAGGAATCGGGATGTAACCAATACTCGGGATTGGGAACTGCGTATCGGAATCTAGGGACAGTCATAAAAATTCCGGTTTAAAACACCAAATGTTTTTACATTAAGGTGTTTTTTTTTGCCTAAATATGATAATATTAACACATATGAGGTGAGCAAATGAGTTTAAAATTAATATATGGAAAATCGGGTTCTGGTAAAAGTGAATATTGCTTTAAAGAAATTGCTAAAAATATAAATAAAGAAAAGATATATTTAATTGTGCCAAACCAAATGGCATTAATGGCTGAGAAAAAGTTAATGGAAATTACAAATAACATGAGCCTAATAAATACAGAAGTAATTACATTTAACAGAATGGCTTTTAGAGTAAGAAATGAAATAGGTGGAGCTAAAAAAACTAACTTAAGTAAAAGCGGAAAAGCAATGTTACTTTACGATATTTTGTGCAAACAAAAAGATTCGCTAAATTTTTTAGGAAAAAGTTCTGAAAATGTAGATATAATAGGTAATTCCATAACAGAATTTAAGAAACATAGAATAGATATAAATAAATTAAGAGAAGAATGTAATACTACCCAAGATATGTATTTAAAGTTAAAACTAAATGACATGATTACAATGTACGAAGAATTTGAAAGAAGTATTCAAAACAGATTTTTAGATGACAATGATGTTTTAGATATTTTAAACAATCAAATAGTAGAAAGTAATCAATTTAAAGATGCAATAATATACATAGACGAATTTGTAGGTTTTACAACTCAGGAATATCAAATAATAGCAAAATTACTGCAAATTGCAAAGCAAGTAAATATTACGATTTGCACAGATAATTTAATACAAAATGAAGAACTAGACAAAGATATTTTTTATGCAAGTAAAAATACAGGAATAAAGTTAATTAATATTGCAAAAGAATATGGTATAGAAATTGAAGATGATGTAAAACTTATAAATTTATATAGGTTTAAAAATGGAGAACTTAAACATTTAGAAGAAAATTTTTATAAAATACCTTACAAAAAATACGAGGAAGAGCCAAAAAATATAAAAATGTTTTTAGCTAACAATCAATATAGCGAAATAGAACATATAGCAACTCAAATAGTCAAACTAGTTAGAAATGAGGAATATAGGTATAAAGACATATCTGTTATAACTAAAAACTTAAGTATATATTCTAGTTTGATAAAAGTTATATTTAGCAATTATAATATTCCAGTGTTTATAGACGAAAAAAGAGAGCTAAGTGAAAATATAATAGTTAAATTTTTAATTTCGGTTCTAGAAATATGCAATAAAAATTGGTCATATGAATCTGTATTTAATTATTTAAAAACAGGATTTGTAAACATAGAACGAGAAGAAATATTTAAACTAGAAAATTATTGTATAAGATGGGGAATAAAAGGAAACAAGTGGTATAAAGAAGATTGGAATTATGTAGGAAAAGATGAGTATACAAAAGAAGAAGTAGATAGATTAAACGAACTAAGAAGAATAATAGTAAAACCAATAAGAAATTTACAAGAAAAAGCAAAAAAAGATAACACATTCTTAAATTTAACTAAAATTTTATATGAGTTTTTACAAGAAATGAAACTGGAAGAAACTATAAAATTAAAAATAAATAAATTAGAAGAAAAAGGATTTATAGAACTTGCAAATGAATACGAAACTAGTTTTAAAGTTTTAATAGAGTTATTTGATGAAATTGTGTTAGTATTTGGAGAAGAAAAAACCAATTTTGATAAATATATAAGCACCTTAAAAATAGGATTAAAAAATACAGGGCTTGGCAAAATTCCAGCAACGCAAGATGAAGTAATTGTTGGTGATGTTAGTAGATCTAGAAGCCATAAAGTTAAAGCTGTATTTATTATAGGAATAAATGATGGGGAATTCCCAAGTGTATATAAAGATGAAGGATTTTTTAACGATAAAGATAGAGAATATTTAAAAGAGCAAGGTTTTGAACTTGCCAATGGAAGCTTAGAAAACTTATACGAAGAAAATTTTAATATATATAAAGCTTTTACAGTTGCAGAAGAAAAGTTGTTTTTATCTTATGCTTCATCAGATAATGAAGGAAGAACATTAAGACCATCAATTTTAATAACAAAGATGAAAAAGATATATCCAAACTTGCAAGAAACAAGTGACATAATAAGCCAAGAAAAAGAAATTATTACTAAGAATAATACATTTGACAACTTAATAGAAAAACTAAATGATTATCAAGAAGGAAAAGATATAGAAGACATATGGTTTGATGTTTTAGATTATTATGAAAACGATGTATTATGGAAAAGTAGGCTTTTAAAAAGTTTAGAGGGAATTACTTATACAAATATTCCAGAAAAAATAAAGCCAGAGTTTGTGAAGAAATTATATGGAGAAACTTTACATACAACAATTTCTAGATTAGAGAGATACAGAAGTTGTCCATTTTCTTTTTACTTAGAATATGGATTAAAATTAAAGGAAAAGAAATCTTTAAAATTAGACCCAATAGATACAGGTTCGTTTATGCATGAGGTTATAGATACATTTTTTGAGAAAGTGGCTAGTAAAAAAATTTCGATACAAGAAATTGAAAATGCAGATATAGAAAAAATTGTAAAACAAATAGTAGAAGAAAAATTAAATTTAACATCTAATTACATTTTTAAAAGTATTCCAAAGTTTATTACTCTTACAAATAGACTATGTAGATTGGTGACGCTTTCTATAATATATATTGTGCAAGGGCTAAAAAATACCGACTTTGAAGTAGTAGGAAACGAAATAGAGTTTAAAAATGGTAAAGAATATAGACCTATAGAAATTGTTACAAAAGATGGCAGAAAAGTAGAAATAACAGGAAAAATAGACAGAATAGATTTAGCAAAAGACGAAACAGGAAAATATATTAGAATAATAGATTATAAATCTTCTGCAAAAGATATAAATTTAAATGAAGTATTAGCAGGATTACAATTACAGTTAATTACTTATTTAGATGCAGTATGCCAAGACAAAGATTTGATACCAGCAGGAATATTGTATTTTGGACTAGTAGAACCTAAAATAGATAAAGGAAAAAGAGCTAAAGATATAACAGAAGAGGAAATAGAGCAAAAAATAAGAGAACATTTTAGAATGAATGGATTAGTTTTAGCAGAAATGAATATTATAAATATGATGGATAATAAACTAAAAGACGGAGAAAAGTCAGACGTAATTCCTGTAAAAATAAAGAAAGATGGAACTATGGACAAAACTTCTAAAGTAGTTTCTAGAAAAGAATTCGAGATTTTACAAAAATATGTAAAAAGTACTTTAGCTCAAATTTCTAACGAGATTTTAGATGGAAATATCGACATAAAACCATACTATAATGTTAAAACTAAAAGAAAACCCTGCGAATATTGTAAATATAATTCGATATGCAATTTTAAAAAAGGTTTTTATGGAAATGACTATAATTATATAGATAATATGGAAAAAGAATATATACTAGAATGTATGAAAGGAGATATTAATGAATCTAAGTAATGAAAATGTTATTCATTTTAAAGATGGTGATGTAGAATATTTACAATTTAGAGAATTACTAAAGTATTCTGATAAAATACAACACGCATATTCGTTAAAACCTTTACAATTTAGCGATAATAACGAAGAAGCATCAGAAAATTATAGAAAGATATGTAAATCATTAAAAATAGATTCTAATAAAATAATAAAATCTACGCAAAAACACACAGATGTTGTACAAAATATAACAGAATTTACAAATGAAGAGTTTGAATTTGTAGATGGATTTGTAACAAATAAAACGGAAATACCATTAGTTACTAAATATGCAGATTGTACACCAATAATTTTTTATGATAAAATAAAAAACGTAATAGGAAATGTTCATTCTGGTTGGAGAGGTACATTGAAAAAGATAAGCCAAAAAGCAGTTATAATGATGAAAGAAAAATATGGGTGTAACCCAGAAGACATTATAGTGTGCATAGGGCCATGTATAAAGCAATGCCATTTCGAAGTAGAAGAAGATTTTATACAAAAATTTAAAGAAGAATTTGGAAATATAGAAAAATACTATAAAAAAGGTAAGACTACAAAAAATGAAAATATAGAAGAATACCATAAAAAAAGTAAAAATTTAAAAAATGAAAATTCGGAAGAAAAATTAAATAGCAATTTAGAAAATGAAAAAGTAGTAGAGAAGCAAAAATATTATTTTGATACAACAAAATTAATAATAGACTATTTAATGGAAATAGGAATAGAAAAAGAAAATATATTTGATAGCAATATCTGCAGTGTATGCAATTCGAACGAAATGCACTCATATAGAGCAGAAAAAGAATTAGCGGATAGAAATATGAATATAATAGAGCTTTTGTAAGCATAGGAAGGAGAAATTATGATACCAAATAAATTAGAAAAAGGGGATACTTTAGGAATAATTGCACCATCAGATAATGTTACAGAGCAAAATTTAGAAGAATTTAATAATTCGATTTTGTTAATGGAGCAAGCTGGATATAACATAAAGATAGGCAAAAATGTTTTTTCTAATGAAACAGGTTATGGAGCAACAGCAAGGCAAAAAGCAGATGATTTAAATAGGATGTTTGCAGATAAAGATGTAAACATGGTTTGGTGTGCTAAAGGTGGTTATAATTCAAATTCTATCTTTGATTTAATTGATTATGAACTAATAAAAAATAATCCTAAAATATTATGTGGGTATAGTGACACGACTGCTATAGCTAATATAATTTATGAAAAAACGGGTTTAGTTACATTTTCTGGACAAACATTTAAAGGGCTATCTTCATGTGAAACTGAATATTGCTATAATGAAATTATAAAAAGATTTCAAAATGCAGACTTAGAACTTGGAAATAATACTGATAAATATAATGTAATACAAAAAGGTAAAGCAGAAGGTGTTATGATTGGTGGAAACTTAAATATATTTTCTAATTTAATAACAGGGAAATATAATATGAACATTAAAGATAAAATTTTATTTTTAGAAGAATTTCCACTAGAGTCACCACCAGAAGCTGTTAGTTCATATTTTTATAGAATGAAGCAAAATAATGTGTTTAGCCAAATTAAAGGAATATGGTTTGGTGGATATGAACATGAATCTGAAATAACACTTTCTAAAATATTAGAAGATACAATAGGAAATGAATATGATTTTCCAATAATACAATCAAGCAATTTTGGACATATAGATAAAAAAACAGTGATACCAATTGGGACAAAAGTAAGAATAGATACAGAAGACGAAGTAAAAATAAGATTATTAGAAAAATGTGTAAAATAGCATAAAGAGGTGTAAAAATTGTACGATAATTGGGAAGACCTAGAAAAATCAATAATAGGTTGTAAAAAATGTAAGTTATGTAACAATAGAACAAACATTGTATTTGCAGAAGGAAATAAAAATGCTAATGTAATGTTTATAGGTGAAGGACCAGGAGCAGACGAAGATAAGCAAGGAATACCATTTGTAGGAAAAGCAGGTCAGCTAATGAATAAGGCATTTGAAGGATTGGGAATAAACAGAAAGAAAATATATATAGCCAATATAGTAAAATGTAGACCACCTAACAATAGAGTACCAGAAGCGGACGAAACACAAGCGTGTTTAAATTATTTAAGAAATCAAGTAATATTGGTAAAACCGCAAATAATAGTACTAATGGGAAGTACAGCACTTCAGAACATATTAGGAAAAGAATATAAAATAACAGTATCAAGAGGACATTGGATAGAAAAAAGAGGAATAATGTATATGCCAACATGGCACCCAGCGGCACTTTTAAGAGATGAAAACAAAAAAATAGACTTTTGGAAAGACTTAAAAAAAGTACTAGAAATGTGTGAAGAACTAAAAACGGAAATCGGAATTTAGTGGAAATTGGAGGAATATTATGGAAAAATATTTTAAAGATATGGATTATGAAAAACTAAGTGAAGATATAGCTTTTAAAGGGAAAAGAGTTACAGTAAAAATCGAAAGATATTTTAATAAAAGGGATAATAAAGAAATCTATCGTGAACATATAAAATCCGGAAATGGAGCTGTTATAATGCCTTTTCTAGATGATAATACATTAATTATGATAGAGGAAGTAAGAACTCCTATAGAAAAAAGTATATTAGCATTTCCAGCAGGTTTAATAGAAGAGGGAGAAAATCCAGAAGAAGCAGCTATAAGAGAATTAGAAGAGGAAACAGGCTATAGAGCAGGAAAAATAGAAGAAATGATATACGAATATCCAGCAGTTGGGTATTCTAACGAAAAAGTATACATATTTAAGGCGAAGAATTTAACAAAAACACAAAGACATTTAGATGCAACAGAAGATATAAAGGTACATAAAATTTCTATAGATGAATTAAAAAAATTATACAAAAACGGAGAAATACATTCTTCAGCAGAAATAATAGCTATATTAAGTTATTTTTCAAATATATAAAATTATACAGGAGGAAAAATGAATAGTTTACAAGAAGAATCAAATAGATGCTTAAATTGCAAGGTTAAGCCATGCCAAAAAGCATGCCCTTTAGGAAATGATATACCTAGTTTTATTAAACTTGTTAAAGAAGATAATTTAAAGGAGGCTTTTAATGTCTTAACACAAACCACTGTTTTAGGTGCAATTTGTGGTAGAGTTTGCCCTCATTTTAAACAATGTAAGGGAAGCTGTGTACGTGGAATAAAGTCTGAGCCTATAAGTATTGGCGAATTGGAAGCATATGTGTTTGATAACGCATTTAAAGAAAATTATGATATAAAAACAACTAATGAATTAGAAGGAAAAAAGGTTGTAATAATAGGAGGTGGACCTTCTGGTCTTACTTGTGCAGCATTTTTAAGGAGGTCTGGTGCAGATGTTACTATTTACGAAAAACAGCCAAAACTTGGTGGCATTACAAGATATGGAATACCAGACTTTAGACTATCTAGAGAAATAATAGATAAAAACATAGAAAAAATATTAAGTTTAGGAATAAAAGTAGAATGCAATAAAGCTTTAGGAAAAGACTATAACTTAGAAGATTTAGAAAGAGAATATGATGCCATATATTTAAGCTTTGGAGCAAATGTTTCATCAAAAATGAATATACCAGGTGAAAACTTACAAGGGGTATATGGTGGAAATGAATTATTAGAAACAAGTATACATCCAAATTATAAAGGGAAAAATATAGCAGTAAGTGGTGGTGGAAATGTAGCCATGGATACTGCAAGAACTATAAAACGATTAGGTGCAAAAAATGTATATGTAATATACAGAAGAGCAAAAGAACAAATGCCAGCAGAAGAATTAGAAATAGAAGAAGCAGAAAAAGAAGGAGTAGAATTTTTATTTAAAACAAATATTGTAAAAATATTAGGAAACGAAAAAGTAGAAAAATTAGAATGCATAAAAACACAGCTAGTGCAAAAAGAAGGAGAAAAAAGACCTGTACCTGTAAATATAGAAAATTCTAATTATTTACTAGATATGGACTATGTAGTAATGGCTGTAGGTTCTAAGCCTAATGAAGAGATTGTTTCTAAAACAAAACTAGAAGTAACACAATATGGGAATATAAAAGTAGATGAAAACTATATGACATCTAAAAAAGGAATATTTGCAGGTGGAGATTTAATAGGGACAAAGTCGACTGTTGCATGGGCTGCACGTTCTGGAAGAAATGCCTCAGAAGCGATAAAAAACTATTTGTTAGAAGAGTAAATAGCAATACAATAATAAACATCTTATAAAGAACTAAGCAAAGCAAGCACTAAATATTTACTTTTTATATTTTTTGATATATAATTTGGCAAACAAAAATAATGAAGGGATGAAGTTTATGTACAATTATAAAGAGGTAGAGAGAAAATGGCAAAATAAGTGGTATACAGAAGGTACCTTTAATGCAAAAAGCGATTATTCAAAAGAAAAATGGTTTGGACTAATAGAATTTCCTTATCCATCTGGTCAAGGGTTACATGTTGGACACCCAAGAAGTTATACAGCACTAGATATAATAGCTAGGAAAAGAAGAATGCAAGGGTATAATGTATTATTTCCTATTGGGTTTGATGCATTTGGTCTTCCAGCAGAAAACTATGCAATAAAAAACCATGTTCATCCTAAAATAACAACAGAAAAAAATATAAATCATTTTAAAGAGCAATTAAAATCTATTGGTTTCTCTTTTGACTGGTCAAGAGAAGTGAACACAACAGATCCTAATTATTATAAATGGACACAATGGATTTTTATACAATTATATAAAAAAGGTTTAGCATATAAAACAACTATGCCAATAAACTTTTGTACAGGCTGTAAAGTAGGACTAGCAAACGAAGAAGTTGTAAATGGAGTTTGCGAAAGATGTGGTAGTCCAGTTGTACAAAAAGAAAAAAGCCAATGGATGCTAAAAATTACAGAATATGCACAAAGATTAATAGATGATTTAGACGATGTTAATTTCTTAGAAAAAATAAAAGCACAACAAATAAATTGGATTGGAAGAAGTGAAGGTGCAGAAGTTAACTTTAAAATAAGTGGAGAAGATGACAAACTTCTAATTTATACAACTAGACCAGATACAATATTTGGAGCAACATATATGGTTGTAGCACCAGAACACGAAATTATAAAAAAATACAAAGACAAAATTACAAATCTTGAAGAAGTAGAAGAATATAAAAGAAAAGCATCATTAAAATCAGATTTCGAAAGAGCAGAGCTAAACAAAGAAAAAACAGGTGTAGAAATAAAAGGAATAAAAGCAGTAAACCCATTAACAAATGAAGAAATTCCAATTTGGATTTCAGATTATGTATTAATAACATATGGTACAGGGGCTATTATGGCTGTTCCTGCACATGATGCAAGAGATTTCGAATTTGCTAAAAAGTTTAATTTACCAATTAAACAAGTTATAGTAGAAAAAACAAACAAAGAAACATTAGAAGAAATAACAGAACCAATTACAGATGTAAATAATGGTATAGCAGTAAATTCAGAATTTTTAAATGGACTAGAATTTAAAGAAGCAATAAATAAAGCAATAGAATATATAGAAGAAAATAATTTAGGAGAAAGAAAAGTAAATTATAAACTTCGTGATTGGGTATTTTCTAGACAACGTTATTGGGGAGAACCAATACCTATGGTATATTGCGATAAATGTGGATGGGTTCCAATTCCAGAAGAAGAATTGCCTTTAAAATTACCAGATGTAGAAGATTACGAGCCAGGAGAAAATGGAGAATCTCCACTTTCGAAACAAGAGGATTGGA
The DNA here is from genome assembly GCA_958422985.1 of uncultured Clostridium sp. GTDB lineage: Bacteria > Bacillota > Clostridia > TANB77 > CAG-508 > Merdicola. Next base: position 69,693 of record CATZPY010000002.1, read on the forward strand.
TAAATACAACTTGCCCATGTTGCCATGGAAAAGCAAGAAGAGAAACAGACACAATGCCACAATGGGCAGGATCTTCATGGTATTACCTAAGATATATGGATCCACACAATGATAATGCATTAGCCTCAAAAGAAGCACTAGAATATTGGTCACCAGTAGACTGGTATAATGGTGGAATGGAACATACTACTTTACACTTACTATATTCAAGATTTTGGCATAAATTTTTATATGATATTGGAGTTGTACCAACTAAAGAACCATATGCAAAACGTACATCACATGGAATGATATTAGGAAGCAATGGTGAAAAAATGTCTAAATCTAAAGGAAACGTAATAAATCCAGACGAAATAGTAGAAGAATTTGGAGCAGATGCATTTAGAGTTTACGAAATGTTTATGGGACCTTTTGACCAAACAGCTCCATGGTCTATGGAAAGCATTAGAGGATGTATGAAGTTCCTAGATAGAGTTTGGAATATGCAAGACTTCTTAGTAGAAGGAGATAAATATTCAGAAAAATTCGAAAAGATGATGAATAAAGCAATAAAGAAAATTTCTACAGATATAGAAGAAATGAAATTTAATACTTCTGTTGCCACATTTATGACAATGGTAAATGAATTTTATAAAGAAAAACAAATTAACAAAGCAGAATTCAGCACATTTTTACAATTATTAAATCCATTTGCACCACATATGACAGAAGAATTATATAAAATAATAGGTGGAAAAGAAGACTTGGCATATAAAGATTGGCCAACATATGATGAAGCAAAAACAGTAGAAGATGAAATAGAAATACCTGTTCAAATAAAAGGAAAAGTTAAAGCGACAATTACTATTAAAAAAGATGAAGATGAAGAAATAGTAAAACAAAAAGCAAATGAAGCAGTTGCTAGCCAAATAGAAGGCAAAAAAATAATAAAAGAAATATATGTTAAAAATAAAATATATAACATAGTAATTGCTTAAAAAGAACAAATAATTTGAACTATATTAAACTACAATATACATATCAGTTAAAAAAGAACATTACAGTTATGTTTTGTAACATAGCTGTAATGCTTTTTTAATAAGAATGTTATAGAAGTTTGATTTATATATAGTATAATATAATTATCTATAAGTGTATTAGGGAGAAAGAATATGGGGATAGAATCAAACTTAAAAAAAGAAGGAATTCAAGTTATAGAAGAACTTGATAAGATAAAAGTTAATACAATAGCTAAAAATGTTGCTCAAAAAATTGTAGCTGCATTTCCTAATATGGAGTTTAAATTAGGTGAAATATTTATAAAACTTTCACAAATAAAAATGTATTATGCAGAAGTTCCAAAAGGTTTTTCAGAAGCTAATTATTTTTATAAAAATACATCAATATATTTTAATTGTGAAGTACCATTAGAAAAAATTGAAGACTATGCTATACACGAGTGCATTCACTATTTGCAAGAAAGAAAAGATAAAGCCGGGTTTTTAATAAGATTAGGTTTATGTGATTTAACACAATACAAAGTGCATGGTTTAGCGCTAAACGAGGCAGCAGTACAATATGCTACAGCAAGAGCTACAAAAGAACCAAAAGATAATGTAAAATATTATGGAATTTCGTTTGATACAATTAGCCCTACTTGTTACCCTTTAATATGTAATTTGATTGTACAAATGGCATATGTAACAGGAGAAGATGTTCTTTTAGATAGCGTATTTAACAGTAATAATAATTTTAAAGAAACATTTATAGAAAAAACAACAGAAGAGACATTTTACACTTTAGAGAAAAATTTCGACAAATTGTTAAAATTAGAGGAAGAATTATTAAAACTAAATAACAAAATAGAAATTACAGATAATTTAAATTCTTCTATGAATAAAAAAAGAGTTAAAATAAAAAATGATATTCAAAAAACTTTTATGGATTCTCAAAATTTAATAATAACTTCTTATTTTGATACATCTTTTAACAAAATTACAAATTTAGAAGAAGTAGAAAATTACAGAAGAGCTTTATATAACTATAAAGACTTAGTAGGATATGTGGAAGGAAAAGATGAATTTAACGAATATTATATAAAAACAATGAATAAATTAGAAAACAAATATAATGAATTAGAAAATGAAAATTTATTAGATGACACAGAAGAAATAGTAGATTTACCAATAGAAAGAAAAAATAAATTCCAAATTATATGGCAAACTATAAAGAAATTTTTATTTAAATCAGGAGAAGAATATCAAAGAGAAACTGAAAAATAGTATTTAGCTATTGACAATATAAAAAATAGATGGTATTATATATAGGCGATTAAAGAAGAAGGTAACCACTTCCACCTTGTCTATATAAATAGAAAGGTAAAAATAATTCAATATATATAGTATATAATTATTTTAGTGGGTTAACTTGCGTCTTTAAGTTAATTCATTTTTTTATTGCTTATTTATAAGCAAAATATATGGAGGTGTTTTATAATAAAACAAGATTTACCTATTAACGAAAAAATAAGAGCCAAAGAAGTAAACTTAATAGATGAAAATGGCGAAAAATTAGGAGTAATGTCACTTAATGAAGCTTTAAGAATAGCTTCAGAAAAGAATTTAGATGTAGCTTTAGTTTCTCCAAATACTGTGCCACCTGTTTGCAAAATTATGAATTATGGTAAATATAAATTCGAACAAGCAAAAAGGGAAAAAGAGGCAAAGAAAAAACAAAAAGTATTTGAATTAAAAGAAATAAGAGTAACACCTAATATAGAAGAACACGATTTTAGCTTCAAATCTAAAAATGTAAGAAAATTCATAGAAGATGGTGCAAAAGTAAAAATTACAGTTAGATTTAGAGGAAGAGAAGTTAATAATGTTAAATTAGGGGAAGCAGTTATCAACAAATTTATAGAAGAATTAAAAGATATAGCAACTCCAGAAAAGAAACCTTTATTAGAAGGTAGAAATATGTTTGTAATTTTATCAAAAAAAGCATAAATAGAAAGGAGCAATTAAAATGCCAAAATTAAAAACAAATAAAGCTGCAAGCAAAAGATATGGGTTTACAGCAAAAGGAAAAGTAAAAAGAACATCTGCAAATGCAAGACACAGATTATCTACAAAAACAAGCAGACAAAAAATGTCTAGAAAACAAAATTCTTATGCAGACAAAACATGTGTAGAAGGAATTAAAAAATTATTACCTTATGGTTAATAAGAAGAACGAAGAATAAGGAGGAATAGAAAATGGCAAGAGTAAAAACAGCAAGAATTACTCGTAAAAAACATAAAAAAGTATTAAAACAAGCAAAAGGATATTTTGGAGCAAAAAGATATAGATTCAGAATGGCTAAACAAGCTGTTATGAAATCTGGAATGTATGCTTATATAGCTAGAAAAGATAAAAAGAGTAATTTTAGAAAATTATGGATAGCAAGAATAAATGCTGCTGCAAGAATGAATGGAATTTCTTACAGCAAATTAATAGCAGGATTAAAGAAAGCTAATGTAACAATAAACAGAAAAATGTTAGCAGACATAGCTATAACAGATCCAAAAGCATTTACAGAAATTGCAGAAATCGCAAAAAAAGCATAAATTAAAAAAGTTCTAAAATACTAGTTTTTTAAACTAGTATTTTTATGTGCTAAAATTTTATTTTAAATTTTAACAAAAAATGTTAAAACGCTCATATTATATATTAAGAAAGGAGGAATATTTTATGTCTGAAGACCAAAAAGTAGTATCTATTATAGATTATATAAACGAAAATAACATATGTAATAAATATTTAAATAAAATAAATTCTATAATTGGAAGTAGTAATGTAGAAGTATTAGCAAGAGTAAAAGATAAAGAATCTGCATTACAGAAAATGCAAGTAAGAAAATTTACATATGCAAACCAGATAAGTGATTTTATAGGATTTATGTTAGTTACAGACAAAGTAGAAGATGTATATAAAATTAGAAATAAATTAAAAAATACATTTGGAAATTGTAAAGAAGAGGATTATATTAAAAATCCTAAAAATGGATACCAAAGTATTCATTTAAACTATTTTGTAGAGAAGAATATTCCTCTAGAAATACAAATAAAAACTAAAAGAATGAAGTTAGCACAAGACATAGTACATGATAAAATATATAAGAACTTTAAATTGTCAGAAGATTTAAGAAATGTGCTAAGCAAATTAGCATTTTTAAAGATTTTAAAATAAAAGCTTTGCTAAAGGTATATAGAGCAAAGCCCGAATAAATTAAAAAAAGCAATAAAGAATATTCTTTATTGCTTTTTCATTTTAGGTTTTGCAATTAGTGAAGCTAAATATCCAAAGAAAATTGCAGCTGCAATTCCACCAGCAGCATTTTTTATTCCACCTGTAAATGCACCTAAAAGTCCAGAAGTTTTAACACCTTCTATAGCACCTTTAGCTAAGTTATACCCAAAGCCAGTAAGAGGAACTGTAGCACCTGCACCTGCAAAATCTACTAAATATTTGTATATACCAAGCCCACCTAAAATAACACCAAGAGTTACGAAAGAAACTAGAATTCTTGCAGGAGTTAATTTTGTTTTATCTATTAAAATTTGTCCAATTACACATATTAAACCACCAACAACAAAAGCTTTTAATAGTGAGCTCCATTCAAAAACTGACATCCAATCTATATTACTCATAAAAATTCCTCCAATAATTACGATTTATACAGTTTTAACTTTTTATACTGCAAAATCTTAAAAATAACTACGATTTATACTTCAATACTAATAGCATGTGCAATGCCGGGAATACTTTCGCCTTGCTGTGATGATGTGGCATTCATTAAAGCTCCAGTTGCTATTAACAATATCTTTTTATATTTTTTGGTTTGTAGCATATTAAATAAATAGCCAGAAAAAACTGTACCACAACAAGCACAACCACTTCCACCAGAATGAGTATCTTGAGTTTCTTTGTCAAAAATTAAAACACCACAATCATTATAATTAGACTTTATGTTATAACCTTTTGTTTGTGCAAGTTCGATTAATATGTCTTTACCAACATGACCTAAATCACCAGTTATTATTGCATCATAATAACTAGGCTTTCTTCCTGTATCGGTTAAATGGGTAATTAAAGTATCTAATGCAGCGGGAGCCATGGCAGCACCCATATTGTTACCATCTTTAATACCCATATCTATAATTTTTCCAGGGGTAAAATGAGTTATAAAAGGCCCAGTACCATTAGAAGACAAAATTGCAGAGCCAGCGCCAGTAACAGTCCATTGAGAAGATTGTGGTCTTTGGTTCCCAAGCTCTAATGGAAATCTAAATTGTTTTTCTGCACTACAAAAATGGCTAGAAGCACCACAAATAACATTATTTGCAGCTCCACTATCTATAAATATAGATCCTACACCTAAACCTTCAACGAAAGTAGAACAAGCGCCAAATATGCCTATAAAAGGAATATCTAAGTCACGAAGACCAAAACTAGAAGATATACATTGGTTTAATAAATCACCAGCAAAACAATAATCTATGCTAGAAGCAGGAAGATTAGATTTTTTTATTGCAGAATAAAAAGTTTCTTTTAATATTTTACTTTCAGCTTTTTCCCAAGTCTTTTCTCCCCAAAACTCATCTTCTAAACATTTGTCAAAATATTTAGCAAGAGGTCCTTCTGCTTCTTTTGGACCAACGATACAGGCAGTATCTAATATGGTTGGAAGATTTGTAAATTTTATAGTTTGTTTTCCTAACTTTTCCAAAAAATCATCTCCTTATGCTAAAGTAATACCTTGTGTATTAAAAATAAGGTATATAATTCCAACAATTATAGAGCTACAAATGCCAAAGACCAAAACAGGGCCTGCAATAGTAAACATTTTACTTCCAACACCCATAACATAGCCTTCAGATTTATATTCTATAGATGGAGCAACAATCGAATTAGCAAAACCTGTAATAGGAACTAAAGAACCAGCGCCTGCAAATTTACCTATTTTGTTAAATATGTTTAATCCAGTTAAAAATGCGCTAAGACCTATTAAAATAATAGAAGCGATAGTTCCAGATGTAGCTTCGTCTAAACCACGTGCCTTGCAGATAAGAAGAATAATTTGTCCGAAAGTACAAATTAAACCACCTACCCAAAAAGCATTAAAACAGTTCTTTAGTATAGGGGAATTTGGAGACTTTTTATTTACATATTCTTGATATTTTTTTTGTGTTTCTATAGGTTGCATAAATACTCCTTTCTATTCATTCGAATGATCAATAAAAAAAGTAAGCTCTATTTCTGCAAAATATTCTACAATTTTTCCATCTTGAATATTTGCAGTTTGATCTATAACTTTAACCTCTGATATATAATTTATCGTTTTAGAAGCTTCACTAATAGTTTGTACAATTGCATCTTTCCAAGATATATTAGAAGAACCTCTAACGCGAATGTGTTTTTCAACAGTCATTTGCTAATACCTCCTATAAATAAAATTAGTAATATTTTTTACAATTAATTTAATTTTATACAAGAAAATGGTATAATGTATAAAGTTATAATGGGAAAGGGAGAAAAATATTTAATGAAAATAGATTTTGCACGAAATATTGCGCTAAAAATAATATACGAAGTAAATGCTAAACAAGCATATTCTAATATAGTGCTAGACAAATACATTAACGAAAATAGAGATAAACTAAGTAATGTAGATATTAATTTTATTTCGGAATTAGTATATGGTGTTATAACATGGAAATTAACATTAGAAGATGTAATTCAAAAATATTCAAAAACTAAGCTTAAAAAAATGTCAGATTGGGTAAGAAATATCTTATACTTGGGAAGTTATCAAATAATATTCTTAGATAAAGTACCAAAGTCAGCAGCAGTAAACGAAAGTGTTAATTTATGCAAAAAATATAATTTTAAATCTGCAAATTTAGTTAATGCAATTTTAAGAAAAATAAGCAAAGAAGATTACGAAGAAATTAATAATATAACAAATAGTATAACTAAAGTTAGTTTAAAATATTCTATTCCAGAATGGATGGTAAAGAAATTTTTTAGCGAATATGGTGAAAACAAAGCAGAAGAAATTTGCAAGAATTTAAATTTAAGACCAAATATGTCTGTAAGACTAAATAGTTTAAAAGAAAAAATAGAAATAGGAAATAAAGGAATTTTAGAAGATTTTAGAGTAGTTACAAAAACTAAAAACATTATTAAAACCAAAGAATATGAAGAAGGCTATATAACTCTTCAAGATGAAGCAGCTGGTTTAAGTAGCTTTGTTTTAAAACCAAAAAAAGGAGATTTTGTATTAGATGCATGTAGTGCTCCTGGTGGAAAGACTACTTATTTAGCAGAAATAATGCAAAATGAAGGAAAAATTATAGCATGGGATATTTACGAAGAAAGATTAAAACAAGTTAGCCAAAATGCTAAAAGATTAGGTATAAGCATTATAGAAACGCAAGTAAATGATGCAACTATTTTAAAAGAAGAGTTTAAAAATAAATTTGATAAAATATTACTAGATGTGCCTTGCCTTGGGCTAGGAGTAATTAGAAGAAAACCAGATATAAAATGGAATAGGAAAGAAGAAGATATTAAAGAGATTTCTAATATTCAGTACAAGATATTAAAAACTTGTGCAAATTATTTAAAAAAAGATGGAGTTTTAGTATATTCTACATGTAGTATGCTAAAAGAAGAAAACGAACTTATAATAAATAAATTTTTACAAGAAGAAAATTTTACAACTGTTAATATAGAAGAAAACATCCCTAAAGAATTTTATAAAATAACAAAGAACAATATGGTGCAATTTTTGCCAAGCGAAAAACATGACGGATTTTTTATAACGATGCTAAAAAGAAAATAAAAATAGCTATATTACGATAATATTACATTAATATTATGTTTAAATTAAACACCTTGACTTTTTTACATAAACATATAAAATATTGGTATATAAAAACAGTAAAAGTGCTACGCACAATATATATACAAAAGAAGGGAGACGTTTATATGTTTAATAAAGTAAAAGAAGAAAAAGGAATAACATTAGTCGTTTTAATAATTACAATAATTATATTACTATGTTTAGCAGGAGTTATAGTGTATTTAGTATTTGGTCAAGATGGTTTAAAAGGTAAAGATAATGCTTTAGAAGCTGAAAGAGATAAAGCATATGCAAAAGATATAGTAACTATGGCATTAAAAGTAGTAGAAAAAGATAGAGAACAAATGAATGTTAATGGTTTAGTACAAACTAATACAAATCCAGATGTTATAGATGCAGTAGTAAAAACAATAGATAAGTCTTCAAACTTTAAAGAAGGTGCAGATGGAAGTTCTGTAGAATATGTAACAAGTAGTGGAGATAAATATATTGTTAAAGTAGATACTAAAAATTTAAAAGTACAAGAAGTAAACTAAAGAAAAGGCATATACACTAGTTGTATATGCCTAAAAAAATGTTAATAAAAAGGAGCATATATATGAATATAGGAATAGATATAGGTGGAAGCCATGTAGGGGTAGGACTTGTGGGTTCAAGTGGAAAGATAATAAACAAAAAAGAAGTAGATATAACAGAAAAAGATAAAAAGAATATAGAAAAAATGATAACAAATACTATAATAAATTTTATAAAACAAATTTTAAAAGAACAAGATATAGAGGCAAAGGAAATTGGTTATGTGGGAATTGCATCACCAGGTACAATAGAAAATAATTGTATATATAATGTAGTAAACTTAGGCTTAGAAAAATTAGATATAGCTAAATATATAAAAAAAGAATTTAGCTTAGAAGTAAAAATAAAAAATGATGCAAAATGTGCAGGAATTGCAGAAAGTATGTATGGGAGTACAAAATTTGCTCAAGATAATATATATTTGTGTTTAGGAACTGGAATAGGTGGAGCAGCATTTATAAATAATAAATTAGTAGAACCAAGATACAAATCGGGAATGGAATTTGGTCACATGATAATAGATAAAGGCGGAAGAGAATGTAAATGTGGAAGCAAAGGATGTTTCGAAAAATATTGCTCTATGAAAACCTTAAAAAGAGAAATTATAGAAACATTAGAATTAGATAAAAACGACACAGGTGCAAATATTGTAAACGAAATTAGAAAACATATAGATGACTTAAGAGTAAGACCTTTAATAAAAGAATATGTAGAGTATTTGGCAATAGGAATATCTAATTTAGTAAATATATTCGAACCAGAAGTTGTATGTATTGGTGGAAGTTTTGTATTTATAGGTGACTTAATTATTCCAAAGCTAAAAAAAGAAATACAAGAAAAGAAATTATTGTTTAACCCAAGAAAGGATGTAAACATAGTGCTTGCAACATTAAGTAATGATGCAGGCATAATTGGAGCAGCAAGCTTATTATAGAAAAATCACTTAAATACTTGTACAAAGTTTAAGATTGTGATATAAAATATGTATGAATATTATAGGAGAGGTGGAACATTTGTGGAAGGCGAAGTAAGTAACGAGAAAAAAACAATATTAATTGTTGACGATGAGCAACCAATAATTGATATGTTAGTATACAATTTAGAAAAAGAAGGATATAACACATTAGAGGCGACAGATGGAGAAAAAGCAGTAGACATTGCTTTAAATAATACACCTGACTTAATATTATTAGATATTATGATACCTAAAATGGATGGGTTATCTGTATGCAAAAGAATAAGACATAATTTAAATGTTCCAATTATAATGTTAAGTGCAAAAGGTGAAGAAATAGACAAAATATTAGGATTAGAATTAGGTGCAGATGATTATATTACAAAACCTTTTAGTATAAGGGAATTAATGGCGAGAATAAAGGCTAATTTAAGAAAAGGTAAAGGTAGCTATGAAGAAGGAAAAATAGAAGCCAATACTAATAAAATTGTTGTGGGAAATTTACAATTAGATATAGATAAATTCGAAACTAGAGTAAAAAATAAAGTTGTTGACTTAACATTAAGAGAATTTGAAGTATTAAAATACTTAGCAAATCAATTAGGGCAAGTTGTAACAAGAGAAACTTTATTAGAAAAAGTATGGGGATATGAATATTATGGTGACATAAGAACTGTAGATGTTACAGTAAGAAGAATAAGAGAAAAAATAGAAGAAGATACATCTAACCCAAAAATTTTAATAACAAAAAGAGGAGTTGGCTATTATATAGCTACAGGTGATAAATAGAAAATAATTTAAATAAATTGCTAAAATAAAAATTAAGATCGTCGGTTAAAATATACAGTATTTAGTCTATTTTACTGGCGATTTTATTATAAGGAGTAATAAATGATAAAGAATATACAATTAAAGATAGTATTAATATTTTTTATATTAGGTATGCTTACAATTATTGGATTAGGCTTCTTTTTTACAAATTCTTTAGAGGCCATAAATGTAGCTATTAACACAGCAGAAGTTACAGATGTTATAAATATTAATATTAGTAATGTAAAATTAATACTTATGATTTCATTAGTAACATTAGGTACTATAAGCATTATAGTAGGAATATTTCTTTCTAAAACAGTAGTAAAACCAATAGATAAATTAATAAAAAATGCAGAAAAACTAACATCAAAAGAAAAAAGTAAACATATAAGAAGTAAAAATGAAATAGATAATTTAGCAGATACATTCGAGGAGATGACAATAAAGCTTCAAGAAAATCTATCTGAAATATCTACGAAAAAAAAGCAAATGGAAACAATACTTATTCATATGAGTGATGGTATAATTGCATTTAATATGGAAGGAAAAGTTATACTTATAAATCCAGCCGCAACAAGAGCTTTATCTATTATGGATGAAGAAACCAATTTTGAAACAATATTTAAAAATGTCAATTTAAATATAAATATGGAAAAAATTATTTACCTAGAAGACTGGACATCATCTGAGCAAAAAGTTAAGGTAAAAGATAAATATTTAAATTTAGCATTTGAGATTTTAAAAGATGAAAAAGATAGACCATCTGGTGTAATGGTACTTATACAAGACATAACAGAACATGTAAAATTAGATAATATGAGAAAAGAATTTGTAGCAGATGTATCTCACGAACTTAAAACACCTATTACATCTATTATGGGGTATGCAGATACTTTACTAGAAACAGAGCATGATAAAGCAATAGAAACTAAATTTTTAGGCGTAATATCGTCAGAAGCAAAAAGAATGTCTAAATTAGTAACAGATTTATTATCACTTTCAAGATTTGACAATAATAAAACAAATATAGTAAAAGAAGAATTTGACTTAGGTGAGCTTGCTAAAAAGTGCCAAGAGAAGCTTCAAATAGAAATAGATAAAAAGCAACTTAAAGTAAATTGCTTAGTTACAGCAAATGTTCCACCTGTATATGCAGAAAAAGATGGAATAGAAAGAGTTATAATAAACATATTGTCAAATAGTATAAAATATACTAATGAAAAAGGAACTATTAATATATATGTAGGTTTTGTATATAATGATGCTTACATTAAATGTATAGATACAGGAATGGGAATACCAGAAGAAGATTTGGAAAGAATTTTTGAAAGATTTTATAGGGTAGACAAGGCAAGAACAAGAGAAATGGGTGGAACAGGTTTAGGGCTATCCATAGCAAAAGAAATTTTAGACAGAAATAATGGAACTATAGATATTAAAAGTAAATTAAATGAAGGAACAGAAGTTGTAATAAGAATCCCTACAAAAACTAATAATAAATTTATCCTAAAGGAGGAAGAAAAATTAAATGAGGGAAAAGACAGTAGGAAACCAAATAACCAAGAAACAAAAAATAATTAAAGAAATAGTAAGTTGGGTTATTTGTATTATAATTGCAGTTGTATTAGCTTTACTAATAAAATATTTTGTGTTAACACCAACAGTAGTAAAGCAAAAGTCAATGTATCCTACATTAGAAGAAAATCAAAGATTAATTTTAAATAGATTAGGAAGAACATTAAAAAAGATGCCCAAAAGAGGAGATATAATTACTTTCGAGGCACCATCAAATACATATAGAACAGAGGAAGATACAGATCTTTCTAACCCAGTAGCAGTTTATGAATATAGCGAAAAAAGCTTTTTAGAAAACTTTAAATACAATGTATTAGAAATAGGAAAAATAAGTTATATAAAAAGAGTTATAGGTCTACCGGGTGAACATATACAAATAAAGAATGGAAAAGTATATGTAAATGAAGAAGAATTAGAAGAAAATTATTTACAACCAGGAATTGTTACAGACGATTCTGAAGGAATATTTTATGATATTGTAGTGCCAGAAAACACAGTATTTGCCATGGGAGATAATAGGAACTCTAGTGTAGACTGTAGAGCTTTTGGTTGTATACCATTAGAAAAGATAGAGGGAAATGTATTACTTAGATTTTGGCCATTAAATAAGTTTGGAAAAGTTGAAGAGTAGGAGGAATATGCTTGTTTAAGAATATTGTAGGTCATGAAAATATAAAGAAAATATTAGAAAATAATATACAAACCAAAAATATATTACATAGTTATTTATTTATAGGAGAAGAAGGTATTGGAAAGCAAACTTTAGGTAGAGAGTTTGCTAAAGCAATTTTGTGCAATTCCGAAGCTGAAAAGCCATGTGATACCTGTAAACCTTGTGTAGAATTTAATACAAAAAATAATGTGAATTTTACCATAATAAATGAAGAAGGTGTTGCAATAAAAATAGAGCAAATAAGGAATATGCAAGTTAAAATTGCAGAAAAACCACTTAATTCAGATTATAAAATATATTTAATTAACGATGCAGACCTTATGACAACAGAAGCTCAAAATTGTTTATTAAAAACATTAGAAGAGCCACCAGAGTATATAGTAATAATTTTAATAACATCAAATGAAAACAAAATTTTAAATACAATAAAATCTAGATGTATGAAAATATATTTTAATAAACTAGAAAATTGTGATGTAAAAAAGATTTTAGAAGAAAAGTTTGAAGTTAGTGATGTAAATGATTCTTTTTTAGATGCAGCAAGTGGAAGTATAAAAAAAGCACTATTAATTAAAGAAAATTCGTCAAAATACGAGCAAATAAATAAAATATTTGATATAATAGATAAAGAAAATTTAGTAAGTTTTATAAATTCAGCAAGCTCTATATATGAAAGTAAAGATGATATTTATAATATTTTAGATTATATAAATATTTTATTAGATATAAAAATTAAGCAAAATACAAAAGATTCTTTTAAATATGCAAAATGTATTTTTATAGTAGAAGAAGTAAAAAAAAGATTAAGAGCAAATAGTAATTATGATATGTCTGTAGACTATCTATTAATGAATATGTGGAAGGAGATTAATAGTGAAAGAAGTAGTAGGTATTAAATTTAAGAAACCAGGTAAAATATATTTTTTTGATCCAGCAGGTTTAAAACTTAATCTACAAGATATGGTTATAGCAGATACTGCAAATGGTGAAGAATTTGCTAAAATAGCTATGGCGAATAAATTAATGCCAGATGAAAAAATAGTAGAACCGCTTAGAAAAGTACTAAGACTAGCAAATAAAAAAGATATAAAACAAAATGAAGAAAATAAAGCAAAAGAACGCGAAGCATTTAATATTGCAATAGAAAAAATAAAAAAGCATAAATTACCAATGAAGCTTATAGATGTAGAATATAAATTTGATAGAACCAAGATATTGTTTTATTTTACAGCAGATGGAAGAATTGATTTTAGGGAATTAGTAAAAGATTTAGCTGCCATATTTAAAACAAGAATAGAACTTAGACAAATAGGTGTAAGAGATGAAGTTAGAAGAATGGGAGGAAATGGAATATGTGGAAGAGAACTATGTTGTTGTAGTTTTCTAAACAATTTTGATGCAGTTTCTATAAAAATGGCAAAAGAACAAAATATGTCTTTAAACCCTTCTAAAATATCTGGTTTATGTGGAAGACTAATGTGTTGCTTAAAATATGAGCAAGAAGCATACGAAGATAAGTTGCAACGTTTACCAAAAGTAGGTTCTATTGTAGGAACATTAGATGGCGAGGGTATGGTAGATAATGTAGAAATATTAAAAGAAAATGTAAGAGTAAAATTTGAAGATGACGATGGATATCATTATAAAAAATATAAAGCAGGAGATGTAAAAGTAATAAAAGAAAGTGAAACAGAAGAGCTAAATTTAGAAGAAAAGGAAAATGAAAAGGAATTAGAAGAGCTTGAAAAATTAGCTAAAGATGATATTTTAGTAGAAGACGATATGTAAGAACTAGTAAGACAATATATTATTAAAATACTATATTAAAAGGATTAGAAACTTAAGAAATAATATATGAAGTAATAAACAATGTAGTAGTGAAAGGTGGTGAAAAATATGGCATATAAAATAACAGATAAATGTATAAGCTGTGGAGCTTGTGCAGCAGAATGCCCAGTAGGATGCATATCACAAGGAGATGATAAATTTGTAATAGATCCAGAAGTATGTATTTCTTGTGGTACATGTGCAGGAGTTTGCCCAGTAGAAGCGCCAGAGGAAACGAACGAATAATTGTTCAATAATACATAGAAAGAGGTTACGAAAGTGAAGTGAGCCTAAATTGTTAGACAAAAAAGTTTAACAAGGAGGGTTCATTTTTTATGAGTAAATATTCAAATGAATTTATATTAAAGGTGATATACAAATGAAGATTACATGGATAAACAGAAGAAAAAGTTATGAAAGGGCTATAAAAAATAGAAAACTTAGATATGTGCAAATTTTGGAAAGATTATGCTTAGGGAATAAGTCTGCAAAAGAGATTGCTGTGGAATTGTATAATTTAAATTTTGTAAATACAGATGAACGAAATGTAGCAGCTCCTAGATTAACGGAATTAGAAAAAATGGGATTTGTAGAGGAAACAGCGAAGAAAATATGTGAATACACGGGAAGAACTGTAACCGTATATAAAATTACTAAAGAAGGATTTAATTTTGTAAACGAAATTAAGTAATAAATAAGCGAACAAAATAAAATGTAATATAAATTTAATAAAAAGAACTAAATAGTATAAAAAGACTATCCGTAATCCTAGAAAAGACGCAAAAAAAAACACAAACATACATATATATACAAAATAGTATAAAAAGTGTATATTTATATAAGAAAACAGTATGTAATGATACAAAAGAAGGAGCTGGTAAAATGGAAATTGTTAGAGGTAAAAAATTAAAAAACAAGCTGAGTATAATAGTAATAAGCATTATAGTGGGAATAGTACTATTGGTTATGGGAATAATTTCATATGCTAAAAGTAATGAAGAAATTACAACATTAAGTATTTTTACTAAAAATGGAGATAGTACTGTTAATTTAAGTGGTGCAAAATATACTATAAAGAAAGTAACACAGGATAAAGATGGCAAAGAGATAGAAGAAGATGCAAAAGACTTTAAAGGAAATCTTATAGGAAACATAGAAAATATAAATGGAACAGATTATAGGGTTATAGAAAGTGATAAAAATGGAGAAATAAATTTAGACTTAACGTCTGGGAAGTACAGAGTAACAGAAGTACAAGCGCCTACAGGATATAAGTTAAATGACAATAATACATATGAGGCTAATTTAGAGGCTAAAGGGGAATATTCTATATTTTATGAAAATAAAGAATGGGAAAAAGAATATGAAATAAAACTAAATGACTCAGAGCTTGATTATAATGTGCCTATTGTGATATTGGATATAAAAGAAGCTATTAGTGGAGAATATTTAGCTTTAATAGGCACTATGGAAAATTATATAATACCAGCAGAGTTAATGGAAGATAATAACTCAAAAGAATTAGATATTGGTGGATATATATTTAGAATTAATAAAGAGAATAAAATTAAAGAAATAGTAAAGATATCTTCAGAAATTCCTGAAGAAGAGCTATTAAAGATAGGCAAAATAAAAACATACATTAATTATCCTAGTGGAGAGTTCAAAATGCATATTGTACAAGAGACAGATAAAAACTATGTAATAGGATTTACGACAAAATTATATATAGACGAAGAAAGTATAGAAAGCATAGGAGCTCTTATATATATCGATAAAAGTGGAAAAGTAATAACAAAAAATTTAATAGATTATAAGTGCACAATTGATACAACAATTTGCATAATAGATGATAATAATAATATAACGACAATAGGAAAGGCAAAAGATGTAGTTACTATACCAGAAAAAGAAACAAGTAGGAATGAGGAAATTTCTTTTGGAGAAAATGGAAAAAATACTACATTTATAATACAATTTAATGAAGAGGGAAAAATAAACTGGATTACAGATTTAGGAATAGTAGCTAGAAAAGCAAATATTGCAGAAAAAGATGGGAAAATATTAGTAGATATAAATATAAATGAAAATGATATAGATAGTGGAGAAACAATAGATGATAAAATAGGAAAATATAAAATAATAGTTGATAATAATGGAAAAATAGAGGAAGTTAATAAAGTTGAAAATCCATTATTGCTAAATGAAGAAGAAATATTTAGGTATAATTCAGAAAAAACAACATCAGATGGAGGAAAAATAATTTCGATTAGAACTACAGAAGGAACTATAATAGAACCAAAATGGACAGTAAAAGGAGAAAGAATAAAGTTAGAATCCTATGAATCATATGTTATTAAACTAAATTCAGAAGATAAAGTAGAATGGTTAATACAAATTGATACAGAAAATCCAAATTCGACAATGTATGAAACAGGTAATATAGAATTTTTTGAAGTAGATAATGGATATATTGTAACTGGATATTTATATGAGATTAATAGTGATGATACAACTGATGGAAAAGAAATAGAAAGATTAGACTTTGAGTTGCCAATAGAAGTTAAATTAGACAAAAATGGAAAAATCATGTATGCAAAAAATGTAGAAATAAATGAAAAAAATGATTTAGAATATTTCATAAAAGATGTAATATCTTTGGGAGAAAATAAATATTTGTATATGAAAAGAAACCTTGAAATGATAGAAAAACCAATAAATGAAATACCAAGTATTAAAGAAAATAGCCAACTAGGAAAACAAGCTGTAACGATAGAACTAAATATTTTTAAGAAATTAGAAAAATATGATGAACTAGAAGAAAAAAGAGAAAAAATAGATAAGCAAATAATAAATATTACAAATAAACAAGAAGAGTCATTACAAATTATAAAGAAAGATTCCAGAACTGCGGAATTATTACCAGGTGCGAAATTTACAATAAAAAGAATAAATGAAAATACTGGTAATATAACAAAAGAAGATGCTGTAGATAAAGATGGAAAGCTTATAGGAAATATAGAAAATATAGATGGTAAAGACTTAAGAGTGGTAACAACAAATGAAAAAGGTGAAATTAATGAAAGTCTTCCAATTGGAAAATATGAAATTGTAGAAGTAAAAGCTCCAGAAGGGTATTATTTAAAACCTACTGTAGAAGAAAACACATATGAAGTAGAAATTACAGAAAAACAAGAGGAGAAGAAAGAATGGAAAGAAAGCTGGAACAGGATTGTAGGAAGTAAACATTTTAGAGAACCTGAAAGAATGGGGCAAATCTATGACAAAAATAGTGGAACAGGAATTTTAAAAAAAGATGAAACAGGAGTAATTGTATATTTAGATTTAGACAATACAATAATACCAGCCGAAGATACTGTAAACAATAAAGAAATAAATATTAATAATCCAATAATTTTAAAATATAATTTAGATAATAAAGTAGAATGGGTAAAAAATACAATATCTGCCAAAACAATAGATAAAATGGATAATGGTAAATATAAGTTATATGGATATAATAATAAGAATAAAGAAATTATAATAAATGCCGAAGATACAGTCAATAATAAACCTATTATTGTAAATTCAGAAAGTGTAAATTTAATATTAAATGAAGATTTTAAAGTAGAAGCTATTATCAATTGTAGTTATTCAGAATTAATAAAAGACAACATATATAAAATTAATTTTTATAGAGATACAATAATCCCAGAATTAGGAAATATGGAAGGAAAAGAAATAAACTTAAAAAAAGGTGAATATATTGTAAAAATAAATGAACAATTAAAAATTGAAAAGATAATTGCAAAATTAACAAATAATGATGAAGTTTATACTGCGAATAATAATACTATTATATATAAAATAAGTCCTACTGAAAATAGAAGTATTCAAACAATAGAAAATAAAGAAATAGAATTAATATCTGGTAAAGAATATTTAATAAAAAGTGATTATAATGGAAATATATTAAATATATTTGCTGGAGTAGATGAAATACAAGAACTTACAATAGATAAAGATGGATATTTGGTAAAGGTTTTTAATGAAAACAATATAACAATTTCGCAAGAAAATACTATTAGTGGTCAAGAAGTAAGTTTAAAGAATTATATGTATTTAAAACTAGACAATAATTTGAAATTAATAAATAATACAATAGATTTATGGAAAAATGAAAAGAGTTTTGAAGATTACTTAACATTAGTAGATGTGGTAGAAGATGGTTATTTAATAAAGGCATTTTCAACTATAACAAACACTATAAATACAGATAAATTAAATAACGAAAAGATAGTAATTGATCCACGTAAAGAAACTATATTAAAATTTGATAAAAACTTAAATGTATTAGAAAAATTAAATGAGTTTTATTTAAGTTCATATTATACCAATGGCGAGTACTCAACTTCGTGGATAAGTAAAAAAGAAAATGGAATATATAATATTAGAAGAAGAGTACCTTATGGAGGTATTACTATACCTGCTGAAGATACAGCAAGTAATGAAGAAATTTATATAAGTTCTGGATTACAATACATATTATATGATAGTGAATTTAAAGTATTAGGAATTGATATGAATATTCCAAACTATATAACAGAAAATGGATATATTTGGAGAGAAGATAATGATGAAGAAACCATAATACCTGGAAACAAAACAGTAAGTGGTGAGGATATTAAACTAAAAGAAGGATATTCATATATATTATATAACAAAAATATGAAAGTTGAGAGAGTTCTTACTGGGTATAATTTTAAAAGTGAATATACATATAATATAGAAAATACATTATATATTCAAAATAATGGTGATGAATTTACAATAAAAGCAGAAGATACAGAAAATAATGAAGAAATTATTGTAGAAGCTAATAGTAGTTTTTTAGTATTTTTAAATTTAGATACATTAAAAATAAAGAAAATAATGTATATCCCATATTATTATAACTCATATTACATAGAAATAATTGAAGATGGATATATAGCACAAGGAGGAGGATATGGTGTCGAAACGATAATACCAGGGAAATATACGGAATCTGGTAAAGATATATCAATATTAGATCCATATAATGACTATACATTTAAATATAATAAAGAAGGTAAGATACAATGCGTAGTAAAAGGGTACATGGTATCAGAAGAAAAAATTGAAAATGGTTATAAAATAATAACACATTATTATGATGAGGAGGAAGAAGAAAGTAGAACTATTTTAACAATATTAGACCAAGATTATAATATAATAAAAGAAATAAAAGACTTTGTACTAGAAACTTCAGATAATGGTTATATATTGTTTAAAGAATATAGAACAAATACAACGATAACAAAAGAAAATAATACAACAGGAGAAGATATTTTTGTAAATAAAGGAACATATTTTGTAAAAGAAAATAAAGATGGAAAAATAGAATGGCTTGTAGAAAATACAGTGAATACTAGGGAATTAGTAGAGATCAATAATCAGTATTTTGGCAGATTTGAAGAAGATAAAGGAAATTATAATTATGAATTTGGATTTTTCAAAATTTCAGAAAAAACTATTAAAGAACAACTAACAAACAAAAAAGTGATAAACATAACAAATGAATCAGATGTAGGAAAAATAGTTACAAAATATGTAGACAAAGCAACAAACAAAGAAATAGCAGTAAGTGAAGAAATTACAGATAGGGTAGGAGTAGATTACGAGACAAAAGCAAAAGAAATAGAATACTATAAATTAGAAGGAACTCCAGAAAATGCAAAAGGAAAAGTAACAAACGGAACAACAGAAGTAATTTATTACTACAATAAGCAAGACTTTAATATAAAAGCAGACAAAACAATTTCAGAACTATATGTAAATGGAGAAAAGCAAGATGTAAAAAATAACAAAAATAATATTTTCCAAGTATCAATAAATAGAAAAGAAGTAACAAAAACAGATTTAAAAATAAGATATATAATAAGAATATCAAATACAGGAGAAATACCAGGAACAGCAGGAAAAGTTACAGATCAAATACCAGAAGGGTTAGAATTCCATCAAGAAGACAATCCAGATTATTGGAAATTAGAAAATGGTGTAGCAATAACAGATAAATTAGACAATAAAGTTATACTACCGGGACAATTTGAAGAATTAGAAATAATATTAAGATGTTCTAATTTAGAAGATAAACTAGGAGTAAAAACAAATCATATAGTAGCAGAAAATATGAAGAATGAACCTAATTTTGATGATACAAATAAAGAAGATGACAAAGGAAAATGTGACTTAATAGTTTCAATAGGTTTAGGTGGAACAGACATAATAGCAATATTAGGAATTTCTACAATTTCACTAATAGTAGTTGCGAAGGTAATTAATAAATTTAGAAAAAGAAGTAAATAGAAATATTTGCAGTAAATAATAATTTTTAAGAAATTTGATGTTCAATTGCTTATCTTAAATAATAAAAAAGTAGACATATACAAAATAAATACATGTCTACTTTTTTTGTTGATTGATAATAAAAACTAAGATTTAGTTAGGATTTTAACCCTCGTTCCTTAATCCCGATTATCCCATTGAGATTATTCCTTGTTTGTTAATTCTTCTAATGCTAATAATTCTTCCCATCTGCTATCTACAATTTTTTGGAAGTCTTCTATCATCCACTCATTACCAGGTTTAAACATATGTCTAAAACGTTTTTGTGGTTTTAAGAATGCTTCTATAGGAAGTTTTTTTGCAGGTTTATATGTTATTTTATATTTTCCATCTACAACTTCGTATAATGGCCAATAACATGTATCTGCTGCTAATTTGTTAATTTGCATTAGGTCTTCTGTTGGATATCCCCATCCTCTTGGGCAAGGTGCTAATACATTTAAAAATGTTGGACCTTCTGTGTATATTGCTTTTTCAGCTTTTTCATATAAATCTTTAAAGTTATTCATTGCAAGCGTTTGTGCAACATAAGGTAGATGATGAGCAACCATTATTTTTGCTAAATCTTTTCTGGCTTGTGACTTACCAGGCACTACTGTTCCAGCAGGTGAAGTTGTTGTATCTGCATATTTTGGTGTTGCAGAAGAACGTTGAATACCTGTGTTCATGTAGGCACCATTGTCATAACATACATATAGCATGTCATGACCTCTTTCCATAGCACCAGAAAGTGATTGTAAACCTATATCATAAGTTCCACCATCTCCACCAAAGGCGATAAATTTAGTATGCTTATCATCTTCTATTTTACCTTGTCTTTTTAAAGATTTATATGCAGCTTCTACACCAGATAAAGTACTTCCAGCATTTTCAAAAGCTGTATGAATAAAAGAATCTGTCCAAGATGTATATGGGTAAGTGAATGTAGAAACTTCCATACAACCAGTAGCACCAGCGATTACAGCATGATCTTCAGGTTTTACAGCACGTAAAATCATTCTAGCAACTGGTGGAGCTCCACATCCTGCACACATTTTATGACCTTCTGAGAATCTTGAAGGTTTTGTTGCAACTACTTCTTTTAAATTATATGCCATTATTATTCAGCTCCTTTCGTTCTTAATCCTAAATATCTATATGGATTATCTATTTTTCCTGTTTTTGCAATTTCTTCTAAGTCTGTATAAACTTTTTCTATATCATCACATTTTGTATCTCTTCCACCAATACCGTAAATATAACTTACAGTAGGAACATTAACATTATTTACATACATACCAGATGTAATATCTGTAAATAATGCACCACCAGCAGCATTTAAAGAATCTGCTTTATCTAATACTGCAACAGCTTTTACATGAGAAAGAGCTTTGGCAATTTCTTCGGCAGGGAAAGGTCTAAATACACGAACTTTTAAAAGTCCTGCTTTAATTCCTTTATTACGTAAGTCATCTACTACAAATTTTGCAGTACCTGCTGTAGAATTCATACAAACTATAGCAATTTCTGCATCATCTAATTTATATTCTTCAAAAAGTCCATATTTTCTACCAGTTAATTTTTCAAATTCTTCAGCTACTTCTAAAATAACTTTTTTAGCATTTTTCATAGCTTCAGCTTGGGCAGCTTTATGTTCGAATAAATAACCTTGTAAATCTAAAGGACCCATAGATATAGGTTCATTATGATTTAATAAATAGTGGTCTGGTTTATATGTTCCAACAAAGTTTTTTACTTTGTCATCTTCTAATAAATCGATTGTTTCTATAGAATGTGATGTAATGAAACCATCTTGGCAAACCATTAAAGGTAATAATACATCTTTATGTTCTGCAATTCTATGAGCCATTAATAAGTTATCATAAGCTTCTTGGTTGCTTTCAGAAAATAGCATTATCCAACCAGCATCTCTAACACCCATTGCATCTGAATGGTCATTATGAATATTTAATGGTCCAGAAACAGCACGGTTTACAAGTGACATTACTATTGGTAAACGTAAAGATGAAGCTATATATATCATTTCCCACATAAATGATAAACCATTTGAAGATGTAGCAGTCATAGCTCTAGAACCAGCTGCTTCTGCTCCAACACATGCGCTCATTGCACTGTGTTCACTTTCTACTGCAACAAATTCTGTATCTACAGAACCATTGCTAACAAAAGTAGAAAAATATTGTGGTATTTCTGTTGATGGTGTAATAGGAAATGCAGCAACAACATCTGGATTTATTTGTTTCATGGCTGTAGCAGCAGCTTCATTACCACTTAAACGTTCTCTTATACTCATTATTCAATTCCCTCCTCTACCATTGAAATTGCTTTAAAAGGACAAACTTTTGCGCATACTCCACATCCTTTACAATAGTCGTAGTTAAAATCTGTTCTTTTCATATCTTCTCCAACTGGAATTGCATTTTCTGGGCAAACAGGGAAGCATAAACCACATTGTTTACATTTTTCACTGTCGAATACAGGTTTCATACTTCTCCAATCGCCAGTTTTTATCTCGCGAGAGTTTCCAGCTGTATATATTGTTCCTCCAATTGTCATATCTTCCATTGGAGTTGAATTGTTTATATTTGTTTTATCCATTATCTAAACTCCTTTCTTTGTATTTGTTAATAAATTTAACTTATTAGTCCAAATGTATTTTTGTCAATACATATATTTAAGATTTTAAGGACAGTTCCTTAATTTCTATTTATTATTGAACTTCTATAACTTTTTTTAAAGCTATTTCTAAAGCTTTCATGTTTCCTTCTATAACTTCTGGTTTTTTAGCAAATTTGTGCTTAAATGAACCTTCCATATCTTTAAGAAAGTCTTCTTCTGGAATAATGCCGGTTACTTTAACAACTGCAGCAAGCATAGGCGTATTTGGAAAATATTTTCCTAAAGCTTCCACAGAAACTGTTCTCGCATCTATTGTATATATATGTCCTTTATATCCTTTTAATAATTTTTTTAGAGTTTCTCCATCTTTTGTAGTATTAATAATAATTGCTCCAGATTCTTTTAAACCTGCAGTTACATCTACAGAATTTAATAAAGTATCATCAACAACTACTACATAATCAGGATTGTAAATATTGCAATGTATTCTAATAGGTGTTGTACTAATTCTATTATAGGCTGTTATTGGTGCACCCATTCTTTCTGCACCATATTCAGGAAATCCTTGTATGTATTTACCTGTATTAAATGCTGCATCAGCTAATAATAAAGAAGCTGTTTTTGCACCTTGGCCACCTCTACCATGCCATCTAATTTCGATTAAATTATCCATTGGTATGTAATTACCTCCTTCTAGTAAATTTGCGTATATACGTATAAATATACACTTAAAGTATATTCTTAAAAGCTGTAAGTGTCAAGAAATTTTCTTAGAATAAATGGTCATATAAGAAAAGAAATTAAATAAAAGATTATACTTAATTTAAAAACAAATTAACATAAATGGACATTGGATAAAAAATATGCTATAATAGAAAAGATGTAACTGTTGATGTAGTTTATTTATGAGGAGGAAAAAATGAGTAAAAACATAACAAAGTTAAACTACAAAGAGGCATGGGAGTATTTTTCCAAGAACACAGTAAACCAACCTATAGAAGAAGCAACAAAGTATCTTGCAACATTAAGACGGGCATTAACCAAAGATGTAAGAAAAGAAGAGCAAGCTAAAGAGAAAATACTAAGCACAATAACACCAAGAACTTTAATATTTGTTGATGGCGCAAGTTTAAATGGTAAAACGACTTTTGCTACTAAACTTGCAAAGCAAATTGACGGAATTCTTGTGGATATAGATTTAGTTTGCGTAGAATGGTTAAATTCTCAACTGCAAAGATGTAAAACAAGACAACAGATTATGCAGGTATTAGTATGTTCAAACAAAGCAACTGATGAGTATTTGTTGAATAACTTAGAGAATTTAATTAGTAACTATAGTAAAGAAGGGAAACCAGTAATTTTAGTAGGTTACTATGTGGAAGTAATTTATCGGGGAATAGTAGCAAGAACACTCGGCAAATATTTTGAAAACATAGTAAGTTTGTTTTGCTGTGAACTAAATTTTCATAAAGTGGAACAATTTATGAAAATTAGAGAAAGTGAATTTTTAACCAAAGCTAGAAGAGAGGAAATTTTAGCCCAGTATTTATTGGCACAAAAGCGTATAAACTTAGAAGGTGGCAGATTACTAGGTTTTGGAATGGATCACTCATTCGTAGTGAATAGCACGGTTAGCGATATGTTCTAAAAAGTGTTGGGGGCAAGGATTATTCTTTGTACCCCAACCTTTTTGTCTTATTAAAGAGTTATAACAAGTATAAGACTTTTTTTATAGTAGATAAATTCTAAAGTAAGTAGACATAACTATAAAAATATGCTATAATTTTTAAGGTAACGCAAAATAGAAAAAGGTCTAAAAGGAGGAAATGCAATGATTATTAAAAGAACAGTAAGACCAAAAGAATTAAATGAGTTTAACCGGCTTTTTGGAGATTTAAAACATTCCATAAGACCAGTTAAACCAGAAGAATTACATGAGGAAACTATTCAAGATGATGAAATAGCTTCTAAAATTGCAATAATTTCTGAAAAAATGTTTACTCAGCATGTTCCAAAGGAGGTTCAGTCAACACATAATCAAATTGTTTCAGCATTAAAAAATGAAATGAACAGTGTCCAAAAGCAAATAATTAATATGTATTGCAGATTACAAAAAAATGCTTACATTGTACTTTTTGGCGAAGATTTAGTAGGCAATGTAGATGAAGATACTGGATTAGATAGTATTATTTTAAATGAACTTTTGGATGAAAAGTTTATTACAGATATGAGAATTTGTAAAAATGAAATAGACCCAGGTCTGGGTATGGAGCTAGGAGTATTTGATTTAGAAACGGATGAAACTGCGGGGTATATAACAAAGTATAGTAATTTTAAACGGATGAATCTACCAACAGAATTTATAAAGAAAGCTAAGGAACTGCATATTACGGAAGAAGAATTAAATAATATTAAGTTTTATTATTTAATATTATTGGATATTGCAGTACATCCATTTTTTGATAACACAGTTTTAATAATTGAATTTAATAGACCTCTTTATAGGTGTTTAAATAGAATTATTAAGAAAATGGACAGTGATTTTAGAGCTTTTTGGCAAGAAGCGGGTAGACAGATAAAGGAAATTTACTATAAAAAAGATACAAAAGTAGAAAAAATTTACAAAGAATTATTAGACGATGTAAATGTAAAACGTGGAAGAGAACTCCTAGAAGAAAACAATTTTTTTAATTTAGCAACAGGTATAATTCTCGAAAATGAATTACAGATAAGACGATTTCTAGCTTTGGAAAAAGAAGAAAAAAATATTGTAATAAATGAAGTTATTAAATTAGAAAGAAATATTAATAATTTAATAGCAAGTGAATTTAAAGATTTTACACCGGAAATGTTATTCGAACCGAATGAATATGAAGAACAAATTAGAGAATTAACATTTACTATGTATGCTTTTAAATTTGCTAAAAAATAACTCGAAAGGATATTTGCAGAAAAAGGCTTATCAAAGCAAGACTGGTATTTCTTTAAGAATATGGTAAATGTTTTCGAGGAGAAAGATGCACTTATAAAAACATATGAGCAATCCAAAAATGCAACTACACAAGATTTCTTAGCAATTAATAATTTAGCAGTTAAGTACAATTTAAATTCTGTAGCGATGCTAAATATAAATTTCACAGAACTATGCAGATATATATTAGCATACAGTATGGCAATAAAAGAAAAGACAGAAGAAGAGAAAGAATTGGAAAAAGCGTGTGATGATTTTTTTGCTATAATAAAAATTAAAACTAGAGTAAATATTAAAGAAGAAATTATGTTAGAAGCACAAAGAAAGAATGGTGTAAGTGAAGGAAGAATAAATTTATTTACATTTTTCGTTAACAAAATATTATAATTTTTAATTCTAAAAGGAATTGGCGAGGTATTACCTCGCCTTTTTCTGTTAGATTAAATATAAGAAGAAAAAACGATAAATCTTTACGCAAATAAGGCTTCTAACATTGACTTTTTACAGGTTTTCATATATTATAGTAGTGTCAAATTTTATGTATAGATGAGATATAAAAGCACTAGCTTAAGGAGGAAGATTTATGGGAGAAGTAATAGTTATAACATCTGGTAAAGGTGGAGTAGGAAAAACTACTACAACAGCGAATTTAGGTTCAGCCCTAGCATTAGAAGGAAAAAAAGTAGTATTAGTAGATACAGATATAGGACTTCGTAATTTAGACGTTGTAATGGGATTAGAAAATAGAATTGTATACGATATTGTAGATGTTGTAGAAGAAAAATGTAAATTAAGACAAGCTTTAATAAAAGACAAACGTTTCCAAGAACTATTCCTATTACCAGCTGCCCAAACAAGAGATAAAAGTGCAATAACAGAAGAACAAATGAGAAAATTAACAGATCAACTAAAAGAAGAATTTGACTATATTTTAATAGACTGTCCAGCAGGGATAGAGCAAGGTTTTAAAAATGCAATTATAGGTGCAGATAAAGCTATAGTTGTTACAATGCCAGAAATTTCAGCAATAAGAGATGCAGACAGAATAATAGGTTTATTAGAATCATCAGAAATAAAAAGTCCACAATTAGTTATTAATAAATTAAGACCAGAAATGGCAAGAAAAGGTAAAATGATGGATGTTGATGATATAGTAGATTTATTATCAATAGAACTTTTAGGAGTAGTACCAGATGATGAATATGTAATTACACAAGCAAATAAAGGAGAGCCTGTTATATCTAACAGAAAAGCACCTTCTGGTAAAGCATATATGGAAACTGCTAAACGTCTTTTAGGAGAAGATATAGAAGTAACAATACCAGGAAGAGAAAAGGGATTTTTCGCAGCTTTAAAGAGATTATTTAAAAGAAAATAAATAACAGTGGAGGTAGAATATGTTTGAAAACGTAGTAGGTTTCTTTAAAAAGTTATTAAAAAAAGAAGATGAAGAAGAAAATAATAAAGATGTAGCGAAAGAAAGATTACATCTAGTTTTAATGCAAGATAGAGCAAATGTATCTGCAGATTTTTTAGAAATGATGAAACAAGAAATTATAGATGTAATTAAAAAATATATAGATGTAGATGAAAGAGAAATAGATGTTCATTTAACAAATAAAACTAATGAAGATGGCACAGCAGCAGCGCCAGCATTATATGCTAATATTCCAATAGTTAGTATTAAACATACAGGAGAAATGGATGAGGAAATAAAAGAAAAGGTTCAAGAAGAAATAGTTGAAAAAAATAATAAAGATAAAAAAGATGATAATAGTGAAAAAGAGGAAGAGCCAAAACAAGAAATAGAAGAAGAAAAAGACGATAAAGTAAATTCAGAAAAAGAAGAATTACAAGAATCAAAACAAGATATAAAAAAAGAAAACAGTGAAGAGAAAAAAGCAGATAATAAAAACAACGAAAATGCAGAAATAAAAGAAACTAAAAACAAAGAAGAGAAAGTTAACAATACAAAAAAACAAGAAGAAAAACCAAAAACAGAAGAACATAATTCTACTGCTAATAAAAATGAAAAAGAAGATATAGAGAAAAATGTAGAAGAACAAAATGAAAATAAAAAACAAGGAGATTTAAAACAAGATAATAATATACAGGAAAACATACAAAGAAAGCAAGAGCCTGTAATACATAATAATAGTAAAAGAAGAAACAAAAAAAGAAAAGGTAGAAGATAAGAGGATGTTTAACAAATAAAGATAAAATAACTATAAAATTAAATACGAAAAGGATGAAAGATGAGAAAGAAAATATTAAAAAACGTTGACTGGGGAATTTTTATATGTTGCATTCTACTTTCAATTATAGGAATGGTAGCACTGTTTTCTGCTACATATGATTCTGAAGATACAAGTCTGCAAAGACAGTTAATATGGTTTGTTATTTGTATACCAATAGTATTCATAATTATATTTATAGATTATGAATCAATTGCAAAAATATCTCCAATTCTGTATGGAGCAGTACTCTTACTGTTAATAGCAGTATTATTTACAGATTCAGTAAATGGAGCAAGAAGCTGGTTTAACTTAGGATTCCTTTCAATTCAACCAGCAGAATTTGCGAAAATAGCAGTGGTATTAACTTTAGCACTTGTCTTGTGCAAAATACAGGAAAAAGATAAGAATGATATAAATAAACCTACTAAATTATTAATGGCTTTAGCAGTAGTAGCAGTTCCCGTACTTTTAATAATAAAACAACCAGATTATGGTACAGCTGCAGCATTTTTAGTTGCAACAGTAATGATGATATTTACAGCAGGTATTAATAAAAAATATATAATAGGAACAATATTGCTAATAGTTATAGCTGTTCCTTTACTATACTTTTTTGTATTACCAGGTCATGCAAAACAAAGAATAGAAGTATTCTTAAATCCAGAATCTGATCCACGTGGTTCAGGGTATAATTTAACACAATCTAAATTAGCTATAGGTGCTGGACAATTAACAGGAATGGGATTATTAAAAGGTAACCAAACTCAACTTGGCTTTTTATATCCTAAAACAACAGACTTTATATTTTCTGTAATTGGTGAAGAAATGGGATTTATAGGGGCAGGAGCTGTTATAATAATTTATGTAATACTCATAACTAAAGCAATATATGTATCAAAAACAGCAAAGGATGACTTGGGTTCATATATTGCAATAGGAATAGCAGGAATATTTTTATTTCATATGTTAGAAAACATTGGAATGACAATGGGATTATTACCAATAACAGGTGTACCATTACCTTTTGTAAGTTATGGGGGAAGCTCTTTGCTAACTAATTTTATTTTAATAGCAATACTTTTAAATATAAGTGGAAGAAGGCAAAAGGCAATATTTATAGAATAAAATATTAAATTAATAAAATAATTATAGTCCACTAAAGTATAAAAAATTTTAGTGGATATTTTTTTCTAGAATTTATAATTAATGTGTAGGTTTTATATTAACAAAATATTATAACCATTACATAGTAGCTATACTACACTTATAGGCTTTATATTAGTATAAAAAGTGCATTTATTTTAGCAAATTAAAGGAGAAAGAAAGTGTATTTAAAAAGGATTAAAATTGGAAATTTAGAATTAAAAAACAATATATTTTTAGCACCAATGGCAGGAATTAC
This sequence comes from uncultured Clostridium sp., assembly GCA_958422985.1. GTDB lineage: Bacteria > Bacillota > Clostridia > TANB77 > CAG-508 > Merdicola. The sequence continues at coordinate 99,652 of CATZPY010000002.1, forward strand.
AGACAAGCCATTTAGAATTTTGTGTAAAGAAATGGGAGTAGGTCTTGCAACAACAGAAATGGTAAGTGCTAAGGCAATTTTTTATAAGGATAATAAGACAAAGAAACTATACAATACAGAAGGAGAAGAGGGTCCAATTAGTATTCAACTATTTGGAAGTGATATAGAAGCTATTAAATATGCTACACAAGAAGTAGACAAAATAGCAGATATTATAGACTTTAATATGGGATGTCCTGCTCCAAAAATTGTAAAAAATGGTGATGGAAGTAATTTGTTATTACATTTAGACTTATTAGAAAAGATTGTTATGGCAATAAGAGAAAATACCAACAAACCTATTACATTTAAAATAAGAAAAGGTTGGGATGAAAATAATGTTGTTGCAGAAGAAACAGCAAAGATAATAGAAAGAGCTGGTGGAGATGCAATTATAATACATGGAAGAACAAGAAAGGAATTCTATTCTGGTAAAGCAGATTGGGATATTATAAAAAAAGTAAAAGAAAGTGTAAAAATTCCGGTTATAGGAAATGGGGATATAGTAGACGAAGAAACAGCATTAAGAATGTTTAAAGAGACAAATGTAGATGGAATAATGATAGGAAGAGCTGCATTTGGAAACCCATGGATTTTTCGAGAAATAATATATTTTTTAGAAAACGGAGAGAAATTAGAAAAGCCAACTTTAGAAGAAAGATATAATACTATGGTAAGGCATATAAATATGGAAATAGAAGAACGAGGAGAAGAAGTTGCAATAAAGGAAATGAGAAAGCAATTAAGTTGGTATATAAAAAATTTAAAAGATGCAAGCAATATGAGAGATAGGATAAATAAAATAATTTCTAAAGAAGAACTGCTAGAAGAAATAAAAGAATATTTTGAATATATAAAAAATAACTGAATAAAATTTAAAAAGGAATAGTTTAATACTATTCTTTTTTTGTAGCAAAAATTATCATTGTTAAGTTAAATCTTTATAGTAAATAATTGGTGTTTATTAATATTTAAGAAAAAAATTTTTAGGGGGATTATATGAAAAAAAGTAAATTAATATTAGTTATTATTTGTATATTAATCATTATAAGTATATTTATTTTTGCATTAAAGAATAATAAAAAAGTTGAAAGTGGGAATAATGATAATAATCAAATTTTAAATATGAACTCGTATAAAGCTCAGATAGAATTAACTGTTATAAGCAATAAAAATACTAATAAATATAAAATTATACAAGAATATAAAAAAGACAAATATTGTATTCAAGAAATAGTGGAACCAGAAAATATTAGAGGTATAAAAATAGAATATAGCAATAATACATTAACATTAAAAAATACTAGTTTAAATCTTACAAATGTATATGAAAACTATAAGTATATTGCAGAAAATAATTTGTTTTTAGATAAATTTATAGAAGATTTTAAAAATAGTGAAAATTCAAGTAAAGAAGAATCAGACAATGAAATTATTTTAAGTACAGATTGTAAAACAAAAGAAAACAAATATCAAGTAAAAAAGAAATTAACTATAGATAAAAAAACGAATAAACCAATAAATTTAGAAGTACAAGATATTAACCAAAATATAACTGCTTACATATTATATAATGAGATAAGTTATAAGTAGTAAAAAGCTATTTTCTTTATCTCGAGCTAGTATTTAAAACAAGATATATACTAATAATGGGAGTGAAGAAAATGAATATAAGAAGAGGCGACATGTTTTATGCAGACTTAAGTCCTGTTGTTGGCTCAGAGCAAGGAGGAATTAGACCAGTTTTAATAATTCAAAATGATTTAGGAAATAAGTATAGTCCAACCGTAATTGCAGCAGCAATTACATCTCAAAAAACTAAAAATAAGTTGCCTACACATATAGAAATAAATTCGAAAGATTTTGGCTTAAAATCAGATTCTATAGTACTGGCAGAACAAATTAGAACAATAGACAAAAGCAGATTAAAAGAGAGAATAGGACATATAGATAATGATGAAATTATAGGCAAGATAAATAATGCACTAGGAGTTAGCTTTGGATTAGGTGAATAATTTGTTATGATATAAAGTATTTTACTTTGATATATTAGGAAGCAACCGGGGTTTTAAGGACTGTCCCCAAATCCCGGTTACACTTGTAATTTTTTTATTATTTTTATTTCTTCATATAATTTTTCTACTATTTCTTTTCTGGTTAAATAGGCTGTTTGGTATTCATGATATATTTTGTGTATATTATTAAAGTTTTCACCTTCTTCAAAGAGTATTTCCATTCCTTCTTTGTAATAGTTCTTTTTCTTTTCTGTGTGTGCTTTTTCCATTTTTTCTTCGTATTCTAAAATTTGTTCTATTCTTTTTATTTGATTTTTTAAATAGTCAACATATCCAGAAACACAGCTAATTTCGTAATAAGTATCATCTATTACTACTTTGAATAAAGCTTTTACAACTTTTTTGTTTAGTTTGCCAAGTTTTACTCCTTGTGCAGCGTTATCTAAGGCTGCAACTTTAATATTTGGAATAGTATCTTTTATTAAATCTTTTAAAGTGTCAGATATATGAATATGTGTTTTATACTGTCTTTTTGTAACTAATGCATCATAGTCATCAGCAACTTTTATAATTTGATCCTCATATGGAATTAAATCACCTTCTAAACCTTCTGGATAACCTGTACCATCTAGTGTTTCGTGATGATATTTAGGACCTAATGCATAGGGTCTTAAACGAATATCATCTATACACATTTTGTAACCAATAAGTGTATGTGTCTTCATAATATCGAATTCTTCATCTGTTAGTTTATCTGGCTTATTTAAAATTTTTGCAGGTATAAACATTTTACCAATATCATGAAGATATGCACATATTGTACAATAAGAAGTGAAATTTTTATCGCAATGCAAATATTCACATAATCTACAGGTAATACTTGCAACATTTTCACTATGAATTCTAGTAAAAGGGTCTAAACTATCTAACATAGTTAATTGATATCTCATTGTAACATCTAAATTATACGATTTTAAAGTTGTTTTATCGTAAAAATCAAATTTATTATCTAACATTTAAAACTCCTCTTTTGTAAAATTATATTTTTAACTTTTTAATCTCTTTTAATTCAGCATTTAATTTATCTATAGTTTTTTCTTTTTCAACTAAAGTATTTTCATATTCTTCTAAAATATTTACACAATTTTCTACAGTTTCACCTTTTTCAAATAACATATTCATTCCTTCCAAATAATAATTTTTTTGCTTTTCAGAAGAAGCTGACATCATTTTGTCATGATATTTTTTTATTTGTTTTAATCTTTTTATATTTTCTTTTAAATAATCTACATAGTTAAAAATAGAAGATATTTCGTAAATAGTATCGTCTATTACAACTTTTTTTAAGGCTTTTGTAGCAGGTAAATTATTTTTACCATTATGTGCATTTTCTATTAATATTTTTAAAGTATCAATAATTCCAATATGTGATTTATATTGTCTTTTACTAACAATAGCATCAAATTCGTCTGCAACTCTAATAATTTGTGCTTCTATCGGAATTTTATCACCTTTTAGTCCTTCTGGGTAACCTTTACCATTTAAAGCTTCGTGATGGCATTTTGCGCCAGCTGAAAAAGGTCTTAAGTTAATATCATCCATACACATTTTATAACCAATAGTTGTATGTGTTTTCATAATTTCGTATTCTTCATCTGTAAGTTTTGCAGGCTTTTGCAAAATAGAAGGTGGAATAAACATTTTTCCAATATCGTGTAAATATGCACAAGTAGTACAATATATAGTAAAATCTTTATTTAAATGCAAATAGTCACATATTCTACAAGTGATATTTGCAACACTTTCAGAATGTTTACGTGTAAAATTATCTAGTGAATCCAACATTTTTAATTGATATCTAGCTGTTGAATCTAAATCGTAAGATTTTAAGACAGATTTATCGTAAAAGTCAAATTTTTCTTTAATCATTTTGTTACTCCTTTGTATATAATTATTACATATAAGTAATAATTAATTCGAAATCTTTACAAAAATATAATATCATTAAATGAAATAAAGTTCAATATATTGTTGCTTTATATCGATTTTTAATATATTATAAGTAAGTACAAAAAGATAAAAAGGTGATAAAAATGTATTTAAAAAGATTAGAATTACAAGGATTTAAATCCTTTGCAGATAAAACAATTTTAGAATTTATGCCAGGAATTACCACAGTTATAGGCCCAAATGGTTCTGGAAAAAGCAATATTTCGGACGCAATACGTTGGGTATTAGGAGAACAAAGTATAAAATCTTTAAGAGGTGCTAAATCTGAAGATATAATTTTTGCTGGAACACAAAATAGAAAGTCTTTAGGTTTTGCAGAAGCATCTTTAGTTTTTGACAATAATGATGGAAAATTACCAATAGAATATGCAGAAGTTACAGTTACAAGAAGAATATATAGAACTGGTGAAACAGGATATTTTATAAATAAAACACCATGTAGGCTAAAAGATATTTTAGAATTATTTATGGACACTGGAATAGGCAAAGACGGTTACTCTATTATAGGGCAAGGAAAAATAGATGAAATATTAAGCAATAAGTCGGAAGATAGAAGACATATTTTTGAAGAAGCAGCAGGAATTGTAAAATATCGTTCAAGAAAAGAAGATTCAGAAAAGAAATTAGAAAGAGCAAAATTAAATTTATTAAGAATAAATGACATATTAGCAGAAATAGAAAACAATATAGAGCCATTAAAAATTCAATCTGAAAAAGCTAAGAAATTTTTAAGTTTACGAGAAGAATTAAAAGGAATAGAAGTAGGACTATTTTTATATAATATAGATTTATATAAAGAAAGATTAGAAAAAATAACAGCAGACGAAGAAATTATGAATTCAACATATGAAAGTGAAGAAAGAAGTCAAAGGCTAAAAAACGAAGAAAAGAACAATTTAAAGTTAGAGATAAATAATTTAATAGAAGAAATAGAAAAAATGCAAAATATTGGTTTCGAAAGCACAAACCAAATAGAAAAAATAAATTCTAATATAAATGTTTCAGAAGAAAGAATTAATAATATAAAAGAAAATAATATAAGATATGAAACAGAAATAAATGAACTAAACGAAAAAATAAATGAACTAAAAGAAGAAGAAAAACAAAAGATAGCTAAAAAAGAAAATTTATATAATAACAAAGAAAAATTCGAAAAAGAATTACAGGAAAAAGAAGAAGAGTTAAGTAAATTAACAACAAAACTATCTAGTAAACAGTTAGAAATAGAGAACAAAAAGAGAATAATAGAAGAAAATACAGACAATAAATACGAAATGCAAAATGAAATAAATACACAAGATGTAAAAGTGGATTCTATAATAAAAAATGTTAAGTCAAAAACAGAAGAATTAGATCTTACAATTTCGGAATTAGACCAATCTAGATTAAAGAAAAGTGAAATAGAGCAAAACTTTTTAGATATCGAAAACAAAAGAAATAAAATAAAAAATGATTTAAGTGAAATAGAAAATAAGAAGATAGAAGCAGATAATAAAATAAAAACATTCGAATTACAAATAAATCAATTAGGTCAAGAAATTAGAATAAAAGAATCTAGATTAAAGTTTTTAGAAGAAACAGAAAGAGAAAAAGAAGGATATACAAAGAGTGTTAAATCTTTACTTAAATCTACAGAAACAAATGTGGAATTAAAAAAAGGATTACATGATGTAGTAGCAAATTTAATAAATGTTAAAAAAGAATATGAAGTTGCAATAGAAATGGCATTAGGCGCAAGTCTTCAAAACGTAGTTACAGAAACAGAACAAGATGCCAAAAGCTTAATAGAATATTTAAGAAAGAATAATTTAGGAAGAGTAACATTTTTACCTATTTCTGCAGTTAATGGTAAAAAACTAGAAAAGGCACATTTAAATATTAAAGGTGTAATAGGAATTGCATCAGACTTAGTAGAATACAATAATAAATATGATGGAATATTTAAAAATTTATTAGGTAGAACAGTAATTGTAGAAGATATGGAAGCTGGAATTGCTGTAGCTAAGAAAAATAGTTATTCTTTTAGAATTGTAACTTTGAAAGGTGATATAATTAATTCTTCTGGAGCTATGACAGGTGGTTCTATACAAACTAAAACCGTAAATATATTAGGAAGAAGCAGAGAAATAGAAGCTTTAAAGGAAGAATTAAAAGGTTTAAATATAAAAATAAAAAATAAAGAAGAAGAAAAAGAAAAATACATAGAAAGTATAGAAGACTTATTAGAAACAATACAAAGCCTAGAAACTAATTTACAAGAAATAGACATAGAATATGCTACACAAAAGCAAAAAGTAGAGCTAATAGTAGAAAATGTTGATAAATTAGTTAATAGAATGGATAAAACAAAACAAGAGATAGAAAACTTAAATAAACAGAAGACAGAAATTAGTGAACATAAAACACAATTAATAGAAAATTTAGAAAACTTGGAAGAAGAAATCCGAAAATTAAATTTAGAAGTAGAAGAATTTGTTAAAGTAAATAAAGATGACCAAACTTACATAGACAATTTAAACATGGATATAACAAATTTAAAAATATCTGTGTCATCATTTGAAGAGAGTGAAATGTCAATAGATGAAATTACAGAAAGAATAAAAATAGATATAAAAAATAACACCTTAAGTTTAGAGGCTAAGAAAGAACAAATAGAAAAAAATAAACAAGAAGAGGAAAGCTTAAAAGCTAAGATAGAAGAATTACAAAATGATATTGTTAAAATAAAAGAAAATGTAAAAAATAGCGGATCTAAAATAGAAGAATTAAAAGATAGCAAAAACGAAAAAAATAAATATTTAGAGAAAATAGAAAAAGAAATAGAAGAGCAATTTACAAGATTGCAAGATATAAAAGAACAATTAGTAAAAATTGATATAAAGAAAAATAAAACATCACAAGATTTAGAAGATGTAGTAAACAAATTGTGGGAAGAATACGAATTAACTCCTAATAATGCAGAAGGATTTGCAAAAACAACAGATCAAGCTAAAACACAAAAAGAAGTTAATTATTTACGAACACAAATTAGAGATTTAGGAAGCATAAATATAGATTCTATTAAAGAATACCAAACATTAAAAGAAAGATATGACTTTATGTGTGAGCAAAGGCTAGACTTAGAAAATTCTATGTCTAAACTAAAAAATGTAATTTCTGAAATGATAAATATAATGAAAACACAATTTAAAGATAAGTTTAAACTTATAAACAAAAACTTTAATGAAGTATTTACAGAATTATTTGGTGGAGGAAAAGCAGAATTAATATTAGAAAATGAAGAAGATGTTTTAAATTGTGGAATAGACATAAGAGTACAACCACCAGGCAAGAAACTACAAAATATGACATTACTATCTGGAGGAGAAAAAGCATTTACAGCAATTGCAATATTATTTGCAATACTTAAAATAAACCCAGCACCATTTTGTGTATTAGACGAAATAGAAGCAGCATTAGACGATGTTAATGTTAATAGATATGCAGAATATTTAAAGAAATTTGCACAATATACACAATTCTTAGTAATAACACATAGAAAAGGAACAATGGAAGCAGCAGACACAGTATATGGAATAACAATGGAAGAAAACGGAATAAGTAAGTTACTTTCTATGAAACTTAAATAACCAAAACCGGGATTTTGGGACGATCCTTAAAATCCCGGTTTAACTAATATTCGAGAAATCTATTTAAAAAATTCTTAAAATCCCAATTATAATTAACAAAATTCCAGACAAGATATTCCACTTTTTTATAGAAGTGTTATATAAAACTATTTTCTTTCCAAGGACAATCCCCATATTTAAAAATAAAAATTGAAAAAGAGGAACTAATATAGGAAACAGTAAGCTATACATTCCAAAAGAAGAACTTGTAATCCCAACACATATAGAATCTAAAGAAAGAGCAAATGCCAAATAAATAGATTCATTTTTTTCTATAATTTTAGAGTTATTTAAATCAGAAGAAATTGGATTTCTAATAATTTGTATAGTAATACCTAACGGTTTTAAAAATATTTTATGACTTTTATATTCTTTTTTTTCATTAGTATTCATTGCTTCATATATAATTAAAAAGCCCATTAAACATAGGAGAATTACGCTAATAATTTTTATTATATTAGTAGGAAAAAGAGAAACTAGAAAATATCCAAATGAAACAGAAATACATACAAAAGCAAAAGATACAATAAACAATATAAATTTTGCAGGAGTAGATATAGATGTTTTCTTAAGACCATATGTAATTCCAATTCCTAAAGCATCTATACTAACAGATAAAGCTAGAAGAATAATAGTAAATAGCATCATATCACCTCTATACATAATATGTAAACATTAAAAATAGGTGAAAGGTTGTAATAAAAAAATAAATACAAGCATATAAATTAATAAACTATACAAAGGAGAGATTTATATGTGGCATACAAAAAATATTAAAGAAACCGCAAAAGAACTTAGGACAAATATAAAAACAGGGCTAAGTGAAGAAGATGTAAAAATAAGACAAGAGGAATTTGGTAAAAACAAAATAGAAGAAAGTAAAAAAGTAAGTTTATTAGTAAAATTTTTAGCTCAATTTAAAGATTTTATGATAATCATTTTAATATTAGCAGCAGGAATTTCTGCACTGGTGAGTTATTTTGAAGGAACAGGTGATTACTTTGATTCTGTAATAATTATTTCTATAGTTATTTTTAATGGAATTATTGGGTTAATACAAGAAAATAGAGCAGAAAAATCTATAGAAGCTTTAAAAAAAATGTCTGCTCCAATTGCTAAAGTTAGAAGAAATGGAAAAGTTTTTACAGTAAATGGAGAAGATATAGTTCCAGGAGATATTGTTATTTTAGAAACAGGTTGCTATGTTCCGGCAGATATTAGGCTAATAAATACATATAATTTAAAAATAGAAGAGGCCAGCTTAACGGGTGAAACAGAGGCTGTAGAAAAGGATGAAAATATATTATTCGAAAATGAAAAAGTTGCACTTGGTGATAGAATTAATATGGCGTTTGCTAGTACAGCTGTGGTAAATGGACATGCAGAAGGAATAGTAACCAATATAGGAATGGGAACAGAAGTAGGAAAAATTGCAAATATGATAATAAAAAATGAAGCACCTACAACACCAATACAAAAAAAGTTAGAAGAAGTTGGAAAAGTGTTAGGAATTGCGTGCATTGTTATTTGTGCATTAATATTTTTAATAGGAGTTATAAAGAAAATATCTGTAGTAGAAATGTTTATGACATCTGTAGGGTTAGCTGTTGCAGCAATTCCAGAAGGACTTCCTGCAATTGTAACAATAATTCTTTCTATAGCAGTAACTAAGATGGCAAAAAGAAATGCAATAATAAGAAAATTGCCAGCAGTAGAAACACTGGGGAGTAGTAAAGTAATTTGTTCAGATAAGACTGGTACACTTACAGAAAACAATATGAAAGTTGTAGAAATTATAGGAAATAAAGAAAAAGTGCTAGAATATGGCGCATTATGTTGCAATTGTGAGGTAGTAGAAGGAAAGGTGGAAGGTGAAGCAACAGAAGTTGCGATTGTAAAAGAGGCAATTAAGGAAAAGAAAAATAAAGTATTACCACGAATATACGAAATTCCATTTGATTCAAATAGAAAATTAATGACAGTAATAAATGAACTAGAAAATGGAAAATATAGAATTATAACAAAAGGTGCTCCAGAAATATTGTTAAATATATGTGATAGCTACGAAGAAAATAATAGTGTAAATAAAATAAACAGCATATTTTTAAGTAACATAAAAAATAAGAATGAAAAAATGGCAAAAAATGCTTTAAGGGTATTAGGAGTAGCATATTTAGATGTAGATATAATGCCAAAAGAAATAACACCAGACTTTATAGAAAAGGGGTTAACTTTTATAGGTTTAATTGGAATGATAGATCCACCAAGAAAAGGTGTAAAGGAAGCAGTTTTAGCGTGTAGAAGAGCAGGAATAAAAACAGTGATGATTACAGGAGACCATATAACAACAGCAAAAGCAATTGCTAAAGATTTAGAAATATTAAGAGGAAATGAAATTGCTATAACAGGTCAAGAATTAGACAAAATTCCAGATAGCAAATTGGAAAAAGAAATAATGCACTACTCTGTTTTTGCAAGGGTTACACCGGAGCATAAAGTTAGAATTGTTAAGGCTTTTCAACAAACTGGAGCTGTAGTTGCAATGACAGGTGATGGGGTAAATGACGCACCAGCTTTAAAAAAATCTAACATAGGAATTGCAATGGGGCTAAAAGGTACAGATGTTGCAAAAAATGCAGCAGATATGATTTTAAATGATGATAATTTTGTTACTATTGTTAGTGCAGTAAAACAAGGGAGAAATATATTTGACAACATAAAAAAAGCAATTCATTTTTTAATTGCCACAAATATAGGGGAAATAGTTACAATTTTTGTTGGGTTATTATTAGGTGTAAAGTCGCCATTACTTGCAATACAACTATTATGGGTCAATTTAGTTACAGATTCCTTGCCAGCAATAGCGTTAGGATTAGAACCACCAGAAAAAGATATAATGAATAGACCACCAAGAGATGCTAAAAAGAGCATATTTGCAGATGGATTAATGGGTAAAATAGTATCAGAAGGTTTTATGATTGGAATGTTTACGATATTAGCATTTTTTATAGGAAATAAATATTATGGAATAGAAGTTGCAAGAACAATGGCTTTTATAAGTTTAGGAATGTTAGAGTTAATACATAGTTTTAATGTAAAAAGTGAAGAATCAATATTTAAAGTAGGAATATTAGAAAATAAATATTTAATAGGAGCATTTTTATTAGGAACAGTATTACAATTAGGAATAGTATTTGTACCAACTTTAGCAGAGTTATTTAAGTTAACAGAATTAAATTCTATTCAATGGTTAATAACTTTAGGAATTTCTGTAGCACCAATTGTTATAATAGAAATTCAGAAAAAATTTAACGAACTTAAATTTGGGAAGGTGGTATATGACTATAAATTAAAACAAGAAATATAATTTAGTAAATACACAAAAAATAAGCGTGCTATAGAAAATTTGTATTATAAATCTATAGTACGCTTTTATTTAGAATAATTTTTTTAGTTTAAAATTAATTTATAAAAAATTATTGGTTTGTTCCGTCATTATCAGTGGATAATATTAATTTTACAATTGTACCTTCTTCAACAGCTGTATCTACCATTATACTTTGGCTTACAACTGTTCCAGAACCTTCGGAAGTAATATTTATATTATTAGCTTTAGCCATGTTCTCTGCTTGTGAAAGTGATTTACCTTTAAAATCTGGTACTTTTACAGAAACTCTTGTATCATTTTCTGCTGAATATAAAACTATAATAGATTTTTTAGGAATACTAGAGCCAGGCTTTGGGTTTTGGTCTGTTACTAATGTTGTATTTTTATCACCACTAATATTAATTTTTGTATTAAAACCAGCTTGTTTTAATATTTTTTCTGCTTCTGTAACAGTTTTATTTCTAATATCTGGAACAGTTACATAACTTGTATTTTCTTCTACAGGAGATGTAGGAGTTTGTATGTTACTAGAATTTATACCTAAAATAGGTAGAATTTCAGTTAACATTTGAGAAATTACAGGACCACAAACTTGACCTCCTTGGTGACTACCTTGTCCATTAGGATTTGGGTTATGTATAGCCATTAGTAAACAAATTTCTGGCTTTTCGGTAGGAGCAATTGCAACATATGAAGCAATATAACCTTCATCTTCACGCCCAGCTTGTGGCTCAGATGTACCAGTTTTACCACCTATAGAATAACCTTCAACTTTAGCAAGTCTTCCAGAACCATCGTCTACAACAGATTTCATTAAATCTCTCATTCTTTCAGAAGTAGATTTAGAAATAACTTGTCTTACTTGAACAGGTTCTATATCTGTAGTAGTACCAGTTTCTGGGTTTATAATTTGTTTTACAATTCTTGGTTTCATTAAAATTCCATCATTAGCTATTGCAGAAATAGCAGATACTAATTGGATAGGTGTAATTGTAAATCTTTGACCAAAAGACATTGTTGCAAGTTCTACATCGTTAACATCTTCTAGTTCCCAATAGGTACTACTAGCTTCTTGAGGCAAATCTATATTAGTTTTATTAAAGAAGCCAAATGCTTCGTAATATTTATATAATGTAGGAGCACCTATTCTTTGACCCAATTGCATAAGTGAAGGGTTACATGAAACTTGAAGAGCTTGTCTTAATGTTTTAGTGCCTTTATGACCTTGTGTCCAACAGCTAATTTTTCTATCTGCAACAACATAAACACCATCACAGTAAAAATCACCAGCAACATCTTCAGATGTAATATTTTCTTCTAAAGCAACAGCAGCAGTTATTAACTTATATGGTGAACCAGGTTCATAAGGTGAAGAAATTACATCATTTTTCCACATACTGTATAATTCGTTAGACTGTGTAGCAGAGTCTAATTTGTCCCATGTACTTTTTAATTCATCTGTATTTGGTTCGAATGGAGTATTTAAATTATAATCTGGATAACACGCCATTCCCAAAACGTCTCCAGTACTAGGTGCTAATGCAACAACTGTACCGCTGTCAGCATGGTTTTCTTCAACAGCCTGTTTTAAATATTTTTCTAAAATAGTTTGAATATTAAAATCTAATGTTAAGACAATATTACTACCATTTTCTGCAGGAATATAAGTTTGGTTACTATCTGGAATTTCTTCCCTAATTGCATCTGTTGATGTTGTTAGTTTTCCAGGAGTACCTTGTAAAACTTTATTCCAACTATCTTCTATTCCTTGAATACCTGTGTTATCTGTACCACAAAAGCCTATTAAGTTGGAAGCTAGATTGTTGTAAGGATAAACTCTTTTAGTATCTTCGTCTATATTTATACCAGTACTTATTTTTTCTTCTTCCATCCAAGATTTTAATTCATCAATTTTAGTTTTATCAACTTTTTTGGCTATAGTTTGAACATTAGAAGTACTATTGACTTTTTCTAAAGTTTCATCATAATTTAATTCGAAAATATCTGAAAAAGCTTTTGCAACTTTTTCTTTCTTAGCTTTAGTTTCTTCTGGAGTATTTGCAACTATTTTTTTAGGATTAATTGTTACAGTATCTGTGGGCGTACTAATCGCTAAGGTTTTTCCGGTAGAATCGTAAATAGTTCCTCTGCTAGTACTTATAATTTGATCTGTAGTTTGTTGATTATATGCTTTTTCCTTTAATGCAGGACCTTGAACAAATTGAAGCCAAATAAGCCTAATTAGTAGTAGCAAAAATATTATAAGCAAAGAAGCAAGCACAATTCGAAACTTCTTTACAGCTAATAAATTAGTAGAAAACTCATTATTAGCAGATTTATATAATTTATTATTTTTCTTTTTCATAAAATCACCTAAATTTTAATAGGGATTAAGGAACTGCCTTCGTTGGGGACGGGGGGACGGTCCTTAAAATCCCGTTAATATAAAATACTTAATATATTTTATATTAAGTATTTTGTAAAATCAATAAGAATATATATTTTTAAACAAAGAATTTGACATAATTCTAGCATACTTGTTATAATATAAAGGAAATTCTTAGAAAATGGAGATAAAACATGAATTTATATAATGAAACAAAATTTTTAATGGAAAAATATAATATAAAAGCAAATAAAAATTTAGGACAAAATTTTTTAGTAGATGAAAATGTTATAGAAACAGCAATAGAAAAATCTAATATAGAAAAAGATGATTTAGTAATAGAAATAGGTCCAGGGCTTGGAACTCTTACAAAATATTTGTTAGAAAAAGCAGGAAGAGTGATTTGTGTAGAATTAGATGAAAGAATGATAAAAATATTAGAAGAAAGATTCTTTTTATATGATAATTTTGAAGTTATAAATAATGATATACTAAAGGTTGATTTAGATGAAATAATAGATAAGGCAAAAAAAGAATACAATTTAAAAAGTGCTAAAATAGTAGCCAATTTGCCATATTATATAACAACACCAATAATAATGAAATTATTAGAAAATAAAGTAATGGTAGATAGTATAACTGTAATGATCCAAAAAGAAGTTGCAGATCGTTTAGCAGAAATTCCAGGAGGTAAAAATACTGGTGCAATAACATATGCGGTGTATTACTATGGTGAAACTGAAAAAATATTAGAAGTGCCAAAAACATCTTTTATACCAGAGCCTTCTGTAACATCTGAAGTAATAAAAATAAAAATTAGAAATAATCCACCAGTATTGGTAAAAGATGAAAAAGCATTTTTTAATTTAATAAAAGTTGCATTTTTACAAAGAAGAAAAACATTAATGAATGCATTAACAAATAATGGAATAGCTAACAAAGAAAATTTATTAGCTATATTACGTAAATTTGATATAGATGAAAAAATAAGAAGTGAAAAATTAACAATTGAAGAATTTGCAAATATTGCGAATGAATTGTATTAAATAATAATTTAGTAGTTAAATTATTATTGCCAAAGATATATTAAAATGATATAATAATTTTGTATAAAAGATAAGAAAGGGAGGTAAACATGAATCAAATTCTGGTTACGGAAAAATTGTATATAACACCGGAAATAAAGCGAAAAAAGAAAGTTTACAAATTCGAATTTTTTATTTCACTTGTAATAGTTTGTGTCTTATCTTCTTATTACATATATGCAGAATATAATAAAAACAAAGATGAAGCTGTTTCGCAAGATATATTAGCACAAGCAAATATAGTGGGAGAAGACCAAACAACAAAAACTCAAGATAAGCTAGTTGTAATGCTGAATAATGATGTAAATACTATAGCAGAAGAGGCAGAGGTAGAAAACTTAAACGTAGATGAAGAAACAAAAAGTGTATTAAATAAGGAGTTTGTAACTTCAGATGGAAATGTATATAAACCAATAGCAACTATTAGGATTCCAAAAATTAATATATATTATCCAATTCTTTCAGACACAACAGAAGAATTACTAAAAAAAGCTCCTACTAAGTTTTGGGGAAATGATCCAAACGAAGTTGGTAATTTTTGTATAGCTGGTCATAATTATAGAAATAAAAAATTCTTTAGTAAAGTTCCAACTCTTACTAATGGTGATATAATAGAAATTACAGACACAAAGGGAAGAATGGTAAAATATACTGTTTATAACAAATATAATGTTACAGAAGATGATATGACGCCAACTAGTCCGCTAACAAATGGTAGAAAAGATATTACATTAATAACTTGTACAGATGATTCGAAGGAAAGAGTAATAGTGAAAGCAACAGAGGTGTTATAATGGAATATAATGTAGGCGATATAGTAAGAACTAAAAAGCCACACCCATGTGGGAGTAAATTGTGGAAAATAACAAGAGTTGGTATAGACTTTGGCTTAAAGTGTGAAGGATGTGGACATTTTATATTGGTTGAAAGGAAAAAAGCTTTAAAAATGATAACAAAAAAAATGAATTAAAGATTTAGATATATTTCTAGAGTGTTAAAAAGAAAGTAGTAACAAAAGTGATTGTGTTGCACTTTCTTTTTTTATGGTAAAAAATTTTTTTGAAGGAGAAATTTCTGTAGTAGAGAATTATGGCATACCTAAGATTTTTGTAATATAGCGAATATAAGAATGTTTTTTTACTTGAGAATATATTCAGAATATGTTAGAATGTTTGAGACTGCTAAGTTTTGCTTATCTTTCAATAAGAGTTTATTAAAAGAAAGGATGATGTACAGAAAAAAAGTTGTAACCCGTTAATCGTGTTTTTATAAAAGGAGAATATTATGATAAAAATTTCTACTCGGGATGAAACATCTCAAAAAGTTATATTAAACACTTTATTTAATATAACTAATTTAAATATTCATATAAATGGAGAATTGATAATTGAAAAATTAAGTGAAGATGAAGCTATCAAAATTTTTCTAGGCTTATTACATCAGAATTCTGCCGGTTTGGTTGAATTTAAATATGAAGAAGAGCCAAAGCCTATAGACGAAGATGTGCAAAAAGTGGAAAAAAATGTGTCTAATAAAAGTCCATGGGAAATTGTGAGAGAGTTCTTTAAAGAAAACGAAAGCAAGTTTTTTACAATTAAAGAAGTGTCTGATATTACAGGGCTTAAATATCAAACTGTTGCTGGGGCAATAAGGTCTATGTACTTGAAAAATAACTTTTTAGTTAGGACCGAAGATAAGAAATATGGATATATAGATCCAGAACAAGTACAAGAAGAGTCGAGTAAGGAGTCTACTTCAAATATGGTAGCGCAGGAGCAAGAGGAACCAAGTATCAAGCCTACGTCAAATGTAGAAGCACAGGAAAAAAAAGAACCAAGTAGCAAACCTACGTTAAGTGTAGAAGAGGAGGTTCAAGAGGAACCAAGCAAAATTACATTAACTGTAGAAGAAAAATTGAAAATAATGAAAGAGTTATTTTCAAAAGAACGAAACCTGGATGTACTCAGATATATTTTTCCAACCAAAGCAAGTTTTATTGTGAGTTTAGCACAAAAAAAATTTGTAGGAGAAGCTCAACGAGATTTAACAAGAATAATAAGATCTCTTAATGAGTTAGAAGTTATAACATTTGATAATACATTTAAAGATGGAAGATATTTCATCAATACAAAATGGAGATTATGGGCATTTTTATTCTTAAAAGGTAAAGCTCAAACAAAGGAATCAATTAGATATGAAATATCTATGAGTGAGGAAGAGCTTAAAAAAACTATAAAACAGGCAGTAAGTGAAAATATGATAATAGAAACACAGGAAGAAGGTAAAAGAGCAACTTATTCCGTACTTTAATATGTTAAATTAGCATATAAAATAGCCGAGGGTTACAAAAAACTCTCGGCTATTTTCATGAGTATATAATAATTTTAATAAGAATTAAAAAATATATTTTTCTATTTCTTCCCACACATTTTCTGTATAAATTTTCCTTTCAGAAGAAAAAGGCAAAGTAGTAATATCACCAATAGGATTTAATACAGATTGTATATCTTCTTTTGCTTTATCAACTTTAGTTACAGCAATTTTATCTGCTTTATTAGCAATAATTATAAATGGAATTTTACTACTAATTATATAATTATACATAAGTTTATCATTTTCTGTAGGTTTATGTCTTATATCAACCAAAAATATTATTAATGAAATTTGTTTTCTTTTATGCAAATATTCTTCTATAAAATTTCCTACAATTACTTGTTCTTTTTTTGACATTTTGCTGTAGCCATACCCAGGTAAATCTACAAAATAAAATTTAGAATCTATATTGTAAAAATTTATTTGTCTGGTTTTGCCAGGTTCACTACTGGTTTTTGCTAGTTTTTTTCTGTTAATTAAAGTATTTATAAACGAAGATTTACCAACATTAGATTTTCCAACTAATACAACTTCGGGTAAATTTGTTGAAGGATATTGTTTTGGACCAACAGCAGAAATTTCAAATTTTGGTTCTTTTACTATCATAAAAATTCTCCTTACTTCTAAATATACTATATTATAGCTATTATAATATTTCTTAAGTTTTTAGCTATATTAAGACGTTATTTAGATTTTACTTCTATCTTTTCCAGTCCACCCATGTATGGTCTTAAAACTTCTGGAATAACTACACTTCCATCAGGCATATAATTATTTTCCATAATTGAAATTAGCATACGTGGTGGGGCAACTACAGTATTATTTAATGTATGAGCAAAATAATTTCCTTTTTCTCCTTTTATTCTAATTCCTAATCTACGTGCTTGTGCATCTGTTAAATTAGAACAACTTCCAACTTCAAAATATTTCTTTTGTCTTGGACTCCAAGCTTCTACGTCGCAAGATTTTGCTTTTAAGTCTGCTAAGTCACCACTACAACATTCTAAAGTTCTTACTGGAATATTCATGCTTCTAAAGAATTCAACAGTATATGACCACATTTTGTTATACCAATCCCAAGAGTCTTCTGGTTCACATACAACAATCATTTCTTGTTTTTCAAATTGATGAATTCTATAAATACCACGTTCTTCTAAACCATGAGCGCCTTTTTCTTTTCTAAAACATGGAGAATAAGATGTCATTGTGTATGGCATATTTTCTTTTTTCAAAATTTGATCTTTAAACTTTCCAATCATAGAATGCTCACTTGTACCAATTAAGTATAAATCTTCACCTTCAATTTTGTACATCATTGCATCCATTTCTTCAAAGCTCATAACACCAGTTACAACGTCACTTCTTATCATGAAAGGTGGAATACAATAAGTAAAGCCTTTATTTATCATAAAGTCTCTTGCATATGTTAAAACTGCAGAATGTAATCTTGCAACATCACCCATTAAGTAATAAAAACCTTGACCAGCAACACGTCTAGCACTATCTAAGTCTAATCCATTTAGTGCTTCTAGAATTTCTCCATGGAATGGAATTTCATAATCTGGCACTATAGGCTCTCCAAATTTTTCTATTTCAACATTTTCATTATCATCTTTTCCTATAGGAACAGATTCGTGCATAATATTTGGAATTTTAAACATTCTAACTTTAATTTCTTCAGCATATTTACTTTCTAAAGCTTCATTTTCTTCTAATTGAGTATTAATTTCTTGAACTTGAGTTTTAATTTTTTCAGCTTCATCTCTTTGACCATTTTTCATTAAAGTACCAATTTGGGTGCTTAATGTTTTTCTTTTGTTTCTTAATTCATCACCAGTAAGTTGACTTGCTCTATATTTTTTATCTAAGTCGATTACTTCGTCAACTAAAACTAACTTATTGTCTTGAAATTTTTTCTTAATGTTTTCTTTTACAATTTCAGGATTTTCTCTTAAAAATTTAATATCTATCATAATGATTCCTCCTATTGTTTTTTCATGTAATTTATAGATAAATTTTGGGCTAATTCGAATCTATGTTTTTGACCTGTAATGTTATCAGGTCTTTCTGGAATCTCTTCTAAAAACATTTTTTCTGGTCTAACCCAAATATAATTTCCATCTTCTCTTTCATATAATGGTTTGTAAACAACCATTCTTTCTTTAGTTTCCGAGTCACAAGCTATATTTTCTACAAAATAATAGTTTCCTTTAAAATGACGATAAACTTTTCCAATTTTTACTTTTTCCATAAAATATTCCCCCCTAAATAAAATTAAAGCTATACTGTATAAAAAAACAAAAATCGCCCTTATATAAAATATAAGGACGAATATAATCCGCGGTGCCACCTTAAGTTATTATAAAATAATACTCTTGATTAGTAGGATAACTGCCTAACTTACAGTTTAGCTTTCGCTAAAAACATTTAAGAGTAGATTCACATACAAATTTTATTTACTTGCACCAACCGTAAATTCTCTAGAAAAATTAAATATGTTACTAATCTCTTATTAACATTTATATTAAACTACACATAGTTTAACATAATTTTGTATGTAGTTCAAGTAATTTAAGGAAATTATTGTAATAAAGGCTTTTAAAATTATGTTAATTATGATATAATATGTAAGATAAAAAATAGAAAGGAGACTTTAAAGAATGGAAAAGTCGAGAAAAAAGAATAGCGAAAAGCTATTCTTGCTAAAGGTATGTTTACCAATAGCATATGAAGAAATTGGAGATGTTATAATCGAAGCAGTCGAACGGGGGTGGGCAGTAGAACAAGACTTGAATCTTATCAACAACATTGTAGGAAGATATGTAAAAACAGCAAAATATGAAACACTTTCTTACAAAGGAACATTAAAAGAAAAAATGAATCTAATTAGACAATTCAATTATTTTTTATATGAATACGTAGAAATGAGAACTCCAGAAACGACAGAACAAGTAGACAAATTCGTAGAAGAATACTACGAAAATTTTAAAAAAGCAGTAGAATTAGGAGATTAGTATGAATAAGTATAAAAAAATGACAAGAGAAGAATTACAAGAAATTGTTCGCTCTTACACAGATTTCTCGAAATATACTCGGGAGGAAATGTTAGATAAGATAGAAGAAATTAACTCTAAATTACCATTTCCAGAAATGAAAGTTTTATTAAAAGATATTCAAACTTTTTCAGATGAAGAACTAAAAGAATATTTTAAGAGCTTATATTGTTCAGATTGGACAAGAGATGATCTTTTAGGGGATATAGAAAGACATGAACAATTCGAAGAACTTTCACGTGAAGAATTAGAGGAAAAATATCTAAATCTAGAGGAAAAAAAGTATAATAAAGAAACAATTATAATGGGAATAATATTATTTGCATATATGATAATATCAAGTATGGTTTTTTCTAGAATCGAAAATGGTGATGAGATTACTAAAAAAGAAAGAGAAGCCTTAGAGCAAAAGATTGAACAACAAGAAGAAAAGATAGAAAGCATGGAAGATGTAATAGATGCAATAATTGATGTATTTATCTTGCAAGAAGATGAAAACACTCCAATAATTTAAAAAAGTAGGGAAGCCTTTTTAGCATAAGCTAAGAAGGTTTCTTGCTGTATAAGAAAGATATATTAAATAAAATATTTTATTAATAAAAAACGAAATTTTGTTTGACAAACAAAAAATCATATGATAGTATGTTATAAAATAAAATGGAGGCGTAGTAAGTGAAAAAAGATAAAAGTGATTTGAATAAAAGAGAAGTTGCAATTTTAAACTTTATATCAAAACAAATAAAAGCGAATCAATACCCACCATCTGTAAGAGAAATATGTAAAGCTGTAGGTTTAAATTCAACAGCAACAGTACATGGGTATTTAGAAAAATTAGAACAAAAGGGTTATATAAGAAAAGAATCTCAAAAAGGAAGAGCATTAAGAGTTGTAGATGGTGAAGATGTTATAAGAAAACCAAAGGATTTATATTCTGGTAAAGAATTAGTAGATGTACCAGTAGTAGGAAAAATAACTGCAGGTGCGCCAATTCTAGCTGTAGAAAATATTACAGATACATTTCCAATTCCATTAGACTTTGTAGGAAATTCTGAAAGCTTTATGCTAACAGTTAGAGGAGAAAGTATGATAGAAGCAGGAATTTTAGATGGTGACTATATATTAGTAAAACAACAAAATACAGCAGAAAATGGTCAAATAGTTGTAGCTTTAATAGATGACGAAGCAACAGTAAAAACATTTTATAAAGAAAAAGATTATATAAGATTACAACCAGAAAATCATACAATGGATCCTATAATAGTGCCAGATTGTAAAATACTTGGTAAAGTAGCTGGAGTATTTAGAAAAATGTAGTATAAAATAAATACCTTTAAAACATAATATATTGTGGGGGAATATATTATGGGAAAAGATAAAAAAATTAAAGAAATAGAAGTAGGAGAAGATGTAAGTAGAAATGGCGAATTCATACCAACAGAATTTGCATGGATAAGTTTAGGATATCAAAAAGAAAATGCAGAAAGATTACAAAAATTAACAAATACAAAAAATAAAACGAAAAAATAAATGTGGCTTTATTAAAAATTAGTAGAAAATGTTTACAAGTAAAAGAACTTTTGAAAGTAAGAATTATTACAATTTAATAAATCCACATTTTTTACTTGAAAGAGGCAAAAAATAATGATAAAATTAAGCTATTAGTAAAAGGAGGAAATAAGTATGGATGGTAAAAGTAAAGAAATCTATTCAGAACTTAGTGCTTTTTTGGATAGTATAGATGAAGAAAGAAGAAATAAAATACCAGAAGATTTAAGAGAGCTAATAAATAGCAAAAAAGATGATACTTATACACCAAAATATCCAAAAGGAACTCCTTTAGAAAAGCTAAAAATGAAAAAAGAAACCAAAGATATGATAAATCTGTTAAATTTTAATTATTGGTGCGAAAATGAAAAACAGAGAAAAGAATTAATGGAAGAAATAGCAAATGGTAAGAAAAATGAAGCAACAAAAAATAATGCATTTAATAAAATAATAAATATATTTAAAAAGAAAAATTAAATAAATGGGGGCGCTTAAAATTTAAGCGCTTTTTATGTTTTATAATAAAAATTTAAAATTTTATCAACTTATGCGTTTCTTATTGTATAGTAAATTGAGTTTTATACATATTATAATAATATCCTTTTTTATTAAGTAATTCATTATGAGTTCCCATTTCAACAATTTTTCCATTTTCTAAAAAAACAATCAAATCGCAACTTTTTATTGTAGACAATCTATGTGCAATAATTATAGAAGTAGAATGTTTAGTTAATTTTTTTGTAGCATTTTGTATCAAATTTTCGGTTAATAAATCAATATTGCTTGTAGCTTCATCAAAAATTAAAATAGGTGGTCTTTGTAGCATAATTCTAGCAATATTTATTAACTGAACTTCTCCTTCAGAAAGACCAGAATTATTAGAAATATAAGTATCATATCCATATGGCAAATTAGTTATAAATTGGTGTGCAGAAGCAAGCTTAGAAGCTTCTATAATTTCATCCAAACTTGCATTAGGATTACCATAAGATATATTTTCCTTTATTGTTCCTTCAAAAATTTTAGAATCTTGTAAAACCATTCCAATATTTTTTCTTAAATTATAAATGTTATTTATGTTAGTGTTATCTATTAATATTTCACCAGAATTTACTTCATAAAATTTATTTAGCAAATTAACTATTGTAGTTTTACCAGATCCAGATTTTCCAACTATAGCGATACTTTTTCCAGCAGGAATGTATAAATTAAAATTTTCTATAAAAGGTTTGTTAGTGTAGGAAAAACTTACATTTTTAAATTCTATAGAATAATTTAATTTTATAGGTAAGATGTTATTAAATGATGATATAAACTTATTAGTATAAGTAATGTTTAAAAAAGATAAAATTCTTTTTAAAGAAGCAATAGATGTTTGCAATTCACTTATTATAGCAGTTACTTCACTAAATGGCCTAGTAAATAAATTCGTATATATTAAAAAAGTAGAAATATTACCAATTGTTAATTTATTAAATTTACATAGTATAATTCCCAAGATAGCTATTAAAATATACAAAAGATTAGAAATAAACCTTATAGTAGGATTTGTTAAAGAGGAGAAAAACATTGTTTTATAAGAACATTTATATAAATTATAATTTTTATTACAAAAGTTCTTAAGAGAGGTAGATGAATAATTAAAATGTTCTAAAGTTTTTTTACCACTTACAAATTCATCTATATACGAACTTAAACTTGCCATTAAACTTGCTCTTTTTTTAAACAAATTGTTTGTTTTAGAAACAATATATTTAGAAATAGCAAACATAAAAAATGATAATAATATAAGAATAAATGTTAAAGTGAAATTTAAGTTTAACATTATATATGTTGCTAAAATAATATTTAAAACAGATGTTATAATTTTAGAAAGACTTTGGATAATTCCATTAGAAATATTTTCTGTATCTGTAGAAAACATATTAATTATTTTTCCTTTTTCACATTTTTCTAAAATATACATAGGTAATGAATGTAATTTTTCTAAAAGTGAATTTCTAATATTCTTAGATAATTTACTAGAAAAGCTATTAAAAAAATAAGTTATAAACAAATTAGTAAAAAAAAGTAAAATAAATATAATTGAAAGTGTTAAGTAAAAATTTGTTAAAGGAACATTATTGCCAAAAGAATCTATTAAATTACCTACAATGACAGGATAAGTAATATTTAGAAAGGAAGACATAATAGAAAAGATAATTATTAAAAAAATATATAATTTAGATAATTTAAAATTAAATAGTTTCATTTGTATTAATCTCCTAAAAACTTTTTTACTAAAATTACTTTATAAGCATAAATTTAATTTACATTATTTTGCAAATTGTAAATTTGGTTGTATAATTTACAACTTTGTAAAAGTTCAGCATGTGTACCAATATCTTCAATTTTTCCATTGTTAAAAACAAGTATTTTTGTACAATTTTGTACTGTGGAAGTTTTTTGAGAAGATATAAATGTAGTAATATTATTTTGTTTAGCAAAAATAAAAATATTTTTTAATATTTGTGATTCTGTATATAAATCTAAAGAACTTGTAACATCATCTAAAAGTAATACTTTCGGACAACCAATAAAAGCTCTTGACATATTTATACGTTGTTTTTGACCACCAGATAAATTGCTTGCATTATTGTGCACAATAAAATCTAAAGACTTTTCTTTAACGAAATTTATAGAGTTAGATAATTCTAAACTTTTAAGAATTTCTTCTTTTGTAGTATTTCTACCTAAAGAAATATTTTCTAAAATGGTATTTGTGATAAAATCGGGGTTTTGAACAATATAAGTTATATTTGACCTTAAAAAATTAATATTATAATCATTGATATTTTTTCCATATAATTGTAAATTCCCAGAAGATGCAGTTAAGCTATTATTTAATAATTTTAAAAATGTACTTTTACCAGAGCCAGTCATTCCTATAATTCCAATAATTTCACCAGGAAGAACAGTTAAAGATATATCGCTTAAATTATTAGAAGAGATGTAGGAAAAGCTAATATTTTTTAGATTATATACATAATTGCTAGGATTAAATTTGGTAACATTCCCAAAGTGCATTTTAGACTTTAACTGCAATAATTCTACAATACGTTTTCCAGAAGTAAAACACTTTGTATATATTGTAACTAAATTAGAAAGAATAGTAACAGATAACAACATTTCGGAAATGTAATTTATTATAGCAATAATTTC
>CATZPY010000003.1 GCA_958422985.1 uncultured Clostridium sp.
AATTCAAATTATAAATGGAGAACAGATCTATTAAAAATAGAAATAACAGATGAAACACATTTTATTGAATATACAACAAATAATTTCCCTACTTATTTTACTATAACAGCAAAAGAAAAATTACAAGAATATAAGTTTGATCTAGAAAATACTAATCTAAAAGGAAAATGGATTGGTATCTTTAAAGAACTTCCAAATGGTAATATTGAACTAGACTTTACTGAAGAAATAGAAGTGAAAAATTTTATAATGAAATTACTTGCAAAACCTTATTTAAAGAGCCAACAGAAAAAGTATATGAAAGATTTAGAAAAGGAATTGAATAAACATTAATTTAAAAGTGAGGGGATTCTATGAAGAATAAAAAAGATAACAGTAACAACTAAAATTTTAAAAGGAAATGTTTAATATAGGATTATTCTAAATCTATATTTATTGATAACGATATATATAAATAGCAATATGTAACTAGAAACAAAATAGTAAGTTGTCGCGAAGATTGGAGATGAAAGAAATTGAATATAAAAGATGCTATATAAAAATAAAATATTAAAAATTCAATAAAAATTCAAGGTTTAAGTAATATAATATTTCGTAGAATGGAGGAAAGATTATATGAAAATACTAATAATAGAAGATGAATATAGTTTAGCAGATGCAATATCAGAAACATTAAAAAAGCAAAATTTTATTACAAATATTATTACAGATGGAGAAGAAGGAGAAAATGAAGCCCTAACAGGTGCTTATGATTTAATCCTATTAGATATAATGTTACCAAATAAAAATGGTTTTAAAATATTAGAAAGTTTACAAAGAGAAAAAATAGAAACACCTGTAATTATTTTAACCGCAAAATCAGAAATTTACGATAAATTAAATGGACTAGAAAATGGAGCAGATGATTATATTACAAAACCATTTCATATGAAAGAATTAATTGCAAGAGTAAAAGTAGTATTAAAGCGAAAAAATGGTGTAAAAGATTTAAGTGTTATACAATATGAAGATTTATTTTTAAACTTAAGGAATGGAAAAATTTCTTGTCAAAATAATGAAATGACTATTAGTGGTAAAGAGTTAGAACTTTTTGAAATATTAATGATAAATAAAAAACAAACTATAAGTAGAGAAACATTAGCAAATAAAATTTGGGGATATAATAGTGATACAGAATACAACAATGTGGAAGTATATATATCTTTTTTAAGAAAAAAATTAAAATTATTAAAATCAAGAGTTGAAATAAAAACTGTAAGAGGAATTGGATATATTTTGGAGGTACAAAATGATTGAAAAATTAAAGAAAAAGATTTTTTATCTTGTTTTTATTTCTTTATCAATTATTATATTAGGTGTAATTATATTATTTACAATATTAAACTATCATAATACAATTGATACAGCAGTAATGATGATAAATAGAATGACAGATATAGGAGAAAACAGAGAATTTAATAGACCACCAGAGCAAGAGACTATGGAAAATAAAAAATATATTGAAGGTATATATCATATTAGAATTAAAAATAATATGGTTACTAATATGCAATATGGAGAAGATGTTGATGAAACAATAGAGCAATATGCTTTAGATATAAGCAAAAAAAATAGTAAAAATACATCTGGAATTATAGGCAGGTATATATATAATACTAGAAAAATGGGAGAAAATACTTATGATATAATTTTTATGGAAAATGAAAATGCAATAATTCGTGCAAATTCTATATTATTAGTTTCAGTAATATTAAGTATATTATCTATATTTTCAATATATATAATTGGTAAAAAAATATCAAAAACAATAGTAAAACCAGTAGAAGAAACATTTGAAAAGCAAAAACAGTTTATATCTGATGCTTCACATGAACTGAAAACACCACTTGCAGTTATAGAAGCAAATGCAGATGTGCTAGAAAATGAGGTTAAGAACAATAAATGGATACAGTATATTCAAAATGAGATAGAAAGCATGAATACATTAATTAACGAGCTATTAACTTTAACTAAAATAGAGAATATTGACAATATGAGAGAATTAAAACAAATTAATTTATCAAAAGAATTAGAAATAATAGTTGCTATGTTTGAAAGTATGGCTTATGAAAAAGAAGTAATAATTAATAGCAATATTAAAGAAAATATAGAAACGAAAGCAAACAAAGAAGATATTGAACATATTGTTTCTACATTACTAGATAATGCGATAAAACATACAAAATCTAAAGAACAAGTTATAGTAGAATTGTATAGAGAAAAAAATAATATCGTAATTCAAATAAAAAATTATGGAGATCCCATTCCAGAAGATGAAAGAGAAAAAATATTCGAAAGGTTTTATAGAATAGATAAATCAAGAAATAGAAAAGAAAAGAGATACGGGTTAGGACTTGCAATAGCAAAATCTACCGTACAGAAATATAACGGTAAAATTGAAGTTTTATATAAAGATAATTTTACAATTTTTAAAGTAAATATGCCAGTTTAAAAGACAGTTATAAAAGCTGTCTTTATTTTATGCTCTTATAATAAAAAAGTAATTCCATAATTAAAATATAAATAATAAAAAATATTTAATCATTTTCAATAATTTTTCAATGTTCATATTGTATATTAACAAACAAGGAGGGTAAATGATGAAAAAGAAAATATTACTTATTATTTTTATTATTATCGTAGTTATAGGAAGTTTTATTATAGGTAGGCAAGTAGGATTAAACACAGAAGATGATAAAACACAAACTGTTACAAGGGAAGAAACAGTTTCTAATCATGATATAAAGAAAACATTATCTGCGACAGGAACAGTATCTGCTAAGACAACAGAAAAAATAACACTAGCAACAACAAAATACTTTAAAGCAATGTGTGTAGAAGAAGATGATACAGTAAAGACAGGAGAAAATATATTACAATATACAAACGGAACTTATCTAGTTGCTCCATACGATTGTGTTATTATAAGTTTAAATCTTCCAGAAACAGAAAATAAATGTACTTCGTCTAATTATATAGAAGTTTCAAATTTAGATACATTAACTACAACAATTTCAATAAATGAAAATGAAATAAATGAAGTGGCGGTGGGGCAAGAAGTAGAAATAAAACTAACAGCAAATGAAAGCAAAACATATACAGGTAAAATTACAAAGTTAGATTCAGTTGGAAATTATCAAGCATCAGGAACTACATTTTCAGCAACGATAGAGTTTGAAAATGATGATACAATAAAATTAGGAATGAGTACATCATGTACAGTTATATTAAAAGAAGAAAAAGAAGTTCTAGCTGTTCCAATTGATAGTGTTTTACAAAATAGTGAAGGAGAACAGTATGTAAATAAAGTAAAAGAAGATGGAACACTAGAAGAAGTAATTGTGGAAACAGGAATCGCAGATGAAAGCTATGTTCAAATCACATCAGGTTTATCTTTAAATGATAAAATACAAATAGAAACAGAATTAACAGAAAGCACAACAAATTCAGATAGAAATAATCAAGGAGGATTTGGAAACTTCGGTGGTGGAATGAATGATAAACAAGGTGGAACTATGCCAGAAGGAGCAGGACAAATGCCAGATATGAAAGGCGATAGCCAAATGAGAGAAAGTGGGCAAGCACAGGGAAATCCGCCTAAAGAATAGATATATGGAAGGAAGTGAAGTATATGATAGAATTAAAGAACATTTGTAAATCATTTACATTAGGAGGAGAAGAAGTTAAAGCATTAGATGATGTGAACTTTAGTGTGAAAAAGGGTGAATTTGTTTCTATTATTGGACCTTCTGGATCAGGAAAATCTACATTAATGAATATTTTAGGATTATTAGATGTTGCAGATAAAGGAGAATATATTTTAGACAATATAACAATAAAGAATGCAAGTGATAATACCTTGTCTGAAATAAGAAATAAAAAAATAGGTTTTATTTTTCAAAATTTTAATTTACTACAAAAATTAAATGCAATTGAAAATATACAAGTACCTTTAATGTATAGAGGAATTAAACATGAAACTTCGAAGAAAATAGCTTATGAATATTTGGAAAAAGTGGGGCTAAAGGGCAGAGAAAAACATTTACCAACACAATTGTCAGGAGGGCAACAACAAAGAGTTGCAATAGCAAGAGCATTAGCAGGAAAACCAGAAATAATTCTAGCAGATGAGCCAACAGGTGCTTTAGATTCCAAAACAAGCAATGAATTAATGGAGGTACTACAAAACTTAAATAAAGAAGGTCAAACAATAATTTTAATTACACATGATATAAATGTAGCTAAAAAAGCTCACAGAATTGTAAGAATTGCTGACGGAAAACTGTATGAAGGAGAGGAGGTATAGTTTTGGAAAAGACAATAAGTATTTTCAAAGAAGCATTAAAAAATATTATTTGTAATAAATTAAGATCTAGCCTTACAATGCTTGGTCTTATCATTGGAATTATGTCAGTTATTCTTTTAGTGGGAATAGGAACAGGAGCTACAACTAATGTTACTTCAGCAGTAAAGTCTTTAGGAACAGGAACACTTACAGTTTCAATAGATTCGGAAAGCGATGCTACTCTTGAATATGAGCAGATAGATGAATTAAAAGAACTAAATAATGTAGACAGTGTAGCTCCATATAAAAATGTATCAGGAACAGTAAGTAAAGATACTACGACATCAAGAGGAGCAAGTATTTTAGCAACAATACCAGAATATATAAGTGTAATGAATTTAAAATTAGAATCAGGAAGATTACTGTCTAATATAGATTTAGAAAATGCTAGTAAAGTATGCTTAATTGGAAATGATTTAACAGATACATTATTTGAAGGAAGTAAAATAAAAGATATTGTTGGTCAAACAATTAACATAGAAGGTGATAAATATACAGTAATAGGAGTATTAACAAGAACAGGAAGTACGATGGGAAATAATATAGATAGTAATATCATAATTCCATTTACAACTGCTAAATATCTTGGAAGTGATACAAGTATAAATTCTTTATATATAAAAGTACAAAATGAAGATCAAATTGATTTTGCTACAAGTCAAATTGAAAGCTACTTGGAAAGAACTTTATCTATATCATCAGACTATTATAGTGTAAATTCTCAAGATAGTATGTTAGATACAATGTCAGATATTACATCTACTCTTTCATTATTGCTTGGAGGTATTGCAAGTATATCTTTAATAGTAGGTGGAATTGGAGTAATGAATGTTATGTTAGTTTCCGTAACAGAACGAACAAAAGAAATAGGAATAAGAAAATCTTTAGGTGCAAAAAGAAAAGATATATTAGTACAATTTTTAGTGGAATCACTAATATTGTGTATTTTAGGTGGAACTTTAGGAGTTATTTTAGGAGTAAGTATAGGATTAATATTACAGACATTCGGGTTTAATTTTAATACAAGTTCTAATATTGTAATAATTTCATTTATTGCAAGTAGCTTAATAGGATTAATATTTGGAATATTCCCAGCATACAAAGCAGCAAAACTTAATCCGATAGAAGCATTAAGAACAGATTAAGGAGGAAAAAGTAATGAATAAAAAAATAACGATGGGAATTAGTATTTTGCTATTATTAATAATAGTGGGTATAAATATCTCTTATGCTAGCCGTTCTCAAAATGAAAAAGATTTTTTTAAAGTAAACAAAGAAGAAATTAGTCCTGAGGAAACACTAGAAATAACATTTGATATAGCTAGCTTAGAATATAACAAATTTAAAATATCATTAAATTCAAATATTGATGTAAAAGATGTTTATACACAAAACAATGAAAATATAACGATAGAAGATAAAGATGATGCGATTATTTTGGAAATTGATAAAGAAAAAATAAATTTAAATCAAATAACATTGTATTATCCAATTTCAAAAGATATTAAAATAGGTACAAAGATACAACTTACCGCAAAAATTATAGTAAATAATGAAATGAAAGTAGAAAATGAAACCAATAATAATAATATAGCAAAAACAGAAAATGAAATAAGTAATAATAAAATAACAACTGAAACAGAAAACGAAAAAAATACTACTAATACGGAAAATGAAAATAACGAAGAAAAAGAAGAAATTGTTAAAGAAATTACAAAAATAATTACAGTAGTAGAGAAAAATAACGAAAACAAAGAGGAAGAAAATACAAATATTTCAAATGATAAAAAACCAGAAAATAAACAAGAAATGTCTAATGAAGAAAAAAGTAATTCAAAACAGGAACAAAAAAACAGCAATGAAAAAACATCTAATAATATAGAAAACCAGAAAATTAGTGTTAGTGGAAGTGCAAAATCTAGTTTATCAGGAACAAGCGTAAATACAGAAAATCAAGAAACTTATAATGGATCAAATAACAATTACTTAGAAAAGTTAGAGGTTGAAGGAAAAGAACTCAATACATCCTTTAATAAAGAGAATGACACATACTTTATAGATATAAACAATACAAATACCATAAATGTTACAGCAATAGCAGAAGATAGTACAGCAAAAGTATATATAACAGGAAATGATAATATAGAAAGTGGAAATAATAAAATATTAATATCAGTAACAGCTGAAAATGGAGATGTTCGTTATTATAGAATTTTTGTAAATTGTGAGGAGGAGACAAATGAAACATAAAAAATTAATTACTTCTTTAATTTTAATACTATTAATTATAATTATTGCAATTTGTTTAATTAGTTTTTTTAATAAAAATAAACAACAAAATACTCAACAAAATACTCAACAATTTGCGCAAATGCAAAATAGTGAAAATCAAAATAAAGAGGAAGGAGGGATGCAAAAAAATAAAATACAGAAAGAACAAACGACAACTTTAAGTAGTAATAGTGAAGTTAAATCAGCTTTAACTGAAAATATAGAATTACATACTACATATTATTTAAGTGAAGTATATGTAGAAGAAAATCAATTTGTAGAAAAAGGTGGAAATATATTAAAATATACAAATGGAGCAAATTTAACAGCCCCTTATGATTGTTATATTACAGAATTAAACATTCCAGAAACAAAAGGGCAATGTCTGAATAGCCATTATATACAAGTTGAAAGCAAAAATATGTTATCTGTTTCAATGCAAGTTGATGAAACACAAATCAGCAAAGTAAACATAGGAAAAGGAGCAACTATTGAAGTTACAGCAATAGATAAAAAATATACAGGATATGTAACGAATGTAGGAAGTATAGCAAGTAATGGGAAATTTGAAGTTACAATAGAATTTGAAAATGATGGAAACACAATGGTAGGAATGACATCAAAAGTTGAAATGACAATATAATAATGACATCAAATTAATATTATAAAATAATGGAGGTAATAAAAAATGAAAGAAAAAATTATATATTTAATTATTGGTATTCTTATAGGAGCAATTATAACAACATCAGGATTTTTTGTTTATAATAAGTTAATTAAAAAAACACCAGATATGCCAATGAATACAGAAGGACAAATGGGTAGACCAAATATGGGAAATGGTGAAGAACCACCAGCAAGACCAGATGAAAATAATACTGAAGAACAATCAACAGATAGTCAAAATACAGACAATAATTCAAACACATAAGAATGTATATAATTGAAAAATACTTTTTAGACTTAAAAATATTTACACGAATTTAACAAGATAGCATTTTTTAGCCATCTTGTTTTTTGTTTTGTGTTATGCTATAATCTCTTAGAGAATAGTACGTTGTATTGATTTGTGTTATTCTGTTTGAAAAACTAAAATAGGTGACCTAAAGCAAAAAAATTCGTGTAAAGCATTTTTTTATATAAATTGTTGCTAAAAAAATCAAGAAAGAATGGAGAGAACTTATGTTCAAATTAGTATCAGATTATAAGCCGACAGGCGACCAACCAAAAGCGATAGAATATCTATCAAAAGGAATAAAAGAAGGCAAGAAATTCCAGACGCTTCTAGGAGTTACGGGTTCAGGTAAGACCTTCACAATGGCTAACATAATACAGCAAGTACAAAAACCAACATTAGTTTTAGCACATAATAAGACACTAGCTGGACAACTATACTCTGAGTTCAAAGAGTTTTTTCCAGAGAACAATGTGGAGTATTTTGTATCCTATTACGATTATTATCAGCCAGAAAGCTATATTCCATCATCAGATACGTATATAGAAAAAGATGCTTCTATAAACGATGAAATAGATAAACTAAGACATTCAGCAACAGCAAGCTTGTTTGAGAGCAAAGATGTAATTATAGTATCTTCAGTGTCTTGTATATATGGTTTGGGAGATCCAATAGATTATGAAAATATGATAATTTCATTAAGACCGGGTATGCAAAAGTCAAGGGATGAAGTATTAAAAAAATTAATAAAAATGCAATATACAAGAAACGAATTAGACTTTAAAAGAGGAACTTTTAGAGCAAAAGGTGATATTGTAGAAATATACCCATCTGACCAAAGCGAAAGTGCAATTAGAGTAGAGTTTTGGGGAGACGAAATAGAGAAAATATCCGAAATAAATCCATTAACAGGAAAAACAATTGGAACTAGAAATCATATTATGATTTTCCCAAATTCGCACTATGTAACAACAAAAGACAAAATGGAAAGAGCAATAGGAACAATAGAAGAAGAACTAGAAGAAAGAATAAAATACTTTAAAAGTGAAGGAAAGCTAATAGAAGCCCAGAGAATAGAAGAAAGAACAAATTTTGACATAGAAATGATGAAAGAAACAGGTTTTTGCCAAGGAATAGAAAATTATTCAAGACATATTAGTGGAAGACAACCTGGTAGCCCACCATTTACATTATTTGACTATTTTCCAGATGACTTTTTATTATTAATAGATGAATCACATGCAACAATTCCACAAGTGAGAGCAATGTATAATGGAGATAAAGCAAGAAAAGATTCATTAGTAAATTATGGTTTTAGATTACCTTCAGCATATGATAACAGACCATTAACATTTAAAGAATTTGAAGAAAGAATAAATCAAGTTGTATTTGTTAGTGCAACTCCAGCAGATTACGAAAAAGAGCACAGTAAAGAAAATGTTGTAGAACAAATTATAAGACCTACAGGACTATTAGACCCAAAAATAGAAGTAAAACCTATAGAAAATCAAATAGATGATTTAATAGAGCAAATAAGAGAAAGAATAGAGAAAAAAGAAAGAGTTTTAGTTACAACATTAACAAAGAAAATGGCAGAGGACTTAACAGACTACTTGAAAAATGTAGATATAAAAGTAAATTATATGCATTCAGACATTAAAGCTTTAGAAAGAATGGAAATAATAAGGAATTTGAGATTAGGAGAATTTGATGTTTTAGTAGGTATTAACCTATTAAGAGAGGGACTAGACATTCCAGAAGTTTCATTAGTTGCAATTTTAGATGCGGACAAAGAAGGATTTTTACGTTCAGAACGCTCTTTAATTCAAACGATTGGTCGTGCAGCAAGAAACACAAATGGAAAAGTAATAATGTATGCAGATGAATTAACAGATTCTATGGAAAAAGCTATATCAGAAACAAATAGAAGAAGAGAAATTCAGATGCAATATAATAAGAAACATAATATTGTGCCTAAAACTATAAGTAAATCTGTAAGAGATACAATAAAAGCGACTGTATTAGAAGATGTTTCAAGTGAATATAACATAAAACAAGATGAAAATATAGAAGAGATTATAACCAAATTAACAGATGAAATGCTTAAATATGCTTCTAAAATGGAATTTGAAAAAGCAGCAGAGCTAAGGGACAAAATTAAGGAATTACAAGAATTAGTGTAAACCGGGAATCAGAGACGGTCCTTAAAATCCCGGTTTTTTTCTTATAAGAATAGGTTTAAAGATTGACTTTTAAATTTATTAAATATAAAATAGAAATATATTTAAAATAGTTAAAAATAGAAAACGAAGGGGAAAAAATGTTGGAATTCAAAGAAAAGAATGAAAAAAATGTACTTGCACTAGTACCTAAAAAAGAGAATATCTTTACTAAAATTAAAGCATTCTTTAGAAGAAATAAAAAAGAAGAAGATGAAGAAAACAATAAAATATATTATACTACAGAAACCTACTATGCAAAACATTCCGACATAGCTAAAGCTATGAGTGAAAAAGGAGAAGAAATGGCATATGGAAGTGTAAGTATAAATGGAGCAGATATATATAGTTTCCAAAAAATAAAAGAAATAGGTTTAATGCAACATAAAGAAGGAGAAGAAACTAAGTTAATAGTAGCAGATTTAAACCAAACAGATTGTAATGAAGGATTAGAACTACAAAACCTAAGAAAAATATGTTTCGAAATACCAAAATATTATTCTTTAGATGAATTTTTATATAATGATGGTTTATACGAATTAGCTAAGTCTGGAAGGCTAAATTTAAACTTATTAAATTATTACCAAGTAAATCCGGTTGGACTAGCAAAAATAGAGATAGATACTGCAATGAATATGAAAATAGAAATTAAAGATAATAAAAAAGAAACAATAGACTATGCAGAAACAAGCCTTACTAAAGATTTATTAAATAGAATGCAAAGAACAAAAAAAGAGCAAGAAAAATTAAAGAAACATGAAGAAAAGCAAAGAGTAGAAGAAGTATATAAAAAAGCTATATTAGATGAAGAAAGAATTGCCAAGAGAGAAGCAGAAGAAGAAGAAAACAGAAAAAATGATAACAATATTAGAGTTGCACCTGGTAAAAATTCTATGTATTTTACAGACCCAGATACAGGGAAAATAATATATTTAGAAAACATTACCAAATTAAATACAGTATGTCATAATAGTCATGCAGATAATGCTATTTCTAATTTATATGTAGCAAAATATATGGTTAAAAGAAATCACAGTTCTGTACAAAATTTAGCAGATAATAAAAAAATTGCGTTTGAATTAACAGAAGATGAAATTAATAATATTTTAAAAAATAAAGATGAAAGATTAAATTTAGCTGTTAGAATGTTTTTTTCAGAAAGCAACACTAATAAATATATAAATAATGAAAAATTGGGAGATAGACATATAGGGTATTTAAAAGACACAGAAGAGGGATATAGGGTGCTACTTGCATCTAACACCTGTATAACTCATTTAAACTCATTAAATGTGGAATTATTAAATAACCCTAGCCAAAATCCAACATATGGAGAAAATATTGAACCTAGATAATTAAACGTAAGATTTAGATAGAAAATAATTTTATATTAAAAAGAAAAAATGAATTTATATAATTAAATATATTGTGCCTTGAGTGATTATAAACCCAAGGTCTTTTTTATTTATAATATGTATTAAACTTAACATTTGTAAGTGAAAATTAGAATATTAGCACTATAGGAAATTCTTACCAAACTATTGTTTTTATAAATAAAATATAATATAATAAGGAAACAAAGAAATGTTTGGGGGCAATTTATGAATGATAAAATAATAATAAAAGGTGCAAAAGAACATAATTTAAAAAATATAAATTTAGAAATACCAAGAGATAAATTAGTAGTAATTACAGGGCTTTCTGGTTCAGGAAAGTCTTCATTAGCGTTTGATACATTATATGCTGAAGGACAAAGAAGATATGTAGAAAGTCTTTCATCATATGCAAGACAATTTTTAGGTTTAATGGAAAAGCCAGATGTAGAGTCTATCGAAGGATTATCACCTGCAATATCTATAGACCAAAAAACGACATCAAAAAATCCTAGGTCTACAGTTGGAACTGTAACAGAAATATATGACTATATTCGTTTGTTATACGCAAGAATTGGTATACCATATTGTCCAGTTTGTGGCAAAAAAATAGAGAAGCAGACAATAGACCAAATTATAGATAATATAATGCAATTAGAAGAAGGCACAAAAATACAAGTTATAGCACCAATAATTAGAGCGAGAAAAGGTGAATATACTAAACTAATTCAAGATTTATTAAAAGAAGGATTTATAAGAGCTAAAATAGATGGAGAAATGGTAGAGCTTTCAGATGATATCCAAATAGATAGAAAAAAGAAGCATAATATCGACTTAATAGTAGACAGGCTTGTAATTGGTAGAGAGATAAGAAGTAGATTAACAGAATCTGTAGAAATAGCACTAAAACATGCAAATAATCTAGTTACAATAGAAATTCCAGGGAAGGAAGAAAGATTATACAGCCAAAATTATGCTTGTCCAGATTGTGGTTTTAGTTTTCCAGAATTAACGCCAAGAATGTTTTCGTTTAACAATCCACAAGGTGCCTGTCCAGAATGTACAGGTATAGGTTATTTAATGAAAATGGACGAAGACTTAATTATACCAGATAAAAACAAAACCTTATATGATGGTGTTAAAGCATTTGGGTCTAGCACAATGAAAAAAGGCGAAACTATGGCCAAAATGTATTTTGAAACAATAGGAAAACATTATGGTGTAGATATAAAAGTACCAATCAAAAAATTACCAAGAGATTTCTTAGAAAAAATATTATATGGTACAGGCGATGAATGTATCGACTTCGAACACGAGTCTCCATTTGGAATAAGAAAATTTAGTGCTCCATTTGAGGGCGTTATTCCGACTTTAGAAAGAAGACATAATGAAACGAAATCACAAGGAATGAGAGAATTTTATGAAACATATATGAGCGAAAGCCCATGCCATGCTTGTAATGGTGCAAGGCTAAGAAAAGAAATTCTTTCTATTAAAATTGGAGATAAAAATATTAACGAATTAACAGATATGCCTATAAATAAAATAAGAGATTTTTTAAGAAGTTTAGAGTTAACAAATCAAGAGAAATTAATTGGTGAACAAATATTTAAAGAAATAGATAAAAGATTAAATTTCTTAATAGATGTAGGGTTAGAATATTTAACACTATCAAGACCAGCTGGAACGCTTTCTGGTGGAGAATCACAACGTATTCGTTTAGCAACACAAATAGGTTCTGGTTTAACAGGTGTTTTATATATTCTAGATGAGCCAAGTATTGGTTTGCACCAAAGAGATAACGACAAATTGTTAGCAACACTTAAAAAATTGCGTGATTTGGGAAATACCCTACTTGTTGTAGAACATGATGAAGATACAATGTATGCAGCAGATCAAATTATAGATATTGGCCCAGGGGCTGGTGTTCATGGTGGTAATGTTATGGCACAAGGAACAGCAGAAGAAATTAAAAAAGTAGAAAACTCTATAACTGGTCAATATTTAAGTGGTAGAAAGCAAATAGCCGTACCTAAAAAAAGAAGAAAAGTTGTAAAAGGTAGGTCAATAGAAGTAAAAGGTGCAACAGAACATAATTTAAAAAATATAAGTGTTAAATTTCCGTTAGGTGTATTTAACTGTGTAACTGGTGTTTCTGGTTCAGGAAAAAGTACATTGGTAAACGAAATTTTATATAAAACTATTACAAAAGAGCTAAATGGCTCAAATGAAAAGCCAGGAAAATGTAAAGAAGTTATTGGAATAGAAAATATAGACAAAATAATAAATATAGATCAATCACCAATAGGAAGAACACCAAGGTCAAACCCTGCTACTTATACAGGAGTGTTTGATACTATAAGAGATATTTTTGCAAATACAAATGAGGCAAAACTACGTGGATACCAAAAAGGAAGATTTAGTTTTAATGTTCAAGGTGGTAGGTGCGAGGCTTGTAATGGTGATGGGCTAATAAAAATAGAAATGCACTTCTTACCAGATATTTATGTGCCTTGCGAAGTATGTAAAGGAAAAAGATATAATCATGAAACTTTAGAAGTTAAGTATAAAGGAAAAACTATTGCAGATGTCTTAAATATGACAGTAGAAGAAGCACTAGGATTCTTTAATAATATTCCTAAAATAAAACAAAAAATTCAAACATTATATGATGTTGGTTTAGGATATATTAAACTTGGCCAACCATCTACAACATTATCTGGAGGAGAAGCACAAAGAGTAAAACTTGCAACAGAGCTTTCAAAACGTGCTACAGGAAAAACTTTATATATATTAGATGAGCCAACTACAGGTTTACATATAGCAGACGTTCACAGGTTAGTAGACATTTTACAAAGACTTGTAGATACCGGTAATACTATAATAGTTATCGAGCATAATTTAGACTTAATTAAAACATGTGACCACATAATAGATTTAGGCCCAGAAGGTGGCGACGGTGGTGGAGAGATTGTAGCAGTTGGAACACCAGAACAGGTTTGTAAAAATGATAAATCTTATACAGGAAAATTTTTAAAGAAATATTTAGAATAAATTAAACCGGGATTAGAGGACGGACCTCAAAATCCCGGTTCTATCATGTTTCTGCTATTTTTGATCATTTAATGTTTCATTATTAACTGGCTTATGTTTTTCAGCATTATTTCCTTGTTTTTTGTTTTTCTTTTCTTTATTTTTTGCCATAATAGCACCTCCTAAAAATGTGTATAAGTATATTTTCTGCATAAATAGCAAAAATATTCACAATTTTTTATTCAGTAGGAAATTAACAATCGTCCATCAATCTTGGTTGAAAAAATAAATATATTATTATATAATGACAAAAGTGAAATTTAGGAGGCAAGATATGGATAATATAGTTGTTGGAATAGAAGGTTATGTAGGAACAGGTAAGACCGCTGTTTGTAAGAATTTATTAAATAAAATACCAAATTCTATATTACTACATGGTGGTAATATATATAGAGCAATTTCATATGGTATATTAAAAACAGGTTTAATAAATGTAAAAGAGGACAATAATAAATTAAGTAAATTAAATATAAAGCATATAATGGATAAATTACAGCTAGAACTAAAAATAGAAAATAAGGAAAGTGTTGTATATGTGCATGGAAAGAAAATAAGTGAAGAAGATTTACAATCATTGGAAACTTCAATGGCAACTTCTAAAATTAGTAGTTATGCAGATAATGATGAACTATACGAATTTGGAAGAAATGTAATAGAAAATTTAAAACAAAATTATAATGTTATAGTATCTTCAAGAGATATAGTAAATATGTATCCAAAAATTGATTATCATTTTTTACTTGTTGCAGATATAGATGAAAGAGTTAGAAGAAAGATGAAACAATATCTAGGAGAAATATCATTTGAAGATTTAAAAAAGCATATACAAAAAAGAGATGAATTACAAAAACAAACAGGATATTATAAAATTCATCCAATAACAAGAGTTTTAGATGTAACAGAATATAAACAAGTAGAAGAAGAAGCAAATAAAATAATGGAATATATAAAATAAAGAGGTGTATTTTAGTGAATTACATAAATGAAAAATTACAAGAGTTTGAAGATTATATATATCAAAAAAAAGTGGCAATTATTGGCTTAGGGGTAAGTAATATACCATTAATAGATTATTTATACGAGAAAAAGTCAAAAGTAACTGTTTTTGATGATAGAACAATAGATGAACTTCCAAAAGAGATCGCAGACAAACTAACTTCATATTCAATACCACATTTTTTAGGAGAAAACAATTTAAAAAATTTAAATGGATTTGACTTAATATTTCGTTCACCAAGTTGTTTGCCAACAAAAGCAGAACTAAGAGCAGAAGAAGAAAGAGGAGCAATAGTAACAACAGAAATAGAAATGCTTATGAAAATGTGCCCTTGCAAAATTATAGGTGTTACTGGAAGTGAAGGTAAAACAACTACTACAAGCTTAATATATGCTATTTTAAAACATGCAGGTTATAACACATATTTAGGAGGCAATATTGGCATGCCACTATTTACTAAATTATCGGAAATAGTACCAGAAGATATAGTTGTTTTAGAACTAAGCAGTTTTCAATTAATGGAAATGGAAGTAAGCCCACATATTTCTGTAATTACAAATATAACTCCAAATCATTTAAATATACACAGTTCATATGAAGAATATATAGATTCTAAAAAAACTATTTTTAAATATCAAAACGAAAATGATACATTAATATTAAATTATGATAATGAAATCACAAGGAAATGCAAAGCCGAGGCTAATTCTAAAGTAATATATTTTAGTAGTAAAGAAAAATTAAACGATGGGTATATGGTAGATGGAAATATCATAAAAGAATGTGAAAATAAGTTAAGAAGACATATTTTAAATACTAAAGAAATAAAATTAAGAGGAAGACATAATTTTGAAAATATATGTGCAGCATTAGC
The DNA here is from genome assembly GCA_958422985.1 of uncultured Clostridium sp. Taxonomy (GTDB): domain Bacteria; phylum Bacillota; class Clostridia; order TANB77; family CAG-508; genus Merdicola. The sequence continues at coordinate 16,167 of CATZPY010000003.1, forward strand.
TGCTACAAAGGAACTTGTAAGTGAAGACACTGCAGTAGAAGCAATAAAAGAGTTTACTGCAGTAGAACATAGACTAGAATTTGTAAGAAATATTAATGGAGTAAAATGGTATAATGATTCAGCAAGTTCTAGCCCATCACGTACAATTGCTGGACTAAATGCTTATGATGAAGAAATCGTATTAATTGCTGGTGGATATGACAAGAATTTGGATTATGAAGTTTTAGGAAAATATATTGTAACAAAAGTAAAAGCATTAATACTTATTGGTAATACTGCAAAGAAAATTTTAAATGCAACAATGAAAGAAATGAAAAAAGAAAATGTAGAAATTCCAATATGTTGTGCTAAAACACTAGAAGAAGCGGTAGAAGCTGCAAAGCAAATTGTGCAAAAAGACCAAGTAGTACTATTTTCGCCTGCTAGTGCAAGTTTTGATATGTTTAAAAATTTTGCAGACAGAGGAAATCAATTTAAAGAATTAGTTAATAAAATATAAAATAGAAAGGCACATATGTGCCTTTTTTTTATATAATAAAATAAGGAGGTTATAAATATGCACGATAAAAACTATGAAGAATATATGAGCAGTGTTTTAGGGTATAATATAAACCAAGAAAATACATATTGTAGTTATGAATATGATAATTTCTATTATGATTTAGAAAAGAAATATCCCGCAATTATACAAGACTTAATAGAAGAAATAAGAAAAGTGGACATAAAATCTTGCCAGAACAATTTTGATGAAATGATGCAAGAAATTTATAAAAATTTAAAAATTAAAGATAATACAAAAGATATGAAAGATACAATTATTGATTTATTAAAAATTATAATTATAAAAGAAAAGATAGAAGAACATCAAGTGGAAATGCGAAACAAAAGTTTATATTTAAATAGAGGGATGAGAGGATATAACCCATATATAGAATTTTAAAATGGCAAGCTAAAATTATTTTAATAGTAGATTAGTTTTTATATAACAAATTATCGAATTTTAAAATTGTAAAAAAAGGAAGAATTTTTTTACGAAAAAAGGACATCATATTAATATACCAGTAACTTATTTGTTTAAACTAAGAGCAAGGAAGGTATAATAAATGAAAATTAAAGATTGCATGTGTAATAATATTTATTGTTGCTTGCCAAATTCTACTGTTACAGATTGTGCTAAAATTATGAATCAACAACATGTAGGATGTATTCCAGTATGTGATGAACAAAAAAAATTAGTTGGTATTGTAACAGATAGAGATATAACTTTAAGATGTATTGCAAATAACAAAGATTGTAATACAACAAAAGTTAGCGATATTATGACCTGTAATGTTTGTAGTTGCAATTTAGATGATGATGTAAAAATTGCCGAAAATAAAATGGCAGAAAATCAAGTAAGAAGAATTCCAATATTAGATAATAATAAAGTTGTAGGAATAATAACACTGGGAGATTTATCTAGAAATCAAGATATTAATGTTCAAAGTATATGTAATACTTTAGAAGACATTTGTTGTAATAAAACAAACAAAAATGCAGAATAGTATGTATAAGTTTAAGCTTAATTAATAATGTAAATTGCTAAAGATATTTTATGTGATTTAAAAAAACAAAAAGAGAATTTTCGTTTTGAAGATTCTCTTTTGATTTTTTGCATAAGAAAAATTATAATCATGCTAAAGGACATATTATTGTAGCCAATAAAACCGGAATTTTAAGTGACGTTCTCTAATCCCGATTTATTCTAGTCATAAATAAGCAAAAGATACATATAATAATAATAGGAGGGGAAAATGGTTGTAGAATTAAGTTATTTTACCAAGGTTGCAAAAAGAATTACAATATTAGCAATAAGTGTAGTTATACTGGTTCTTTTATTTAAACTAAGTGTGTTTTATATGCCATTTTTAGTAGCATTTATTATATCTTTAATATTAGAACATCCTATAAGATTTTTTATGAAAAAGTTTAATTTAAAGAGAAGGACAAGCAGTATAATCATTTTTTTTATAGCAATTGCAATAATTACAGGAATGCTTGTGTGGGGAATTTCTACATTAGTATCTGAAGCTTCAAACTTAATGCAAGGAATTAATAATTATATAGATAAAGCATATGCGCAAATAGAAAATATAACATCACAATTAGATGTAAAAAGATTACATTTGCCAGAACAAGTAGAGAAAATTTTAGAAACATCGAACGATGATTTTTTTACTAATATTACAACATGGATAAAGTCAAGTTTGTCTAACTTATTAGACTTTTTAATGGAAATTCCAACAATTGCAATTTATACATCTATAACACTAGTGGCTTTGTATTTTATGTGTGTGGACAAGGTATACATGGTAGATGAAATGGAACACCACTTTCCAACTAAATGGGTAAAAAAGATTGGAACACATATAAGAGAAATAACAAGTTCATTAGGTAATTATTTAAAAGCAGAATTTATATTGGTTTTTGTATCCTTTGTAATTTCTTTAATAGGTTTTTATTTATTAAACATTATTGAAATAAAAATAGATTATCCATTATTAATAGCTTTAGGAATAGCATTTGTAGATGCACTACCAATATTAGGATCTGGAACTATAATGTTACCTTGGGCAGTAATAAGTGCTGCAGATGGAAATTTAGAACTTGCAATAGGAATATTGGCATTGTGGGGAATAATGTCTGTCGTAAGACAATTTTTAGAACCAAAGTTAGTAAGTAATAAGATAGGTATACACCCTATATTTACATTAATTGCAATGTATACAGGATTTAAATTTTTAGGAGTATGGGGGATGGTTTTAGGACCAATAATATTAATAATATTAAAAAATATTTTTAGTACTTTAATAGATAAAGGTGTTGTAAAAGCAATATTAGAAAGATAAAACCGGGATTTTAAGGAACGCCCCCTAATCCCGGTTTAAATTATGTTGTAGGAAGATAGGATTCGTCTGGTGGATATACATATTCATCATTTGGTTTATCAATTTCTTTTAAAGAAGTAATTTGCAATTCTGGCATATCTCCATGATAATCAACTTTTTTTATTGTACCTGTAACTTCTACCCATGTATTATCTGAATAATTTTTTATATCCTTGTATTCAGAAAGAAAACCTACAATAAGTGTTTGGAAGTCTGAACTAATTACCATATCACGAGCAAGAACAAATTGTTTATCTGTAAAATCATAAGCTCTATAAATATAACCAGAAAATTTATAAGATTTTCCTATATAATCGTCTATGTGCTCATGTGAATCTTTTAATATATTAGTATAATTTTGGGTAGTAAGTTCTATCACAGAAGAAGAGTTATCTGCTATATTAACGTTGTTTTTAGCAGAGGTAAAAAGATTGTAACAACAGACAGAAAAAACAGTAAGTATAACAATTGTAACAATAATAAAAAATACCTTAAATAATAGACTACCACTAACCTTAACATTATATATAAACAAAACAAATACACCTCCATTTATAAATACTATGAAAAAACTTTCTTATATATGTTTTTTTGAATAACATATTGCGAAAAAACAATTTTAGTGATATAGTACACATGATATTTATTTTTAGGAGGCAAAAGACGAATGGGTGTATTTAAGAAAATCTTTAAATCATATAGTGAAAAAGAAGTAAAGAGAGTAATGCCTATAGTAGAGCAGATTAACAAATTAGAACCAGAAATGGAAAAATTAACAGACAAAGAACTAACAGGGAAAACGGAGTACTTAAAAAAGCAATTAGAACAAGGAAAAACATTGGATGATATATTACCAGAAGCTTTTGCAGTTGTTAGAGAAGCGTCTAAAAGAGTTTTAGGATTAAGACATTTTGATGTTCAATTAATTGGTGGTATAATATTACACCAAGGTAGAATTTCAGAAATGAAAACAGGTGAAGGAAAAACTTTAGTTGCAACACTTCCAGCATATTTAAATGCATTAACAGGAAAAGGTGTTCATGTTATAACAGTAAATGATTACCTAGCTAAAAGAGATAGTGAATGGATGGGAAAACTATATAAATTCTTAGGTCTTTCAGTAGGTCTTGTTGTTAATGGTTTAGAGCCAGACCAAAGAAGAGAAGCATATGCAGCAGACATAACATATGGAACAAATAACGAATTTGGTTTCGACTATTTAAGAGATAATATGGTTTTATATAAAGAACAACTTGTTCAAAGAGAATTAAACTATGCAATAGTAGACGAAATAGATAGTATTTTAATAGATGAAGCTCGTACACCACTTATTATATCTGGCAGAGCTAACAAATCATCAGAATTATACAAAAAGGCAGATGGGTTTGTAAGAACACTAGATGCAAAAGTTATAGTTGAAGAAGATGTAAAAGATTATGACCAAGCAGAAGATAATGAAAAATATGACTATATAGTAGATTTAAAAGCTAAGTCTGCATCATTAACACAAAAAGGTATTAAAAAAGCAGAAGAATATTTTAAATTAGAAAACTTTAACGATTTAGAAAACTCAGAAGTAGTTCATAATGTTAACCAAGCATTACGTGCACATGGTGTTATGAAAAAAGATATAGACTACATTGTTAAAGATGGAGAAGTTTTAATTGTAGATGAATTTACAGGACGTATTATGTATGGTAGAAGATACAATAATGGTTTACACCAAGCAATTGAAGCTAAAGAGCATGTGAAAATTGCAGACGAATCTAAAACATTAGCAACTATTACATTCCAAAACTACTTCAGAATGTATAACAAATTATCTGGTATGACAGGTACAGCTATGACAGAAGAATCTGAATTTCAAGAAATTTACCATTTAGATGTTGTTTCTATACCTACAAATAAGCCAATGGTAAGAAAAGATACATCAGACATAATATACAAGAACGAAAAAGCTAAATTTAGAGCTGTTGTTCAAGATGTAAAAGAAAGTTATGAAAAAGGTCAACCAGTATTAATTGGTACAGTTTCTATAGAAAAATCTGAAAAATTAAGCAAAATATTAACTAAAGAAGGTATAAAACATCAAGTATTAAACGCTAAAGCACATGAAAGAGAAGCTGAAATAATTGCACAAGCTGGTAAATATGGTGCTGTTACAATAGCAACAAATATGGCTGGTCGTGGTACAGATATTATGCTTGGTGGAAATAGTGAATATTTAGCTAAGCAAGAAATGAAACGTATGAAATATGCTTCAGAAATGATAGAACAAGCTACAGCTTTTAACGAAACAGAAGACCAAGATATTATTAATGCAAGAAAGAAATTTAGAGAATTAGTTAAAAAATATGAAAAAGAAATAGAAGAAGAAAAACAAAAAGTTGTTGAAGCTGGTGGTTTAAAAATAATTGGTACAGAAAGACACGAATCAAGAAGAATAGATAACCAATTACGTGGACGTAGTGGTCGTCAAGGTGACCCTGGTTGTTCAAGATTCTACATTGGTTTAGATGACAACTTAATGAAGATATTTGGTGGAGATGCTATTACAAAAGTATATGATAAACTAAATGCTTCTGAAGATTTACCAATAGAGTCTAGAATAATAACAAATGCAGTAGAAAATGCTCAAAAAAGAGTTGAAGGTAGAAACTTTAGCATAAGAAAAAATGTATTAAAATATGATGATGTTATGAATGCACAAAGAGAACTTATTTACAGACAAAGAAGAGAAGTTCTTGATGGTAAAGACTTAAAAGATAATATAGAAAAAATGTTTAATTCTATAGTAGATAATGTTGTATCAACACATTTTAGTGTTGCAGATAATGAAAAAGTAAATAAAGAAGCTTTAATGCAAGATATTACAGACGTATTTGGAATTACAGAATTAGAAAGTGTAAAGAAAGAAACTCCAGATGTAGTAGAAGTTTCTGAAGAATTAGCTAAAGTAGTTAGTGACAAATATGCAGAAAAAGAAAAGGACTTTGGTGAAAAAGAAATAAGAGAACTTGAAAGAGTTGTTGTATTAAAAGTTGTTGACCAAAAATGGATGGATCATATAGACAATATGGAAGAATTAAAAAATGGTATAGGTCTTCGTGCTTATGGTCAAAAAGATCCTGTTGTTCAATATAGAATTGAAGGAACAGATATGTTCGACGAAATGAACGAAAACATTAGATTAGATGTAGTTAAGATACTTTCTCATGTTGAAAAAGTAGGAAATGTAGTTAGAACATCAAATGTTAAAGTAACAAATGAAGGCTTTGATGAAAGTGCAATTAGTTTAGTAGAAGGAAAACTATCACAATCAGACAAAAACCATGTACAACAAACAATAGTAAATGATGGACCAAAAGTTGGAAGAAATGACCCATGTCCATGTGGAAGTGGAAAGAAGTATAAGAACTGTTGTGGAAGAAATCAGTAATATCAAATGATTGAATAGAGTATATTAATAGGTATACTCTATTTTTGTATGTGAAGTAAAGTGAACTGTATAGAATGAATGAGTAAAATAAAACTCCCCACTTTTCATTTAAAATGAGAAGTGGGGAGTTGCCACGTCAAACCTGAAAGGCGTCAGCAAGTTCAATTTTAAGTTCTTCTGGTAAAGATTCGTATTTTCCACGAAGACGTTTAGTATAATCTTCGTAAAAGAATGCGATGTCTAGAGAAGAAACATTATCAAGCTTTGAGAAATTTTCAACTGCATACTTATATGCATAAATGAAATCTAAAGCTTTTTGTCTTTCTGAATCCAGACTGCAAGTATTTGTCAAGCTATTAAAATTGTTATAGGTATAATTGTAACCAACATACCTAATTGTTACAACTTTTTTAGATGCAGCGATCAGAACAGGAATAAGAGCAACGTCTTCATAACATCTTAAGTCGATAGTAAATAAAACATTAGCAAAGACATTTCTTTTAAAAGCAAACAGCCAATAAAGTGCATACTTCTTTCCTGGAACAGACCACTGTTTTAAAACATCTAAACCAGTTTGAGAAACATTCAGATTTTCATCAAAATTATATCTTTGATGATCCTTATACTTTGCATCTCCAATAAGATTCGCCTGATAACGGATAATATCAGGAAAATTGTGTTCTTCAACTGCTAAACTAAGTTCGTGAAGTAACTGAGGATTAATTGTATCGTCAGAATCCACAAAAATTAGATAATCGCCAGTTGCAAGAGCAATTCCTCTCCTCCTTGAATATGAAACACCAGAATTTTCAAAATGATATGCATGGATATAGGAATATACAGTAGCATAATCATCTAGAATTTGAGCTGTACCATCTGTAGATCCATCATCAATGAGGATAATCTCAAAGTTATGGTAGCTTTGTGCTAGAATACTATCAATGCACTTCCGAACATAACTTTTGGAATTATAACAAGGAACAATTACTGAAAACATCATACGATGCACCTCCTAACGTGAAACTCTAACTAAGAGTTTGAACAATGTTCAAATTGTTATAGACCAAAATTATAACTTAAAGAGAGAAATGATTCAAGGGCATTATTGAAAAAAATTTTTTTTTATGATATAAATAGTAAAAAATGAAAGTGGAGATATATAATATGAAATATACAGAAATAATTCAAAAAATGTCATTGGAAGAAAAAGCCGAAATATGTGTAGGAGCAGACTACTGGTCTAGTAAATCTTTTGAAAAGTATGGTATTCCCAAAATAAGAATGTCAGATGGACCTCATGGTCTAAGAGTTCAAAAAACAAAGGCAGACAATTTAGGAATCAATGAAAGTGAAGTATCCACTTGTTTTCCTGCAAGTTCTACTTTAGGAAATAGTTGGAATAAAGAAATGGCGTATCAATTAGGAAAAGCATTAGGAGAAGAAGCAAGACAAGAAGAAGTGAATATTGTACTAGGTCCAGCAATTAATATAAAAAGAAGTCCTTTATGTGGTCGAAATTTTGAATATTTTTCAGAAGATCCTTATTTAACAGGAATTTTAGGGGCAGAATATGTAAAAGGATTACAAGATCAAAATGTAGGAGCTTGTGTAAAACATTTTGCAGTAAATAACCAAGAAAACAGAAGAAGAACTATTGATGTAATTGTTGATGAAAGAGCATTACGAGAGATTTACCTAAAAGCTTTTGAAATGATTATAAAAGACGCAAAACCATGGTCTATTATGAGTGCATACAATAAAGTAAATGGTCAATATTGTAGTGAAAATACTCATCTGCTAGAAGATATTTTAAGAAAAGATTGGGAGTACCAAGGAATTGTAATTTCCGATTGGGGAGCAGAAAATGATAGAGTAAAAGGAATTGAAAATGGTCATGAATTGGAAATGCCAGGTGGAAGAGGAAATGGAAAAGAAGAAATTATAGAAGCTGTTAAAACAGGAAAAATACCTGAAAGTAAATTAGATAGTATTGTAGACAGAATTATATCCATTGCAAAGCAAGGAGAACATATACAAGAGAGTATAAAATATGATGTAGAAGAGCATCATAAAATTGCACAAAAAATAGCAGAGGAATCAATTGTATTATTAAAAAATGAAGATAATATATTACCAATTAGAAATAAAAAAATAGCATTAATAGGGGATATGGCAAAATACCCAAGATATCAAGGTGCTGGAAGTTCAACAATTAATCCATATAAAATAGAAAATGCATATAATAGTTTTAAAGAAAATAACATTGTATTTGATTATGCAAAAGGATATGAAAGAATAGAATCAGAAAATGACGAGATCCTTAGAAAAGAAGCAATAGAAATAGCAAAGAAAAATGAAACTATAGTGATATTTGTAGGGTTAACAGAAAATTTTGAGTCTGAAGGAGTAGACAGAGATAGTTTAAATATACCAGACAATCAAAATAAATTAATAGAAGAAATTTATAAAGTAAATAAAAATATTGTTATTGTTTTATCTAATGGAGCACCAATTACTATGCCTTGGAAAGATAAAGTAAAAGCAATTATAACTGGTTACCTTGGAGGAGAAGCAGGAGCAAAAGCAATGGTAAATTGCCTAATAGGTAAAGTAAATCCTAGTGGAAAGTTAGCAGAAACATATCCAATTGAATTAAAATCTACTCCATGTTATAAAAACTATCCAGGAACAGAATTAACAGTAGAATACCAAGAATCTATATATGTGGGATACAGATATTATGACACAAATAATATAGAAGTATTGTTTCCTTTTGGATATGGTTTAAGTTATACAGATTTTGAATACTCTAATTTACAAGTAAATAACAAAGAAGATAAAATAAGAGTTTCATTTACGATAAAAAATATAGGAAGGCAAAAAGGTAAAGAAATTGCACAAATATATTTATCACAAGAAAATTCTAAAATATTTAAACCCAAAAAAGAATTAATAGAGTTTACAAAGGTAGAATTGGAAGTAGGAGAAGAAAAACAAGTAGAAATTATATTAAACAAGGATACTTTTGAATACTTTAATCCTGAAACAAATAAATGGAGTCTAGAACAAGGAAAATATAAAATATTAGTTGGAAAATCTAGTAAGGATATTGTATTAGAAAAAGAAATTTTTATAGAATCTAAAGATAAAAATGTAGAGAAAAACTATTCCAAAAATTATTATACTGGTAATGTTCAAAAAATTAAAGATGAAGAATTTGAAGAATTGCTAGGAAGAAGTATTCCAAAAAGACATTTAGAGCTAGAAGAAATAACAGCTGAAAATACATTAGAGCAAATAAAAGAAACGAAGATAGGAAAGTTTATTTACGAAAACCAAATGGAAAAAATGAATAAATTATTGAAAGAACAAAATGTAAATAAAGCGACAAAAGTAATGATGGATTTGCAAAAACCATTAAAGAAATTCTATGAAAAGAAAAGTAGTAAAATAACTAAAGAAATGGTAGAAGATTTAATAAGAATAGCAAAAAGCAATGAGAACTTTGAAGATAATGCTTTTGTAAAAGAATATTTAAAATAAGGAGAAATTGATGATAAAGGCAGTATTTATAGACATAGATGAAACATTAACAAATTCACAAAGAGAAGTAACAAAAGAAACACAAGATGCAATAAAAAGATGTGTAGAAAAAGGAATAAAAATAATTTTAACATCTGGAAGATCTAGAAAAGAAGCAATGGCTTTTCAAGAAACAATAGGTACAAGTCCATATATTATTTCGTCTAATGGAGCTTCTTGCTATGATGTAGCTGAAGAAAAAGAAATATATAATGAAGCTATAAAAAAATCAGTAGTAAAGGATTTATTAGAATATGTAAAAGAGCATAAATACAAACTGAAGTTAAATTATAAAGATAAATTAGTACTAAATGCAGCTGCTTTTCCAGATGAGGAGGATAAAGTAAAAACAATAGAAGAATTGGAAAAGATAATAGAAGATGAAGATATTGTTCAATGTGTAATAACCAATTCAGATATCGAAAAAATGAAAAGATTTAAAGTGTTTTTAAAAGAAAATTTTCATGATGTAAAAATAGTAAATGAATCAAAAAAATTAAAAAATCCAGAATTAAAGCCAAGTAAAAATTATTATTGTGATATTGCATCTGCAAATATTTCAAAAGGTAGAGCTGTACTTGCAGTATGTAAATATTTAAATTTAGAAACAGAGGAAATTATAACAATAGGAGACGGAGAAAATGATATTTCTATGTTTGAGGTAACTCCAAATTCGGTTGCAATGGGAAATTCGTTGGATACTATCAAAAAACAAGCTAAATATTTAACAGCAACGAATGATGAAAATGGCGTAGCGGAAGTTCTAAAAATGCTATAAGTAAGCGGACTTTGCTGTATATAAATTGTTCTTAAATGTCATAGTCAAATAAACTTAACATTATAGTATATAAAAAAGGAAGAAAAATGCATAAAACATTAATCTTCCTTTTTGTGTAAATATTTTTGCTATCTAGATGTTTGGTTAAATGATAGTATGTTTACTTTATAAGTAAATGTTTCATTGCACCAAAGCAACCAGAATATGAAGAAAAATCTGTCTGAACAATCTGTAGGTTACTGAGAAAATCTGAGTAAGTGTGTTGGTAGATAAAATTAGTTAAAGTGTCAATATAATTTGGAAAATTAAATCCACCACCAGCTAGATAGACTACATCAGGATTAAAAGTGTGAATAAGAGACACGATTTCAATTCCAAGATAAGTTGCAGCTTGCTCAATAATTTTCTGCTTTAGTTCCTGCTCAGGTATTTGAATGATTTTTTTCAAAACCTTTGAACCAGAACAGATTTTCCCGTTTTTGATAATTTCTCCATTAGGACCTACTGTAGGATTTCCATAGATCTGTCCAGCAAATCCATTTGCACCTGTAAATAACCGACCATTGATAACTATTCCACAGCCAATGCCTGTTCCATTTGTAATACCAAGCAATACTTTTGCATCTGGATATTCTAATAGTCCAGAAAGAGCTGTAGCATTAGCGTCATTAATGAGTTTAATATTTTTACAGTTCAAATGTGCAAAATCATTAACGGACAAATTTTCAAGACAGCGTAGTGAAGTATCACAAACTTGCAATCCATCAGAAGTACATCCAGAAAAGGCAATTCCTAGCCCTGCAAAATTGTAACCAAAGGACATATAGAATTTACTAATTTCTTGAATTAACTCTTCTTTAGTAAAGTCGTCTCCAGAAGGAATAGTTTTTTGCAACAATTCATCTTCAATTACTGCTGTCATTTTTATGTTGGTACAGCCAACATCGATACCACACAGATTCTTCAGTTGCCGAAATCCTTTCATATATATAACCTCCTTTAATAAGCTTGGACTTAATTATAACACAAATAATGCAAAATCGCAATTATAGATAGAGAACGAGAGGTGAGAGTAATGACTAAATCAAAAGAATATATTGGTAAATTAGTTGGAGTAGAAATGGATAGACCAATGGGGGCAAGACATCCAAAACATGGATTTATATATCCGGTTAATTATGGATATATTCCAAACACTGTTAGTGGAGATGAAGAAGAACTTGATTGCTATGTATTAGGTGTATTCGAACCACTTGAGAAATTTACAGGAAAATGTATAGCAGTAATACATAGAACTAATGACAATGACGATAAACTTGTTATAGTTCCAGAGGAAAAAGATTATTCAGATGATGCAATTAGAGCTTTAACGGAATTCCAAGAAAGGTTTTTTGAAAGTATTATTATTAGGAAATAGTAGATAGAACGTCATTCTATTAAGGAATTACATTTTATAAAGAAGGGAGAGATAAAATGGCAGGTTATGTTATTCATTTAGCAGTAGGCGAAGAATATATAAGAAAATATCCTAATGAGATCAATAACTATGAGGATTTTATAGAAGGCGTGATTTACCCAGATTCTGTTACAGATAAATCATTAACTCATTATGGACCTACAAGCAGTCAAGTAAACCTAAAAAGATTTTTTGCAGATAAAGATATAAATACAGATTTTAACAAAGGATATTGTATACATTTAATTACAGATTATTTATTTTACAATAAATTTTTAACGGTATTTTCTAGTAATTACATATATAATGATTATGATATTCTAAATAAGGAGCTTGAAAGTAAATTTAAAGTTAAAATTCCATTAAAGGTTAGAAACAAAGTGTTTTATTCTACAGGAGAGACAAAAATACTAAATCTTAATGATACAATAAAATTTATAGAAGAAACTAGCTCTAATAATATAAATGATATAAAAAAAGCAGTACTTAATGAAAATAAAAATTGGTTAGAAATAAGACCACTAAAAAGAATATAAAAATTAGAAAATGATTAAGCTTGTATATTGTCATTTCATCAAATTTCTAAAAAAGATAAAGAACTTAAATAGTTAGATAAAAAAGTTTAACTATTTTAGTTCTTTTTTTTATAGTAGTAAATTTTTCCTGGTAGGAGAAAAATTATAAAAATAATAATTAAAAAATATAAATTTTGTGTCACCTTTATATAAGTAATACAGTCTATAAAGTAGTAGAAAAACAAAAGAGAAATTATCAATTATATTTAACAGCATAAAAACAATATAGCTCTACACAATTTTATACAAGAGAGGAATTAACAATGATATTTAGTAGCTTAGAATTTATATTTATTTTTCTACCAATATTTCTAATTATATATTTTGTATCCTCAAAAAAATACAGAAATTATATTTTATTAATAGGTAGTATTATATTTTATATAGTAGGATCGTGGGGACACCCACACTATATTCTGCTATTAGCATTAACTATTCTTATAAATTATATTATAGGAAAAAATTTATATAAAAGCAAAAATAGAAAATTATTAGTAATAGGAATTATATATAATTTATTCTGGTTAATATTGTTTAAATATTCAGATTTTATAATTTCAATAATTTGTAATATAAGAAATGTAGATATCGAACCTTTAAACTTACTATTACCGATAGGAATAAGTTTTTATACATTTCAATCAATATCATATATAGTAGATATATATAACGAAAAATGTAAGCCTGCAAATTCTATTATAAGATATGCTATGTATGTGCTTATGTTTCCACAGTTAATATCTGGACCAATAGTAACATATAAAGATATAAATAAAGAACTTAATAATAGAAAAGAAAGTTTAACCAATATCAAAGTAGGTGCTAAATATTTTATTTTAGGATTAGGCTTTAAAGTTTTATTAGCAAACAGGATAGGATGCCTTTGGAATGATATAAATATGATTGGAGTAGAGAGTATTTCAACAGGACTTGCATGGCTTTCTGTTATAGCATATTCGTTACAAATATATTTTGATTTTTGTGGATATTCTTTTATGGCAGTAGGACTTGGAAAAATTATGGGATTTACACTTCCAATAAATTTTGAAACACCATATTTATCAACGAGTATGACAGAATTTTTTAGAAGATGGCATATAAGTTTAGGAAACTGGTTTAAAAATTATGTATATATACCATTAGGTGGAAATAGAAACGGAAAGCTAAAAACAATATTTAATTTATTAGTCGTATGGATTCTTACAGGTTTGTGGCATGGTGCAAATTATAATTTTATATTATGGGGACTTTTTATATGGCTAGTAATTGTTTTAGAAAAACTATGCATGAAAAAGTATTTAGATAAATATAAAATATTTGGACATTTGTATATGCTAATTTTAATACCAATAACTTGGTCAATATTTGCTATAACAGATATAAATCAACTAGGAATATTATTAACTAAGTTATTTAGCTATAGTGAAGGGCTTTATAAATTAGATTTTATCAAATATCTAAATATTTATGGAATACTAATTTTAATAGGAATAGTATGTACTACAAAAATACCAAAGAAACTATTTATAACAAAGAAAAACACATGGTTTCAAACAATAATTTTATTATTAATTTTTAGTATGTCCATTTATTATTTATACATAGGACTAAATAATCCATTTTTATATTTTAGTTTTTAAGAGAAAGGAAGAAAGATATGAAGAAAATAAAAGTATTTATCATTTTAATTATTATGTTAGTAGGTGGGATTTTTATAATAAAAAGTGCAAAAAATGACTCAGTAGCACTTTCACAGAACACTATTATAAATGAAATAGAAGTAGAAGGAAATAATGCAGAAAAACTAGAAAACGTAAATACAGTAGAAAATATTAAAAATAACGAAGTACAAAGTAATATAGAAAATAATAAAAAACAAGTAGTAGAAAGAAATTATTTTGATGATGCGCTATTTATAGGTGACTCTAGAACTGTTGGAATATCTGAATATGGTGATTTAAACAATGCAACATTTTTTGCAAATACAGGAATGAGTGTATATAATGTATTCGAAAAATCTGTTTCTGTACCAAAAGTTGGTAAATTAAAATTAGAACAATTGTTAAAGTCAAAAAAGTTTGGAAAAATATATATAATGCTAGGAATAAACGAACTAGGATATGACATGAACAGAACAGCAGAAAATTATGAAAAATTAATAGATTATGTAAAAAATAATCAAAGTAATGCTATAATATATGTGCAAGCAAATTTACATGTTACACATGACAAATCTAGCAAAGATAAAATTATCAATAATACAAATATAGATAAATTTAATAGCAAAATAGCAAAGTTTGCAGATAATAAAAAAATATTTTATATAGATATAAACGAGAAATTTGATGATAAAAATGGTAATTTAACTGCAGAGTATACTAAAGACAATGTTCATATTTATGCAAAATATTATAAAGAATGGAGTAAGTGGTTAAGTCAAAATGCAGTAATATAAGGAGGTTAATATGTTATTAATAGACCAGAAAGAATGGTTTTGCAAGAATATTAAGAGTTTAGAAAATGGTATGTATAGACTTTCATATAGCATATTAAAAAATGAAGCAGATGCACAAGATGCAGTTCAAGAAGCTATTTATAAATCTTACAAAAACTTAGACACTTTGAAAGATAAAAGAAAATTTAAACCATGGATTTATAAAATAGTGACTAATACTTCATTCGAAATATTAAAAAATACTAAAAATTATTTAGATATAGAAGAAGAAAATATACAGGCTGAAAAAATAGATATAGAAACAAACTTAACTTTATGGGAGACTGTACAAAATTTAAGCCAACCTTATAGAACTGTAATAACATTATTTTATTATGAAGATATGTCTATAAAGGAAATAAGTAAAATAACTGGAAATAGTACAGATACAATAAAAAAGCAATTATCTAGAGGAAGGGAAAAAATTAAGGAGGTAATAAAGATATGAACTTTTTTACAGATAGGAAATTTAAAAAAATTGCAAAAAAAGAAAATATAAAAGCTCCAGAAAAATATTTAAAGTCGATAGACGAAACACTAAATAATTTGCAAGATACAAATGAAAAAATTCATGTAAAGCCAATTTGGGGATATAGTCTAAAATTTGCTTTAGCAATTGCTTTAATTACGTTTGTAGTATTGCCTAATTTAAGCTCTGAAGTTTCTTATGCTATGCAAAAATTACCTGTAATAGGAAACTTAATTAAGGTAATTACTATTAAGAATTATTTTGATAAAGATGGTAATAGCGAATTAAATGCTAATGTACCTAACATAGAAAATAAAGAAAACATAATAAGTAAATCTAATGAAAAAATAAATACAGATGTTCAAGAATTAACAAAAAGAATTATTAATAAATATTATGAAGAAAAAGATCCAAATAATCATATGTCAGTGGAAATTAATTCAGATATAATAACAAATACTAGTAATTGGTTTACGTTAAAATTAACAATATCTGAAACTGCAGCAAGCAGTAATTTGGAGTATAAATATTATCATATAGACAAAAAAACAGATGAAATGATAGAAATGGCAGATTTATTTGATGGTGAAGAATATAAAGAAGTAATAAGTAAAGAAATAAAAAGGCAGATGAAAGTTAGAATGCAAGAAAATGAAAATGTTGTTTATTGGATAGATGAAGAACTTCAAGACTGTAGTTTTAGCAAAATAGATAATAATCAAAATTTTTACTTTTCAGAAAATGGAAATATAGTAATAGTTTTTGACAAGTATGAAGTTGGACCTGGTTCTAGCGGAGCTCCAGAATTTGAAATAGATAAATCAATTTATGAAAAGTATTTAAAAAATAAAAATGAAAAAAATTAATTTTTATATTGTAATTTTTATTTTCTTAGTATATATTATGCAAAAGGGTGTGAAGAAATGCAAAAAATGTTAAAAAAAGAAGAATTAAATACTAAGAAAAAAACAAAGGCGCAAGTAGCTTTTTTTAACAACCATATATTTATATATTAATACTAATTCTTTTTTGAATTAGTATTTTTTTGTATTTGGCTAATTATTCCTATTTATATAGCAGACAATTAGTATAATATTGCACACTTATACATTAAAATAAAAAGAGGGGGTATCTTCAAATGGAAGAAAAAAAGTTACTACTAGATGTAAACGAAAAGCCAGAAATTGCTAAATGGATTATTTTGGCAATACAACATGTTTTTGCAATGTTTGGTGCTACAATTTTAGTACCTATTTTAGTAAATAGTACAGCAGGTCAGGAAGTTCTCACAATACCTGTTGCTTTAGTTACTTCGGGAATAGGAACGTTAATTTATATACTGTGTACAAAAGGAAAGTCACCAGTTTATTTAGGAAGTTCATTTGCTTTTATAGCACCACTTGCAGCTGCGTATTTAAAAGGTGGTATTTCTGGAGCTATGACAGGAATAATGGTTATAGGACTTATATATGTAGTATTTGCTACAATTATTCACTTTATAGGTAAAAACTGGATAAATAAATTGTTACCACATATTGTTATAGGTCCAATGATAATGATAATAGGACTTGGTTTGGCACCTAATGCAATATCACAAATTGGTTTAGGAACCGAGTCACAAATAGAGTGGAAGGGCATAATTGTGGCACTTATAACATTTTTAACAACTGCAATTATTATGGTTAGAGGAAAGGGATTTTTAAAGATAGTACCTTTTTTAGTAGGGATAGTTACAGGATATGTAGCTTCTATATGTTTAGGATTAGTAGATTTTACACCAGTAGCAGAAGCGGCATTTTTTAGTATGCCTAACTTTATAATACCATTTGTAGATTATGTTCCTAGTTTTTCTGCATTACTTACAATAGCGCCTATAGCTTTAGTAACAATGGCAGAGCATATTGGTGATCATACAGCATTAAGTACAATAATTGGAAAAGATTTATTAAAAAATCCAGGACTGGATAGAACTTTACTTGGAGATGGTATTGCAACTTTTGTAGCAGGAATACTTGGTGGACCTGCAAATACAACATATGGAGAAAATACATCTGTTGTTGGAATGACTAAGATTGCATCTGTTTGGGTAATAGGATTAGCAGCTATTATAGCTATATGCTTGGGATTTCTTGGTAAATTTACAGCAATTATTTCTACAATACCAGAACCAGTATTAGGTGGAGTTTCCTTATTACTTTATGGTTTTATAGCTATAAATGGATTAAAGGTTTTAATAGAAAATCAAATAGATTTTGGAAAGCCTAAGAATATAGTTGTAGCGTCAACAATGCTTGTTTTAGGATTAGGAGGAGCTGCAATATCTATCGTATCTGGAGATCTATCTATTACTATATCTGGTATGAGTTTAGCAGCAACAGTTGGAATAATATTAAATTTATTATTACCAGAAGAAAAAATGGAAAGATTAGAAGAAAGTACACAGAAAAAGGAGGAATAAAAATGAATATACATGTATTAGATAATCCAATTATAGAACACAAACTATCTATAATAAGAAATAAAAATACAGGAACAAAAGAATTTAGGGAAATAATAACAGAAATTGCAATTTTCTTATGTTATGAGGCAATGAAAGATGCAAAATTAGAAGAGGTAGAAATAGAAACACCATTATGCAAAACAAAAGCAAAAATATTAAGGGAAGATAAATATGCTTTTGTACCAATTTTAAGAGCTGGTACAGGAATGCTAGATGGACTTTTACAAGTTATACCAAATGCAAAAATAGGTCATATTGGATTATATAGGGATGAAGAAACATTAAAGCCAATAAAATACTATTATAAAATGCCAAAAGACATAAGTAAAAGGGAAGTACTTATATTAGATCCAATGCTTGCAACAGGAGGTTCAGCAGAAGATACAATAAGATGTCTAAAAGAAGATGGTGTGAAAAAGATAAAATTTCTTTCAATATTAGCAGCACCAGAAGGAATAGAAAAATTAAACAAAGAATTTCCAGACGTAAAATTATATACAGCAGGAATAGACGAAAGATTGAACGAATATGGTTATATAGTGCCAGGATTAGGAGATGCAGGAGATAGAATATTTGGAACAAAATAACTGGGCTTAGGAAATGGTCCTAAAATTCCCTCTTTTATACAATTTGTAAAGGAGGGATTTTTTAGTATAGTAGGAAATTATGTCATACCTTAGATTTTCTTAGAATTTACATTTGGTAGAAAATCTTAGGTATGTTTTTCTGTTAAAAAGAGTACTTAACATTTGTAAACTAGGATTTTAGAGAACGTATCTTGCTACATCGAACTCGGTTTAAAAGTTCACTAAAAGTTTACTTGAAAAAAGTTAATAGCTATGATAATATGAAAACACAAAAATTAGATTGGAGTGAATATATGCTAGAATTAGAAGATAATAAAAAAGAGCTTCAAGAATTATTTAACAAACTAGAAGAAATCGGTGAATCTCTTTGAAGTAGAAAAATTGAAGGCCAAACTAGAAAATCTTGAAAAAGAAACTTTAAAAGAAGATTTTTGGAATGGTGATAATAGTAAAATTTTGCAAGAAATAAAAATTCTAAAAGATAATATAAATTCATATAATAAGATATATAATGAATTACAAAATTGTATAGAGATGAATAACTTATTAGTTTTGGAAGAGGATAAAGAAATTTTACAAGAACTTTTAGAAGATACAAAGCGTATAAAAAAAGACATAGAAAGTTTGGAAATAAAAACTTTATTATCTGGTAAATATGACATGAATAATGCAATTGTTTCTATGCACCCAGGTGCAGGAGGAACAGAATCACAAGATTGGGTAGAAATGTTATATAGAATGTATAGCAGATGGGCTGAAAAACATAACTTCCAACTTAAAGAATTAGATTATCTAGAAGGTGATGAAGCAGGAATTAAAAGTGTTACTTTTTTAGTTAAAGGCGAATATGCTTATGGATACTTAAAAGGTGAAATGGGTGTACATAGGCTTGTTAGAATTTCACCATTTGATAGTGGAGGAAGAAGACACACATCGTTTGCATCGGTAGAGGTTTTACCAGAAATTGAAGAAGATATACAAATAGATATAAATCCAGACGACTTAAGAATAGATACATACAGAGCCTCTGGCGCAGGTGGGCAACATATAAATAAAACTTCTTCAGCAGTTAGAATAACACATATACCAACAAATATAGTGGTTGCTTGCCAATCAGAACGTTCGCAAATTCAAAACAGAGAAACAGCGATGAAGATGCTTAAGTCAAAATTGTTTGACTTAAAAGAAAAAGAAAGACAGAAAAATATAACAGACTTAAAGGGAGAGCAAAAGGATATTGCCTGGGGAAGCCAAATTAGGTCATATGTATTTTGTCCATATACTTTGGTAAAAGACCATAGAACAAATTACGAAATTCGGAAATGTGCAATCTGTTATGGATGGTCAAATAGATGATTTTATACAAGAATATTTAAAAAAATTTAACAAATAGATATTTTATGTTATAATTATTTGTGCTAATATATTTTTGTAACAATATAAAAAGTTACGAAAAATATTTAGTTTCATATAATATATAGAAGTGATATTTAATTAAATTCATTTCTAACATTACAAAGAAGAGGTGTCAAAATGGACACAATAGTTTTAAAATTTGGAGGGAGTTCAGTTTCAGACAATATAAAATTAAATATTGTAGCTGATAAAATTAAGGAATTTTATAAAGAAAATAATGTAGTAGTTGTAGTATCTGCTCAAGGAAAAACTACAGATAATTTATTAAAAGAAGCTCACGAGCTTAGTAATGTTCCAAATGAAAGGGAATTAGACACATTACTAAGTAGTGGTGAACAAATATCAATGTCTAAACTAAGTATATTACTTAACAGATTAGGATATCCTGCAATTTCACTTACTGGCTGGCAAGCAGGAATATTTACAAGTGAATCAAACCAGTCAGCAGTTATAGAAAACATAGATACATCAAGAATACAAAAAGAATTAGAAGAAAGAAAAATTGTTATTATAGCAGGTTTTCAAGGTGTAAATTCAAAAGGAGATATAACAACATTAGGAAGAGGTGGTTCAGATACCACAGCAGTAGCAGTAGCAGCAGCACTAAAAGCAGATAAATGTTATATATTTTCAGATGTGGATGGTGTATACTCTACAGATCCAAATAAAATACAAGATGCAAAAAAAATATCTGAATTATCATATGAAGAAATGCAAGATATTTCGAACGAAGGTGCTAAAGTATTGCATAACAGATGTGTAGAAATAGGAAAAAACTTTAATATTCCAATAGTTACAAAATCAACATTTAACAATAGACCAGGAAGTATTATTAATAATAAAATAGAAGATACAAAAGTAAAAAGTATTGTAAAAAATGATGATATAATTTTAGTTACTGCAAAACAAGATGTATATACTCCTAGAATAATTAATCGTATATACAGAAAATTATTAGAAAACAATATTTTTGTTAATAACATAATAAATAAGAGTGTATCTAATTTAGAAATACAATTTACTATAAAATCATCTGAATTTAATAAATTTGAAAATTTAATAACAAATGAATATCCTAGGTTAGATTGTTCTTATAAGAATATAAGTAAGATTTCTATTATAGGTTATGGGATAATGAATGATTCTGAAACGATAATGAAAACTATGCAAATATTAGATGCAAACGCTTTAGAAGTCTTAAATATACAAACAAATGAGTCAAAAATAAAAATAATATTTAGAGAAAAAGTAGAAGATAATATATTAGAACAATTGCATAATGAACTTGTAAACAAAATAAACTAATGAAAATGTGAGAAAGCTGTTTATAGCTAAACATTGGGGAGCTTTTTAATAAGAAAAACAAAACCGGGATTTTAAGGACAGTCCCCAAGTCCCGGTTTAATAAAAGGAGGATACATATGAAAAATATTTCTAAAGAAAAATTAAAAAAATATGAAAAAGATTTTGCTAATGTTGAAAACAAAGTAATAACTAACACAGTTACAAAAAATGGATTTTTTAAATCTTGCGAAAATTATGAAGAAGTAAGAAATTCTAGATATGACTTTTCTGTAAATCTAAAACAAGGAGAAATAACAGATCAAAAAAGAAGTGGAAGATGTTGGATTTTTGCATCTACAAATTTTATTAGATATTTCTTAATAAAAAAATTAAACATAGTAAATATAGAATTATCACAAAACTATATAGCGTTTTATGACAAACTAGAAAAATGTAATTATTTTCTAAATAGTATAATAAATACTATAGCTAGACCAACAACAGACAGACATGTAACGTTTTTTCTAGATAATCCTATAAATGATGGTGGACAATGGGATATGTTTTTAAACATTATAAAAAAATATGGCATTGTTCCTAAAAGTGCTATGCCAGAAACATATAATTCTTCTAATACATTAGAAATTAATAAAATTTTAAAAAGAATCTTAAGAATGTATGCTTATGAATTAAGAGAAGACTACCAAAATAATAAAAGCTTAGAAGAAATAGAAAACAAAAAATTAGAAATGGTAGAAAAAATTTACAACATATTATGTACAGCATTTGGAAAGCCACCTAAAGAATTCAATTTTGAATATACAAACAAAAAAGATGAATTTTTTAGAGAAAATAATATAACACCTATAGAGTTTTATAATAAATATGTAAAAGATTTAAATTTAGAAGATTATATAAGTATTATAAATGCTCCAAATGAAGATAGACCATTCTTTAAAAAATATACTGTAAATTATGTAGGAAATGTTGCAGAAGGTAATAAAATAACATACTTAAATTTACCAATAGAAAGACTAAAAGAAATGGCAATTGCACAGCTTACAGATGGTGTTCCAGTATTTTTTGGAAGTGATGTAGGACAAGAGTCTTCAAGAGATTTAGGAATATTATCACGTTCACTTTATAATATTAATGAATTAATAAACATAGAAGATAGTATGGATAAAGCAACTAAGCTTGAATATAGAGAAAGTGCAATGACACATGCAATGATGTTTCTAGGAGTAAACTTAGATGAAAACTGGAAAGGAAATCGTTGGAAAGTAGAAAACTCATGGGGAAATGCCATGGGGAATAAAGGAATATATCTTTTAACAGATGAATGGTTTAACTCTTATGTGTATCAGGTTGTAATTAACAAAAAACACCTAAAACCAGAAGAATTAGAGGCATACAATGAAAATAATTACTACATGGAATTAGAGCCATGGGATCCAATGGGAACATTAGCAGACTAGGAGAAAATTTATGTATGATTGTATAATAATTGGTAAAGGACCAGCAGGAATAAGTGCAGCAATTTATATTAGTAGGTCTAACTTAAAAACATTAGTAATAGGAAAAGAAAATACAGCTTTAAATAGAGCTAAAAACATAGAAAACTATTATGGGTTTGAAGATAGCATTTCTGGTGAAGAACTTTTTAAAAATGGTATTAATCAAGCTAAAAAGCAAAATATAGAAATGAAAAATGATGAAGTAATAGATATAGAATATGCTAATGGAACATATATTGTAAAAACAGTTAATAGCGAATACGAGACAAGAACAATTGTTCTTGCAACAGGAAAAAGTAGAAAAACTTCTAATATAGAAGGAGAAACTACATTCGAAGGAAAAGGAATAAGTTATTGTGCAATATGTGATGGTTTCTTTTTTAAAGAAAAGAATGTTGCTGTTATAGGGAATGGCGAATATGCACTTCATGAAGCAGAAATTTTAAAAAATGTAACAGATAAAGTTACTATTTTTACAAATGGTAGTAAACTACCAGAAAATAGATCTTTAAGTATACAAAATGTTATAGAAGGAACAATCGATGCTATAAAAGGAAACACAAAAGTAGAAGCAATTCTTTTAGAAGATAAAAGAAGTATACCTGTAGATGGAATTTTTATTGCACAAGGCATTGCCTCTAGTGTAGACTTTGCAAAAAAACTTGGAATATTGTTAAAAAATAATGATATTATAGTAAATGAAGATATGGAAACTAATGTACCAGGCATTTATGCAGCTGGAGATTGCACTGGTGGCTTATTACAAATATGCAAAGCAGTATATGAAGGTGCTAAATGCGGCTTAAGTATTGCTAAAAAAATAAAAAATATATAAGGAGGTTATTTTTATGAGTAAAGTAATAGAAATAGCAGAAGAAAATTTTGAAGCAGAGGTATTACAATCTGAGTTACCTGTATTAGTAGATTTTTGGGCACCATGGTGTGGTCCTTGTAGAATGATGGGACCTATAATAGAAGAACTAGCAGAAGAAAATTTAGAACTAAAAGTTTGCAAACTTAATGTAGACGAAGCTTCAGATATAGCAAGAAAATATGAAATAGAAAGTATACCAACTTTAATTTATTTTAATAATGGTATGGCTCTAAAAACTCTTGTAGGATTAAGAACAAAACAAGATATATTAAATACAATTAATTAATAAAACGAGATTGGGGAATGACCATAAAAATCCTAGTCCAATAAAAAAAACTACTAGTGTAAAAACTAGTAGTTTAATTTTTATTTATAAGAAGAATAAATATCTAATAAGCTATTTAATTCACAAATAGAAGGATATTCTTCTTCAGAATACCTACATAAAATTGTAACATACAATTTTTCTTTGTCACTTAGGAATTTATAACAATTTTCTTTTAAATTAAATAAATTAGTATATGTATAATCTGGCTTAAATATTTTTACTTTGTGCACCAATTTATCTTTAATATCTTTTTGCAATGTGTTAATACAATATATGTAATCTTTATTTTTAAAATGTTCTGTAAGTTTTTCTTTATCTACCATCTCTTTCATCATCTCCAACAGGTAGCACTTTTACTAATACACCTTCTTTAGTTTTTTCCAAAATAGATCCGGTGTCTAAATTAATATAAGTTTTATGAATTTGCTTGTCTTTTGGCGATTGCTTTAAATGCGCAGGTGGACAATTTTCATCAGATAAAAATCTAAGATGTCCAACAGTATCTTGATTATATGCTTTATTATTTTTTGAACATTGTTTAATTGTTTTTTTACTTTTCTTGTTCCATGGCATCATTACATGGGACTTCATTTTTCTATCATTTCGCATATTCCAATCATTAGAGCCAGCATATATAGGTACAATTGGGCTTTTAAAATATTCGGTTGCAAACTCTGAAAAAATATGCGATGGAACATGTACATTAACAGGTAATATAGAATTAATATCTACCACAAAATCTGTAAAATGTTTTAACTCTCCAGAAGTTCCATCTTCAGAAATTTTATCTACTACAACACCATAGTTTCTTTTTTGGCTATTATTTAATTCTAAAAAACTATAAAGAGATAATGCTATATGAGCTTTAGAACCTTTTAATCTGTGAATAGAATTAGCAAACTGTGAAAATCTTAACATATCGTCTCCAACAGAATTTCTAGAAGCAGGGAAAACATTAGAAAAGTATTGCTTATATTCTTCACCATAAGATTTTTCCATTTCTTTTTCTAAAGGTTCTAAAGAATAATATCTTCTTTCAGAATTTTCATCATCATCTAGAACTAATTCACCACTACGTGACATTTCTTCTATTTTATTTTCATTTTCTGTATAATACATTTCTGTTGGATAATAAAAAAGTTCCATTTTTAATAAGATGTTTTTTAAATCTTCATCTTCTAATGTTGGTGCTTCTGTACCATCTAGAATAAGAGGTTCTAAATTAAATTCGGAAATCGCATACATTGCTTTAGAATAGTCCTCTAAGATATGAAAAGCCCTATTAGTATACATTATGTTTATACCGAGTAAGTCTACTGTATCTAGTTGTTTTTGAACTCCCTCAGATAGTCCACTAGTTAAACTTGCTTTATCTTGCTTTAATTCCGGAAGTCCAATTTCATCAAATTGTTTATTTGCAAGTGCTAGCCAGTCATCTAAATAACCCATGTCATCGAAAAGACTAACTAGTGCTGTATTAGACTCTATTAAATCTTTCTTTATATTTGTTTCAGTATATTTTAAATAAGTTTTCATATATGCAGGAATTCCGTCTGCTAATAGTTCAAAAGCATCTAGATAATGTTTCCTTTGTAGTGCAGGTAAATGACCTACAAGTTTTTCAGCCATTATATGTTTTTCTTTATTAGTTTTTGTAGAATTTAAAATATCTGAGAACACAGGTCCATAACTATCTTCTACTTGTGAAGCTACTTGTGGATATAAATGCCTCATAAATAATACTAAATTTGTTAAATTTTCATCAAAACTATTAGTATGCATAAAAAAATCCCTGTCTGACGAGATATTATTACTTTCTACATATTCTGTAATTTCAGTATATTTCCTAGGATTTTGAAGTAAGTATAAACAAGCATTATATGCTGTAACTTGGTTTAATATATGTTCATTACAAAAAGAAACTGTTTTTAGCCTAGAGTTATAATCGTATAATAAAGAATAAAAATCTGGATCTTTCATATCTGGATTTTTAAGTTTTTCTTTTTGAATAAAATCGTAAATTTTACTAATAGTGTTATTAATATATCTATATTCGAATGGTTTAACATTAGAAACCATTTCTTCTGCTCTACTTATAGCAGATTTAAAAGCCATAAAATGCATAAGTAATCCTCCTTAATGATTAACATAAATATTATACTATATTTTAAGCTTTTACACAATACCTTTACTAAATTATGGTATATATGTTAAAATATCACCATAGGAGAGATAATATGAAAAAAAGAAGAGTTTTATTAGGTATGAGTGGAGGTGTAGATAGTAGTGTTTCTGCACTATTACTAAAAAATGAAGGTTATGAAGTAATTGGTGTTACTTTGTCACTATCTAATTATACAGATGCAAAAGATGCAAAAGAAGTATGTGATAAAATTGGAATAGAACATATTTCTATAGATATGCAAGAAAGTTTTAAAAAGTATGTAATTAATAATTTTATAGATTGCTATTCTAAAGCACTTACACCTAATCCTTGTATAGAATGTAATAGAAAATTAAAATTTGGAGAAATGTATAAAAAGGCTAAAGAGCTAAATTGTGATTTTTTAGCAACAGGTCATTACGCTAAAACAGAATATGATAGCAACTATAATCAATTTGTTTTAAGAAAATGTTTAAATGAAAATAAAGACCAATCATATGTATTATATACAATGAAAGAAGAAATATTAGACAAAGTACTATTCCCATTAGGTAATTTTAAATCTAAAGAGGAAATAAGAAAAATAGCCAAAGAAAACAATTTAGTAAATGTAGCTAATAAGCCAGATAGTGAAGATATTTGTTTTATTCCAGATGGTAACTATAAGAGGTTTTTAGAAAATAACGGAAATATTAAACCTAAACCAGGTAATATAGTAATGAATGATGGAACTATCTTAGGAAAGCATAGCGGACTATATAATTATACAATTGGGCAAAGAAAAGGAATGGGTATATCATATAAAGAACCATTATTCGTAATAGGTTTTAATATAAATAAAAATGAATTAATTGTTGGTACTATGAAAGATGCTTTTAAGAAGGAAGCAATTATAAATAATGTAAACATATTAATTAAAGATATTAATATAGAAAATTTAAGGGTAGCAGTTAAAACTAGATATAGTAAAAAAGCATCTTTTGCAAGATTAAATATTATAAATGAAGATAAGATAAAAATTAATTTTGAAGAACCAGAGAAATCTTTAACACCAGGTCAATCAGCAGTATTTTATTTAGATGATATTGTAGTAGGTGGCGGAATTATAGAATAGTAAGAAAGAGGGAATACATATGATTAGAGAAGCTATTATAAGTGATTATGAAATAATAGAAAAAATTATTAGTGATAATTATGAATTTAAATTACTAGAAGAGGAAACGAATACTATAAGAGAAGCATTAACTAATTATAATAAAGTAGTTTATATAGATTATGAAAATGAGATTCCTGTTGCATATGCACAATGTTCATTAAAAAATGATACTAATGTAGTAGGATACTTAGAAAAAATTTATATAAAACATAATTATCGAAATAAAGGAATTGATAAGAAATTGTTAAATAAATGTGAAGAATGGGCAAAAATTAAGGGATGCGAGAAATTTACTGCAAGTTGTAATTTATCGGATGAATCACTAATGAATTTATTTAATCATTTAGGTTTTTCTGAAACAGATAAAATAGCTTATTTTTCTAAGGAGCTTGATTAGTATATGAAGAGTAAAAAATTAAAGAATCAAGAAGAGGAAGAGTTTGTGCCTAAAGCTTTTAAAAAAGAAAAAAGTAATGGAACACAAGAAAATAAGAAAAATAGAAGAGGCAAAACGAATAAAAATAAAAAAGTAAAGAAAATCATAATTTCCCTAATAGTTTTATTAATAATAGTTATAGGTATTGCTCTTGCAACATCTGCAGTAAAATGGAGAAATATTGCAGAAGATATGCTAATTAATGAAAATTCTATTGTACTTGATAATAATGGTAATGAGCTTGCCAAATTAGGAAGTGAAAGAAAACAAATAAAAATTGATATTTCACAGATGCCAGCAAATTTAAAAAATGCTTATGTTGCAATAGAAGATGAAAGGTTTTATAAGCACCAAGGTGTAGATATAAAAAGAACCGGTTCTGCTATATTAAGTTATATTTTTCACTTTGGCAATTCTTCTTATGGTGGAAGTACAATTACACAGCAATTGGTAAAGAACATGACTGGAGATACCACAGATAGTATATTTAGAAAAGTGAAAGAATGGTGGAAAGCTTGGAACTTGGAATGTATAACTGAAAAAGATGAAATATTAGAAACATATTTAAATATTATATATGTTGGTCCGAGTATATATGGTGTAGAAGCCGGAAGTGAATATTATTTTAACAAACCTTGTAAGAACTTAAATTTAGAAGAATGTGCTTTTTTAGCCGGAATAAATCATTCACCAAATTCTTATAATCCATTTGGAGAGAAAGATAATTCAGAGAAAATAAAGAAGAGGACGAAAACAGTTTTATCCAAAATGTTAGAACTTGGTTATATTCACGAAGAGGAATATGAAATTGCTACAAAGAATGTAGATGAAGGTATTAAATTTAAAAAGGGCACTATTAATTCAGGGAATGGAGTATATTCATATCATACAGATGCACTTATAACAGATGTTACAAATGATATAGCAGATAAGTATAATATTTCTACTAATTTTGCTACTAATTATATATATATGTCGGGTTTAACAATTACAAGTACACAAGAAACTAAAATTCAAGACCAAATGGAAACAGAAATGGGAAAGAGCAAATACATACTGCAGTCAAAAAATGGAGGAGAGCATTCACAATCTGCTATGGTTATAATAGATCATAAAACAGGAAATGTGTTAGGTTGTGTAGGAGGTCTTGGAAAAAAAGACAAGCCACGTTCTTTAAATAGAGCAACTCAAAGTATTAGGCAAACAGGTTCTGCTATAAAACCAATTGCTGTAGTAGGTCCTGCTATCCAAAAGAAGCTAATTACTGCTTCGTCAATATATGACGATACAGAAAGAGATTTTAGTGGTGGGTATCACCCAGTAGATTATAGTAAACCTTTAGGTAATATAACAGTAAGAAGAGCTATAGAATCTTCACAAAATATTCCATTTGTAGAAATTATGAATGAATTAAAACCTAATGTTGCTATAAAGTATTTAGAAAAAATGGGTATTACTACTCTAACAGAAGAGGACAATAACTTAACTTTGGCATTGGGGGGATTGCAAAAAGGAATTAGCCCCTTAGAAATGGCTTCTGCTTATGCAACAATTGCAAATGATGGTGAATATATAGAACCTACATTTTATAAAGAAATAAAAAGCAATGCTGGGAAGACAATAATGAAACCAAAGCCGAAAAAAGAAAGAGTTTTTTCTAAGGAAACAGCTTTTATACTAAAAGATCTACTAACACAGCCAGTAGAAGGAAAAAATGGAACAGCTACATACTGCAAAATAAATGGAATTGATGTTGCAGCTAAAACTGGAACAACAGATTCTAATTATGACAGATGGCTCTGTGGTTTTACACCATATTATACAGGTGTTACATGGTATGGCTATGACCAAAATGAAACAGTTAATTTTAATAAGAGAAATCCTGCAGGTTTAATTTGGGCTAATGTAATGTCAAGAATACATACTGGTTTAAAAACAGCATATTTTATTAAGCCATATTCTGTACAAGAAGTTAAAGTTTGTTCAGAAACTGGACTAAAAGCAAGAACTGGTTGTAAAGATACATATACAGAGTATTTTTTAAGATCTACAGTTCCTGGCTTATGTAACAAACATAGTGGAACAGAGATAAAAGCTTCAGAAACAGAACATAAAAATGAAAACACAAATTCTACAGTTCAAGGAATTAAAAACGATATAGATGCAGAAGAACCTGTAATGAATACAAATGTCGTAACAACTGATAATAAAAAAGAAAATATGACAGATACAAATACAAACAAGAATACAAATACTAACACGAATACAAATAGCAATATTAATTCAAATAAGAATACTAACTCTAATACAAATACAAATGCAAACACTAATACAAATACTAATTTGAATACAAATACAAATTCTAACAGCAACAAAAATAATACAAATAGTAATATAAACACAAATACCAATACTAACTCAAATACAAACACTAATTCGAACAGCAGTACAAATACACAACCAGGAACAAATACAGCAGATGATTAAAAGCATATTTAAGATTATATCCGCAATATAAATAATAATTTAATAGTAAAAAGAGCAATACTTTATTACATAAATGTAGTGAAATTGCTCTTTTTATTATTAGAAAAGTAAAACCGAGATTTTAAGGACCTTTTCTAAATCCCAGTTTATAGCTCTTATCCTTTCTCGCTGTAAGAGCGACACCATCATGCATAAATTGACAATAATAGATTTAAATGGTATAATAGAACGTGATAATGCAAAAAGATATGAATAAAAGAGAGTGATTATGAGCGAACAATATATTTATATAGGTAATGCGTCAAAAAATGGCATAAACAAGTATCGTTTTTCGAATGAAAACTTAAATTTAGTCTATACAACTAATGATTTTGAAAGATGTACATATTTAGCACAAAATGAAAATCATTTATATGCAGTACAAGAAAATGAGAATGGTAATATATTAGCATATAAAAAAACTTCCAAAGGTTTAACATATATTGGGAATAAAAGCTCATTAGGAAGTGGCCCATGTCATGTAGAAATAAGTAACAAGAAGAAAATGCTATTTATTTCGAATTATATGAATGGGTATTTTACTGCATATAAAATTAAGGAAAGTGGCGAAATAGGAGAGCTTATTTATAATAACGTAAACCGTAGTAAATATTCGCATTTACATTGTGCAAAAGTTTTTAATAATGAAAACAACTTAATAACTGTAGACTTGGGCATGAATATATTAGATTTATACGAAGTGCAAAAAAAATCTTTAAAAAAGATTTTTTCACTTCAATTTCCCAAAGACGAAGAGCCAAGACATATAGCTATTTATAATGAAAAAATTTTTTTATTAACTGAAAAAGGTTGTACATTATATGTTTTAAGATATATACAAAAAAAATTAGAAATCCTATATAAAACAAGTATTTTACCTAATAATCACGCAAAAAAAGAAAACGATACAGGAGCAGGAATTAAGATTTCTTCAGATGGCAAATATATTTACACATCTATAAGAGGACATAATAGCATATCTGTATTTAAATATGAAAATAAAAAATTAGAATTAGTACAAAATATTTTATCCTATGGCGATACTCCCAGAGATTTAGAAATTGACAAAACACAGAAATATGTATTTGTTGCGAACCAAGATTCTAATGAAATTGCAATTTTTAGTAGAGATATTAATACTGGTAAATTGGAATTTTTAAATAAGCAGAAATCACCTTTGCCAACATGTGTACTGTCAGAATAGGGGGCATATATGAAAAAGAAGCTGTTAATAGCAGTTCATACTCTTCAATTAGGAGGAGTAGAAAAAATAGTAATTAATCTTTTAAAAATGATGGATAAAGAAAAATATGATATAACATTATTATCACTAGTAAATGATGGTGTTTTTGTGGAAGATGCACTAAACATACCAGGAATAAAATATAAGTATTTTTTTGAAAGCTATTTTAAAAAAAGCAGAAATGACATAAATTCAAAGCATTATAAAATATCTTGTAAATTAATGAGTATAATTTGGAAATGGTATTTATTTTTAATAAAACATTTTCCAAATTATTTGTATAAAAAGAATATAAAGGAAGTATACGACATAGAAATTGCTTTTCTAGAAGGGAAAGTTGCAAAAGTTATAGCTAATTCTAATAATAAAAATTCTAAAAAAATTGCATGGATACATACAGATATAGAAAATATTTCGCGAGCTAGTATATTTAAAAATTTAGATGATGAAATAAATTGCTATAAAAGATTTGACAAAATTGTTTGTGTTTCTAATGATGTAAAATATCATTTTACACAAAAAACAGGAATTTCAGACAATGTAATTGTACAGGTAAACCCAATAAATTCTGAAGAAATATTAAAAAAAGCCAAAGAGCCAATAACAAAAGACTTAAAGAAAAATGGAATTATAATATCTGCAGTTGGAAGATTAGCATATGAAAAAGGCTATGACAGATTATTAAAAATCCATAGAAAATTGTTAAGAGAAAACATAAAAAACTCTATATGGATAATTGGAGAAGGTACAGAAAGAGAAAATTTAGAAAACTACATAGAAGAAAATAATTTAAAAGATACAGTTAATTTAGTAGGATATACCGAAAATCCTTATAAATATGTTAAAGAATCTGATATATTTGTATGTTCTTCTAGAATAGAAGGATTAAGTTCTGTTGTAATAGAAGCAGCTATGTTAGACAAGCCAATAGTTACAACATTATGTTCCGGAATGAAGGATATTCTAGGAGAAGATAATGAAAATGCACTTATAGTGTCTAATGATACATACAATTTATATTTGGGAGTTAAAAAAGTAATATTAAACAAGGAACTTAGAGAAAAATATAAAGAAAATATAAAAAATGTTACACGAAAATTTGATATGAATACAGTTATATCAAATATAGATAAATTACTTGAAAGTTTGGAGAGTTAAAATGATACAAATTGGTTGTAATTATATTGTTAATGAAGATGGCAAAAATATTTATGACGACTTATATAAAAATTTAATAAAAAATAATTATATAGATATTTTAAAGTTTCCAGGTAGATTTTGTAATAGTGAAGAACTTAATAACTGCTTGAAACTAGCAAAAGAAAATAATATAAAAGTAGATTTTCATGGTTTACCACATATGGAACCTAGAACACATAGTAAAAGAATGATTAAGAATATAGACTGGCATAGCTTGCCAGCCAATTTAATGCAATTAAATAATAAAAAACGTATTAGTACACATATAGCAGCAGAAATTAACGAGAATATAGATGAGGCTAAAGAGATATTATTTGAAAATATAAATAGCTTAAAAACTCAATTTTTAAAATTATATAATGAAGAAATTAAGTTTGGAGGGGAAAATCAACCCGGAGGTTACGGTATTCCATTAGCAGAGATTTCTCCTAAAACTATAAGTTATATGTGGGAAATATTAGATTTTGGAGTATTCGATATTTCACATGCAAAACTTGCAGCAAATGATTTAAATATTTCGTATAATAACTATTTAGATTTATTAACAAATAAAGACAAAGTTAAGATTTTGCATATTTCTGGAAATGTAGACAATACAGGTGAATTTAAAAATAAACTAGATAAACATCTTATGATGGATAAAACAGAAATAAAAGATATTATTTATACTATTAAAAACTTTAAAAATCTTGACTTAATAATATCTGAGCTTGCTTTTAATTCAAGATATAGTTTTGAAAAGGAACTAAAAATAGAAATGCAAACATTAAAAATGATAGCAGAAACACTAGATGTGGAAGAATGTATAAATTTACATGAAAGTTTGTGCAAAGAAAATTAAAAATAGAGGTGATTATATGAAAGATACTGTTATTGTAATTACAGGTGGACATGGGGGAATAGGTAGAGTAGTAGTTTCTAATTTTTTAAAACAAGGTGCTAAAGTAGTAGTTTTAGATAAAGATGATACTACATCTAAAGCTATTCTAGAAAATGAAAATTACACTTTTATAAAAACTGATGTTACTAAAATAGAAGAGCTTCAAAATGCTCATAAAATAATAGAAAACAAATATGGCTATATTAATTATTTAATAAGTATGGCAGGAATTAACATGAAAAGTGAAATAGATGGAATTAGAGGAATAACCTTTAATGACATAGATAAGTCTATAAGCTTAAATTTAACAGCACATATATACCTTATAAAAATAATGCTAGACTTAATAGAAAAGTCTAAAGATATTTCTAAAAGAGCTATTTTAATGATATCTTCTATAAATGCAATAACTAGATATGGTTTGCCAGCATATAGTGCTGCGAAATCTGGAATATATGGTTTTATGAAATCTATTTTAAATGAACTAGGAACTTCTAATATAAGGGTAAACACAATTTCATTAGGAACTGTGCCACATATGGAACAAGAAATAGAAGGTGATGAATATTTTGAAAATTATAAGAATCATTTGCCTATTAAAAGTTTTGTTAGACCAACAGATGTTTATGATGCAATTTATTCTTTATTAGAAATAGCTAAAGGTGTTAATGGACAAAACCTAGTTCTAGATATGGGACAAAGTTTAAGATAAAGGAGATTAATTATGGCAAATATTTCTGTTATTATACCAGTATATAATGCACAAAATACCATAGAAAAAACAATAAACTCTGTATTAAAGAGTAAGGAAGATATAGAACTTATTCTTGTAATAGATGGATTAAGTGATAATTCGCTAAATATATGCGAAGAAATGAAGAAAAAAGATAGCAGAATAAAAATAATCGTTCAAGAAAATAAAGGAGCATTATGTGCTAGAATAAATGGAATTAAAAGTGCAACTGGAAAGTATGTAATGTTTCTAGATGCAGATGATGAATATATAGATGGTGTTTTTAGCAAAATGAATGAAATTATAAATAAATATTCACCAGACTTAATTAAATTTAGATATAAAAAAGAGAATTATGAACAATATAAATATTTTAGTGAAAACGAAATATTTATTAATAAAAAAGACTTTAGCGAAAAAGTATATCCTATGTTTTTTGAAGGATATCAATTAAATGCTATATGGAATAGCTGTGTAAAGAAATCTTGTTTAGATAGTATAAGTGCCCCAAACCAAAGACTAAGATATGCTGAAGATTTAATGATGAATTTAAATATATTTACAAATATAAATTCAGCAGTATTTCTAAACGATATTTACTATTTTTATAACACAAATTCAAGTAGTATTACACAATCTAGAAAAAGTAGTAAAAAATGGCTAGAAATATTGCAAAATGCTGTAGATGTATATTCTTCATTATTCTCTTATCTTAATATTTGGAATATGTATACAGCTACAAATGTAAAACTTGTACAAGAACGACTAGCAAAAGAAGTCAATATAATTATAAATATATTAAATACAATGAATTAAAATTTCATTGTATTTTTTTATAGTAGGAAGTTGCTCCTAGTAGGAGAAACTTCTGTACTAGATAATTATGACGTACCTTAGATTTTCTTAGAATTTACATTTGTTAGAAAATCTTAGGTACGTTTTTTTTTATTTACTCTTGCATAAAAACAAATGTTCTGATATAATTTTTAAAAGCGAACAAACATTCTAGTACGTAAGGAGGAAAAAATATGAAATCGAAAAGGGGACTAATTATAATAATTTTTATAGTAATAATTGCATTTGCAAAGACTAGCTACTCTAAACAAGAAGTTAATTACAAGGTTACAATTATAGACTTTGGCGAAACACTATGGTCAATAGCGAAAAAAGAACAGGAAACAAATAAATATTATGAGGGGAAAGATATAAGATTTGTAATAAACGATATAAAGTACAACAATAATTTAAAAGATTCTAATTTATATGAGGGAATGGAATTAAAAATACCTTCTATGTAGCATAATTTTATATAATAATTAATCGATTTACTTGAAAATATAAAGTATGAATTATATAATTTTATAAAATAATAAAAGTAAAAATCTTTAGCAATCAATAAGTAAAAAATAGTATTTAAGGAGTTAAGTATTATAATAAATGAAAAGATATTCAAATACATCATTAATAAAATTTATAGTCAACAAAATTAAACACTTAAAACCCAAAGTAATAATATTATTACTTTTACTAATTATTATATTTTCAGTTATAATTAGTCTTATATTAGTAAACAATTCAAAACAAAAATGGGTTACTTACGCAGGAAATAATCTAAATGAAAATAGATATCCTGGCTATAAAGAAGCTATAGATAAATTAAAAAAAGAACATCCAAACTGGGAGTTTACGCTTTTCTATACAAAATTAGATTGGAAAGATGTGATAAAAAATGAAAGTCACTCTAATAAAAATATGCCTTTAAATTTAGTACCAAAATCAGATAAATATGGTAAAGATTGGCAATGTAAAAAAGATAAAGGAAAAACATACGATAATGGAAATTGGCTATGTGCCTCAAGTAAAGCAATAGAATATAAAATGGACCCAAGGATCTTGTTAAATGAAAATGATATATTTCAATTAAAAGACTTACAATATGCAGAAAATTCTACAACCAAGGAAGGAATAATGAAAAAAACGAAAAATACTTTTTTAGAAGGTAGTAGTATTGCAGAAGCAATTTTAAAATCTGGGAAAGATAATAATATAGACCCATATTTTATTGTTTCTAGGCTGATACAAGAACAAGGTAAAAAAGGAACTAAATTGTCTAGAGGATATAAATATAAAGATAAAATAGTATATAATCCATTTAATATAGCAGCTTCAGGAAATTTGCAGTCAACAATTATAAATAATGCAGCAGAATATGCATATTCGAACGAATGGTTTTCGCTAGAAAAAGCTTTATTAGAAGGAGTAAATTTTATTAATACAAAATATATTAATGAAAAGCAAAGCACATTATATTTGCAAAAATTCGATATAATAAAAGAAAATACATTATATAATAATCAATATATGCAAAATTTATTGGCACCAACATCTGAAAGCCAAATTTTAATAGAACAATATGAAAACTCTAATACATTAGATTCTAATTTTAACTTTATAATTCCATTATACGAAAATATGCCAAAAAACTTAACAAAAGAACCAAAAGGAGAATAATTATGAGTTCAATAATTAGTCATATTTATATATCTAATATACTAAAAGAAAAATATAATTTAAATAATGAATTTTTATATGGAGCTATGTTACCAGATGTATTAACTGTAGCAGTTAATTTTAAAACAAAGAATACAACACATTATTTGCAACATGGTATATTAAATGAAAATGAAGGTGATTATCCAGACATAGAAAAATTTATAAATGAAAATAAGTTATCTTTACCAAAAAACTTAATGCTACAAGGATATTTAGCTCATTTAATAGAAGACATGATATGGTATAGTATTTCTATTCCTAATATGGCAATAAAAAGAGATGATAAAATTGTATTATATACTAAAGATAATTCTATTCATTCAGAAGAAGAATTTTCGAAAGATATATATTCAGATTATCCCATTATAGATAGATATCTTTTAAAGAATTCTAACATTAATATTAGCGAATTACAAAATGAATTTTTAGAAATATCGGATGATGAAGGTCTAAAGAAAGCAATTAAAGAAAATTTTAAACTATTTGATTTAAGAAATAATAAATTAAATTTAGTTACAGAAGATATTTTAAAATATTATATAGAAACTTCTTTAGAAAAAGTCAGCTTGGTTTTAGACAAAATATATAAATAAAAAGGAAAAGGAGAATAAAGATGTGTACATGTATAGACTTTAAAACAAAAGATAATTATTTTGGTAGGAATTTAGATTTAGAGTATAGGTTTAATGAAAAAGTAGTTATAACACCAAGAAACTATAAATTTAATTTAAAAAATGGTACTTCTATAACTTCAAAATATTCTATGATAGGAATGGCAACAGTAGTTAGTAATTATCCTTTGTATGCAGAAGCAACAAATGAAAAAGGACTATCTATGGCAGGATTATATTTTCCTAAAAATGCTTGCTTTTTTAAAGAGGAAGATAATAAATTAAATTTAACCCCATATGAACTTATACCATATTTTTTAGGTTTATATTCATCTATATCAGAAATTAAAAAAGACATTACAAATCTAAATATCACCGATACTCCTTTTTCAAAAGAAATGCCAGTATCGGACTTACATTGGATGATAAGTGATGAAAGTGAATGTATTGTTATCGAACAAATGGAAGATGGATTAAAAGTGTACAATAATCCAATAGGTGTACTTACTAATAATCCACCTTTTGACTACCATTTAAATAATATTAATAATTATAGTAATTTAAGCCCATATAATAGTAAAAATACATTTTCGAATAAAATTAATTTAAATCAATACGGACAAGGTATGGGTGCAATAGGTTTGCCAGGCGATAACTCACCTGCTTCAAGATTTATAAGAGCCTCTTTTAATAAACTAAATTCTAAATGCAAAGATGATGAAAAAAGTTCTGTAACACAATTTTTTCATATATTAGATTCTGTAAGCATGGTACAAGGTACAACCATAACTAAAGAAAATAAAAACGATATTACCACATATTCGTGTTGTATAAATACATCTAAAGGTATATATTATTATAAAACATATACTAACAATCAAATAATTGCAATAAAGATGTCTGAAAAAGAAAAAAATAATAAGGATTTATCAATTTTTGATTTAATAGAAGAACAGCAAATAAAATATATTAATTAAAATATGGAGGAAAGATATATGCAATTTGATAGAATTTTATTATCTTCTTGCACCAAAATAAAAGATGAAGGAGAGCTATCAGGGAACTTTACATCTGTAATTGGTGAATATTTTATTCCTAACGAAAATAAAACAGGTTTTTATAAAACAAATGCTGGTATTAAGAGCACTGCAGATTTAAGAGAACTATTAGCATCTATATTATTACAAGAAATAAAAATACCAGTTTCAGATATCCTACTTGCTTATGATGACGAACATAATGAAAAAGGATGTATTTCTATGAATATTTTAAATGAAGGCGAACAATTTTTAGAAATATTTCCATATCCCTATGATGAGATTCCACAGAATTTAAGAGAATTTAATTTAGATAATTTTATAGAATCAGATTTATATGTTTATAAATTAAAATATAATTTCACACCAGAACTAATTCAAGAAAGAAGAGATTTTTTAGTTAACTATGTTTTTATATCAGCCTTTTTAGGAAATGATGATATAAAAACAGATAATTGCCAAGCAATATTTAACAAAAGAAATGGTAGCATAAGAAACCCTGAATATTATGATATGGGAAAAGCATTTCAAGAAAAGTCTGTTAATGGAACTTCGAGAAAATTTTTTCAGAATCAAACAGATATAGACGTATTAAAAGAAATTTATGAAAATTATCCAGACAAAATAAGAGATGTTTCAGAAAAGATTGAAAAATCTTTGGATAAAAAATTCATACAAAATGTATTAGATAATGAGGTTTTTAAAGAATTTGATGGAGAAACACGAAAAGAAATTTGGCAAAGTATGGGAGAGAAGATAACATATATTTCAAAACAAAATGAATTATTGTATGATATGCATCACGCAAATGACTCATTCATAATTCCTTTAGATTCTATAGAAGAACTAACACAAAAAACAGATATTGTGCTAGTTGATAAAGCAAAGAAATTCTTACATTCATTAAGGCAGAAAGTATTGGGAGGAGCTGAAAGATAATGGTAAATACAACAAATATAGATTATGCAAAATCTTGTACAGAAATACTTGCTATAATATATAATATGTCTATAGAAAACTTTAATAAAGTACCTCCCGAAGTTATAAAATCTTTAGAAGAAAACAAAGATCCTAATTACAATTTTAAATTAGACTATAGTAAGGACATAAATGAACAGAATATTTCTGAATTCGCGATAGCAATGCTTAAAAATGTGTATAGAGATTATTGGGCTACAGAAAATACAAGACAAAAAATATTATTTGATGAAGCAAACAGAAGATATGAAAAGGAAAAAATTAGACGTGAACTATATAATCCAGATAATATTTTTAAAACCATGAGTAAAACTAATAATAGAAAGGAAACGACAACCGCAATTGTTCCTGCTAAAGAAGAGAATATATTAAAAAGGCTATTAAGAAAGCTAAAAAGCAATATATGGAGGAAAACAAGTGAAAAATAAAAATAAAATAATAATCGTAATAATATCCATTATATTTGTTGCGATTACAGGATGTACTATATACGAAATTACTACAAGGGATAACAAGTATTATATAAGCGAAAAAAAACTAGAAATTCCTATTTTTGTATATCATAATATTGTAGATGACGAATCACAAGTGTATTATGATTATATGCAAACTACTAAGGAGACATTTGAAGACCAGATTAAAGGTTTAAAAAGTATTGGATATCATTTTATAACTTATGAAGATTTAAAAGCATATAAAGAAGGAAAAAAGGAATTGTATAAGCGATCATGTATATTAACTTTTGATGATGGCTATGAAGAAGTTTATAAAAATGCTTATCCAATAGCAACTAAATATAATATTCCATTTACAATGTTTATCATAACAAATAATGTTGGAACACCTGGTACAATTACTTGGAATGAAGCAAAAGAGATGAAAGAAAGTGGCTTAGTAACAATTGCTTCACATAGTGAAGACCACGCAAATTTTAATAAACTAACAGTTATGGATGCAGTAAATAATGTAAACAATTCTTATAATAATATAGAAAAGAATTTATCTACTGAGAGCACTAAGATTTTTACATATCCATATGGCTTATATACAGAAGAAGAAATAAATGAATTAACTAATTTGGGATATATTCAAAATTTAACAGATAATAGGATTAATACAAGTGAAAATTTAGATTTATCTAGGCTACATAGGTGCTATCCTTTAAGTGATTCTACCTACAAAATTCTTCTTAAAATAATGTATAGAAATTTAAGATATAACTAATTGTCCAAATATTAAAACGCATAAGAGGACAAAAGCAATTAACTATTTTTATCCTTTTATGTGCTTTCAAAAATTAATTTAATTTGAAATTTCGTATACATATTTCTTATAAAATGCATATGAAATGTCGAAATTTTGACTAAAGGATGGTATAGGCTGTTATATTATTTAGTAGGAGATGGAAAAATAATGAAAAAAATAACAAAGCATGGAAAAAAAAGATTGAAACAAAGAAATAAAAATCAATGTCGTAATGGAATAGCTAATATTGCAAAAAAGTGTGGAAAAACCAAAAGATATTTTGAAGGAGAATTTTATGAATATTTATTAACGAAATCCTCAAGAGATTGCACAGTTAAAGTATATAAAAACGATATTTACATTTATGCTAGGACTTCTAAAAAGCTTATTACAACATATCCTGTACCAAAAAAATTTATCCCGACAGAACAATATTTACTTGAAAAAGAAAAAAGATATGTAATTGAAAATATAGTAAAATATTTAAACAAAAATGTTATAATAACATTAAAAAATGGTGAAAAAATACAAGGAATTATAATTGACAAAACTAAAAATAACTTACTGCAAATTTGTGAAGTAATACTAAAAGTAAATGAGCAAAGTATAGTTTTAGAAGTAGATAACATAGAAAAAATAGAATTGGACTATGATATATTTAACAAAGAAATTATGCAAGCAATGGGAATATCTGCTTAATCAAAAGATAAATTATTTAAATCTTTAAAGGACTATGAGGTGTTTATCACGGTGGAGTAGGGGGATAGTGCATTTTTCAATATTGTCAAATTTGATTAAAAACTTTTGTGCAAAGTAAAAATAATATCAGAAATTTAAAATTGAATTTTCAAAATTAGAATTTATAAAAAAATAAATTTGAAAAAATTTTATAGAAAACAAATTTATATAATTATAATAAAAATTTTAATTACGAACATTAAAATTCTAAAAACCGAACAATTGTTATTTGATGTTTTTTTACAAATTTAATGTTATATATTTTATACAATAATTATTGTTATTAAACTCAAAATGGATTTTTAGTAATTTTGATTATAAATATGTAATATGTGTGTATTTAAAATATAAAAACTAATCTTATCGATTTTAAGAGTTGTATTAAAAAATATTGACCTCTCAAAATCGTTTTTAAGCTGTTTTAATTTTTAAGCTAATAAATTGCTCATTTAAAATATAACTAATTATTTAAAGTTTAGAATTTTTGCGGTTTGGCTATTAAAAATATATTTTTTGCAGATAATTTATCTATATATAAAAATGCTAAAAAAGTGCTAAAAAAGCGACGCACGAGAATCGATTTTAAGCGTTTTTAAAAAAACAAACATATAGTTTGTTGTCTGCAAAATAATGCAAAATAAGCGATTTGAAGAATTTGCGAAATTTTGATAAAAATATTTTAGAACTACTAGAAAAAATTATATAATAATATAATGAAAGATTTAAATAAATAATATAAGTGTATTAAATAAGGACGCTTGTAACAAACGTATAGGTTTAGCAAGATGGTGATAGTGGATACCAATATTGGAAGTCCATATAATTTTACCCCTATGCCTTTTTGCACAAAACTTTGATTTTGCGCAATGTTATATATTGCAAAATAACCTGTATCTTGCCTCTATCTCTTTCCCCTCTAGCATTAAAATGCTTTTCATAATATCTTTAGCCATTATATTTTATTTAAACATTATCAATTTTCCGTTTTTTATCTTTTGAATTTTTAGAGCTTCTAGAAACTAACCTTTCACTTTTCTCCCATTCTGAAACGCTTCGCTCTAAAATACAAAAATATTTCCCGTTTACACTTGATGGATATTTATTTTCATAAAAGTCATTATCCACATAAAATATCTCCCCTCTTTCCTCATCTGTAGATTTTAAAGTTTTAGATAATTAATATCATCTTCCGAATGTGCTAGACAATTATACGTATCTGTAATAAATAAGATTTTTAAACTTATTAAAATATGAGCAATTGCTTCTAATGGTTCAATACTATAGATATAATTTGGTTCTCTTTTTCATATTTTTCCGCAACAAAACGTTCAATCGTAGTAGTATCAATGCTTTTAAACATTGACGCACGAGAATCGATTTTAAGGCATTTTTATATTTTAGTCATATAATTTCATTGCTAAAAAACAAGAAATTTTACTATTTTTAATATAATTATATATTTTAATTGAATTTACTTATAAAATATCATATAATATGAGAAGATTTTATATTTTAGGAGGAAAATATGGAAAAAGTTATTTTAAAAGATTTATATAAAAATTCAAAAAATTATGCAGATAAAAACATATGTATAGAAGGTTGGGTTCGTACAATTAGAGATTCTAAAACTTTTGGTTTTATCGAGCTAAATGATGGTACATTCTTTAAAAATGTACAAATTGTATTTAATGATACATT
Source organism: uncultured Clostridium sp. (assembly GCA_958422985.1). Classification (GTDB taxonomy): domain Bacteria; phylum Bacillota; class Clostridia; order TANB77; family CAG-508; genus Merdicola. The sequence continues at coordinate 59,591 of CATZPY010000003.1, forward strand.
ATCTAATTTCGCTGATATTTGTAAACTTACTATAAGCTCTACAATAAAAGTAGAAGGTAAATTTATCTTAACAGAAAATGCAAAACAACCTTTCGAAATACAAGCTACAGGAGTAGAAATAGAATGTTTGTCAGATTCTACTTATCCACTTCAAAAGAAAAGACATACATTTGAATATTTAAGAACTATTGCCCATTTACGTCCAAGAAGCAATACATTTAATGCAGTATTTAGAGTTAGAAGTGCACTAGCATACGCTATTCACAAATTCTTTCAAGAAAAAGGCTTTGTATATGTAAATACACCTCTTATTACTGCAAGTGATGCTGAAGGTGCTGGTGAAATGTTTAATGTAAATTCATTTGATCTAAATAATCTTCCTAAGGACGATAAAGGAAATGTAGATTTTACACAAGACTTCTTTGGAAAACCTTCACATCTAACAGTTAGTGGACAATTAAATGCTGAAACATTTGCAGAAGCCTTTTGTAACGTATATACATTTGGTCCAACATTTCGTGCTGAAAATTCTAATACAGTTAAACATGCTGCAGAATTTTGGATGGTCGAACCAGAAATATGTTTTGCGGATTTAAAAGATGACATGGACTTAGCAGAAGAAATGATTAAATATATATTTAAATATGTTTTAGATAATTATCCAGAAGAAATGCAATTCTTTAATAACTTTGTAGACAAAGGCTTATTAGATAGGCTAAATAATGTTATTAATTCTGAATTTGCTAGAATTAGCTATACAGATGCAGTTGCAGAATTAGAAAAACATAATGATGAATTCGAATATAAAGTTAGTTGGGGTGTTGACTTACAAACAGAGCATGAAAGATATTTATGTGAAAAAATATTCGGAAAGCCTGTATTTGTAACAGATTACCCTAAAGAAATTAAAGCATTTTATATGAAGTTAAATGATGATGGAAAGACAGTTGCAGCAGCTGACTTATTAGCACCAGGAATTGGCGAAATAATTGGTGGAAGCCAAAGAGAAGATGATTACAATAAACTTCTTGATAGAATAAAAGAACTAGATATGCCTATAGAAAACTATAGTTGGTATTTAGATTTAAGAAAATATGGAAGCTGTAAACATGCTGGATTTGGACTTGGTTTTGAAAGAGCAATTATGTATTTGACAGGTATGCAAAATATACGTGATGTTATTCCTTTTCCAAGAACTCCAAATAATTGCGAATTCTAATAAATACAATCATTAACGCAATATATAGTAGCTATACTACTGTATAATTTACAGCTATATGTAAAATCCTCTATTATATAATAAAAATAGGGGATTTTTTGTGCTATAAAGAAACTAAAACTGAGATTTTAAGGATCATCCTCCAATCTATGAGGCATCCAAAATCCCAGTTATATTTACTATTTAAATCTTCTTAAATATAAGTCTATTTTATCTAAAAATTCTGTATTATTTTTTGTAGCAACCATTTGCGAAATAATGTTCTCTGTTACATCTGCTACTGGTAAATTATTTAATGCTTTACGCAATGCATATACTGTTTCCATTTCTTTAGTATTAAGTAATAAATCTTCTCTTCTTGTTCCAGATTTATTAATGTCTATTGCAGGGAAAATACGTTTTTCAGATAATTTTCTATCTAAATGTACTTCCATATTACCTGTACCTTTAAATTCTTCGAATATTACTTCATCCATCCTGCTTCCTGTTTCTATTAAAGCTGATGCAAGAATTGTTAAACTTCCACCATTTTCTATATTTCTTGCTGCTCCAAAGAATTTTTTGGGTTTATGTAATGCATTTGGGTCAAGACCACCAGATAAAGTTCTTCCAGAAGAAGGAATAACTAAATTGTACGCTCTAGCAAGTCTTGTTATACTATCAAGTAATATAACAACATCTTTTCCCTGTTCTACAAGCCTTTTTGATCTTTCTATAACCATTTCTGCAACTTTAACATGGTGTTCTGGTAATTCATCAAATGTAGAATAAATTACTTCACCGTTTATAGAACGTTTCATGTCTGTAACTTCCTCAGGTCTTTCATCTATTAATAAAACTATTAACTCTATTTCGGGATTGTTTTTAGTAATACTGTTTGCAAATTTCTTAATTAATGTTGTTTTTCCTACTTTAGGTGGTGCAACAATCATTCCTCTTTGACCTTTTCCTATAGGGCTTATTAAGTCTATTATCCTCATTGCATATTCTTTAGGATCTGTTTCTAATTTAATTCTTTCAGTTGGATAAATAGGTGTTAAGTCATCGAATTTCTTTCTTCTATAAGATTTCTCTGGAGATTCACCATTTACTTCTCCTACAAATATTAAAGATGGAAATCTTTCTCCTTCTTTTGCCATTCTCGAAATTCCTTTTATATGGTCTCCTGTATCTAATCTAAATCTTCTAATTTGAATTGGAGATATATATACATCATCTGGTGTAGAAAGATAATTGTCTCCTCTTAAAAAGCCATATCCATCTGGTAATACTTCTAATATTCCTTCTGCTATTTTATCATCACTATTTGTAATTTTAAATGATGTATTGTTTTCTTGCATTATATTTTCATTTTTGTTTTTCTTTTCAGTTATATTATTTTCACTATTTTCATTTAATAAGTCAATTAATTCACTTTTTTTGTATTTTGAATATCCTTTAATATCTTTGTTTTTTGCAAGCTCTCTTAATTCACTTAGACTAAAATCTTCTAAGTTCATAAAATCCCTCCTATATTTAATTGTAATTGCATGAGAAATAATATCTAGAATAAAAAAGAAATAGAAAAATAAACGGATAAAAAAAGAATTGTATATCTGTTATTAAAAAAGATAAGAAATTTTAGGGTTAATAACAGATATATAATATATAAATCTTTAGATTTCCATAGTTAATATATTTTAAAATTTATTTATTAGCATCAACATATACTCTTTCATTAGGTAAATACATATCTAATTTGTCTCTTGCAATTTGTTCTATATATTCATCTGAATTTATGTTTGCTTTCATGTCTGCTAATTCATTTTTATATTCTTGTTGTTCTTGAATTTGTTCAGAAACATAATCTTGTTCTGCTTTATAAGAATTTAATGTTGTTTGTTGTTTTACAATAATATAAATAAAATAAGATAGTACAATTAAAATTATAATAACTTTTAATATTTTTTTATTTCTAAAAACATTTTTCATAAGTATATTCTCTCTCCTATAATCAATTCCCTATAATTATATATTATAATTATCCTTTTGTATAGGTTTTTTTGAGTTATTTTTACATTTTTGATGAAAATTATTTTTTAAGTACAAAATTTTCTTAAATAATGCTAAAAAACTGTCTAATATTTTTTTTATTGGTGTAAGTACTTTTAAAAATATATTATTCACAAATTTAGTAAATAATATTATGTACATAGCTATTCCTATTAAAATACCAATAAAAAGATATGCACGTAATTCTCCTTCATTAAATTTAAATATTGCTGAAATTATTAAACCTCCCGATATTACCCAAAAAGAAATATCTTCTATATATGTAAAAAAGTTATTGGTTTTAAACTTTTTTCTTAATATTCTAAATATGTCAAATACAAAACTTATAATTATACCTAAAACGATAAATACACAAAAATTATATAGTTGTACCATACAAAACCTCTACCTATTTGAAAATCTTACTAAACAAACTTTCTCCTTTACTTTCTTCTGAATTTTGACTATAGCTCATACTGCTTATATTTCCCTCTATTTTAACTTCACTTTCATCTATATTTAACTTGTTTATTTTTAGTTCATTTCCCTTTACTGTAAGCATGCCTAAATCTGTAGAAAGAATAACCACTTGATCATCGAAACTTAAAATATCATTTATGCCTGTTACATTTAATCGTTCTCTGTTTTCTAATACTATATTTTGAATAACATTAATATTGTTTTGTCTTCTTTCATCTATCATAACTCGTACCTCCTAAACTATATATATTCAGAATTTCTATAAATTATTACAATTTATAGAAATTTATACTTCTTATATAAGTAGAATATTATTAATACACAAAATAACACCTACCTTTCGATAAGTGTTATCTGATAATTTATTTTCGTAAACTAAAGATTTACTCTACCTCATTGTATTATTTAATAATAGTTTTATCTTGGTCTTGTTGTTTTAATTTTAAATATCCAAGTTCTTCCCAGCGATTGTATGCTAAGTTTAATCTAAATAGTAATTTAGGCTTAGCACCTGCTCTGTTTTTATCTACAACACAAGCATAATATCGTACGTCTGGATCATCATATTTTACTAAATCGTAGCACTTTTCGTCCATTTCTTCTATAGAATATTCATAATCTTTATAATTTTCATGGTTAATTTGTTTTACTAAAGTTAGTGTATCTAATACTTCTTTTACTGTTCTACTTGCTTGTAAATCGTTTATTGTTAAATTAATTGGCCATGTAGCAGTTTCTGTTAATTGTAATGTAGAAAATATAAACATATTAAAGTTTTGTGCTAAATTAGAAAGAATTGTAGCAGTTTTCTTAACCTCTTCCCCATTTCCTATATGCTCTGTGTCTGTTTTTAATGTATCATAAAATACATATTCTATATGCTTCATATAATAATAATTCATTATAACTTTTAATAATTCGTCATTAGTATGGTCTGTTATATTAATAAAATATATAGAATTATTTATTTCTTTATCTATCCAGTCTGTTACTGCAATTGTATCTCTAAACTCTTTAGAAATTTTTGCTAATCTCTTTACAAATTCTGGTCTTGTTTCTCCTTCTTCTGGCAATACAAAACCGTTTTCATCTATTTTTACATCTACATCTTCATCAGGTCTAAATTTGAATTCTAATAATTCTCCTTCTGTTTTGCATAATTTCTTACCATGTATTTTTTGAATTTCTGGATCATTTATTATAGTTGTCATTAAACATAATTTCATCTTTTCTTCTGACATTTCATTAGAAATTACTAAAACTCTTTTTTTATGCACTAAAGATAAGTTTGCTACTAAATTAATTGTAAATCTACTTTTTCCAGAGTTTGATGGCATTGCTATTGCCATTGTTTCTCCTTTCCTTAAACCTTTAAATTCTTTTGTTAAACGTGCAAAAGGTAAAGGAATTCCTTTAGTTAAATTATTTTCTCCTGTTTCTAAAAATTCTGTAAGTCCTCTATTTAATACAGATCTTTTAAATTTTTCTGTGGCAGTAACTTGTTCTACAGCATTTTCTACTTCTTCTACAGACATTTTATCATATAGTTCATAATTCTTAATTTCTACAACTTTATCTTGAATATTTTTAATAGGTATTTTTAAAAACCAATTTCTTAAAATAAATAATTTTTTTAAGTCGGTGTATACTTTTTCCATAGTAACTGATCTTTGTAATTTAATACGAGTTACTAATTGCTTTTTTAAGTCGTATACTTCTTTTGTTGTTTTAGCAAAGTTAAATTTTCTTTTTACTGCTTCTGGTGCATATTTTTCACCTTCTGTAAAAATAACACTTTTGTATAAATTAAGCATTCTTTCATCTTGAAAATATACTTCATCATATACAAAGTTGTAGCTTACTATATATCTTGGATCATAAAGTAATAAACCAATATAGTCTTTTTCTAAATCTAAATCTTGTAATTCGCTAGGAAATCTTTCTACTTCATCTTCATTAATTTGTTCAGCCTCAAATTCTCGTTTTCCTTCTTCTAAAGCTGCTTGTTTTTCTTTTGCTTTCTTAGTTTGGTTTCTTTTTATTTCTTGCTTTCTCATTTGTAAAGCTTCATTTAATTCCTTTATGCCATCAAGTGCTTTTTTTAAGTCATTTTTTCCAATTGCATCTTTAATCTCTTGAATTTTTTTTGCATTACCTTTCGTTACTGGTATATGATTTAACAAATCGTATAATTGTGATACATTGCTATCGTTTTTTTCCATTTTGCTACTCCCTTTTTTCTTATATTTAATTCATTATATCAATAATAAAATAGTTTTTAAAGTATTTAAAATAAAAAATATATAGATTTTTTTGCATATAATTACTATATATTTTTTATTTTACAGAAAAAAACGGGAACTATTCCCGTTTTTTTCCTGTTTCTTTAGAGGCAAGATAAAATTTAACTCTTCTTAAAATTTCTTTATCTTCTTCTTTAATGGTTAAGCCAAAATCCCACTGTCCTAGGTTTTTGCGTTCACATATAGCGACATAGAGAGCATCTGTTTGCATTAAGTCTGCAACTACAGTTTTTATATCCTCCATCTCTTGCTTGTTAGCTTTCATAAACAGTCGTGAAAGCTGTACAATCTTAATAAGCGATGGATTTCGCATCATTTCTTCTTCAAGAGTAATCTTTTTTAACTCCTTATGAACTAATCTTGCGAAATTTTTCTTGTTCCCATAGTTTCTTGATATCTTTTTGAATTCTGCAGGAAATCCTGGATCATCCAAAATTTCACTTTTTTCAATGTCTTTAGCAGATGCATATATAGCGCATTCGCAAAATTCTTCAACCAAGCTTTCATTTTTTCTTATTAACTCCCGACAAGCCTTTTCCAATTCTGTCATGTTGTTTACCTCCATTTTCAACTATTTTTGTATCATACTTAATTATAACATAAATTTACATATTTTACTAGTATTACAGAGGTTAAATTGCACACCTTTACTTAATTTCACATTAAACGAAAAATTACTTTTTCTACTTAGCTTAAATTGTGTACTTATATTTCAACATTAATATTTTTTTCTTCATTTTTTCTATCTGTTAATTCGAATAGTTCGCCTTCCTTAAAATTAAATATTTTCCCGATTATATTAGAAGGAAATACACTTAGTTTTGTATTGTATTTTGTTATATCATTATTATAAATCCTTCTTGCAGCCTGTAATTCACTTTCTACCTTTATAAGGTTTTTTTGCAATTTTGCAAATTGTTCGCTTGCTTTTAACTCTGGATAGTTTTCAACTATTAGCATTAAATTTTCATATTCTCTATTTAGTTTATATATAGAATCTCTGTCATTTTTTTGGTTATATGCTGTTCTATACTCAGTTATTTTTGTTAAAATATCTTTTTCATAATTTGCATATTCCTTGGTTATTTCCACTAAATTTGGTATTAAGTCAAATCTTTTTTTTAGGTAAACATCAATTACGCTATATGAATTATTTATCTGTTTTTTTAATTTCACAAAAATATTATATGTAACTATTATATATATAATTAAAGCAATTAGTATTAAAATTAATGCAACTAACATTTTTACCTCTCTCCTATCTTTTTTATATAAAATAATTATATTCTTTAAAATAAAAATTGTCAAAAAATTTACATAGCAAATAACTTATGGTAAAATAACCTCAATAGGAGGTTTTACAAATGATATTTTTAGAAATTTTAGTTGCAATATTCGTTGGTTTCTTAGTATACAAATTTATTCTAATGCCAAACTTTTCTAATAAGAAAATAGAGCTTTCACAGATACCAGATTCTTTTCATGATATATTTACAAAATTTAATAATTTAGACTTCTCCGAGATACTTTCTATAAAGAAAAAACTGTTATTTTATACTGTTTCTGGAATATTGTGCTTTGTTTTACTATTATTTACTTTTATTTTTACTTATTTAAATTCTTTTAATATGGCATTTTCTATTATACCAGCAGTAGCTTTGCTTATTATAATTGTTATGTTTTTATTAGAATTTAAAAAGTTTAAACTTAAATATTCAAATGTTATAGAACGTTTCATACAATTAATAAATATAGATTTAAATTATAATAATACATCTTATGAAAATGAAGAAAATTATTATCAATCTGCATGTTTTGACAATTTAGAACTTAAAAGTTTGATAACTAAAGATACTATGAGTGGATGTACTAAAGAAAATTATAAATTTTATGCTTCTAATATAGTTGCAACCTCCACTACAGAAAATGTATTTAACGGAATTTTTGCTACTGTTATTTTGAATAAAGCTGTTCCTTCTTATACAAAAATTAATACAGACAATTTGGAATATAATACATCATATGCATTAGGTGCTACAAATTCATTATTAAAATACATAGAAATGGACAATTCAGATTTTAATAAAGTTTTACATGTATATTCAAATAATAGACTAAATACTCACGAAATATTAACTTCAGATATATTGGATTATCTAACTGAATTTTATAAAAAATATAATGTGAATTTCCAAATTGTTTTCTCAGGCAATTATGTATATTTTAGATTTTTTATTAACCAATTATTTACCCCATCTTTTATGGGTAATTTATTTAACGAAAATAATTTTGCATTGTGCTATATTATAATAACATTTATATTAGATATAATCGAAAAAATATCAAATAATATGGCTAATTATGAAGAATAATATAGGAGGAAAAAATGATTTCACGCGATATGAACCCAGAGTATTTAAACTCATTTTTGGATTACTCTATAACAATATTAAATAAATCTCCAAATACAATAAAGGAATATAATTATGATTTAGCAATGTTTTTAAAATTTATAATGGTCCATTTTAATCTTGCATCATCTAAAGATTTTAAAGATATTGACATACGTAATTTATCCTTAGATGTAATAAAAAAAATAGAATTAAATGATATACATGCTTTTCTTGCATATCTTACCACAACTTACCATAGTAAAGCTGCTACACGTGCAAGAAAAGTTAGCAGTATTAGGGTATTTTTTAATTATCTTTCACAAAAGGCAAATTTAATAGAAAAAAATCCTGCTCAAAATTTAGAAACTCCCAAGATAGAAAAACGTATGCCTAAATATCTAACTCTTGATGATAGTAAAAAGCTATTAACTGTTACAAGTGACGAAGAGAGAAATAAAGAAAGAGATTATGCTATAATAACTTTGTTTTTAAATTGTGGACTTCGTTTATCTGAATTGGTAGGAATAAATATTAACGATATTTCGTTTGATGATGCAAAAATGACTGTAATAGGTAAAGGTAATAAGGAACGAACAATATATTTAAATAAGGCGTGTTTACAAGCTATTAACAGCTATTTAGAAGTACGACCTAAAATAGGCATAAAGCCAAGTTCTATTAAAGCTTTATTTTTAAGTGAAAGAAAAGAACGTATTAGTAAAAGAACTGTTCAATATGTTGTAGACAAAGAATTAAGACGAGCTGGTTTAGATACAAAAAAATATTCTACCCATAAATTAAGACATACTGCTGCAACTCTTATGTACCAATATGGAAATGTTGATATTAGAGCTCTGCAAGAATTACTTGGCCACGAAAGTATTTCTACAACAGAAATTTACACTCATGTGGCTAATGAACAAGTACGAAACGCTGTAGAAGTAAACCCACTTTCAGATTATTCTGCTAATAAATAATTTAAAGCACTAATTTTTATTAGTGCTTTTATCATTCTACTTAAGCTCTATTAATATGAATTATACTTTTTATTAATATATATTTTATACCTTTTATCCTATTATAGGTTGTAATTGTTTATTATTTAATGCTTCTTTTATAGTGGGTATTAAGTAATCAAATTTAAAAACTAATGATGTTGGCTTTGTTATAGGATTATCCTGAGTAAATGGTACAAAATAATAATTTTTTCTATTTAATAACTTGCCTATGTTTTCGGCAGAACCAGAAAGTCCATCATTAGTAGATATACCTACCACTAAAGGTCGTTGATTTCTTAAATGTGATTTTATTGCCATGGTACTTGGTGTATCTATTATCGAATTTGCAAGTTTTGCAAGAGTATTTCCAGAACATGGAGCAACTACCATAATATCTGTTAAACTTTTAGGCCCAATAGGTTCTGCTCCTTGTATTGTATGAATAATTTTATTTTCTGTAATACCTTCTATTTCTTCTATAAAATCTTTTGCTTTTCCAAACTTTGTATTAAAATTGTAGCTATTGTATGACATAATTGGTAGTATATTAGCACCTAGATCCTTTAGTTCCTTTATTTTTGGTATTACCTTTTTAAATGTACAAAAAGAGCCTGTTAACGCAAACCCTACATTAATATTCTTAAGTTCCATTTTTCTCCCCCTTTCACATTATCTTTATATATAATATGAAATTATGTTAATTATGGTGTTTTTAGATAGTAATTATACTAAAAAAAGACCTTAATATTGCGTATTACACAATATTAAAGTCCTCTTAAAGTTTAAATTATGCCATTGAATGGAATATCTGTATGGTAAAAATAGTTATACAGCTCTCTCAAAACTTTCTGGTATGGCCTCCAGTCCAGAGCGCACTGTCTGTAGCTATATCCCATTTTACAACCAATTTCTGGAAGATTAGGTACTAATGCTCTTCCGCCATATGGTCTATCTTCATCTTCGAAAAAACATCCCGTTTCTTCAAGCAGAATACAAGGTCTAGCAAGATGTACATCTAAGTCACATACTCTAGCTCCTTTGTTCCGAACTTTTAAAGATAAAATATCTTCTTCTAAGCCGGATTGTATGTCTGGAATAGTGATAATAGAAATGAATCCCTTAGAAATAAGCTTTTTTAGATATGCATAGGATATTTCTTTGAAATCAGTAGGTGCAAAGCTACAACCACTTACTTTACAGCACCGTCCTCCACACATTTTACAGACTTCATGACTATAAGAAAATTCTTGTATCTGAAGTCTTTCTTCTGCAAGAATGTGTTCCACTGTAGCCTCTAGAATAACGGCAAAAGGCTTCCATTCTTCTAATGCTTTTTCTACAGTAAAATGAGTCTTACAATCTTCTATAACAAAAGAAATAGGAAGCGATGTTAAAAAAGATTGTGGTCTGCATTCTTTTATTTCGACCAATTTAGGCTCTAAGAGTTTAGCTCCTCTAGGCCTGTGATAGTAGTCTGTTATTTCACATCCTTTTTCTGTTAAATGTATGCATGGAGAGTTTCCTACCATGATATTAGTCTGTATTCTAGGTGTTGCAACTTGTGCAGGTTTTACTAACCATTGATTAAATGGTGTACCACCGTCTAATTGTGACACCCGCGAGAACATTATTTTTCCTTCATTATATAGCCGAAGAAAATGTTCTACACTTATTTCTTTAAAGTCTTCTGGTGCATACAAGCAACTGCTAGCTTGGCAGCATTTTCCTCCACATTCTCTGCATAATTCGTTGTTTTCAAATTTCATTTGTTTTTCTCCCTTCATTTATTAGAGTTATATTAACAAGTTATCTTATCTATTATAACATTTATTTACAAATTTATCAAATTTAACATAAAAAAAGCGAACATACTTGCAGCAAATTAAGTTTATTCGCTACACACATATGTTCCCTTTTATTTATCTATTTAATTAATTCTAAAGTTTGTTTTGCAATCATTAATTCTTCATCTGTTGGTACTACATAAACTTTAATTTTAGAGTTTTCAGTAGAAATTAGTCTTTCTTCTCCTTTTACATTATTCTTTTCATCATCTATTTCTATTCCTAAGAATTTTAAGTTTTCACAAATACCTTTTCTTATATTTTTTTGGTTTTCTCCAATTCCTGCTGTAAATAACATAACGTCAAAACCATTCATTGCAACAGCACATTTAGCAATTTGAGTTGCTACTAAATAATTATGTATTTTTATTGCAAGTTCTGCTTGTTCATTTCCTTCTTCTGCAGCAGCTTCCATATCTCTACAATCTTGTGAAACTCCAGATAATGCTAAAATTCCAGATTCTTTGTTTAAAATATGTTCCATCTCATCAGGTGTTAAACCTGCTTTTTTCATTATGAAAGTTACTACAGATGGATCTATATCTCCAGAACGTGTTCCCATAGGAATACCAGCAAGAGGAGTAAGCCCCATACTTGTCTCTACAGATTTACCACCTTGTACAGCACATATACTTCCACCTTGACCTAAATGGCAAGATATAATTTTTAAATCTTCAATTGGCTTTCCTTCAAGCTCAGCTACACGGTTTGATACATATTGGTGTGATGTACCATGGAAACCATATTTTCTAACACCAAATTCATTATAATATTTATATGGTATTGGGTATATATAGTGTTCTTTAGGCATTGTTTGGTGGAAAGCTGTATCAAACACTGCTACCATTGGTTTATTTGGCATTATTTTTTCTGCTGCTCTAATTCCCATTATTGCTGCTGGGTTATGAAGTGGAGCTAAATGAGAACATTCTTCTATCGTTTTTATTACTTCTTCATTAATTATTACAGGTTTGTTGAATTTTTCACCACCATGAACAACTCTATGTCCTGTAGCATTAATTTCTTCTAAAGAATCTATTACCTTATATTTAGAATCTAATAATTGTTCTAAAGAAAATTCTAATGCTTCTTCATGATTTTTTACTGGTTTTTCTAATTTATATTTTTCTCCATTCACTTTATGTGTTAAGAATGAATTAGGTTGTCCAATTCTTTCAAAAGTTCCTTTTGCCATTACATTTTCAGAAGCCATATCTATTAATTGATATTTTAAAGATGAGCTTCCACAATTAATTACTAAAATTTTCATAAAAAAACCTCCAATTTATTTTTCTTGTTCTTGAGCTTGAACTGCTGTAATTGCAATAACACCTTCTATATCTTTACTATTGCATCCCCTTGATAAATCATTAACAGGTTTTGCTATACCTTGACATAAAGGACCATATGCTTCTGCCTTTGCAAGCCTTTGAACTAATTTATAACCTATATTTCCAGAGTTTAAATCTGGGAATATTAAAACATTAGCTTTTCCTTTTAAAGGACTTTCCTTTGCCTTATATTCTGCAACTTCTGGAATTATTGCAGCATCTAATTGCAATTCTCCATCTACTAACAATTCTGGAGCTTTTTCTTTTACAAGGTTAGTTGCATTTATTACTTTCTCAGTTAGATCTGACTTAGCACTACCATGTGAAGAATAAGAAAGCATTGCTATTTTAGGTTCTTTACCTACTAATAGATCGAAACTTTTGCTAGATGAAATTGCTATTTCAGATAAAGCTTCACTATCTGGATTTTCGTTTAATCCACTATCTGAAAATAGAAATACTCCATCTTCACCAAATTCACAATTAGGTACAATCATCATGAAAAATGCAGATACTAATTTTGTTCCAGGTGCTGTTTTTAAAATTTGAAGCGCTGGTCTTAATGTGTCTGATGTAGAATGTACTGCTCCAGATACTAAACCATCTGCATATCCTTGTTTTACCATCATCATACCAAAATATGTATTATCTAACATATATTCTTTTGCCTTTTCTATAGTCATACCTTTATTTTTTCTTAATTCATAAAATTTTTCTACAAATTCATCATATTTATCTGAATTAACTGGATCTATAATTTCTGCTTCTTCTACATTGTTTAGTTTTAATTCGTTTGCTCTTTTTAATATTTTCTCTTTATTTCCTATTAATATTATTTCTGCAAACTTTTGTTTTAGTACTTCAGATGTAGCTTTTAAAGTTCTATCATCTTCTGATTCTGGAAGTACTATTTTTTTTATATCTTTTTTTGCTCTGTTTTTAATTTCATCTATAAATGACATTTTATCCTCCTTTTAAAGATATACTTGGTTGTAACCTTATTAATTATATATTAGTATTTAAGAGTTGACAAGCTAAAACATATTAATTTATAAAGATTGTTCCGAATTTTCTTGCTTTCTGTTTTGCTCTCTTATTACTCTTTTTAATAATTTTACTCCGTTTTCATTTCCCCTAATTCCTAATTTTAATCCCTCTTCTTGTAAAGTAGCTATCTTACCTATATCTACACCTAAAAACATATTATGCTTATTAGAATATAAATATGTTTTTGGTTGTTTATCATTTACAAATATACAACTTGTATATTCCTCTGGTTTAATTTCGCAAGGAAATATAAAAAGCTTTTTCCATATTTCATTTTCTGCTAAACTACTTAACATTTTATAGAAAAAAGAATATTTTTGCATATATCCCATATCTTTAGAAATTTCATTTATTTCATTATTACTTATAAAGCTTGATACTCTTTCTGTTAATGGTAAACCTTTTAAATTATTTATAATACTATTTATTGTTTCGTCTGAATACTCTACTTCTTTATTAGGATAACCTATATTTCTATCTGCTTCTATTATTTCCTTTTCTGGTAGCTCATCTAATAAAACATATTCATTATCTGACGTGCCAAAATATCTTGTTTTTCTACCAGTTTGAATAAACTCTAAATCAGATTGTAAGTCTAATTTTATTCTTCTACCATCCTTTAATGTAAGAATATTAAACACATGTTCTAGCTCTTTAGGTTCATGAGTAACAGTACAACTATATCCTAAGTTTTTAAAGATGTATTCACATTGTCTTGCTAAAGAATAGCATATAATCTCTCGTTCATCCAATCTTTTTTCTACTTCTGTTCTTCTTCTAGCAAGATTATATATTTTCTTTTGAGTCTCAGTATTACCAAAATAATATTTTACATCAAAAGTTTTATTTCTTCCTATTTCTATATAAATCTTTCTAATAAAACTTAATTCATCTAACTTTTTATATTCTTCATTGCTTTTAATGTCTTCTAATAATTCTTTTACTTTCAATATATATTTTTCCTCTTCTTATTAATTATTTAAGCTTAGCAATTAAAGCCTTAATTTTAATTCCTTCTTTAGAAAACATTTCTTCATGTTCTGTTGTAATATCTTCCCAATCTGTTTCAGAATGTAAGTTATATGTTATTTTTGTTATTTCGAATCCACTTTCGTTAAAGTACACTATACTAGATTCGAATAAATCATCATCATCTGTTTTAAAATGTATTTCTCCTCCTGGAATTAAAAACTCTTTATACTTTTCTAATTGCCTTGTATGTGTTAATCTTTTCTTTCTATGTTTTCCTCTAGGCCAAGGATTGCAAAAATTAATATAAATTCTTTCTACCTTATCGTTATTACTCATCATTAATAATATTCTTTCTATATCGAACCTAGTAATAATTACATTTGAAGGTTCTTTATTATTATCTTTAAACTCTTGCTCTATATTTCTTTTAGCTAAACCTAACATTGCATCTACTAAGTCTATTGCAATATAGTTTATATTTGGATTATTTATAGAAAGTTTTGATATAAAGTTACCTTTCCCACATCCCAATTCTAAGTGGATTGGGTTATTTGAGTTTTTAAAAACTGTTTTCCATTTTCCTTTATAGTCTTCTGGATTATCTATATAAAATTTACATGCTTCTAATTCTGGTCTTGCCCATGGTTTAAATCTAATTCTCATTTTATTGCTCCTCTTAATAATTTTTAATAATTATATACTAAAATTACTAAAAAAAGCAAATATAAAATTTTAGAGTACATAAAACTACTATTAATAACTACAGAATATAAAAAACAACCAAAACCTATGTTCTAGTTGTTATTATTGTTGGTGATATTTCGTACTTCATATCATCTATTATATCTTTCATTACAATTGGTGTAACGTAGTGTTCTTTTAATTTATTTATAATAGAAATTACTTCTTTCTCATTTGGTGAAATATCTTCTATAACTCCTACTTCTCTTGTTATTTTAGAATCTTCATTAAATTGTATTTTTACAATTTCTATTCCATAGCTTGCATTCTCATATGTTAAATAATATAGCAAACTAATTGGATGTTCTACTCCTAATTCTATCATTAACTTCGGCTCATAAAATATTCCACCATAAAATCTCTTGCTCATTTGTTTTCTCTTCCCTTCTTATTTTTCTTAAGTTATAATTGCTAAAAAAAATATGTCTAACAATTAAGCTTGTATCGTCTACTTTATACCCATAGTATAATAAATGCAAGTATTTTCGTTCGCCATTTTTTTCGGTTTATGACCTTTTTCGACAAAACAGTAACCCATAGATTAATTACATTTTATAGTATTTAACCTATGGGTTCTTTTTATATTATATTAAATTTATTTTTGTGGAAAAATATTATACTACCTCTGCATAGTATTTTATAATTATATTATTTATTTCTGAATCTGAAGCTTTTAATACTTTATTATAATTTTTTGCTTTTTTATACAATTTTATAACTTTATTTATTCCATAAGTATTAATTAAAGATAAAGTTATAAAATAAGCATCACTAAAACTTCTTACATTACCAATATCTAGTTTTTTATAAGAATACGTTGTTTTAGCATCATTCAAACCAAAAATGTATGTTGTAATATCTAACCATTTTGGAATATATTCAAAATTATCTGCAAGAATGCTATCTGCAACAGTTTTTTGTGCAATTTTCATTATATCGCTATAAGAATGTACTGCTCCCGAATTTAAAGGTGTTACTAATTTTAAATTACCTTCTTCATCTTCTATTGCTACTTTCCATTCCTCTTGCTTTTCACCAAAAACTTCATTATGTAGTTCTTCTACACTATTATATAAGTAAATTATAATCTTTCTATTATAGTTTTTTAGTTTAAATAAACTTGTGATAGTTTCATAAGCAATAAGTACTTGGTTCATTAGTTCGAGCACACACGGCTCATTCTCATCACTATACTGTATTTCGATATTACCATCATCAAATTTTTTCATTAATACAAATCACTCCTTATTTTTTAATACACTTATATTATACCTTATTATAAATAGGGATTCAAGGGACGGTCCTTAAAATCCCGATTTTTTTTGGTTTATATGTGCTCTTTATAAAAATATCATTATGCCACATCTTTTAGTATAATTAGGAAATAACATATGTTTATATTTCTATATAATTATATTCGCATGCTCGTAGTAATCTGTTATTTAAAGCTAGGCCTAATCCTTCTTTTTCCATTCCTTCTATTACTACTATATCTACATTATATTTGTCTACTTCTCTTAATATAGAAAATATGTTGTGTGCTATTTCTTCTAAATTATTTCCCATCTTAATCTTATGTTTTGCCTTATATTTAGAATAATTACAATCCTTACAAACTATTAAAGCTTTTTTCCCGTTTACAAACGCATTTATTTTATTTACCATTTTTAATTCATCTTTACTATATATCATAACGCAATTAGTATTTGGCGCATAATGTTTATATTTCATCCCTG
This sequence comes from uncultured Clostridium sp., assembly GCA_958422985.1. GTDB lineage: Bacteria > Bacillota > Clostridia > TANB77 > CAG-508 > Merdicola. The sequence goes on from CATZPY010000003.1 coordinate 76,686, forward strand.
GTGATAATACTTTTTCTTTTCCATCATATTTTCCAAGTATATTTTTATCTATTTCTACTTCTACACCAAATTTTTCTATATCATCTTTTGTTACTTTTCCTGGTCTTAGTATTCGTACTTTATTTTCTATAACCTTAACTACAGTAGATTCTAGTCCAATATCTACCATTCCAGAATCTATAATTGCAGAAACCTTTCCATCAAATTCTTTTTTTATATCCTCAATTTTAGTTCCACTCGGTTTTCCAGAAGCGTTTGCACTAGGTGCTGCAATTGGTGTGTTAGCATATTCTATTAATTTCCTAGCAATTTTATTTGATGGCATTCTTATTCCTACTGTATCTAATCCTGCTGTTACTACATTTGGAATAAAGCCTTTTGATTTTAATATTATAGTAAAAGGCCCTGGACAAAATTCTTTTATTAATTTTCTTTCTAATTCATTTGGTTCTTTAGCAACTTTGCTTATCATTTCTTCATTACACACATGTACAATTAAAGGATTATCACTTGCTCTACCTTTCGCTTTAAATATATTTTTACATGCCTCTTCATTAAAAGCATTTGCGCCTATACCATAAACTGTTTCTGTTGGGAAAATAACCAAATTACCATTTTGTATTTCTTTTGCTACTTGTTTAATTTCCTCATCATTATATCGTTCTTTTAAATTTATATATCTTGTTATCACATCTGCACCTTCTATTATTTATATCAAATTATTTTTCCACAATATTATAGTCCGTTTTTGCTTAAAAATCAAGGTATAGCAAAAGTTAAAAAAAGCGTACCTAAGATTTTCTATTATAGGTACGCCATAATTCTATTATACAAAGTAAGCTAGAACTACTTATACATTCTTTATATTCCTCTTCTTAAATGATACTATAGAAGCTACTAGCATTATTACAAAATATATTGCACAAATAGTAATTGAAAATTCCACACTAGTATCTTTAAACATTGGTGTTCCTCCAAATAAGTATTGGCTTAAATCCCAGTTAGGTGTTACAAAATATTTTACCCAATCCCATTTGTAAGTAAGAGCCAACATATTAATCATATCACCGCCCATATATCCAAAGATAGGCAAAGCTATTGCAAGTGGTGAATTTAAGAAAATTGTACTAAGAGTAAATGCTAAAGTTCCTATTAAAATAACTATTGGTAATTTGCAAATAAACATTAATCCTAAATATGCAAATATATTTAATGTAACGATACTATTATTATTAAAGTCAAATTGTAGAACTTGCATTGCATAAGTTTCGAATCCATATACTATTCCACCAACTATAAGTTGTAATGCTAGAATTGATATTGTAGTAAGAACCATAGTAATAAAAACAGAAATTAATTTTGCTATAAGAATTTTTGTTCTGCTATATGGTCTAACTAATAATAATTTTACAGTTCCTTTGTTAAACTCTTCACTAACAGAAATACCTGCAACTATTACAACAACCATTACTATTATAAACATATATGATGATATAGAATTTTGGAATAAATAATTTGCCGTTGAAGGATTTTGGTATTCAGTATTATTATATATGTCATATTTATATAAGTTTGCTTGTTCTAGGTTGTTATTCATATCTGTTTTCTCTTCATCTGTTATATTCTTATTTTGTGCATATTGATTATAATTTTCCATATACATTCTATAACGTTGTATTGCCAAACTTTTATAATCTTCACTACCATATTTTATATCTTTTTCTAGTCTTAATGTTACTACTTCTTTTTGTAATTCTAAGCTTTTTAATTGTAATTGTAAATCTGTATTTTCCTTATCTTGCTCCATTAATAAATTTAGTTGTTCAAGTTGTAAATTAATATTTTCAAGTTCTTTATTTGCAAAATACTTCCAATTGTTTTCTCTTAAAGCTTTAGACATCTCGTCATATTTAGCATTAGATTCTGCAAGCTTATTTTCGTTTTTATCTACATATTTATAATTATTTATTTCTCCCATTATTGGAGCCATAACGTTTTCTATTACTTCTGCTTGCCAGCTATTTTGTGTATAATCTTTTGCTAAGTCTGCAACATCTTTTTGTGACTTTACCTCTGCATATTTATTTATATCTGATGCTTTATTTTGGTCTAATCCATTTAATTCCTCTTCTAGATAATTTATATAATTATCTGTATATGCTGGATATGAACTTGACCTATCTATGCTTATTTTTCCCATTACATTAATACCTATAATGAATATTAATATGAGAACTCCAATAACAATCATACTCTTTTTAGAGAAAATTTTTACTAATTCATTTTTTATTAATTTAATCAATTATATTCCCCCCAGTCTTTTCTAAAAATGCATCTTCTAAGCTTAAGTTTTCCTCTGTTATACTGTATACTTTTATATTTCTTAAAATTAATTCCTTTAAAAGCATAGGCACTTGACTTTTTTCTATATAAATTCTTATTTCTCTTTCTGTTAAAATTTCATTTTTATAATCTATTATAGAATTTATAATGCTAGTATCTTCAACTTCTAATATATAGCAATCTTTCTTTATATCTTTTTTGAATGTTTCTATATCACTTGTTTCAACTATTTCGCCATTTTTTATTATTGATATTTTGTTACAGAATGTATCTAACTCTGCTAAGTTATGGCTAGATATTAATATGGCCATATTTTCCTTTTCTGCTAATCTTTTCAAAAGTACTTTAACTTCTTTTATACCCTCTGGGTCTAAACCATTTGTTGGCTCGTCTAGTATTAATAACTTAGGTTTATGCAATAATGCTTGTGCAATACCTAATCTTTGACGCATTCCTAGTGAATATTTAGAAACTTTATCTTTAATTCTATTTTCTAGTCCAACTAATTTTACAATTTCATTTATTCTATTAGAATCTACATTTTTATATAAGTTGGCTACTAATTTTAAATTTTCATAGCCTGACATATACATATATAAATCTGGACTTTCTACAATTGTGCCAACACTTTGTATTGCTTTTGTAAAGTTTTCTTCTATGTTATATCCATTTATATACACCTTTCCAGATGTTATATTTTGAAGTCCGAGTATTAACTTTATAGTTGTTGTTTTCCCTGCTCCATTTGGACCAATAAAACCTAAAATATCTCCTTCTTCTAGTTTTAGTGATACACCTTTTAAAATTTCTTTTTGACCGAAAATTCTTTTTTAAATTTTCGCATCTTAATATAATCTTTTTCAACTTTTCACCCTCCTTAGTATTTTATCTTTTTATATATTAGCACATAAATATTAAGGAAAAAGTATACAATTTATTAAGATTTTATTTAGGAGGATTATTGTGAAGATAAAAATATTTTCTTTTTCAAAATTTATCTGTGCCTTTGTAATATTAATTATTTTATTAGTTATAGGTTTTTCTATTACTATTGCAAATACAGAAGATTACGTAGAAGTACCAATAATTATGTATCATAGCATTTTAAAAGATACTTCTAGGTCTAATAAATATACTATTACGCCATCTGTTTTAGAAGAAGACTTAAAATACCTTAAAGATAATGGTTATACTACAATTACCATTTCTGATTTAATTACTTATGTATATGATGATAAAAACTTACCTTCAAAGCCTATTATTTTAACTTTTGATGATGGTCATTATAATAACTATGGGTATTTATTTCCATTATTAGAAAAATATGATATGAAAGCTGTAATCTCTATTGTAGGAGCGTATACAGATAAATTTACGCAAACAGATGAAGCTAATTTAAATTATTCCTATTTAAGATGGAAAGATATTAAAGAATTAATTGATACCGGGCGTATCGAATTCCAAAATCATACTTATAATTTACACCATAGCTATGGCAAAAGAATTGGCACTAAGAAGATTAAAGGTGAAACTAATGAACATTATAAAACCGCTTTAGAAGAGGATGTTTTAAAATTGCAAAATGAATTTAAGGATAATACTGGTTATACTCCACAATGCTTTACTTATCCGTTTGGTGGAGTTTCTAAAGAATCTCTAGATATAATAAAAAAATTAGGATTTAAAGCCAGTTTATCTTGTGAAGAAGGTGTTAATAAACTAACTAAAAATCCCAATTCTCTATATTTACTAAAAAGATTTAATAGGCCAAGTTATATTAGTACTTATAACTTTTTCCAAAAGATTAATTAACCTTAATAATTTCATATTTTCTTGTACCTACTCCTATTTTTTCTGCATGTTCTAAGCAAGATTTCCACTCGCTTTGTGGAGTAGTGTTTTTAAAGTGGTCATGGTGGTCTTCGAAATCTTTTGACTTCATATTATTATCTAATAAACTACCTGGTATTGGTTTTTGTGCATTGCAAGCATCTGCACATGCTTGGTCTAATGCTACTGGGTCAAAACTTGCAAACATTCCTATATCTGGTAATATTGGAAGATCGTTTTCTGCATGACAATCGCAATATGGTGATATATCTAAAACTAAGTTAATATGAAAATTTGGTCTTCCATCTAGAACTGCTTTTGTATATTCTGCCATCTTTTTATTTAGTAACTCGTTTGCATGAGTATTGTTGTTATAAATAGCGTCAAAATTACAAGCTCCTAAACATCTACCACAACCAACACATTTATTGTGATCTATATTAGCTTTTCCATTATTATCAAAAGATATTGCACCATGAGCACAATTTTTAGCACAAAGGTGGCATTTTTTACATTTTTCTAAATCTACAGAAGGTTTTCCAGAACGGTGTTGCTCCATTTTTCCTGCTCTACTGCCACAGCCCATACCAATATTTTTTAAAGCTCCTCCAAATCCTGCTGCTTCATGTCCTTTAAAATGGTTTAAAGATATAAATACATCTGCATCCATAATTGTTCTTCCAATTTTAGCATCTTTTACATATTCTCCACCTTCTACTGGTACTTCTACATCATCTGTTCCTTTTAACCCATCTGCTATTATTACGTGGCAACCAGTGGAAAATGGACTAAATCCATTTTCATATGCTGCTTCTAAATGGTCTAATGCATTTTTTCTTTGTCCTACATATAATGTATTACAATCTGTTAGAAATGGCTTTCCACCTAATTCTTTTACAATATCTACTACTGTTTTTGCATAGTTTGGTCTTAAATATGCTAAGTTTCCTGGTTCTCCAAAGTGAATCTTAATTGCAACAAATTTGTTTTCAAAATTAATATTTTCTATTCCTGCTTTCTTTATTAGCTTTTCTAGCTTTTTTTGTAAACTTGTACCTGGTAATGCTCTAAAATCTGTAAAATATACTTTTGATACTTCTTCCATCTTTCTTTCCTCCTATTAATGATTAAATGATAGTATTCTTTTTATGAAAGCTATTATCTTATTGTTATATATAATAGCTAAAGCATTTTTGCTATTTTTTTTGTTGTATTCCTTTTCTTTTTTATGTAATTTATCTATTATTTTATTATAGCTCTCTTCATAAAATTTATCTTCTTCTACTACGCCTCTATAATTTTTTAGTTCTTCTAATTTCTCTTTTATGTTTTCTATATCCTCTTCATTATATATATTAGTTAAAGCATAGTAAAAATACGATTTCATTATATAATTTTGTATATCGAAATATGTTTCCTTTATTTCTTGTTCTACTTTATATATGTCATCTGTTTCTTTATACTCTATTTCTAAATAGTATAGTTTTTTAAAGTCTGAAATAAGCTTTTCTATATTACCATTAAAAACTTTATTTACTAATATAAAATAATCATCTTTATTCTTTATTACAGTTTGTACTAATTCTTCTTTTCCTAATAAGAAATCTATTTGCATTACTAAATTAACTAACAACGCATAGTCACCCTCTATTAAAGATGATAAAAAAATTCCAAATATATTCATTCTTTCTTTTAATTCTTGCGTTAGTAATTTAGTAATAAATTTATTTAATGATTCTAAAAAAAATGATTGCTCTTGACCTTCTTGTAAAAAGTGCAAAAATTCTATTACTAAAACTTCGTTTATTGAATTTATATAAATTTTATTTGAAAGGTATATAGTCCCATCATTATAATAGTGCTTTATACTTTCATCTTCAAATTTTACAATACTTATTTTACATTGTTCTAGCTTTTTTAATAATTCTGTATATTCTTCCTTTAAATTGCCAAATACATTTATAATTCTTATTGCAATTTCGTTTGCAATTTTATTTACTTTATATTGTGGCATTTCTTCTATTATTTCTTTTATCTTTTGCTCTTCCATATTCTAACCTCTGATATATTTAGTTTTTATCTATTAATAATTTTATTATGTAATCTTCTTGTTTTCCTATAATGTATAGCCCTTCTTGTTTCTTTATAAACCATGATGTTAAATCATTATATTTTTCGCCATCTATTATTAAACCATTAAAGTTTACGGGATTTCTTACTCTAAATTTTTCACTTTCTAAGTCTATTATAACTGTTTTTATTTTACCTTCTTCCTCTAACTTCTCTAGTTCTTCCATTCTTGCTTTACTATTTTTAGCAATTTTGTTGAATTGGATTACTTTAATAATATATACTATAGATTTTAAACTTATAAGTGTAATAGTAGCTAATATTGCACTTAATAAAATTATATGCTCATCACTCATATTCTTACTTCCTTTTTATTTTATCGCTCTAAAATTTCTTGGCTTAATTCACTCGAATTATATCATAATAAAAATAAAAAAAACATATTTATACAAAAATTAATAAAACTTTAATTACACCATTCTAAGTCATGCAATGCTTTTTTAGTACAAAAGTTATTAGCTAAAAAAATAAAGTGAACCTTTATTGTTATTTTTATAACATTTTTAGTCCACTTTTAAATTATATATTACTAATCACCTAAACAAATACCAACATCTCTTGCTGTCTTTACTAGGTCGTCTTCCATTGTTACATATCTTACATTACTTTCTGCTGTACCACCTTGAACGGCTCCTATTTCTTTGTTTTCTCCAACTACAACTTCTAGAGGAACACAGTCTAATTTTCCGTTTTTTATAACTGTTAAAACTCCGAATTTTCCTTCCATGGCAAGTTCCATAGCTTTTGCACCATATTTTGTAGATAATACTCTATCATAAGCTGTTGGTGTTCCACCTCTTTGCATATATCCTAAAATAGTACATCTAGAGTCTAAACCTGTTAATTCTTTTAATTGTTTTGCAACTCTATTTCCTTCTCCTCCAAATTTAACACTTATTCCTGCTTTGTTGTCAATTCCTTCTGCTTCGTGTGTTGTTTGTTCTGCATTTATAGGATGTGCCCCTTCTGAAACAACTACAACGCTGAATTTTTTACCATTTGCTTTTCTTTTATTAATAGCTTCTGCTGCTTTATTAATGTCATATGGTATTTCTGGTATTAAAGCAACATCTGCTCCTCCAGAAATTGCAGATTCTAATGCTATCCAACCTGCAAATCTTCCCATAACCTCTAATACCATTATTCTGTCATGTGTTTCTGCTGTTGTATGTAATCTGTCTAATGCTTCTGTTGCAACATGAACAGCTGTATTATATCCAAATGTAACATCTGTACAAGCAACATCATTATCAATTGTTTTTGGAACACCTATTGTGTTAATTCCTTTTAAGAATAAATCTCTTGCAGATTTTTGTGTACTATCTCCTCCTAGTGTAAATACACAATCAAATCCTGCTTCTTTTACATTTCTTACACATTGATCTGATAAATCTTCATAAGTAACTGTTCCATCTTCATGTTCTACTTTATAATGGAAAACTATAGCATTTGTAGAAGATCCTATGATTGAACCTCCTTTTGTTAATATTCCAGAAGCTGTTTCACTTCCGTCTAAACGAATATAGTTATTATTTACAAGACCTCTGTAACCGTCAATATAACCATAACATTCAATTCCATTAGTTTCACAAGTCTTTTTTATTGCTCTAATTACAGCATTAAAGCCTGAAACGTCTCCACCATTTGCTAAAATTGCTACTTTTTTAATCATTTAAAAAACCTCCCTAATAATAACTTTTAAGCCCAATATATATTTAAGCCTTTGCTTAGTCTTCCAATAATCTTTCACTAGTTTCTTTAAAATTAGCAAAATTAGTATGTCTTATTACCTCGTATGCTAATATTGAAACGGCATTAGATAAATTTAAACATCTAATTCCATCTATCATTGGAATTCTCATAGTTTTATTAATATATTTTTTCATTATATCTTCTGGTAACCCTTTAGTTTCTTTTCCAAATAGTAAAAATACTTCATTCATATCTTCGTACTTAGGCTCATCATATCTATGCGTTCCTTTAGATGTAATAAAAAACATATTTGTTTGTTCAGGATCATATTTTTTTAGAAATTCTGCAAAAGAAGTATGTCTTTCTATTTCTAATTTGTCCCAGTAATCTAAACCTGCTCTTTTCAAATATTTGTCTGTTATTTGAAATCCTAATGGCTCTACCAAATGTAATTTTGCTCCTGTTGCTGCACAAGTTCTTACAATATTACCTGTGTTTTGTGGTATTTCTGGTTCTACTAGTACAATATTTAATTTCATTTATATGCCTCCTTACGTAAATTATATAATATCAATTATATTGTTTTATTTCAAGAGTTTTGTATTAATTTATGCGATTAATTTCTTATAGTTTCATACTATAAAGGTGTTTTCTTATATTACACAAAAAGAAGAGGCTCTAGCCTCCAACTTTTTTCCTACGTATATTTTATTTATTACTAATATGTATGTTTTCGATTTCCGCATTCATCTCTCTTGCTATAATATTTTGTACTTGTGCAATTACTTCTTGTTCTAATTTTTCCGATTTTACAATTACATTTATACTCTTATCATTAACAAAGATTACAACATCATCTATTCCTTTAGTTTTAATTAAGTTTTCACAAATCATTATACTATTTTGCATGTTGTTTATTTTAGTTATTTCTTGTGTTGCTACTGTTTTTTGCTCTTCTCCTACATTTTGATTATCTAATAAGCTCTGGTAGCTTTCTACCATTTGTGAATACATTGTATCCCTTCCTAATCTTGAACTTGCAAAATAATCATCCGTTTTTGGTTTTGTATTTGTTTCTACAGCTATTTCGTTTAAAGTGTTAGAACTTATAACATTGTTATTAGAAACTAATTTTGCATCACCTATACTAGAAACTTCATTTTCAGAAATAATATTGCTAGAAACAGGCGTTTCTCTTACGCTATAGCTTAGGTATCCTGCTGATACTAGCATTAATGCAACTACAAATAAAATGATTTGGTTACTTTTTACATTTTTTAAATTCATGTTATTCTCTCCTTATAATATATTTAAATAAATTTTTATTAACTTGACATCTGGAACACCTGTATTTTGTGTGATGCAAGTCCTGTTGCAGCAGATACTGCTTGTATTATGCTCTCTTTTACATTCGCATCACCTGCTCCTTCTGCAGTTATTATTGTTCCTTCTATTTTAGGCATCACAGTTTTTTGTGTAATAGGTGTCTTTTCTCCTCCCTCTTCTTTATAAATAACATCTCTTTTAATATCATTTTCTGTTATAACACGTGTACCTCCTGTTTCGTCTTCTTCTTGTGTAGATGTTTCCTTTCTATTTTCATTATACATAGCTACTATTTCTTCACTCTCAGAATAATTTATTAATACTTCTACATTTCCAACACCATTAATTTTACTTAAAATTCCTTCTAGTCTTTCTTCTAATTTGTTACCATTAATATTGCTTTTCTCTTCTGATATTGTATTTACCACTGTATTATTTTGTTTAGTTTGTTTATTCTTTTTGTTGTCTGTTAAGATGGTATTAATTGCAATCACTGTTATGATTATAATAAGTATTCCAACAACTAAGTTTTCTACCTTTCTTTTATTGTTTTGGTTATCACTTCTTGTCATATTATCTTTAAATTTTTCTATTTTTTCTTTAAACATATATACCACCCCCTTACTTTCCATTTATGAAAATTTTTTCTTTTTCTATTTCATATTTTTTACTAATAATTTCTTTTAATTTATGTATTTCCTCTTCTAGTAATACATTTTTCTCTTTCTCTTCTCTTTTTCCTATTTCTACTTTATTTACTTTCTTTACCTTATTTTCGTCGACATTCTTATATAGCTCTAAATTAATTCTATATATTTTTGCTTCTTCTTTTTCTATATTTATATCTGCAGTTATATCTATTTTGGTAGCTGTATATCCTTCTATGTTTAATTCTTCTTTTATATCTGTTTTTATAGTATTTAAATACAAATTCTGTATACTTTGGTTATTAACACTTTTTATATTATTTACTGATTGAATAGAGTTTGAATTGTTAAAAGAATCATATTTACTAACATCAATTGTAAAATTATTACCTGTAAGTTTAGAAATTATTGGTGAAATTATTGTAAATGTAACATATACTCCCATTACAATTTTTATGTATTTTTTATTTTTGGTATCAGGCAAAATCATTTCTAAAATAGTTACAATAACAACTGCCAAGACAATTCCTTTTGCCCATCCATTAAACCATGAAATCATTTTTATACCTACCTATACATTAATCCAGTATTAGAAATATTAATAACTAATGTTATTCCAATTATTAGCATTACACTTATAGAACATAATATTGCTAATAATATTTTAAAAGTATCTGCCATTTGAGCTATTAATCCTACTATTTTATCATCTGCTATTGGTTCGCATAGTGCTGATGTTAAATGATATATTACAGTTATAATTGCAAGTTTTAATATTGGTACAATACAAATTGTAATTACAACTATAACACCCACTATTCCAATTGCATTTTTTAGTATTGCAGAACATCCTATAACTGTATCTACTGCATCTCCTAGTACTTTGCCTACAACTGGAATAAAACTAGAAATGGCAGCCTTCGCTGTTTTCGCTGTAATACCATCTACACTACTTCCTAGTGTTCCTTCTATAGATAAAACTCCCACAAATATTGTAAGTAATATGCCTATTATCCAAATAGAACTGGATTTTAAAAATTTAGATAATTTGTTTATTTGTATTCTATCCGATATTCTCGAAATAATTGATAATGCTGTACTTACTAGAATTATTGGTATTATTATTGTTTGGAATATATTTGAAATTAAATTTATTATAAACAATATTATGGGTTGTACTAAATTTACAGACACCACACTCCCCGAAGCTAGCATTAATGTCATTAGAAGAGGAAATAATAATTGTATAAATGAAATCATATTCGCTACTGCTTCTTTAGTAAGAGTTATAATGCTAGAAAAATTACTCATTATTACTGTCGCAATTAAAATATATTGAACATAATATGTAATGTGTGCAACACTTTTGTTATTTAAATTATCACTTACACTTTTTAATATGCTATGTATTAATACAATTATTAAAATATTCCCCATAACTTTTAATGCTTCTTTAATTTCTGTTCCTAGAAGAGGAAAACATTTTTTTATTAATTCGTTTGTATCTAGCTTTCCTTTTATAGCATCATCTAGTAAATCTTTAATATCCATATCTTTTAGTACTTCATTAGAATATTTGTTTGCTTCATCTATAAAATTAGAAATATTAAATGAATCCATTTGTGAATCTATAAGTTCTTCTTCTGTACTTGCCATAGAAATACTTGTACTAAAAATGCAAATAATAATAGTTGTTATAATAATCTTTTTCATAAAAAGCTCCTTTATGGCAAAATTTGTACAACTGTTTCTATTAGTGAAGATAATATTGGTATGGAAAGCGAAATTATTATAACTTTTCCACCTAAGTCAACTTTGTTTGCTAGTGCTGACTCGCCTAAGTCCATACATATTTGTACTGCAAATTCTGCTAAGAATGCTATTCCTGTAATTTTAAGCAATATCTTTATAAAATCACTATTTACATTAGATTTTAACGTTAAGTCATTTATTAGCTCAATTATTCCAGAAAGATTTTCGAAAACCATAAAAAAAATTATTATTCCCGCCAAAATAGAAACATAAATAGCAAACTCTGGTTTATATTGTTTAATTATAGTTATTATAATTACTGCTATAATGCCAATTCCTACTATTTTTACAATATCCATTTTTTTCTCCCTAAATAATAAACATATAGTCCATTATATATTTTTATTTTTCATATAATTAGTTTTTCTAATAAACTGGGATTTTAAGGACCGTCTCCAAATCCCTATAGATTAAACATGGTTTTAACACTTGTAAATAGTGTACTTATCTCTTTTATTACCATTGTTAGCACTATTATTAAACCTGCAAGTGTTGTCATCATTGCTTGGTCCTCCCTACCTGCTCGTACTAATACTTGGTATAATACTGCTACTAAAATTCCTATTGCTGCTATTTTAAATAATAAATTTATCTCCATAATGTTCTCTCCTTATATAAAAATAATCATTATAGCTAGTCCTATTGTAGTTCCTAATGTTTTATATAGTTTTGTATTTTTGTTTTGCAAATTTGTTGCTTCTTTTATCTTTTCTTCTAATAATTTTGTTGTTAACTCTATTTGCATAAGTTGTCCTTCTAAATCTGTTTTTCCTAATAATTTTCCTAAACCTTTAATAATGTTTATATCTTCATTTGTAAAATTACTATTACTTTCTGCAACAGATTTTTCCCATGCCTCTTTAGCATTTAATTCATGCATATATGTATGTGCTGTAATAAAAATATTAGCTATATTTTTATTTAATTCTTTTGAAACTTCTTTAAATAGCTCTGGTAATGGTTCATATGTATATCTCATCTGTGTTATAATTAAGTTTAAAGCTTTTTTTATTTCACATAAGTCTATTACCCTTAGTTTAAATCTATTTGCCTTTATAATTCCTAAAAAACTGCACATTGCCATTACCACTGTTAAAAGAATTATCTTTAAAATTTCCATGTTTTTTCACCTATTATATATATATTCAGTATATTTTATTTTAGAACACTAATTTTAAATTATTACATATTCATTATTCATTTTATCTAGTGTATATACCGTTTCTACTTTTCCTTTAATATTTTTATTTAAAAATATTATCCTGTCGAATATATGTTTGTTTATTATTTTAGAAATAGATGGGTTTAATTTAAGTTCTTTTAAATTGCTACCATGTGCTGTAAAAATTCCTTTTATTCCAGAGCAAACTGCATAATTTATAGCTTCTATATCTTCCTCTTTTCCTATTTCGTCTGCCACAATTATTTCTGGTGACATAGATCTTATTAATAGCTTCATACCAATACTTTTGTCTACATTATCCATAACGTCTGTTCTAATTCCAATATCATTTTGGGGCACACCTTTATATATAGCTGCAATCTCTCCCCTTTCATCTACAAGACTTACAGTTTTTCCTCTAAAATTAATTTGCTCCATGCCATCACTAATTCTCCTTACAATATCTCTTAAAACTGTTGTTTTTCCTGCCCCTGGTGGAGATGCAATTAATGTATTATATATACTATTTTCTTCAATATTTAATATGTACCTTAATATTTCGTTACTTGCTCCTATTATTTGCCTAGCTATTCTGAAATTAAGATTTGAAATATAATTTATATTGTTTATCTTTCCATCATTTTGTATTACACTCCCCGATATTCCTATTCTATGTCCTCCTTTTATGGTTACAAATCCGTTACATATTTGGCTTTGATATGTATAAATGGAATTATCACAAATATGTTGTAATGTTTCTAATATTTCGTTTATAGAAACTGTTGTTTTTAAAATTTCTTCTCCTTTAGAATGTTTTATAATAATAGGTCTTTCGGCTCTTAATCTTATTTCTTCTACAATATAATTTGTTTGTTTAAATAATTCTTCTAAGCTACTACTTATTCTTCTTGGAAAATATTTTAATATTTCATTATATGTCATATCTAGTCCTTTCTATATTTATCTTTCTTAAGACATCCATTTTTTATATGTATAATTTTTTCTGACATTTTCCTATTACTAATAGAATACATGAATTGTTACAATTAAATTGCAAAGCTAAAGCCTACGCTCCTACAAGCATAGTCTGTCGCATCAAACAGAAAAAAGCACATATATTAATATATATGTGCTTTTTTTATAATTTATTACTATTTTTATAAAACTTTATTCTTCCCAGTTGTGATAAACATTCATTACATCGTCTAAATCTTCTAGTTTATCTATTAATCTTTGCATTTTCTCTCCATCTTCATCATTTAAAGAAACATATGTTGTTGGAACCATTTGTACTTCTGCTTCTACAAATTCAAGATTTGCACCTTCTAAAGCTTCTCTTACAGCAGAAAAATCTGAAGGCTCTGTTGTTATTTCGTAACAATTTTCGTCTGAAGAAAAGTCTTCTGCACCAGCATCTAATGCTAACATCATTAACTCGTCTTCTTCCATATTTGTACTTTCTTTATCTATAACTATAATTCCTTTTTTATTAAATAAGTATGATACACAACCTGTTGTTCCTAGGTTACCACCAGCTTTGTCAAATACATGTCTTACATCTGCTGCTGTTCTGTTTCTGTTGTCTGTACTAGCTTCTACTATAACTGCAACACCATTTGTTCCATAACCTTCATATGTTATTTCTTCGTAGTTTGAAGTATCTGTTGCTCCAGAAGCTTTTTTTATTGCATTATTTATTGTATCATTTGGCATATTGTTTGCCTTACATTTTGAAATTACGTCTTTTAATTTGGAATTACCTGCCGGATCTGGTCCACCTTGTTTTACTGCAATTAATATTTCTCTACCTAATTTTGTAAATATTTTTCCTCTTGCTGCATCTGCTTTTCCTTTTTTAGCTTGTATATTGTGCCATTTTGAATGTCCTGACATTGTTAATTCCTCCTTCTACTTGTTTTAATTTTGTTTAAAGGCTTAGCTATGCTTAAAAGCCAATAGCATTATATCATATTATTTCATCTTTGTGTAGCCATTTTCTATTATTTCTAAATTTGCTTGTCTTTTTATTTTGTTAGTTGTTGTTTTTAATAGGGGTTCTTCCGAAATTATTATTCCTCTTATTGCTTTATACTTTGGCATTATCTGATTTATATCTTTTATTTTATCTAATAATACATCATAAATTTCTTCATCTTTTTCTACTTTATATGCTTCTTTTATTATCTCTCTATCAAATATTATTTTTACATTTATCTTTATATCTTCTTTATCTTCTGATTGTTGCTTTCCAAATATAAAAGATTCGTTTACACCTTCTATTTTATTTACTAAAGCTTCCATTTCCTCTGGGAATATATTTTTACCATTTTTTAAAACAATTACACTTTTCTTTCTTCCACAAATAAAAATATATCCATCTTCATCTATTTTAGCTAAATCACCTGTACGAAACCAACCATTATTTAAGACTTCTTTAGTTGCCTTTTCATCATTATAGTACCCAATCATAACATTTGGTCCTTTTACAACAAGTTCTCCCATTCCATCTTCGTTTGCATCTTCTATTTTTGCTTCTATATGTGGAAGAGCCTTTCCTATTGAACCTACTCTAAAGTTTTCATTTGTTTCTACTCCTATAACTGGAGAAGTTTCTGTTAATCCATATCCTTGGCATAAATTAATTCCCCAATCCCTAAACGCTTCTTCTACTTCTGGGTCTAGTGCTGCTGCTCCACTAATAAATAATTTTATATTTCCACCAAATATATTATGTATCTCTTTAAAAACTTCTTTTTTCTCTGTCATTGTTTTATGTTTGTTTTCGTTCATAAGTTTTTTTACAACTTCAAGCTTACCTTGTTTTTCCAAATTTTTTATAATATTTTTATACATATTTTCATATATTGCAGGTACAAAAGCTGCAAAAGTTGTTTTATATTCATTTAAGTTTTCTAATATATGTCTTATTCCTTGGCAAAAATCTCTTTCTGCACCTATATATAATGAATATAACATACCAACTGTACATTCAAAAACATGATGCAATGGTAAAAATGATAATATTCTGTCTTCTGAATTTACATCTAATACAGACGCAAAATCCATTACATTTGATACCATATTTTTATGTGATAATGCTACTACTTTTGAATTTGACGTTGTTCCAGAAGTAAATAACATTATGCTCATTTCCTCTGAATTTATCTTTGCATCAATAAAACTTCTATCTCCTTTTTCTACTAATTCTTTTCCTTGCTCAATTAATTCTTTTTGTGAGTAAATTCCTTCTATATGATTTTTAGAATCCATAGAGATTAAATGTTTTAATTTATTCTTTTCACTATATTTTATTCTTTCTACAGTTTCTTCATATTGCTTAGAATAAAAGATTGCTTCTACTTCAGATCTTTCTATTAATTCTTCTAATTCATTTGCCGGTAAAGACTTATCTAATGGAACTACTATACCTGTACCACATACAACAGATAAATATGAAAGTTCCCATTCATATCTATTTTCTCCTATAACTGCTATTCTTTTATCTTTTAATCCTAGGTTTATTAAAGCTGTTCCTAAGTAGTTTATCATATCTCTTATTTCATTATGTGTATATGTTTCATACTCACCTTCATTTAATTTTACTTTATATCCTATCTTTTCCCCATATAAATTTCTTGTTTTATTTAGCATATCTTTTAAGTCTGTAACTTCTAAAATATTTTTATTCATTATTGTTTTCCTCCGTTTTCATTTTGACTATATAAAATTGTAAATGCCAGATTTGTTTATTTATTAATAAATGTAAAACAGACTAGCATTAAACATAATCTATATAAAAATAATATAACTTTCAAAAAAGGTCAATAATTTTTGCTCCGTTTGTACCGTGAGTACAAAAAAATCTTTATATGTTTTATATTAATTTTTCATTAAATTGAAAGTATAATATTGTTTAAATTTGTAGTATGAATAAAAGCAATACAAGACATTATCATTTAACTATTTTGTTAGAATAAATATAATCCATTACACTATCTGGATAATGCTTATCACAGAATCTATCTAAATTACTATCTGCTTCTATTCCTGCAACTCTTTCTTGTTGTCTATTAGCTGCAATACATGAAATTCCTATGTCAAAAAATAATAATACCATTAATATTAATGTTATTTGTTTTAATGCAAGCATATCTATCTTATTAATTAACTTTTCAATAATTGGATAAATATATTTTACAAACAGAACTCCTCCTGTTCCCCAATATAAACAATGTAACAAACTTGTTCTACCATTTATATTAAACCATAAATTACTATAATCCCAAGAAACTGTACCAAAGAATTTTTCTTGAAAGAAAGAAAATAGGTATTCTACAATTCCACCTAAAAGCATTGTCACTAAAAATATTTTTAAATTACTTTCATCTTTTATTTTAGAAATAACTAAATAATATATAACTAGCCCTGCTCCATAAACTGGTATTAAAGGTCCATACAATAAACCTTGTCTGGAAGTAAAATGACCATTTTGTACAATTGCTACTATTGTTTCTACTATATATCCTATTATACTTCCTATTATAAAAACCCAAAACATTACTAATAAAAGTTTAAAAACATCTTTTCTTTTCATAATATATCACCTCAATTTACTATAAAGTAACATATAATAATTAATATAGTTTTTATATTTTATTAATATTGTATTAATTTTTCATATATACAAAAAAGCTCACAAGACTGTGAGCTTAAATCGTATTAATATATTTCTCCATTTAATTTTTTGTATTCTTCAAATAGTTGTATACATTCTTCTCTATCTATTTGTTTTTCATCTAATAAATTTTTATTATTTGTTTCTAAAAATTCATATATAGCATCATCTCTAAAACCTATATTTCCAGCGTCTTTTCTTGTGCAAGCAAAATATACTTCTTTAATATTAGCCCAAATAATTGCAGATAAACACATTGGACATGGCTCACAAGATGTATACAAAATGTATCCAGATAAATCATGCGTATTTAATTTTTTACAAGCTTTTCGTATAGCTTGAACCTCTGCATGTGCTGTTGGATCATTATTTTTTATTACTTGGTTATTAGCTATTGAAATAATATTTCCTTCTTTATCTGTTATAACAGCACCAAATGGACCTCCTTCTAAATTTCTCATTCCTTTATTTGCTTGTTCTTTTGCTAATTTCATATATTCGTTCATCTTTATCCTCCTACATAACATATAATAATATTGTAAAAAATTGTAGTAAACTACCTAATAATATAAATAAATGAAAAATTGAATGCATATATTTATGTTTTTTACCTAAGGCATAAAGCACTGCTCCTATTGTATAAGCTAATCCTCCTAGTAATAATAGTACAAATCCGAGCGGTTCCAAGTAAACTTGGTAACAAATTTATTTTAAATATAATACACCAACCCATCACTAAATAGCAAATTATAGAAAATACTTTAAACTTTTTTATATCGATAGAATTTAAAATAATCCCTATTATTGCCATAAACCAAATAACTCCAAATATGCTCCAGCCAAGAGCAGGATTATATTCCCTAAATGTACATAATGCAAATGGCGTATACGAACCTGCAATTAGTAAGTAGATTGAACAATGGTCTAGTATTTGGAAAACTTTTTTCGCCTTTCTTTTTGGGTTTAGACCATGGTATATACTAGACATAGTATACAAAATTATCATTGTAACCCCATATATAGAACCACTTACTATGCCATATACATTTCCATTTATTGATGCAAACACTATACATAAGACTAGTGCAACTACACCTAGTACTCCACCAACAATATGTGATGTCATATTAAAAATTTCTTCTCCCTTTGTATAATTTGGAAGAATTCTATCTCTTAATTTCGTTCTTTCCATAACTCTCCTAACAAATATCTAAATATTTTTTTAATTCTTCTAATTTTGCTTCTGTTTCAGCAATTCCCTCTTTATATAAATTTTCTAGCTTTGTTTTATCTTTTTCTAGACGCTCTACATTCACTTCTTTTTCTGGCCTTATTATAAAAATCTTGCCATCTTTTTCTAATTCTATTAAATCATCTTGTAATTTATTATATCTTTCTGGCATAGTATTTAATTTATTTATTAATTTTGGATATTTATGATATGCAATTTTATATAATTTTTTCATTTTATTTGATGTTATTGGTTTTCTATAGTTTTTATCCCTTGTTAATACCACAACAATTTTATTATAACCTTCTTTTAAAGCCCACTTTACAGGTATACTATCTGTTACTGCGCCATCTAGGTAATGATTTTCGTTTATTTCTACCATGGCTGAAGCAAGTGGCATACTAGAAGAGGCTTGTGCTGCTTTAAATAAGTTGTTACAATTGCTTTTTTCTAAATACTCTGTTTCTGCTTTTTCGCAATTAGTTGTAACTATTATAAACCTTTGTTTTGTGTCTTCAAACGCCTTAAAATCAAAAGGAACTTTATTTTCTGAAATATCTCCAAACAAATAGTCATAACCAATTATTCCCTTATTTTTTTTAATAGCTTTTCTTCCTATATATTTTGGATCATCACAATATTCTAAATTTATTTTTGCAGATCTTCCCTCTTGTTTTGATATATAGCTCATTGCATTTAAAGCTCCTGCTGAAACACCTGCTACACATTCAAATTCTATATTATGCTTTAAAAATGTATCTAATACACCAGAAGTATACATGCCTCTTAGTGCCCCACCTTCTAATATTAGTGCTGCTTTTATCATTTTTGCCTCCTAAAATTTTTATAATATTTATTAATTTAATGCAAATATTCCATGTTAGTAGTAAATTTGCTAAAGTTTTTAATAATGTTTCTATTGTATCACAAATAACTTATTTTAGTGTAAACTTTTTGTAAATTTTTTAGCGTTCAAATATAAAAGTTTTAGTAGATTTTTATTGTTACCGTTGAACTTTATGTAAATTAATTGTATAATATTTGTATGTACAACTGTTGATAATACTAAAAGGAGGCTCTATTTATGAATAAGGCAAATGAATTAAAATTAAAAGAGCACATAAAAAAGCTTGTAAAAGAACAAGTTGAATTGGAAGTAGCAGCTCGGTTAAAAGAACAGGTTGAATTGGAAGTAAATGCTAGGTTAGACGAGTTAAAAGCTGAACTTAACCTTCCTCCTGTCGAAATATCTTTAAAGCAATATTTAATAAACTTAGGAGTTGGAAAAACTCGTTGGGGTAAAGGTTTAGAATGTACACTATTTGCTATTGAATATTACCATGTAAATAATGTATCACCTGGAAAGCAGTTTTATAAAGTTCTCGAGGAAAACGGTTTTTCTGAAAGAGAATTGCGTTCTGCTAAAGAAGCCGCCTTTAGAACGAAAACTCCTCTTTATAAAAGAATTTTTGAACGCTTTGAAGGTTTTACCAGAGCTCCAACAAACACACAGTTTATAAAAATTGTAGAGGCTTATTATTATAACACATACAATAATTAAGCCCAAAAATCACCAGCAAAATTTTCATTTTGCTGGTGATTTTTTTAGAACAATTTTAACAATTATATTAATATATTCTTTCTACACTATAAATAGAATTGCCATATATATTGCATATAATATTAAATATATCGCTCCATTCATTCTACTCATTTCATTTTTAGGAGGTATTACTGGAAATAAGGATAATACTAATATTGCAATTATCAATATTACCATTTGTATATTATACGTAAAATTATATGCCAAAGGAGAAATTACTGCTGAAGTTCCAATTATAAATAATATATTAAATATATTTGATCCTATAATATTACCTATAGCAATATCACTATTTCCTTTTATTGCTGCTGTAACACTTGTTACTAATTCTGGCAAGCTTGTACCTATTGCAAGTATTGTTAAACCTATTACTTTTTCACTTACATTAAATTGTCTTGCAATTACTAACGCATTATCTACTGTTAAATCTCCACCAACTTTTAGTCCAATAATTCCTAATATAATAAATATTATGTTTTTTGCTATTGGTATTTTTTTGCTATCTGTTTTTATTTCTACAATAGTATCTTCTTTGTCAAATTGTTCTCCTTTTTTTGCCATAATAATAGTATATATTATAAATAGTACAAATAAAATAATTAATACTATTGCTTCACTTTTTTGTATTGCCCCTGAAGTATTACAAAATATCATAAAAATAATTGTAACAGCTAAACACATTGGCATTTCTATTAGTCTTGTTTCTCTTTGAAATTTTATTGGTCTTATTAACGCAGATAAGCCTAAAATTAGCAATAAATTACATAAATTACTTCCTATAATATTACCTATTGACATATCTGCATATCCATTTATGCTAGATGTAGTACTTACAAAAAACTCTGGCATTGATGTCCCTATTGATACTATTGTTAATCCTATTATTATTTCTGGTATATGAAATTTCTTTGCTATATTACTACTTCCTTCTACCAGAAAGTCCGCTCCTTTTATAAGTAATACAAATCCTAAAATTATTAGTCCTATTGATAATAACATTTCTTCTCCTTCCTTTTCACATAAAAAAATTACAAGTTTTTTCTTAGTTCTTCTTTGTTTATCATTATGTACATTTACTTGTAATCTATTTAATAAATTATTTTTTATAATTTCCTGAAAACTTTATTTTTTTATATACTATTGTTTTTATTTTGTTGTTTATTCTTTCAAATAAACTTTAATTTGTGTTATTATATGGGGAATGTTATAATTTCCCGCGAATTTTTTAATATTTAATAATTCATCATTTATTTCTATCCATTCTAATTTGTTTTTTTCTTCTGTCAATGTAACATCATTTTTCAATATTCCATAATAAACCTGCAAGTTATTTTCATATTTAAAATAATTTAAGTCCATAAAATGTTCTAACTCTATGTCTTCTTTGCCTATTCCAGTTTCTTCAAATAATTCTCTATATGCTGCAAAATCATTTGATTCACCTTCTTCAACTTTTCCCCCAACAAAATTATACATTCCTTTGTATGGTTCTTTTGCTCTTATACAAAATAGTACTTTATCTAATTCTTTGTTAAATACAACTATTAAATTTAATTTCTTCATATTATCACCCATGTTTTCAACCAATGTTTGCTCACAATATAATTTTGCATTTTTTATTATCATATTCCAAGCTATTGTCATTTTTTAATAATTTTTTCCTTATAAATTATTATTTACTTTTTTTATTATATCATTGGCATATATTTTGTGCAATACGCTTATTATAGTATTTATATTAATAAATTTTTATAATATTTTTTAATTCAGACTAAAAAATGATTTTTTTGACATAATTTCACCTTTATGATTTTCTAATTAGTTTAGATAATTAGAAAATTAAGATTATATTAT
Organism: uncultured Clostridium sp.; assembly: GCA_958422985.1. Classification (GTDB taxonomy): domain Bacteria; phylum Bacillota; class Clostridia; order TANB77; family CAG-508; genus Merdicola. The sequence continues at coordinate 98,991 of CATZPY010000003.1, forward strand.
TTTTTTTGCAATAACATTATAAATATGCCAATGTTTCATCTTCCCCAAACCTGTTTTTCCGTTTTTATCAACTTCATTAAATTCTATTATTTTAAACGAATCTTTAAATAATTTTAAAACTTGATCTTTGGATAAAAATACCATTTCTTTCTTTGTTTTTGCCCATGAATCATTTAATCCAAAAAAATTTCCAACGAAATATCCGTCTTTAAAAATACTATTAGATATTTTATTCCAAAAATCATTAAAATAACCTTTATTACAAAATGGAATACTAAAATTAGCTACTAGTAAATTATTATTCTCTAATTCTATATTTTCAAAGTTTAGACATCTAAAATCAAACATTTCTATTTCTTCATTATCTAACTTGCTAGCTATAATTTCTCTATTATCTTCTTTATCTATTGATAACACTTTCCATCCGTTTTTTATTAAATATATTGTATCTCTACCTGCGCCACAACCTAAATCAATAGCATTTTTTGGTTTAATATTCATATTTATAAATTTTTTGACCATAAGATGTGTTAAAGCA
>CATZPY010000004.1 GCA_958422985.1 uncultured Clostridium sp.
TCGTTATAACATTTTATTTTATATTTTAAGTCCATCTTGTGGTACATTCTAGCTTCTGTTATAAATTTTTCTTCTCCTTCTAGTTCATAACTATATCCTTTTCTTCTATCTTTAAAAAATGCAACTGCTTTTTCACCATCTTCTTGTTGTTTAAAATATAAATCAAACATTGTTGTCTTTTTTTCTTTAAAATCATTTCCTATGTTATTTCCATTTTGGTCATATTTTAAAAAGCATAATGCATATAAGTCTTTTTCATATCTAGATTCTTCGTATGCGTCTTTTATATACAAAAATGCATTTTCTGCAAAGTAATCGTCAGAATCACATTCTATTATTAAATCACCTCTTGCATATTCCATTAAATGATTTATTGCTGCCATTTTTCCTTGATTCACTTGTTTTAGATACATTACATGTATTTTGTTTTCATCTCTTATTTTACTAACAACAGTTTCTGTTTCATCACTAGATCCATCATCCATTATTAGCCATTCTACTTCTATTCCTACTTTTAAATTTATTAATATACTTTCATAAAGTCTTTTTAGTAAATTAGCTCTATTGTAAGTTGCTGTTAATATTGATAGTTTCATAATTGTGCCTCGCATTTTCTATATTTTATTGTGTGCCTTTTATAGAGTTAAATTTTTTATATAAAATCTATCTCTATAAAATTATAGCAAATTCTAGCTTTTTATTTGCAATTTATATATCTATAGTGTTTACTTCTTCTTCTAACATTTTTTCTAATCTAGTTATTATTTTACTATTGTCATATTTTTCTTTTTTGTCTGAAAAACTTTCTTTTTTCTTTTGTATTATTTCCTTAAGGTTTGTATATATTGCTTCTTCATTGTTTTTAACAATTACAGAATTTTCGTAATTTTGCAAAGCTTCTCTTGCTGCTGTATCTGTTATTATTATTGGCTTATTTAATATTTTAGCTTCTTCTATAACCATTCCATAACCTTCAAATTCTGAAAGCAAACAGAAAAATTTTGCTTGTCTCATATATGGGTATGGATTTTCTTTTTTTCCTAGAAGATGAAATGTATTTTCTACTTTTAAGTTTGATATTTGCTTTTCTAAATTTTCTCTCTCTGGTCCATCTCCTATTACGTAAAATTCATGTTTAAATCCTTTAGAAATTAGTTTTTTATGAACTCGAATTATTCTATCTATTGCCTTCTGCTTTGTAAGTCTTGCTACTGTAAGAAATGTAACTTCATTATTTGGTAATTTCTCTTCTATAACTTCTTTTGCTCCTTCTTCTACATTTTTAGGATTTATATAATTGTAAATAACTCTTTTATGAACTGGCTCTAAGTATTCATTTCTTACATCTTTATATATTTCTGTAAATTTTTCTTTATTGTCTTTGCTTACAAATACTAATGTTTGATATTTACCATATGTTTTTTTGTCTATTGCAATTTTTATTTTTGCTTTAATATCATTTCCAAATACTTTTGTTATATCGTTATGCACCCAAGCTATTTTTCTTGTATTTTTATTTTTTACCCCAAATAATCTAGTAATTGGTCCTTCTAAAAAGGCTATTTCTATATTGTAATCTTTTTTCACATATTTATTATAAAAATACTTTTTAAATAATAATAATTTTAGTGCTGTTATTTTTTTCTTAATATTAGACATATCGTTAAACTGAAAATTATAAATAGTTTTTAATTTAACATTTGGACTTAATTTTTTTTCAAATTCTCCTTTAGCATATATTGTAAAAATTGTAACATCATATTTTTTACTTAGTTCATTTGCTAAATCGACTAAAACTTTCTCTGCACCACCTAAGGTAAGACTTGTTATACCAAATAATATTTTCTTCATAGTATTCTCCTATAAATATATTTATACTCTAAAATTTTCTAGTTATAATTTAAATATTCATACTCTTTTTTATTGTACAAATTTTGTTTATTAATAAAGCACATATAACTGCTATAAATGTAACTGTAGACATATTAAAAAATACATATCCCGAAAATACAGATATTGCAAATGCCATTCCTATTCCTAAAATATACATTATATATTCTGTGTCTATTTTCTTTATTTTTCTTATTCCAAAATATATTCCATACACAAAAATTGCAAGGAATGGTCCCAAATATAGTAAAAATCCTAATATTCCAAAATTAAATAAAAATGCTGGTATGTCCATTTCTAGCACTAATTCTCTGTATTGGTTCATATAACCATTTCCAAATATTATAAGTAATGGGTTTGCTTGGTTCTTTACTAATAGTGCGTTATAAATTAATTGTTGCATACGTTGGTCGTTATTGGTTATTTCTAGCTTGTTTGCTATATCATATAATTCTAACAGAGATTTCTTTTGAGCTTCATTCATATATGTATCTTCTATTTGTCCATTATCTATTTTTTCTTTAATCTCCATTAGGCTACCTGTAATATGTGCTTCTTGGTTTGTTGTTTTATCTACAATATTTGACTCTATTTCTTTTAGATGTTTTCTTCTTTCTATCGTATTTGAGCCTACCGCTGTAACTATAATTAAAACTACAACTATTGCAGAAATTCCACCAATTATTATTTTCTTGTTTATCTTTGAATTTTTAATTATCTTTCCAATTATTTCTGCAAAAACAAATGATAATAATGCAATTATAAATCCTAATAATCCTACTCTCGTTCCTATTAGCAGACATAAGAATATTCCAAGTATAATTATTTCACCTATAATTATCTTTTTATAATTTTTATTTCCATTGCTTAATAATACAAATAAAGATAAAACTAAAATTGCACTAATGCTGTTTCCTGATTCAAACCAACCTTTTATTCCAGTTCCTTCTTCTATATATGTAGAAGATGATGTATTAGTTATAAGTGATAATATTATTGATGCAATATAAATTGATACTGCGGAAATCACTCCTTTTTGTAGCTTTCCCTTATCTTTATCTTTAAAAGTGCAAATATAAATAAATAAGATTATTATTGTAAATGTATAATTCATTACATATTGCATTTCGTGCACTACATTACTATAACTAAAACCTGTATTTACTGTATTAAATAGCAATAAATGTACTAATGCATAAATTCCATAAATTACTGTTATAATAAATATCTTTAATTTATTCTTGCTCTTTATAAATATGTCTATAAATACTATTAATGGAATTAGTGGCCTTAATATTGTAGAAGGTGACATACTTGTATTAAATGTGTTTCTAAATACAAAACTTACTATATCAAAAATTGGACATAGTATTAAAAATATTACTAATAAATTTTCCATTAAATTTTTGGTATTTATTTTCTTTTTTTCTATTTTTACTGAATCTTTTTTCATAGTTGCTCCTTAAATAATAAATATATATTTTTTTGTAATGTTTTAAAATTTTATGCAAATTTTCTTTGTATTTTTTTTCGTATAAACTTTATTCTCCCTAATTTTTCGTATACTTTTAATGTTTTTTCATTTACACTTTTCATATATTTATTTTTTAACCCTTTTTCTTTTAAATACTCATTTTCTTTCCATTTTGGAAATGTTTTGTTTAATTTTTCCCAAGCATAGCTTATAGCTTCATTTCTTTCTTCTTTGTTTTCAATCATTATCATTCTAATCATAGAACTACATAGTAAATACCTTGCATAATTGTATTCTAACTCATTTTTATATTTTTCGTATATGTTGTTTTCTTTGTAAAATTCTAGTACATTGTCTAACACATCTATTATTTCGGTTGTTTTAACTGTTTGTGTGTTAGAAATAGAATTATCACGTTGCACATAATGTATAAATGGCTTCTTTACTATTGATATAGTATTTATATATGGTACTAATTTATAAAAAAATTCTACATCTTCATATCTTAACCCTACTGGAAATTTAATTTTTGTTTTTTCTAATAATTCTCTTTTTATTAGTTTATTCCATGCTACTACTCTTGCATTTAATATCATGTCTTTCCTATCTTTATATGCTCTTCCTTTACTTTCTATTGTTTCTTCTGGATATTCCCATAAGTAGTCACATTCTACAACATCTGCTTTATCTATTTTAGCAGTTTCATACATTTCTTCATACATTTCTTCTTCTACATAATCATCAGAGTCTAAAAATGCAATATATTCCCCTGTAGCATATGGCAATGCATAATTTCTTGCATCAGATAATCCTCCGTTTTCTTTTTCTAAATATACTATTTTAGTTGGGTATTTTCTTCTATACTCTTTTGCTATTTCTTCTGACCCATCTTTACTTCCGGTCATTTACTAAAATTATTTCTATTTCTTCTAATGATTGTTCTAGTAATGATTTTATTGATCTTTCTATATATTCTTCCACATTGTAAAATGGAACTATAACGCTAACTTTTTTCATTTTTATAATTCATTCCTTTCGTTTCGATAAAGGGATAGCATAGTATAAAGCAATCTTTTGTACAAAATTGGTATAATGAACCTATACTTTTAATTTATATTTACTTTTTCTAGTTATTTTTAATATTTTCTATTTCGTCTGTAAATACCATTTAATGTTTATACATAGCATAATTCTTTTTATTAATTGTTTTAAATTTCTTATTTTTATATTTTTTACCATTTTTCTTTGTTGTATTTCTTTAATAAATTCTTCTTGCTCTTTTTCATGTAATTCCTTTGTTTTTAATATTATTGCATTAGTATAATAAATTCTTAAGTTCTGTTTTGTTCTTTTATTAAGATTAAATTCATTAATTAATTTAATAGCATTATCATAATGTTTTAAAGCATCATATGCTTTTTTTATAGTCTTATTATAGTCTTCATTTCTTGTTATGCTATTATCACTTTGAACATAATAGTAACCATAAAAATTTATAGAAGCAATTGTTTTAGCAAGTACAACAATAAAAGGAATTAATCCAAAATCTTCATGTTCTGTTCCAATCGCAAACTTCAAATCATTTCTTACAAATATATCTTTTTTTATTAAATATACACAAGGAGAATCTAATAATACATCTGTTGAATATAAGTCATTAAACCCTTCTTCTCCTGTTTTTGTTTCGAATGTTGCACCTGGTACTATTTCTAAAGTTTTCCCAGAATCATCCACTCTTTGCAATTTAAATTTTATTAATTCTACTTCATTATTAATATAATTTTCCAAGTTTTTAAATAAGGCTTTATCAATATAATCATCCGAATCTAAAAACATTATATAATCACCAGTAGCTTTTTCTATTCCAAAATTCCTAGTATCAGCAACACCAGTGTTTTCTTTTTTATAATAACTAATTAAATTTGGGTACTTATCTTTATATTCTTTAATAATAATTTCAGAATTATCCTTACTTCCATCATTAATAATTACCAACTCTAAATTTGGATAATTTTGTTCTATTACCGAATCAAAACATCTTTTTAAATATTTTTCCGTATTATATACCGGAATAACAACACTAATCTTTTTCATTTATTCTCCATTTCTATAAAAGCGTTTTTAATGTTTCATATATTTTATTGTTATATTCTTCTGAATCAAATTTCTTGGTTATTTCGTAACCTTTTTCTATGTATTGTTTCATAGCTTTATAAATTTCGTTTTCATCTTTTTCTACAACTATTCCATGGCCTTCTATCTGCTCAGAATCTGAAACATTTGTAGTTATAATTGGCTTTTGCATTACAAAAGATTCTAAATATACTACTGGATAACCTTCATAATCTGAAGATAATACTACACAATCTGCTAACTTAAAATATGGATATGGATTTTTCTTTCTTCCTAAGAAAATAATTTCTTTTTCTAATTTTTTTTCTTTTACTTGTTTTCTGTAAAGCTCTGTATCTGGCCCATCTCCTATCAATATTATCCTAAATTTTTTATTATCTTTTTTTAGTTTTTCTGCTGAACAAATTATTCTTGTTAACCTCTTTTGTTTTTCATCATGTCTTCCAACATTTAAAAATGTAACTACATTTTCTTTTTTCAAATCATTTATAGTTTCTTCAGCTTTATTTAATATTCGTTTATAATTTATTAAATTATTACATACGCAAACTCTATCCTTTAATTTTGGAAAAACTTTTATAAAGCTTTCTTTTCCTTCCTCTGAAACAAACACAATATTTTTAAATTTTGATATTTTCCTTTTATTAAAAAATTCTTTCATTTCTTCTATATTATTATTGTATAAAGATAGATAATCAGCATGTCCCCATATAGCATTATTCTTTGAGCATGTTCTTGCTATAAAGCTTGATGGTATTGAATATGTTGCAAAACTTGCTGAAAAATCAAATTTATTTTTGTATTTTTTTATAAATTTATATCTTTTTATTAAATTACTTATTTTTCGTTTAATTACATTCTTTTCATTTGATGGTGCATATTCTATTATATTTATATTTGGAGAAATTTTGTCTAAAAAAACTCCCTCTTTTTTTTCTAAAGCAATTGTTATTTCATAACCTTTTTCTAGCAAAAAATTTGTAAGAGTTACAAGCGATGTTTCTATTCCACCTAGGTCTAAATTATATGCTGCAAATAATATTTTTTTCATACTAAATTTCATTCCTTTCCCTCTTCACTCGCAAGGCTACACATAGTTATGGAATTTTTATTTTTTCATACTATTTTCTCCTTATTTCTGCTATTTTTTCTTATGTCATTGTATATTAAAACTGCTTGTGTGTCAATCAAATTAAAGCTTAAGGCGTTTTATTTTTCCTTAAGCTTTATATTTTCTTTTTTATATAATTAACTTCTTTGTTATATACTAGTTTATGTAATTTTTAATTATTATCTATAAAATCTTCAATTAAATTTATCATATGTTCTGTTTTACTTTCAAATTTTTTAGGCTGAAATTCTTTTGCTCTTTCTAATGCTTCTTCTAAATCTTTTAGTTCAGTTATACCTATTAAAAATTCTTGACTATTAAAAGAATCTATTATTTGAATTTGGTGGTCATTTATGTGTTCTCCAAATTCACTTAAACGTGGTACTGCAATAACTTTTTTTCCCATTTTTAGTGCCATAACTATAGAACCAACCCCACCATGTGTTATTACTAAGTCTGACTTTTTCATTAGTTCTGCAAGCTTTTCTTCTGGCATTAAACTATGTATTTCCATATCTTTTGACGCATATTTAGTTCTACCTGCTTGAACAATAACTTTCTCTGTTATTACTTTTTTATCTATTAGTCTTTGCACTTCTTCTAGTAATCTATGAAAACTATTATCTTGTGTTCCTAATAATATTAAAATCAATATATTGAACCTCCTAATTTTGCTTTTGGGTATAGTTTTAACATTTCTTCCCATTGCACTATAAATAAATCTGCAAATTTATAAACTAATTTTCCTGTTGATGTTTTAGAATTTCTATTTGCAAATGTTTCTATATATATAATTTTACTTCCGAATATTTTGCCTAATACGCACATTGGACCTGCATTATGTGTTCCAGTTGTTACTATGTATTTAGGTCTAATTTTTATAAAATAAATTACTGTTAATATACAATTCCATAAAAATTTAAATGGGTACACAAGTGGATGTGTCCTTGTAGCATATAACATATATGAAATCTTTTTTCCATATTCTTTTTTAAAACCTTCTGTAAATTTGTCTTTTTCGGTAATTATATGGTAATCATATTTTTTAAACATTGGCTTTAACTGCATAAGTTCATTAAAATGTCCACCTGTGCTAGATATAAATAGTACTCTCTTTTTCATTTTGTCTTCTACTTTCTTTAAATTATACTTTACTCTTTGGTCTTATATTCATAGTAGTTGTTTTAGTATCTTATATTTGATATTCCTTTAAACTATGTTTTATTCTTTTGTCTTATCTTTTTGAAGTTCTACATATCTTTTTATTTTCATTGTTGTTGTTTTAGCAAATTCGTCATGTTTTAATTCTAGATTTTTTATTGCTTTATATGATGTTAAACTTTTATTTACTTCTTTTATTTTGTTCCAAATTATTTTGTGTATTTCTTCTTCTTTTAAGTCTTTTCCATGTAATCTTTCTATTTCTTCATTGTTTGGTATTACTTTTACAGAAATTATTAGTTCTTTTTCACCTTCTACTTCTTTACCATATACCATACATTCCGCAATTTCTGGTATCTTTGATAATAAAAGCTCTATTTCTTCTGGGTAAATATTTTTTCCGTTTTGTGTTACTATAACATTTTTGCTTCTTCCTGTAACATATACATATCCATCTTTATCTTGATATCCAATATCTCCAGAATTAAACCAGCCATCATATACTACTTCTTTTGTTGCTTCTTCATCTTCATAATAACCAAGCATTAATGTTTTACTCTTTATCCAAATTTCTCCTTCGCCATTTTCATTTGGATTATGTATTTTTATTTGAGCACAATTTACTGGAATACCTACAGAGCCTACTCTTGGATCACATTCTGGTGTAAGTGCTGCAATAGGAGCTGTTTCTGTTAAACCATATCCCTGTAAAAATTCTATTCCTATATCTTGAACCCATCTTCCTATTTTTTTATCTATTGGTGCTGCAGCAGAAACTATTATTCTCATATTCCCACCTAAATTGTCATATATTTCTTTAAATACTTTTCTTTTTATGTCTATTCCAACACCTTTTAAAGCATTTGTTACATGTATCATAGAATTTACAAGTCCTGCTTTTCCACTTTTTTCTATAGTTTGATTAATTTTTTTGTATAAGTTTTCTACTAACAATGGAACAGCAAGCATTGCAGTTGGCTTTGCTTCTTGCATATCTGGAACAATATATCTTAATCCACCACAAACGGTAACTGAAGAGCCATTTGCAAATGGCAGTAAAGCTCCAATTGAAGATTCATATGTATGATGAAGTGGTAATACAGAAAAAAATCTATCACTTTCATATATTTTTACATATTTTGAAACTGCGTTTACATTTTCAGCTAAGTTTCTGTGGCATAACATAACACCTTTTGCTTGTGAAGTAGTTCCAGAAGTAAATATTAAAAATTTAAATTCTTCTGGGTCTATTTCTATATCCATATATTCTGTATTTCCTGAGTCTGTTATTTTCTTACCCTCTTCTATTACTTTTTGTATTCCTATATCTCTACCTTGTAAATTTGCTTCACTATTCATTTCGATAAAATATTTAACCATTGGAAGATTATCTTTTATTTTATCTATTGCATCTTTTTTCTTTTTAGAAAAGATTACAGCAGATGCACGTGAACGTTTTATTACATTTTCTATTTCGTTGTTTGGTAATTCTTTATCTACTGGAACAGCAATTCCTGCACCACATAAAATAGAAAAGTAAGATACATACCAATAATATGTGTTTTCACCTATTATTATAATTCTTTCACCTTTTAAGTTTAAATGCTTTATAAGACCAGTTCCTAAATTAATAACATCATTACCAAATCTTTCATAAGTAAATTCTTCAAATTTAGCCTTATGGTCATGTCCTGGTCTTTCTAAAATATAAATGTTATTTTTATATTTTTCTATAGATCTTTTAAAAATCTCTTTTACATCTGTGTAATGAGTTTCTTCATAAAACTTATTTTTAAACTTTTTATCTTTCATTTTTTCTATTTGATCATAATTAATTTGCATTTCTTCAATGTCTTCCATACCTTCCATTTTCATTTTAGGAAATTTAAAATCTGGCATTTTAAAATCTCTTAATATTCTCATAATTATCTCACTCCTATACTTTTACTATTATGTCACAATAATTAAATTTTGTAAATAATTTTTCCCGTTTCTGTACTACCCAGTACAATTGTAATTTTATTTTTTATATGTTAAAATACTACAAATTCACAAAATTATAAGGAGGCTTTAAAATGGCTTTTTTTGAACACGATTTTGAAATTGGATTACGAGATATAGAAAATCCTAATTTTCTGAGTAATAAATCTATATTAGCTTTTTTAGAAAACATCGGTTCCTATCATTCAGATAGCATTAACTTTGGGCTTAATAGCATACCTTTAACACACTCATCTTGGGTATTACTTGGTTGGAAAGTACAAGTATTAAAAAGACCTGTTTATGGCGATAAATTGCACATTGTAACATGGGCAAAAAACACAGAAAAGTTTTCTACTTATCGTGACTTTGAAGTGTATAATAGTAATAACGAACTAGTTATTATTGCGACTTCTAAATGGGTTTTAATTGATACAACTACTGGAAGGTTAAAACCTATTCCCGAAGAAGTAATCGCTTTATATAAACCTGATACAAAAAATGCACTTCCTGAAGAAGAAAGTTTACTAAAAAAATTAAATGTTTCTGAAAATTATACTTCTTCTTGTACATATACTGTTAGTCGTTCTCAAATTGATTTAAATAACCATATGCATAATTTATATTACTTAGATATGGCTTATGAAGTATTACCAGAAGATGTTTATAACAATATGTTTAATTATTTTGAAATATCTTATAAAAAGCAAATTCGACTTCACGAACAAGTAAAATGTTACTATACTTTTGAAGAAAATACTCATAAAGTAATTGTAAAAAGTTTAGATGGAAAAATAACTCATGCAATTATATTCTTACGATAAACATAAAAGTGCTCCTAAGATTTTCTAGCAAGTATAAATTCTAAGAAAATATAAGATGCGCTATAATTCCCTACTATGCAAAAAACGAATACAAAATTTTTTATAAAAAATTTTGTATTCGTTTTTTTATTCTAATAAATCATAAATATTTTCGAAAACATAACCTTTTTCCTTTAACATTTGTATCAATCGTGGTAAAAGTTCAGATGTTCCTTTTTTTATACCTGTATCATGCATTAAAATTACTACACTATTTTTATTTCCTATGGTTTTTTCCACATAATTTAGCATTTCATCCGCACTATCTAAGCCTGCCGCATCTGCTGTTAGTGCATTCCAATCCAAATGTGCAACATTATTTTGACTTAGCAAATTAACAGCATCTTTTTTTACATTAGCATATTTTCCACCTACTGTTCCTCCTGGAAATCTAAATAGTCTAGAATTATAATTTTGATTTCCTATTGCATTTTTTATAGCAATTTCTGTTCTATTATACTCATCTAGGACGTTTTGTGGTGATGCATATATATTAGCATATACATGTGTAAAACTATGATTAGCTATATAATGTCCTTCTTGATATGCTCTTCTTACTATTTCTGGATATCTTTCTGCATTACTTCCTAAAACAAAAAATGTAGCTTTTACATTATTTTCTTTTAATATATCTAAAATTGGAATTGTAACAGACTTAGATGGTCCATCATCAAATGTTAAAAATACTCTTTTATAATTTGAATTATATATATTCGCTACTCTATTAACTATTTCATTCTTTTTTACTTCATCTGAATAAAATAATTTGTGCTCTGGTACACTTTTCTGAGATATTTTTTGTTCAATTATACTTAATTTATTATTATAACTGCGTATTCCGAAAAATGATGCTACAGACACAATTACTATAATTAATATAATAGAGATTGTAATTATTATCACTTTTTTTATATTTAATCTTGGTTTTATTTCTATTAAATCTAATGTCATCTTCGCTCACCTAATAATTGTATTTAACACATTATATATTAATTTTTCCAAAAATTCAACCGGGATTTTAATGACTTACCTCTAATCCCGGTTGGTATGTTATGCTTCTTCTTTTGATGTATTTATTTTTAATAATTTGAATATTTCTACTATTACTAGTGGTGCTAGTATTAAGAATATTGTTTCTATTAAGTTACTCATAGGTAAAATTGGTATACTAAATATGTGTCTTAATGCTGGTACTAGTAATATTACAAGCATTAATGCTGCTGAACCACCTATTGCTAACAATAGCATTTTGTTGTTAAATGGATGTGTTTTAAATATAGATTTTTTATTATTTCTAATATTAAATACATGTACAAGTTCTGAAAATGCTAATACTATAAACGCCATTGTTTGACCTATTTCTACTTTTACTTCTTGTGGTTCTACATATTTGGCTCCATTTGCTAGAGCTTCGTCTAAATTTTCTACTTCTTCTACACTATATAATGTTCCTTCTACTCTTACCATTTTTGGTAAGTTTTCTTCTGGTGTTGCAAGTCCTATTATAAATGCTGCAAGTGTAAGTAAACCAATCATAATACCTTGGTATACTACTCTAAAGCTCATTCCTTTTGTAAATATACCTTTTTGCTTATTAGGTTTTCTTTTCATTACATCATCTTCAGCTGGGTCTACTGCTAAAGCTAATGCTGGAAGTGAATCTGTTACTAGGTTAACCCATAATATATGAATTGGAAGTAATACTTCTATTAAACCGATATCTATTCCAAATGTGCTTCCAAGCCATGGTGTTAAAAGAATTGCAAGGAATAATACTATTATTTCACCAACATTACTAGAAAGTAAAAATTGTATTGCTTTTAATATATTGTCATAAATACGTCTTCCTTCTTCTACAGAAGATACGATAGTTGCAAAATTGTCGTCTGTTAAAATTACATCTGCTGCTTCTTTAGAAACGTCTGTACCAACAATCCCCATTGCACAACCAATATCTGCTGTTTTTAATGCTGGTGCATCGTTTACACCATCTCCTGTCATTGCTACAATTTCACCATTTGCTTGCCATGCCTTTACTATTCTAACTTTATGCTCTGGTGATACTCTTGCATATACTGAATATTTTCTAATGTTTTTTGTTAAATCTTCATCTGACATTTCTTCAAGTTCGTTACCTGTTATTGCTTCTTCTTCATTTTCAAGTATTCCTAATGCTTTTGCAATTGCTACAGCTGTTATTTTGTGATCACCTGTAATCATTACTGTTTTTATTCCTGCTGTTTTACATTTTTCTACTGCTACTTTTACTTCTTCTCTTGGTGGGTCTATCATTCCAACCATTCCAACATATATTAAATTATTTTCTATATTTTTCATTTCTTCATCTGTTGGTTCATGGTCTAGTTCTTTATATGCCATTGCTAGTACTCTTAAAGCTTCTTTAGCCATACTAACATTGTATTTGTCTATTACAATTTTATAATTTTCTAAATCTGTTTTTACTTCTCCATTGATTGAATAAGAATTACATCTTGAAAGTAATTCATCTATTCCACCTTTTGTATAAACAATATATTTATCTCCTACTTTGTTTACGGTTGTCATTAATTTTCTGTCTGAATCAAATGGAATTTCTTTTATTCTTTTTAATTTTAAAATTTCTTTAACATTATATCCTATTTTAAATCCTAAATCTATTAATGCAGTTTCTGTTGGATCTCCTGTTAATTGGTCTTCTGCACCAATTTTAGTGTCATTACATAATGTACATACTTCCATTACTTTATTTAGTTCATTACTTATTTCTTTCACATTTGCAACATCTTCTAATTTTCCATTTGCAAATATTTTTTGAACTGTCATTTTATTTTGTGTTAAAGTTCCTGTTTTATCTGAACATATTACTGTAGCACTTCCTAAAGTTTCTACAGCTGGTAATTTCTTTATTATTGCATTTTTCTTTACCATTCTTTGTACCCCAATTGCTAAAACAATTGTAGATACTGCTGCTAAACCTTCTGGTATTGCTGCTACTGCTAAACTTACAGCTGTCATAAACATATCTATTACATTTTTTCCATATGCAATACCTATTACAAATATTACTACACAGATTGCAAGAGCTGCTATTCCTAATGTTTTACCTAATTTATTTAATTTTGTTTGAAGTGGTGTTTCTGTTCCTTCTGTGTCATTAATTATTTTTGCAATTTTACCAACTTCTGTATTCATACCTGTTTCTACAACAATACCTTTTCCTCTTCCATATGTTATAAGTGAAGATGAGAAAAGCATGTTTTTTCTGTCACCAAGACTAACTTTTTCGTCTTCTATTATTTCTATATCTTTGTCTACAGGTACAGATTCTCCAGTTAAAGATGCTTCTTGTGATTTCAGATTTGCACTTTCTACTATTCTTAAATCTGCTGGAACATAATCACCTGTATCTAAAACAACTACATCTCCTGGAACTAATTCTTTAGATTGTACTACTGTTACTTTCCCATTACGCATAACTTTTGATGCATGTGCACTTAATTTTTGTAGAGCTTCTAAAGATTTTTCTGCTTTATTTTCTTGTACTACACCTATTATTGCATTAACTATAACTACTATTAAAATAATAATTGTATCTGTTATTCCTTCCCCTTCTGCAATTCCTACTGCTCCGGAAACTACTGCTGCTACAATTAAAACAATTATCATAAAATCTTTAAACTGTTCTAAAAATTTTACAAATAAAGATTTTTTCTTTTTTTGCTTTAGCTCATTCATTCCATACTTTTCGTAATTTACTTTTACTTGTTCATCTGTTAAGCCAATTTTTATGTCTGTTTGCAATTCTTTTTCTACTTGACTTATTCCTTTGTTAAACCAATTCACTTTCATCTCTCCTTTTTTATATTATACACAAAAAGCAAGACTTTAAAAAACTTTCTGTGTTTTCTAAAAGTCTTGCTTACCTAAATTAGGTTACTAACCAGAATAGTTCGAGTCTGTTGATTAGTAGTTTATAAGCTACTCCCTTTTAAAGTAGTTGTATTGTATCACTTAATATATTCTTTTTCAATATCTAATCGCAAAAATTTGTCTTTAAATAAATATCTATTTAGCATATAAAATTAACCTTGCAGAACCATTTTGTGAACATGTTGCAAGCGTTATTTCTGGAACGCCACCTGTATCTCTAAACATATAATTTGTATCTTGTGGTGTTGTTTCAAATTTATTATATATTGTATATTCTACTGTTACACCATATAAGTCTGTAACATATACTTTATCTCCTATGTTTAAATTCTTATTTTTAGAAAAGAATAATCTATTTAAATAATTATGACCTGCGATTACTGTATTACCTGGTTCATTTGGTCCTGGACCATATTCTACACATACGCCTTTTTCTAAAGCCTGTTTTGAAAGCGTTGCTATAATTGGATATTTTATTCCTGTTTTTGGAATTCTTATATAACCACATATATCATAATTATAATATTTTTTTGCACTCTTTTTAGTTTTAGATCTTCTTGCACTACTTACTTTCTTTGCTTTGTTGTTTATAGTGCTTCCCTCTTGATTTCCAGAAGTTTCTACTGTTTCATCATTTATTATATCTTCTTCTAATTCTCCTATTTCATTTTCGAATTCTGCTATGTATTCTTCCGAATCATCATTTATAATTTTAGCAGAAATAAATTTATATGCTATATAGCCAGCGATACATAGTAATGCTATTAATAATATTATAAAAAAAACATTTAGAATTTTTTTATATGTTTCTTCTGCTCTACTCATTTTTTCCTCCTAATCCTCGGGATTGGGGGACGGTCCTTAAAATCCCGGTTTCTTAATATAAATACTCATAATAAAAAAAACTTTAAAAGTGAATTGTACAAAATTACAATTCACTTTTAAACAAAAATCAATTTATGTATTAATTAACAAGTCTTGCCCAAATTATAATTCTTGCTTTACTATCATCTGTACAAGTAGTTAAAGATATTTCTGGCTTTCCATCTGTATTTCTTTCCATATAGTCTGAATCTTCTGGAGTTGTTTCGTATTTATTATATACTTCATATTTTAATTTATTTCCGGCATTATCTGTAATATATATAATATCTCCATTTTGCAATTTGTAATTGTTTGAAAAGAATTGTCCATTTCTATAGTTGTGTCCTGCAATTACTGTATTTCCTACTTGGTTTGGTCCTGGACCATATAGTTGTACTACAGATGTATTCATTGCTTTTGTTCCCATTTGTTTTAATATTGGAAGATCTACATTAGTTTTTGGTATTTCTATTGCTCCCAAAACGTCGAACCCTTTAAATTTCTTTTCACCTGTACCACCATTACCACTTGTGTTTGAAACAGAATTAACATCCATTAGTGAATTAAAATCGCCTACAACATTGTTTGTTTCTAAAGGTTTAATCCCTGCATTGTTTCTAAATTCTTCTTCCATAAAAGCTTGTGTATCTTCTTCTAAAAAATATTTTGTATACATTTCATAACCCAAAAATCCTAATAGTCCGACTATTCCGATTATTACAACAACTAATAATACAGTTAGTACTTTACTATATTTACTATCTATAAACATAATTTTACCTCCAATTATTTCTCTAAAGTATATTATACCATATGTTTGTATATTTTCCTATACTTTATGTAAATTTTTCTTTTGTTTTAGCACATCTTCGTTCCTAATTTTTTTCCTCCTATTAAGTGAAAATGTAGGTGTTTAACCTCTTGTCCTCCATCTTCTTTGCAATTATTTATTATCCTATAGCCACTATCTGCAATTCCTTGTTCTTTAGCTATTTTATTTATTACTAAGTGTATTTTTGCAATAATATCTGAATCTTTTTCGCTTACTTCACTTATATCATTAAAGTGTTTTTTTGGTATTACTAATATATGCACTGGCGCTATTGGATTTATGTCTTTAAATGCTAATATTTCTTCATCTTCATATACTATTGTAGATGGTATTTCTTTATTAATTATTTTACAAAACAAACAATTTTCCATTTTCGTACCTCCATTACTATTCTTTAACTAGTACTGCTTTTATTCTTCTAATTCCTGAAGAACTAGATTCTTCTTTTTTTATTTTAAATTTGCCCAGTTCTCCTGTATGTTTTACATGTGGTCCACCACAAATTTCTTTACTAAAATTGCCTATTGTATATACTTTTACTCTGTCACCATATTTACTTGTAAATAATCCTATTGCTCCAGAATTTTTAGCTTCATCATAAGACATTTCTTCACAAGTTACTTTTAAATCTTCTTCTATTTTTTTATTTACTAAGTCTTCAACTTCTTTTATTTCCTCTTTTGTCATTTTCTGTGGATGTGTAAAGTCAAACCTTAGTCTTTCTGTAGTAATATTAGAGCCACTTTGTTTTACATGTTCTCCCAAAACTTCTCTTAAGGCTTCATGTAATAAATGTGTTGCAGTATGATAAGCTGTAGTTTGCTCGTTTTGTTCTGCTAAACCACCTTTAAATTTTTGTTCACTACCTTGTCTTGATTTTTCTTGATGTTCTTTAAATAATTTATTAAACCCTTCCATGTCTACATTTATATTATTTTCTTTTGCCAATTCCTCTGTTACCTCTGGTGGGAAACCATAAGTATCATATAATCTAAATACTGTTTCTGAATCTATGCTATCTTTTCCTTGCTCTTTTGCTTTATTTGTAGCTTTTATAAATTCTCTTTCTCCATGTTCTAATGTTTTTACGAATTTATTTTGCTCTTCTAGTATAACTTGTACTATTATTTCTTTATTTTTAAGTAATTCTGGATACATTTCTTTTAAATTCTCTATATTTAAGTTTATTAAGTTTTCTGTTTCTGATAAGTTTATTTGAAGTTTATTTAAATGTCTTATCATTCTTCTTATTAGTCTTCTTAAAACATATCCTCTGTCTATATTACTTGGTCTTCCTCCATCTGCTATAATCATCATAGAAGATCTTAAATGTTCTGCAACAATTCTTCTACTTTGCACGTTATCTATTTTTTGTAACTCTTCTAATTTTTGCATTACTGGTGCAAATAACTCTGTTTCAAATGGAGTTTGTTTTCCTTGTAATAGCATTGTCATTCTTTCTAATCCAAGCCCTGTATCTACATTATGTTGTTTTAGTTCTGTTAATTTTCCATCTTTATGATTAAAATATTTCATAAATACATTATTCCAAATTTCTACATATTTACCACAATCACAGTCTGGGTTACAACCTTCAGAACATTTTGGCTTACCTGTATCATAAAACATTTCTGTATCTGGGCCACAAGGACCTTCTTCTCCTGCTATCCACCAGTTTTCTTTTAAAAAATATATTCTTTCTTTTGGAATACCAACTTCTTCCCAATATTTTGCTGCTTCTTCATCTTTTTTAGCATCATCATTTCCTGCAAAACAAGTAACAGATAATTTTTCCACTGGAATATTTAATTCTTTTGTTAAGAATTCAAAACTCATTTTTATTGCATCTTCTTTAAAATATGCTCCTAATGACCAATTACCTAACATTTCGAAATATGTTAAGTGTCTGTTATCTCCAACCTCTTCTATATCGTTTGTTCTTACACATTTTTGGTAATCTGTTAGTTTATTCCCTTCTGGATGCTTTTCTCCCAACAAATATGGTACTAGTGGTTGCATTCCAGCTGTTGTAAATAATACAGATGGATCATTAATTGGAATTAATGGTGCACTTGGTATTACTTTATGATTATGTTCTTCAAAAAATTTTAAAAACTTATTTCTTATTTCTATTGCTTTCATTTTCTTCTCCTTTTGGCTTTGCTTTTTTAATGCTAATATATTAATTTTAGCTTATTTTTCGCATTTAAATTATATTATATTCTAATGTAAATTGCAAGAATTATCATATTTTTATCTTTTAGTGCATAATTTAATTATTTCTAGAAATACTAATTTTAGACAAAACTTAAAAGGAGGAAATTTATGAAAGCAACTGGAGTAGTAAGAAGAATTGATGATTTAGGTAGAGTAGTTATTCCAAAAGAGATACGAAAAACTTTAAGAATAAAAGAACGGTGATCCTTTAGAAATATTTACCGATAAAGAAGGTGAAGTTATATTAAAAAAATACTCTCCTATTGGTGAATTATCTGAATTTGCCTTCGGATATGCTGAAACTTTAGCAAAAACAACAGGACATATTGCTTGCATAACAGATAAAGATACTGTTATTGCAGTTGCTGGTGGTTCTAAAAAAGATTACTTAGAGCAAAGTTTAAGTCAAGAAATAGAACAAATTATGGAAGATAAAGAAATTTATAAAAGTGATAAAAATAATAATTTGTCTGTTCCTATTGTAAAAAATGATAAATCAGATAAAAAATATAATTCTCAAATTGTATATCCAATTATTTCTAATGGTGATTCTATTGGAACTGTTATATTACTTTCTAAAGAAGCTTCTACTAAAATGACTGATGTAGAAGCAAAAGTAGCACAATCTGCTGCTAGCTTCTTAGGTAGCCAAATGGAAATATAATGCCTCAAATGAGGTGTTATACATATATTCTAATCTTTTGCTATTGTTAGTATTCCTACTTTTTTTGCTTTATGTTCTTTAAGTATTCTGCTACATTCGTTTGTTGTACTTCCTGTTGTAAAAACATCATCAAATATTAATATCTTTTTATCTTCTATTTTATTTTCTTTACTAATTATCTCATACACACCTTTTATATTATCTTTTCTTTCTGCTTTATTTAAAATACTTTGTGGTTTTATATTTTCCGTTTTTCTAATTATATTATTTTCTATTATTATATTTTTTTCTAATTTAGAAAGTTCTTTTAGAATTAAATATACTTGGTTGTATCCTCTTTCTCTATACCTATACTTATGTAATGGTACTGGCATTATATAGTCATATTTTTTTATATATTGCATAATTTTTTTATTTGTATATATTATTTGCGCAAAAAATTTATATAAGTATGCATAGTCTTTAAACTTATATTTTCTTATTCTATCTTTAATTATTCCATTATATTTACATATATGCATATGTTCATCATAAAAAATTCCTTTTCTGTCTAAAAAACATTTTCTGTTTGGATAAATTGTGTATTCTAGCTTTATTTTGCATCTATTACATATTATTTCATCACAAATTTTGTCACATATAGCACAAGTTTGTGGAAAAAATAAATTGGAAGCTATATTAAAAAAATTCATTTTTTTCTCCTTACAGCCCCCAATTTTAATTAATCTGTTTTTAGTAATTTTATGTCTTGTAATTCCTAACATAAAATTATATTCATTATATCATTTTAAGTTTATATTCTAAGCCTGTATTTCTTATTTTAGTGTCTGCATTTTGTATCATAAATTTTACTACATTGTCATTTCCAATTAATATTAACAATTTTTTAGCTCTTGTTAAACCTGTATATAGTAAATTTCTTGTAAGTAGCATTGCTGAAGATTGTGTTACAACTACTATTACAACATCAAACTCGCTCCCTTGTGCTTTGTGCACTGTTATAGCATATGCATGTTCTATTTGGTCCATATCCGAAAATGCATACCATGCTTCTTTTTCATCATCAAATAATATCTTTATTTGTTTGTTTATAAAATCTATTTTTACTATTTTTCCAATTTCACCATTAAATATACCTGTACCAGTTTCATAGTTTAAACTAAGAGTATTTCCTTTCTCCCAATATATGTCGTAATTATTTTTAACTTGCATTACTCTATCGCCTTCTCTAAAAATTATATCTCCAACCTTTTTTTCGTTTTTCTTATCGTCTGATGGATTTAGCTCTTCTTGTAACTTTTTATTTAATTCTTTCGTTCCTAAGATTCCCTTTTTAGTTGGTGATAAAATTTGAATATTTTCGAAAAAATTATAATTTCCAAAATTCTCTAATCTTCCTTTGCATAAAGAAATTAACTGTACAAGCATTGCCTCTTGACTTTTTTCTTTTATATAAAAGAAATCATCTTTTAAATCTGTTTGTTCTTCTTTTTCTAAAAAATATTCTCCATCATTTACTCTATGCGAATTAACAATTATTTTACTTTGTGCTGCTTGCCTAAAAATCTCATCTAAAAATATAGTCTTTATCCTTTCTGAATTTATAATATCTTTTAGAACACTACCTGGTCCAACAGATGGTAATTGGTCTGTATCTCCTACTAATATAAGTTTAGTTCCCTGATATATTCCATTTAACAAATAATTCATTAAATAAATATCTACCATTGATGCTTCGTCTACTATTATTATATCTGCATCTATTGGTGCTACTTCGTAGTTCATAATTGTAAACTCGTTTTCTTTTTCTATTTTTCCTATTTCTAATAATCTATGTAAAGTTTTTGCCTCTTCACCTGTCATTTCTGTCATTCTTTTGGCTGCTCGTCCAGTTGGCGCACATAGTACAACTTTTTTTCCATGAGTTTTATAAATTTCTATCACATTCTTTATAATAGTCGTTTTTCCAGTTCCTGGACCTCCTGTTATTATTACAACATTGTTAGAGTTTACCGCTTGTATCGCTTCTTTTTGTTTTGAAGACAGTTTTATATTTCCTACTTTTTCTATTTTTTCTAATTCCTCGTTAAAACCAGATATCTTTTTTATATTTTTTGCAGAATCCAACACAATTAATTTACTTGCAATATTAGCTTCTGCCTCATATAATTCTTTACTATAAACCCAATTCTCTTCTTCTCTTTTTTCTATAACAATTTCTTCTTTTACATTTAAATCTATTAGGCAATGTTCTATATCATCTTCTTCTACTTTTAAAAGATCTTTAACATATTTTATTAAATTTTCTTTTAATGTACAACAATGTCCATTATATGTAATTTTTAATAAGCTATATTTTATTCCACATTTAATTCTTTTGTAGTTATTTATGTCAAATCCATTTTCTAATGCATATTTATCTAGTTTAGCGAAATCTACTCCTTTTACTAAATCTATTAATATATATGGATTTTCTTCTATTTCTTCTATTGTTTGTGTTCCTAGTTTTTTGAATATGTTTTTTGCATTTGCAGGACTTATTCCAAAGTTATCTAAAAAACCAACAATTTGCCAAAGTTCCCAGTTTTCTACAAAACATTGCGCCATTTCTATTGCTTTATCCTTAGTGATGCCTTTTATTTGTGTTAATTTTTCTGGTTCGAATTTAAATACATTTATAGTATCTTCGCCAAACAATTTTACTATCTTTTTTGCAGTTGCTGGTCCAATTCCTTTAATTGTACCATTTGATAAATATTTTTCTAATGACTCTAATGTTTTCGGCATTATTTTTTCGAATGTTTCTACTTTAAATTGCATGCCATATTCTTTATGTGTAACAAAATTACCAATTACTTTTATGTAATCTCCTTCTACTAGAAATGGCATATATCCTACTATTGTAATTGTATCCTCTTCTGTTTCTAATATTCCTATTAAATAGCTATTGACTTCATTTTGATATATTATTTCTGTTAATTGTCCTGTAAGTTCCACTTTTTCCCTCTTTTCTATAGTTTAAATTAAAACTAATAATGTAACAATTTTATCACATTAGTAAAATATTAACAAATTTATTTAGAAATTTCGTCCATTATTTCTTTACATTCATTCCATTCTGAAGCTTTTATAAAATTATAATCTTTCGACAATTTAGAAATTATTTTATATGTATCATCACTCGAGTCTAAGTCTACCATTATTATTCCTTTGCTTAATTCTTCTTTTCCATATAGTAATTTACAAATTAAATTTCTCGTAAAACATTCTATCTTTTCTTCTTGATTTTTTGCCGCTATTATTACATATATTCCATCTTGTTTAAATTTTGTACATGAAAAATAATATCTTATTGCTTTCGCAATCTCTATTAAACCATATAACGCAAGTGTCCATAATATTGCATTTGTTATAAATTCCTGCATAATATCACCTTCTTATATATTATATGATTTTTTTATGTAATTGTGCTAATCAAAAAAAGCACTCTGTAAAAAACAAAGTGCTACTATATATAAATGAAGAGGGCTATTCTTCTAAATTATATTTTTAATTTTATTATTTTCTTGTTTTACCATCTAGTGCATCAAGATTATCTAATGCTTTACCTGTTCCTAATGCTACACAAGAAATAGCGTCTTCTGCTATCATTACATTGATTCCTGTTTTTTCTTGTAATAACTTGTCTAGTCCATCTACTAAGCAACCTCCACCTGTCATGTATATTCCTCTGTCGCTAATGTCTGATGCAAGTTCTGGTGGTGTTTTTTCTAGTACAGAATGTACTGCATCTACTATCATCATTGCTGGTTCTATTAAAGCTTCTAACATTTCACTAGAATATACTGTAACTGTTCTTGGTAATCCTGTTGATAAATCTCTTCCTCTTATATCCATCTCTACATCTTGTATTTTTGGATATACACATCCTATATTTATTTTTAGGTCTTCTGCTGTTCTTTCACCTATCATTATATTATGTTTTCTTTTTATATATCTTACTATTGCTTCATCTAGTTTATCTCCTGCTACTTTTAAAGATGTACTTACAACAGATCCTCCCAAAGAAATTACAGCAACATCTGTTGTTCCTCCACCAATGTCTACAATCATATTACCATATGGTTTAGATATATCTATTCCTGCACCAATTGCTGCTGCTATTGGCTCTTCTATTAAATACACTTTACGAGCTCCTGCTTGTGATGCTGCATCTATTACTGCTCTTTTTTCTACTTCAGTTACTTGAGAAGGTATACATATCATAATTCTTGGGGCAAATATAAACTTTCCACACACTTTATTTATAAAATATTTTAACATTTTTTCTGTTACTGTATAATCTGATATTACTCCATCTCTTAATGGTCTAGTGGCCACGATATTTCCTGGAGTTCTTCCTAACATTCTTCTCGCTTCTTGACCCACAGCAAGAACATCTCCAGAAATTTTATCTACAGCAACAACTGCAGGCTCTCTTAAAACTATACCTTTGCCTTTTACATATGCAATTACTGTGGCTGTACCCAAATCTATTCCTATATCTTGACCAAAACCAAACATTCATATTCTCCTTTTCTTTTATTATTACAAGTCTGTTACGATTATATTACAAAAAATTAAAAATAGCAATAAAAATATTTATATATTTTAAATATTTTTATTGCTTAAATTATATTACAATTTTATCTGTAAAATTTCAAGTATTTTTTATAATTTTAACATATTTATTTAAAAAGGAAATATTCCAAATAAATATCCTACTGGCATATAATAAATTACAATTAATCCTCCTACTACAAGAGCTAATTTTTCTGTTTGTGTAAGTTCTATATCCATTGGATTTAGCAAGTAATCTGGTGCTGTATCAGACATAGAAATTTCTATTCTTTCTGTTCCCTCACATTTATATTTTATCGTAAAATATTGGCTTTCATTTGGCTCTAATTTAAATATTTTTGCATAACCAGTATTTATATTATTTTCATATTCTGAATAACAATCTAGCTTTATATATTTATTTTCTATAGTGCTTCCTGTTGTATTTGTTATATTTCCATATATGTATCCATTTGCATTTGTAGCTTTCGAATCTATTATTTCTATTTTTGGATTTTCGAATAATACTTTACATTCTTTCGGTTTATACATTGATATTATTAATAGTTTTGAAAGTATAGAAACTAAAATAAATACTCCTACTAATGCTAATGCATATTTAAGGTATGTTTTAAATTTATCCATTTTTTGCTCCTTTTTATTTTTTTCCATTATATTATATATCAGTATACATAAATTGTAAATATAATATTATATAAATTCTCCTGTCGTATCCAACATATATTCATATATAGAATCTATTGTACCTGCAAAATATTCTATATCATCATTATTAATATTTTCTTCTTCTATTTGATTATACTCTGCATTTATAGCTATCATTTCATTAAATAATCTTTCATCTTTTTCTTTATAAATATTTATTATGTTTACAACTGTTGATTGCTCTATTTTTATATCATATTTATGTTTTATATATTTTATATTTATATATTCTAGAATTGTTGCTAATTTAAAATAAGCTTCTTTATGTTTTCCTTTTTTAATTAATTCTTTTATTATCATTATTTTTTCTTTTAAATAATGATTAGTTTCTAGTTTTCTTGTAACTTCTTCTTCCATTATCTTTCATTCCCTTCATTTTTTCTATGTATAATATCTATTTCTTCTTTTCTTAGTCCTGCTTTTACAGCAATTTCATGAGCTTCTTTCTTAGATCTTAATTTTTTTAACGCTTCTATTAGCTCTTCCGTACTTTTCGATAAAAAGCTTTCTTGGTATTGTGAAGTTCTATCTGATAATAAAACATTTTCCGTTTGATATATAGGATATGTATATTCATGTTTAGATAATGAAGTTATTAATTCTGGTGCATATATATGTACAGACATCTGACCAAAACAAGGGATATCTATAACAAATAAATTTTCTTCTTTTTTGTTTTTGCTGTTTCGTATTTTTGCTAATCCAAATGATTGGTCTTCATCTTCTTTAAGAAGATCTATACTTTCTGCAATTGCTTCATCTTTTATTGCCATATTATCTATATAACTTTTAGCTAATACATCATATCCTTTTCTTCTTAATTTTGCTATTTGATCATTTTCAATTCCTTTTTTTGCCAATTGTATTTTAGCAATTTTAGTAGCTTTATTATTCATATTTTTCTCTGCTATAAAATATCTGTGTAATGATAATGCTATATTATTTATTTCACTTTCGTTAAAATCATACATTAAAGTTTCGAATTCTTCGTTTTCTGCGTTTTCTTCTGCAATCATATCACTTAACATCTTTTTTTGTGTAGTTCTGCAAACATGTGCTATTTTATTTGCATAAAATATCTCTAGTGCTTTCTCTGTTACAGGAATGCCTTCTGCGGCTTCGATTACATCATGCAAAGAAAATCCTTCGCCTAACTTAATTTGTTTATTCTTTGGCTTTCTGCTTTCAAGTTTTTCAAAGTCTGCTTTATATGTATTATTTATTGTTTCGATTGTTTCTGCAATAAGACCTAGTCTAGTTATATTATTTAAAGAAAGATAATTAGGTAGTTCGAATTTATGTCCTTCACTTTTAAAATATTCTACTATTCTATTACTTTGCCTCATTCTATGCTCTCTATCTAATTTTCTTATATCTATTCCCATATACATCACCTTTTATATAAATTGAGGCAGGTCTTTTCATCCCCGCCCCTCTACTAATTCTTTAACTTGATCTCGATATGCTTTTAGCATATCAAGAGTCTCTGGCGAATCACCATCTTCTAATAAGTCATGTACCGCTGAGGTAATACTCATTAGTTTTGCTTCGATAGCAATTTTTTTTGCAGAATTAGTTCCTTTTGGAGGAGTCTTCATAAAGTCTTCAATCATAGACCTTATTTCTGACACCATGCTGTTTTTTCCATTCCCCATATGTATTTCCTCCTAATGTATATATTATACTATTACCTCTTCTATTATAACACATTTTTCTATTTATGTAAATTTATATGTAAAAAAGTGTGTAAGCTTTTAGAATTAATTCTCTAATACAGAAATTTTTCCTTCTAAGATCAATTCCCTAATATAGAAAAAAAAAGAGTTTCTCCTTTTTCCACTTAAATAAATGTAAAAGTTGAAACTCTTTTAATATTTAGAAATTATATTTTTAATATTCCTCCAACTGTTTTGTTAACAGCATATTTTGATTTTTCTTTGCTCATTATTTGTGGTCCTCCACATAAAACAGCTGTATCTCCTTCTTCTAAATCTCCTAATTCTATCAATTTTGCTACACCTTTTTCAATTGTGTCATCTATATCTTCTCCGTCTTCTACTAAAACTGGGTATACATTCCATACTGGACCTAATTGATTGTATACTTTTTCTGAATCTGTTATAGCAAATATTGGGCAAGCTGCTCCATAACCTGCTAATCTTCTTGCAGAATTTCCTGTATGTGTATAATCTATTATAGCGTCTGCTTTAATATCTCTTGCTGTAACACATGTTGTATATGCTGCATGAGATTCGATATCTGCTTCTGAAACATTCCAATCTTTTTTAGAAAATCTCTTCCAGTAATTTATTGTAGGTTCTACACTTTTTGCAACTTTTACCATTGCATTAACACAATCTAAAGGATAATCTCCCATAGCTGTTTCACCAGAAAGCATTATACAACTTGTACGATCGTAAATAGCGTTTGCAACGTCACTTACTTCTGCTCTTGTTGGTAATGGATTGTTTGTCATACTTTCTAACATTTGTGTAGCTGTTATTACTAATTTTCCTTCTTCGTTACATCTTTTTATAAATCTTTTTTGTACAACTGGAACTTGTTCGAATGGAACTTCTACAGCCATATCACCACGAGCTACCATGATACCATCACAAGCTGCTAAAATTTCTTCGAAGTTATCGATTCCTTCTTGGTTTTCGATTTTTGCTAAGATTTTAACATTTTCTCCACCGTTATCATCTAATACTTTACGCATTTCTGCTATATCTTCTTTTGTTCTTACAAAAGATGCAGCAACATAGTCAAATCCTACTTTTGCTCCATTTGATAAGTCATTTATATCTTTAGGACTTAAGAATGGTATTTTTACAGAAACACCTGGTACATTTATACTTTTTCTTGAACCAGCTCCTCCACCATTTAATACTGTTCCTACGATATCTTTTCCTACTATTTCATCTACTCTTACTTGAATTTTTCCGTCATCAATTAAAATTAAGTTTCCTGGTTTTACATCTTTATATAAGTCTTTGTAAGATAAAGATGTTCCTTCTTCATCTCCTAATCTATCTTCATAGAAGAATGTATATTTTTGTCCTTCTTTTAATTCTACTTTTACATCTCTTCCTACTTTGTTTAATGCAGTTCTTATTTCTGGTCCTTTTGTATCTAACATTACAGAAACTGGTAGACCTAATTCTTTTCTTATTTCAAAAAATCTTGCTATTTTGTCTTTTTGTTCCTCATAATCTCCATGAGAAAAATTAATTCTTGCAATAGACATTCCAGCTTTCATTAATTCATCCATTCTATTTTCTACTGCTGGTCCTATTGTACATACAATATTTGTTTTTCTTAAATTTCTTTCTTTCAAAATAATTACCTCCTAGAATTGACACTAGGTAGTATTATATCATATATTTTTTTCCTTAACAATACATTTTTCTACATTTTTTATTATTTTAGTGCTTCATCCATAACCTTACTTAAATACTTCATGCTATTTAAACATTGCTCCATTGTGTTTCCTGTAGCACCTATTTCCATTATTGTCGCTGCTTTTGCTACATGTTGATTGTATCTTGAATTTCTTACCATTATTGGTTTAAACAAACCTGGATATAGTTCATTTCCTTTTTGAACAATTTTTATAGCAAACTTTAAATTCTGAACCCATTCTTTATGTGCAAGTCCACCTCCATCTGTTCCTATTACAAACATTATTTGTGCTACATAATCATCTCCTATTTTTACAGTTGGAGCATATTTGCCACCTTCTCCCACTGCATCTCTATGTAAATCTATAACAATCTGCGTGTTTGGATTTGCTACTAAATCATTTTTTATACTAGTAAGTGATCTATTGTATGATCCACTATATGCAGGATAATCATGATATGTTTCATTATGTACTACATTAAAGCCATAATTTGTTAGCATATTCTTTAATTCTCTACCAACTCTAACAACAGAAAAATTTAAATCTGTTGTTCTAAAATTACCACTTGGCGTATATTCAAAACCTGCACTTTGTGTATAACTTTCACAAGTATGTGTATGATAAATAATAATATCTTTTTTATTTTCTAAATTTATATTTGGTGTTAACATATCTTCTGTTAATTCATATTTAGACTCGTTTTTTATCTGAACACCGTTGTATTCATTTGTATATTTATTGTTTATATTTCCTCCAGATATGATTTCTGTTCCTACTCCTGTTTTAGCCTCTTCTATTTTTTCTTCTTCTTTTGTTATTTCTACTTCGTTATTTTCCGGCTCTTCTTTTAATATTTCTTTTTCTTTTATATATTTACTCATTTGCAATTCTGAAGCTAATATTTTCTCTGTATTATCCCTATCCATACTTTTAAATTCTTTTAATGATTTTCCATTTGCTAAGATTATTGTATCTTCTATTAACGGCACTAATGATACTTCTTTTATTTTGTTTTTTCCAACTACTATTATTGTAATAAGAATCATTAATAAAAATGCTATCATTCCAAAGGATATAATAGCATTTTTTGCTTTTATTACTTTTACATTCACCATAAATTCTTTTCACCCTTGTATATATATATAATTAATATATATTCCACTCACTTAAGAAATATGACAAATCTTACATAATATTTTTATTAAATTTTTTTACTATAAAGCATTTCTTACTACATACGAAAAATAACAATGTGAACTATTCATTTATATTTTTAACTATTTCTTCTGCTTCCATATTAATTTCTTTTTCTTCACCAGTTTTCATGTTTTTTAATTTAATTTTATTTAGCCTAATTTCGTCGTCTCCTACAACAATTACATATGGTATTTCTAATTTATCCGCATATTTAAATTTTGCTTTTAATTTTTTATTATTTAAATAGATTTCTGTATTTACTCCTAATTTTCTTATTTCTGTAGATAGTTTTATTGGCTCTTCTAAGTTTTCTGTTAAAGGAATAATTAAAACATCTGAAATGGATTTCTTTTCTGCTTTAATTATATTTAATTCATTTAATTTATAAAATAATCTAGTAAGCCCTATAGAAATTCCTACTCCTGGTAAACTTTTTTCTGTGTAATATTCTGCTAAATTTTCGTATCTACCTCCAGAGCATACACTTCCTAGCTCTCTGTAATCATTTAAAAATGTTTCGTATACTGTTCCTGTATAATAATCTAATCCTCTAGCAATTGTTAAATCCACTTTAAAATTAGCCTCTGGAACACCAAATAATCTTACATTTTTTACTACTGTTTTTAATTCTTCTAAACCTTTTTTATAAACATCATTATCTATTCCTAAATTTTCTAATTTTTCTATCTTTTCGTCTGAAGTTCCTTCTATTTCTATAAAATCTATTATAAATCTTATTTGTTTTTCTTCTACTCCTATTTTTTGTAGTTCTTCTATTACAGCATTTTTTCCTATTTTGTCTATTTTATCTATAATTCTTAAAATTTCTGTAGAATTTTCTTTTTGATATATTCCTTCGAATAATCCATTTAAAATTTTTCTATTATTTATTTTAATTGTAAAATCTTCAAATCCTAATTCTCTAAAAAGATTGTAAATAACACTTGGTATTTCTGCATCATTTATTAAATCTAATTCTCCATCGCCTATTATGTCTATATCACATTGGTAAAACTCTCTATATCTACCTTTTTGTGCACGTTCACCTCTATACACTTTTCCTATTTGATATCTTCTAAAAGGAAAACTTAAACTTCCATAATTTTTAGCCACATATTTAGCAAGTGGCACTGTCAAATCAAACCTTAAAGCTAAATCATTTTCACCTTTTTGGAATCTATATATTTGCTTTTCTGTTTCTCCTCCTGCTTTTGCAAGTAGAACTTCTGCTGATTCTATTATTGGTGTATCTAATGGTAAAAAACCAAATTTTTCATATGTCTTTTGAATTTTCTCTTTCATCTGGTTAAACAATATTTGTTCATTTGGTAGTAATTCCATAAAACCAGATAATGTTCTTGGCTCTATTTTTTCCATATTTTTCACTCCTTATTTTATTTATTCTATATTTGGTTTTGCTTCCAAATATATTGGCTTTTCATCTCCTATTCTAGTTGGTCTTCCATGCCCTGGGTATACTATTGTTTCTTCTGGCAATATTAGTAATTTCTTTATTATAGAATTCATAATATCATCAAAATTACTTGTTGGTAAATCTACTCTGCCCCATGCACCCTTAAATAAGGTATCACCTGAAAATAACATACCTTCTTTTTTGCAATAAAGAGATGTTCCATCATTTGTATGCCCTGGTGTATGGATAACTTTAAATTCTATTTCTCCTACATGTAAAACATCTTCATCATCTACAATAGTATCTTCTTTTACATTTAATGGTGGTATTCCAATATAGTCTGAAAGTATAGGGATGCCATTTTCTAGGTTTTCTCTTCCATTTCTATGAATTAAAACTTTACCGCCTTTGCTATTTTTTAGTTCGTTTACCCCATTAATATGGTCTGCGTGGCAATGTGTTAAATATATATATTTTAACTTTGTATCTAAATTATTTAAAATTTCTATTATTTTTGGTACATTGCCAGCTGGATCTATTACTATTGCTTCTTTCTTTTTTTCGTCTATAACAATATAACAATTAGTTTCTCCTACAAACTTCATTTGTACTTTTATTCTTTTTAGTATCATAAAAACTCCTTTATTTTTTTCTTGCTACTTCGTATACGCTATCTATTTTTCTTAGTTCTTTTAATACTTTATTTAGTTCTTCTATATTTTCAACCTCTATAGTTATTTCTATTGTTGCAATGTGCTCTTTAGTAGTTTTAGAATTTAAAGCTATTAGTTTTGTTTTTACATTACCTAAAACTTGAATAACTTCTGCTAATAAACCTGCTCTATCATTTGCAAATACAGTTATATCTACATTATAAGCTGCTGTTTCTTCTGTATACCAATAAACATCTATAATTCTGTCATCTTCTTTTAATAAGTCTTTTACATTTACACAGTCTGTTCTATGTACAGAAACTCCTCTTCCTTTTGTAATATATCCTATTATATTGTCTCCTGGTACTGGGTTACAACACTTAGACAGTTTTACTAGGCAATTGTCTATTCCTTTTACTACTACACCTGTATTAGATGGTTTTATATGTTTTCTTTTACTTGTTAGCTCTTCTATTTTTTGTTCTATATTCTCTTCATTATGAGCTTTCCTATATTCTTCTAACATTCTAGATATAATTTTAACTTGTGATATTGCTCCAAAACCAACACTTGCATACATTTCTTCTAAATTTTTAAATTTATATCTATCTAATGCTGCATTTACATAATCTTGCTTAAATAATTCATCATGGCTTATACCTATCCTTTTTATTTCTTTTTCTATTAATTCTTTTCCTTTTTCTATATTTTCTGTTCTTTGTTCTTTTTTAAACCATGATTGA
The DNA here is from genome assembly GCA_958422985.1 of uncultured Clostridium sp. GTDB lineage: Bacteria > Bacillota > Clostridia > TANB77 > CAG-508 > Merdicola. The sequence goes on from CATZPY010000004.1 coordinate 31,855, forward strand.
ATTTTACTTTTTGCTTTAGTTGTTTTTATAAATTTAAGCCAATCCCTACTAGGGCCTTTTTGAGAGTCAGATGTCATAATTTCTATTATATCCCCACTCTTTAACTTTGTTATTATTGGCATCATTTTACTATTTATTTTACAACCTACCATATGGTTTCCGATTTCTTCATGAATACTGTAAGCAAAATCTATGGGTGTTGCTTCCCTTGGTAATACTAATATTTTTCCCTTAGGAGTAAATACATATACTTCATCCTCGAATAATTCTGTTTTTAATGTATTTAAAAATTCTTGAGGATCTTTCATGTCTTGTTGCCATTCTAATGTTTCTCTAAGCCATGAAAGTTTGTCATTTGTAACTTCTACAACTTGTTTTCCTTTTTTTCCATAATTTGCTTCTTTATACGCCCAGTGTGCTGCTATACCATATTCTGCAATTCTATGCATCTCCCATGTGCGTATTTGTACCTCGAATGGAGTTCCTTTTTCACCTAATAAAGTTGTATGTATAGATTGGTACATATTAGGCTTTGGTACTGCTATATAGTCTTTAAATCTTCCTGGCATTGGGCTATACATTTCGTGTACAACACCTAAAGCTGTATAACAGTCTTTTACAGAATTTACTAATATTCTTAATGCAAATAGATCATAAATTTGGTCTAAAGTTTTATTATCTCTTTTCATTTTTCTATATATAGAATATAAATGTTTTGCTCTACCTGTAACTTCTGCTTCTATTTTTTGTTTTTTAAGAGCTCCTCTAATATCTCCCATTATTTTTTCTATAAATTTTAGTCTTTCTTCTCTTTTTTTGTCTATACCTGCAACTAATTCTCTATATTCTTCTGGATATAAATATTTAAAAGCTAAATCTTCTAATTCCCATTTTAAAGAATATATACCTAAACGATTTGCAAGTGGAGCATATAATTCCATTGTTTCTTTTGCATTTGCAATTTGTCTATCTCTTCTTAAATATTTTAATGTACGCAAATTGTGTAATCTGTCTGCTAGTTTTATTATTATAACTCTAATATCTTTTCCCATTGCAAGAAACATTTTTCTGTAATTTTCTACTTGGCGTTCTTCTGTACTTGCTTGATATCTTAATTCTCCAAGTTTTGTGACTCCAGCAACCATGTTTGCAATTTCTTCTCCAAAATCTCTTACTAAATCTTCGTGTGTAACTTCTGTATCTTCTACAACATCATGTAATAATGCTGCACAAATTGTTGACTCATCTAAACCTATATCAGCTAAAATGTAAGCAACTTGTACTGGATGTATTATATATGGTTCTCCAGATTTTCTACATTGTGTACCATGCTTTTCTTTTGCATAGTTATAAGCTTTTAATATTATTTTAGTATCTGCCCATCTTTTTTTCTGTTTTACCAAACTTATTATATCCTCTATCGTTTTATTTTGTACTTCTGACATAAGCAATCCCCCTTCTAATAGCTTTTTCTAATGTCTTTTACATTTATTTGTATAGAGCTAAATCCATTAAAACTATTAATTTCTAATGTTCCTACAAGATCTATTTTGTCTCCAATTCTGTACTCTTCTGCCAATGAACCTATATCAAATCCTATAGCATTAATTACAAAGTTTTCATCTCTTAAAGTAAGCTTTAAATGTCTCCCTTCTGAAAGAGCTCTTATAGAATCTATTTTTAAATTCTTTATTAAAAATAATGGAACTTTATTTGACTCCCCAAAAGGCTCTAATATGCTTAGGCTTTTTATTAAATCCATATTAATATCTTTTAATTTTAATTCTTCATCTATATAAATAACTGGTTTTAATTCTTTAATATTACTTTCTTTTGCAATCTTATTAAATCTTTCTTTAAATTTCTCGAAATTTTCTTTTTTTAATGTAAGACCAACAGCCATAGAATGACCACCATATTTTTCGAGTAAATCATCACATTTTGTTAAACTTTCGTATAAATCAAATCCAGGTACACTTCTTCCTGAACCTTTTGCTATATCATCTTCAAAACTTAATAATATACTTGGTTTATAATATTTGTCTGTTACTTTAGAAGATACAATTCCAATAACACCATGATGCCAATTATTTCCTCCTACAACTATGGAATCATTTTCTTCTAAATTATTTTGTTCTATCTTTTTTACAGCTTCTTCATATATATTTTTTTCTGTAGATTGTCTTAAACTATTATAATCATTTAATTCTTTTGTAATTTCTAATGCACTTTCTAAGTTATTTGCTAAAAATAATTTTAAGGCTTCTTCTTCATGTCCCATTCTACCACAAGCATTTATTCTTGGTGCAACTCCAAATGAAATTGTATTTGAATCTATTTCTTTATATCCAGAACTTTTTATTAGCTCTCTTAAACCTAAGTTTTTAGTAACCTTTATTAGCATTAAACCTAGTTTTGCTATAGTTCTATTCTCACCTTCTAGTGGAACTATATCTGCTATTGTTCCTACACATACTAAATCTAAATATTTTAAATATTCTTCTTGTTTAATATCTAATTTTATAGAAATTGCCTGGATTAATTTAAATACTACTCCTACTCCTGCTAATGACCTAAATGGATATGTATTATCCTTTCTTTTAGCATCAATTACAGCTATTGCATTTGGAAGTTTTTCCCCTACTTCGTGGTGGTCTGTAACTATTATGTCCATCCCTAAATTTCTTACATATTCTATTTCATCTATTGCAGAAATCCCACAATCTACTGTTATTATTAAATCGATTCCTTTTTCTTTTATTTTCTCTATTGCAGACTTATTTAGCCCATATCCTTCATGTAATCTATTTGGTATATATGTGTCTACAGTAATATCTCTATCTAATAGATATTTTTTTAAGACTGTAGTACTCGTTATTCCATCTACATCATAGTCACCATAAATTAGTATTTTTTCTTTATTATTAATTGCTTTTATTATTCTTTCTACCGCTACATCCATTTCTTTAAACAAAAAAGGATCATAAAAATCTTCCCTTGTAGGATTTATAAATATTCTTACATCTTCATCTTTTATTACATTTCTATTAACAATTATTTTTCCTATTACTTTATTTAAATTATACCTATTACATATATCATCTACTATTTTTTCATCCGAATTATAAAATTCCCATTTTTTTATCATTCACTTTCTCCTCGTATTATACAATTTGTACAATATTGTATAACATTTCCTCTTTTTTTTAAAGAGGTTTACAATAATTTTATCAAACAAATTATAATATATAAATTTATTAAGTATAATTTAGATGATATTAATTTATAACATGTATATTTTATGCCTATGTTATTTATTTTTTCATATTCTTCTATAATTTCTTTTGTTTCTTTTACATTATGTTCTTCCAGATATTCTTTTGCAATATATTTTGCTTTTGTCATTGCTTCTATTTCTAAATAACTTCTTATTACATAAAATACCATTGTTAAAATTAACATTATTGATGTAAATAATATGTAGTTTTTTATTACTCCTACTACTGTTAATATTGTTATTACTAACCAAAATAAGTTTAATAAATTCGTAAAAATATAGTTAAACCATAAAACATTTTTATTTTGAATTGAATGAATACATTCGTGTACTATTGTTTGAATTCTTGTAAAAAATTTTTTATCTTTGTTTAAAATAATTTTATCTGTTGCTATAAAGTAAAAACAATTTGTTTTTTCTTCTTCTTCCACTTTCACTTTTTCATTATTTAATTTTTTCAAAATTTCCTTACAAATTACTACATTATCTGGAAGTTCTTGTGTTTTTTTATTTAAGTTCTCATTTTCTGCAATTTTCATTATGTCTTTTTTATTAGTATTTAAAACTGTTTTTAATATAATTTGTGTAATTATTATTATTGTTAAAATTATTAAAAGTTCCATATAACAAAATAAGGGATATACAATATATCCCTTCCCCCTTACTTTTATTCTATAACATCTTTTATTGCTTCACTTATTATTTTATTTATATCTGTTACCATTACGCTAAATCTCATTTCTGATTCCAAATAATTTTTAGCCATTTCATTTTGATATAATTCTGTATATAAATTTTGTAATTTTATACTTAATTCATTTGAATTTGTTTCACCTTTTAGCATTGCTTTTTGCATTTCTACTCTTAGCTTGTCAAATTCTTCTATTTTACTTTTTATCTCTGCATTAGATTCTATTTGTTCTCTTGAATTTTTATAAGCTTTATATTCTTCTGTTAATTTTATTTCTGATGCTAATTTATTAGCTGTATCATATATATTCATTGCTTAGCCTCCCTTTTTTAAGCATATGCATGTCTTTTTTTGAAGCTTAATAAATTTGTAATTTCTCCTTGTGTATTTTTAGCTTTCTTTGTTTTTCTAGCTTTTTCTTGTTCTAATTCTCTTCTTTGTTTTTCTGCCATTGTTTGGCATATTGCTTTTTGGTATATAAAATGTGTGTCTTGAGCTATTTTATTCCAGTTGTATTGTGCTTTTACTTTTGCTTTAGCTGCTCTTGAAACTTCTGCACCTAAACCTGGGTTATATAATAATTCTAATATAGAATCTGCTATTGAATTTGGATTACCTGCATAACTTTTCATTCCATTTTCTCTATGTTGTACTATTTCATTTAGCCCACCAACATCTGAAACTACAACTGGTGTTCCAGATAGCATTCCTTCTAGTGCCACAACTCCAAATGGTTCATATGTACTTGGGAATACTGCTACATCTGCACATTTATACATTTTAGTAACTTGATTTAAATTTAAATAGCCTGTAAAGTAAACCTTGTTTTCTATGTTTAATCTTCTTACTTCATCTCTTAATTCGTCTATCATTCCGCCTTTTCCAGCTATTATTAGCTTTGAGTCATGATATCCATTTAATACTTTTGGCATTGCTGCTATTAAATTTTGTATTCCTTTTTCGTATACAAGTCTTCCTACATAAAGAATTATTTTTTCGTTATCTGCTGCATATTGTCTTCTGAAGTTATAATCTTTTTCTACTCCATTATATAAATTTAAATTAACTCCATTTGGTACTACATTTATTTTTTCATATGGTAATCCAAATAATCTTTGTAATTCGTTTTTCATATAATTACTATTTACTATTACTTCTGTTGATTCATATGTTAGCATCCATTCTGTATCATTTATATATCTTTGTACTTCGTCATGTATTCCAGAGTTTCTTCCTGCCTCTGTTGCATGTATTGTTGCTATAATTGGTGTTTTAAAAGAATCTTTTAAAGTTTTCGCTGCATATGCAACTAACCAATCGTGTGCATGTATTACATCAAATGGGCCTTCTTTATTTATTATTTCTGTAGCTTTTGATATTAAATTAAAGTTTAACTGCATTATCCAGTCTATAAAATTATTTGGATTTATCATATAGTTATTTACTCTATATACTTTAACTCCGTTATCATCTTCAAAATCTTCTACATTTCCTTCTTTGTACGTAACTACTGTTACTTCGTGACCATCTTTTATTAATCTATGGGATAAGTCGTGTACTACCCTTGCAATTCCACCTACTACCCTTGGTGGATATTCCCATGTTAACATTAAAATTTTCATTTACATAAGCCCCTTTCGATATACATTTTCTTTCGTATTTTACATTTAAACATATTGGTTTATATTGTATATAACTTTTATAAAAATGTAAATAACTTTTTGTAAAATATTGTGTTTTTTTGTAGTTTTTTTATTTTTACTTTTTTCACTTTTTTATTTTGTTATTAATATAATTTAAAAGACAATATTTTTTATAAAAAAACCTTTAAAGAAGTATATATTTTTTTGTTTTCTACATAAAATTGCTCTTTTTAGGTTATGTAATTTAGGAGGTGTTTTTATGTGTGGAATTGTTGGGTTTGTAAATTATAAAAAAGATATTAAAAATCCTGTTTCTATACTTAATAAAATGAATAATTCTACTATCAATAAATATGAAAACGAAGAAGAATCTTATATTTCTTCTCCTGTTTATTTAGCTCATAAAAAATTAGATGCAATTAGCCAAATAGATAAATTTAAGCCTATGACGACTACATATAATGAAAATGAATATTCTATTGTATGTAGTGGTCAAATATATAACACATTAGAGATAAAAGAAATTCTTATTGAAAACGGTTTTTGTTTTAAAGCTAATTCTGATATAGAAGTTTTACTAAATGCTTTTATTTTCTATGGTTATGACATTGTAAAACATATTAATGGTAATTTTGCTTTTGCTATTTGGAATAAAAACAAAGAAGAATTATTTTTAGCTAGAGATCATTTCGGAATAAAACCTTTATTTTATACTATAACTGATGATACATTAGTTTTTGCTTCTGAATTAAAATCTATTTTTAAATTTCCTACAGTAAAAAAGACTATAGATTCTACAGGTATCTGTGAATTATTTCGGAATTGGCCCAGCACATAGCCCTGGTACAACTGTTTTTAGAGATATTTATGAACTTAAACCTGCTCACTTTGCAATCTTCAATAAATATGGTTTATTTACACATAGGTATTGGAAATTTGTAAGTAAACCTCATTTAGATTCTTTTAATGAAACTTGTATGAAAGTAAAATTTTTATTGGAAGATAGTATAAAAAATAATTTAGTTTCTGATGCACCTGTTTGTTCTTTTTTATCTGGAGGATTGGATTCTAGTATAATAACTGCATATGCTAGTAAATATTGTAATGACAATGGCTTACCTCCTCTTAAAACTTTTTCCGTTGACTATTTAGACAATGACAAAAACTTTGTAAAAAGTGACTTTCAACCTAATTCCGATAATTATTATATAAATTTAATGGTAGAAAAATATAAAACAAACCATACAAATATTATTTTAGATACTCCAGATCTAGCAAATTATTTAGAAGATGCTATGGTTGCAAGAGATGTCCCTGGCATGGCAGATGTTGATTCTTCTTTACTTCTATTTTGTAAAAATGTAACACCTTATGCTACAGTTGCTTTAAGTGGAGAATGTGCAGATGAAATTTTCGGTGGCTATCCTTGGTTCTTTAGAGATGACGCCTTAAATAGTAATACTTTTCCTTGGTCTATTGCTCTAAGCGAAAGACAACACCTTTTACACCCAGACATTGCTAAGAGAATTAATTTAAAAAAATATATAGATTTTAGATATAATGAAAGTTTAGCTAATGTAGAAATTCTAGATACTGATTCTAAAGAAACTGCTGAAAAAAGAAAAATTTCTTATCTAACTTTAAATTGGTTTATGCAAACCTTACTTGATAGATCTGACAGATGTTCTATGTATAATGGATTAGAAATACGTGTTCCTTTCTGTGATTATAGGTTAGCTGAATATGTATGGAATATTCCTTGGGAAATGAAAGCTTATAAAGGACGTGAAAAAGGGTTGTTAAGGCATATTATGAAAGATATTTTGCCAAGTGAAATTATAAATAGAAAAAAATCTCCTTACCCAAAAACTCATAATCCTACTTATTTAAAAGCTGTAAAAAATATGCTTACAAATATTATGAATAATAGTTCCTCTCCTATTAATAATATTTTAAATAGAAATTATATTTTAGAAATATTGGAATCTGATGGATCTGCTTTTACTAGGCCTTGGTTTGGCCAATTAATGACTGGGCCTCAGCTTATGGCATATCTTTGTCAAGTTAATATGTGGCTTGAGAAATATGAGCCTAAGATTGAAATATAAAATGTTTTAGAGGTCGCAATTTGCGACCTCTAGTTTCCATATTTTTCTTACCAACCATATATAGAAAATGGTTCATTATTTAGTATATTTATCATACAATATTTATTTTATGTAACCATAATAAATTAATTTTTATAAAATCTTGCCATTATATAGAGATTTTCAAATTATCTTCCCCTACAATAAAATTTTTAATATTTAAATTTAAAGCTTGTTCCTTGGTATATTCATGCATATGTGTCGAAACTATAGTCTTATTTTTATATTTATTACACAAGTATTTTATATCTTCTACCCCCATATGTGAATCGCTCACATTTTGTGCATGTGACATATCTAAAATTGATATGTCTGTTTTTGATACTATTTCTAAAATAGCATTACATAATTTACTGTCTCCAGAAAAGCCTATCTTTTTGTTGTTTATATTAACTATATATCCATACGCAGATTTAAATTTTCCATGTTCTACATATTTAGAATACGCCTCAAAATTTTTTCCTTCAATTTTACTTTCTCCATCAAATTCAATAAACTTGACATTTATAACATCATTTATTCTATCAAAATCTCCCGGAAACCCTATATTAAATAATTCTTTTACTTTTTCTTTTGTTCCTTTTGGACAATATATATTTACCAAATTATCATTTTTATAAAAATACCTATCGAGCATAAAAAATGGTATATCAAAAAAATGATCACCATGTAAATGTGTAATTAAAATACTTTCTATTTCTCCAGTATTGTAACCTAATTTTTTTATATGTTTTACTACACCATTTGGTACATCTATTAATATTTTTTTGTCAATTAAAGTAGATGCACTCATACTTATTGCTCCAATCGATCCACTGCCAATAATATTAATTTCCATATTTATCCTCCCATTTTTGTCCTTTCTTAATAGCTATACCTTTTTCTTAAGCTTTTGAAGACAGTTCTTGCACTATAAACTTTTCCATCTTTGTATTGTTTTTTTACTTTTTTCAAGTTTGTTTATAAATTCTTGTTTTAAGCATCGTTCCAAATTTATTTCTAACACATTATTTTTATTTTCTTCTTGCATATTAATCACAACCTTTTATATTTTTTATACTATAACACATTTTCCCATAAAATTGCTATACTTTTTATTACAAAATTTATAATTCACCTTACAATAGATGGTTGTTTTTCTCACATACATATTTAGTCTAAACGTAAAAAAATAGACAGAGACGCCAAAATTTGGCGTCCCTGCTTTCCCTCTTATTCAAGGTCTTGTTCTTTTTCAAAAATTACTCTTTCTCCTTCCAACCTCACGTTCACTGTAATGCTTGGTGTCATATCCAGTATCTCTAAAAATTCAATTGGGACAGAAATCGTTCTGTTTCTATTCAACCTTCGAACAAATCCTATATAAGGCTTCTTTTCTGCTGGTTCATTCCAATTGAATTTTTTCAAGATCAATTTACCATATTCAATTGTAAGCTCTACCTGCTGTTCCTCGAAGAATCCTAATTCTTTAAAGAATGGCATTGGAATACAAATTCGTCTGTCTGTTCCTACTTTGCATTTACATGTTGTCATAATTTTTTCCTCCTGTTAGAAAGTTTTTGAAAAATGTTAACGAGTTCTCATATTTATTATAGCATTATTAACATAATTTTTCAATCATATTTCACTTTTTATAGGTCATATGTAGATTAGTCAATCATATACCACATTTTATTAATAAATAGCATAAAAATACTTTTCTAAAAATTGATAAAAGAGAGCTAACTTTCGTACATAATACATTTAAGTTAGCTCCCTTCTATTTTAGTTACTTAATAATTTAAGCACTCCATTTTTACTGTTTTATCTAATTCTAAAATTTCATCAACAGTATTAAGTTCTCTTACGATATGATTGGAAAGAGCCCAATCAATCATCTCTGGAATTTCTGTAAATCGAATTGCTCCATCTAAAAATGCTTGTACAGCAATTTCATCTGCAGCATTCAAAACAACCTGTGCACTATGCCCCATTTCGATTGCTTTGTATGCTAATTGCAAGCATTTAAACTTGTATAAATCTGGTCTCTCAAATTTAAGTGTTCCAATTTCAAACAAGTCTAATGGTTCAATATTGTTTTTTAACCTCTTTGGATAGTCTAATGCAAATGCAATTGGAATCTGCATGTCTTTTGGCCCAATATTTGCCATAATTGTACCATCTTTAAACTGCACCATCGAATGCACTAAGCTTTGCCGTTGAATTACAACTTGTATTTTGGTTTCAGGTACGTCAAAAAGCCAATGCGCTTCTATAACTTCAAACCCTTTATTCATCATAGTTGCAGAATCAATCGTAACCTTTTTTCCCATTTTCCACGTTGGATGGTTAAGTGCATCACTTGGTTTTATCTCATCTGTTAATTCTTTTTTAAAAAATGGTCCTCCAGATGCTGTAAGTAAAATTTTATCAATTTTATTATGTTCTTCTCCTCTTAAACATTGCATAATTGCACTATGTTCACTATCTACAGTACGAAGTTTTGTATTGTATTTTTTAGCCCTATCCATAATTATTTTGCCACCTGTAACAAGTACCTCTTTATTTGCAAGCGCTACTTCTTTACAGTGTTTTAACATATTATATGTGGGCTTTAATCCAGCAATACCTACAAGAGCTGACACTGCAATATCTGCATCTTCAAGCTTAGAAATTAAGTCCATTCCTCTTTCACCTGTATAAATATCAATGTTAGGAAACAAATTCTTTACTTTCTCTTTGTTCCTTTCATCTAAAATATACACATGCCTTGGCTTAAATTCTCTTATCTGCTCAATTAGCAGATCTACATTCTTGCCAGCTACAAGTGTAACTGCAGAAAAGCGTTCCGGATTTTCTCTAATTATCCGAAGTGTAGTTGTTCCAATACTTCCTGTTGAACCAAAAATAGCAACTCTTTTCATATTAAATTCCTCCTTTTTCCTAAATTGCTACTATTTTAATATACTCTCTTTTTTATTTTTTGTCAAAATACATTTCTCCATAATTAGATTATCCAATATCTTTCCTTAGACTTTCTAATGCTATTTTTCTACTACTAATATTATTTTTTTCGTCCTCTTCTAACTCCGCTAATGTTCTTCCATCTTCTAATTCAAATATTTCGTCAAATCCAAAGCCATTACTTCCTCTTGGCTTTTCTGCTATATATCCATTTAATATTCCTTTATATAGTTTTTCATTGCCTTTTTCATCTACATATGCAATACATGTTATAAACTTAACCTTTCTATTATCCTTTTTGGCACCTTTTAATTCATTTATTAAATACTTATTTCTTTCCTCTTGTGTTGCTTCTTCTCCTAAAAATCGTGCTGTTTTTACTCCAGGAAAATCATTTAACATTTCTATACATATTCCGCTATCATCTGCAATACTCGCTTTTTTAGTTAATTTATGAATTTCTCTAGCTTTTTTTAATGCATTTTCTTCGAATGTCTCGCCATCTTCTTCTATCTCTATATTTATATTCATTTCTTCTAAAGTTTTTATTTCTTCGCTTTTTAATATTTCTTTAATCTCTTTTACTTTTCCTTTGTTATTAGTTGCTAAAACAATCATCTCTTTCTTCTCCTTTATACCATTATAATTAAATTTCTAAATAATCATTTCCGCAACTTTTTATAAATTTAATTAAATCTGCATACTCTATTCCTATAGTAGCAGTATTCCTATTGGGATGAATTAATATTTTATTATTTTTTAATGCTTTATCTATTACTACTGTTACATTTTGCTCTTTATCATTTATTATTCCAAGTGGAGTTACTGAACCTGGTATTAAATTTAAATTTGTCTGTAAATCATTTTCATTTGCAAAAGATAGTCTTTTACTATTTATTTTTTCTGGCAATAGTTTTAAATCAGCTCTCTTATCTTCTGGTAAAGTGTATAAAAACAATTTTTTCTTAGCATCTTTTAAAAATAGATTCTTACACCCTATACCATCCATTTTTAAGAAAACTTCTTTTAAATCTTCCACTGTATATACAGATTCATGTTCCTGTATTTCATATTTTATTCCTAATTCGTCTAATTTCTCTAATATATCCATAATCCAGTCATTCCTTTCTTAATAAATCTTTTTTTAAGGACCGCCCCAATCCTCCGATAGCTATATCTCTTTTACATCATCTTCTATTAAATAGCACATTTCTTCGTGTATTTGTACCCCTTCACTTATTTTATTTACATCTAACTTTATATATTTTATAGTTCCATTTGCAAGAACATTTCCTTCCAAATCTAATATTTGCGAATCCACCACAAAAAATTTACTATTTTCTTTTATAACCATACCTTTCCCTATAATTTCTACATTATATGGCACAGGTTTTCTATATTTAGTATCTAATGAAAGTGTAACTCCGAAACTGTCTTCATTTCCTTCTTTTGCCCATAAAGCGCGTAATCCCATTTCATCTAGCATTGCAGTAATTAGTCCTCCATGCACTCTCCCTGGATAGCTTTGGTGCTCTTCTCTATATTTAAATTTTGTCATTACACTTCCATCTTCCATATTATAAAATTGTGCTTTTAAACCATATTTATTATCCATACCACATATTGCACACATTCTACTATTTCTTTGTTTATTTATTACTTTCATTTTGTTCTCCAATCTTTATATTTACATTATTTCTTTTGATATAAATTTAAAATAAATATTCTACTTTTTTCTATATTAATTCATATTAAATCTAATTTTTATATAAAAAGGGATTTTAAGGTCCGTCCCCAAATCCCTTTTCTAACAAAATATTTTGGTGGCGTTTAACACGCCACCTTTTGCAACAAATAAGGTCTGTTTACTATAACTTCTTACAAGAAATAGATTTTGTCTATCCCTTTAAAAAGGTTCCTGCTCGCCAATTGTTCAGCAAGTTCACGATCTTTTTTTAGCTCCACCTTAGAAACAATTAATATTGTTTCCATCGCCATATTTTTTTCCATTGCCATCTCGAGAAAACCTAGTCTAGAGTCTAAACTCTTAAAATTTTTCTCTACAACTGCAGTTCCTTTTTTTAATGCATTTTGAACTCTTTTGCTAAATTCTGTATTCAGTTTTCTTTGGAATTCAGTCCAAGACTCTATAGCTTCATCTTCTTGGATTTCACTTGCAATCTCCGAAAATGTTATTTTCCTAACATTTTCTTTTCTTATAAATCTTTTTAGTTTTTTGTTTTCAGACAAGCCTATTAGTAATATTAAAGTCCGTTTTTTATCTAGTTTTTTAAATTTCGGACTTCTTTTACAGATTTTACCTTCTTTTGCTGCAACTGGATACATTTCCGCATCCTCATTTTGAGTGAATTTGGTGTTTTCCATCTTTTTACCTCCTTGAAATATCTTCAACTATAATTATACCATTTTTACTCTAACTGCTCAACAAATGGATAAAAAGATTCCCATTATATTTTTTTGCTTAACTTCTTATTATATCTTTTACAACTTCTCCTGCTATAATCAATCCTGCAACAGAAGGCACAAAAGATATGCTTGCTGGTGTTTTATAATCTCCATCTTTTAATTTTACTGGTTCTTCTTGCGAATATACTACTTTTAATTTTTCTATTCCTCTTGCTCTTAATTCTTTTCTCATTACTTTTGCTAATGGACATACTGAAGTTTTATAAATATCTACTACTTCAAATTTTGTAGGATCTAATTTATTACCTGTTCCCATTGCAGAAATTATTGGTATATTAAGTTTATTTGCATTACAAACCAATTCTATTTTACCTGTTACTGTATCTATTGCATCAACTATATAGTCTATAGAATTATCTAACAAATTACTTCCTGGTAAATAAAACTCCTTAGATGTTTCTACATTTGCTTTTGGATTTATTTCTAAAATTCTTTCTTTCATAATATCTACTTTATTTTTTCCAACTGTGTTTATATTAGCATGTATTTGTCTATTTATATTTGTAATATCTATTGTATCATTATCTACTAATAAAAAATTTTCTATTCCCGCTCTTACTAATCCCTCTACAACAAAAGAACCTACACCACCAATTCCAAAAATTGCAACTTTTGTTTTTGATAGTTTTTCTAAATTTTCTTTTCCTATTAGTCTTTCTTCTCTACTAAATTGTTCGTTCATAGTTTCTCCTTATTACTATGTATAAAACTTTTTCGTTTACCTCATTTTTTCCTTTATTTTCATTAATGTATTTAAAGCATCTATTGGTGTTAATGTATTTAGGTCTATTTTATCTATTTCTTGTGCTATTTCTGCTAATTTATAATTGTATAAGTCTAACTGACCTGCTTGTACTTGTTTGTTTTCTTTTTCTAGTTTTTTATTTCCTAAAATACTCTTTCTTTCTAAACTTCTTAAAATTTCATTTGCTCTTTTTAATACATCTTTTGGAACTCCTGCTAAACGTGCTACATGAACACCATAGCTTTCATCTGTTCCTCCTCTTACAATTTTTCTTAAAAAGATTACATCTTCTCCTTTTTCTTTAACAGCTATTGAATAGTTTCTTACTCCATCTAATTTGTCTTCTAATTCTATAAGTTCATGGTAGTGCGTTGCAAACAATGTTTTAGCACCACATTTTGTTTTATCTGCTATATATTCAGCAACAGCCCATGCTATAGAAAGTCCATCATATGTTGATGTTCCTCTTCCTATTTCATCTAAAATTACTAAACTATTTTTAGTTGCTTCTTTTAAAATATCTGCAACTTCCATCATTTCTACCATAAAAGTACTTTGCCCCATACTTAAATCGTCTGATGCTCCAACTCTTGTAAATATTTTATCTACAATACCTATATGTGCTTCTGTTGCTGGGACAAAACTTCCTATTTGAGCCATTAATGTTATTAATGCAACTTGCCTCATATATGTAGACTTACCAGCCATATTAGGTCCAGTTATAATAGATAATCTATTTTCTTCGCCATCCATATATGTGTCATTATCTATAAAACTTCCCATTGGAAGCATTTTTTCTATTACCGGATGTCTTCCTTCTTTTATTTCTATTTTTCCATTATTATCTACTATTGGCATACAATAATTCATATCTTCTGCTACAGTTGCAAATGAGGCTAAAACATCTAATGTTGCAATAATCATTGCAGAAGTTTGAAGTCTTTTTACATTTTTGGCAATTTCTTGTCTTATCTTTGTAAAAGCTTCATATTCTAAGTTTATAACTTTATCTTCTGCTCCTAAAATTTGGTTTTCTAATTCCTTTAGTTCTTCAGTTATATATCTTTCGCAATTTGTTAGTGTTTGTTTTCTTATATATCTATCTGGTACTTGGCTAAAGTTTGACTTTGTTACTTCTATATAGTATCCAAAAACCTTATTAAATCCAACTTTTAAGTTTTTTATTCCTGTTTTTTCTTTTTCTGTTGCTTCTAATTGAATTAACCAATTCTTTCCTTCTGTAGTCGCTTTTTTTAATTTATCTATTTCTTCATCATATCCAATTTTTATTAATCCACCTTCTTTTACCGACATTGGTGGATCTTCTATTATAGAATTTTCTATTAATTCATAAATGTCTTTAAGCTCGTCTAAATTATTGTATAATTCTTGTAACATATTAGAATTAGTATTTTTTAATACTTCCTTTACTTCTGGTAATTTTGATAATGAATTTTTTAAAGATATCATATCTCTACCGTTTGCATTTCCATACGATATTTTACCTGCTAATCTTTCTATATCATATACTTTTTTCAAATTTTCTATTATGTCACCTTTTAGTATTACATTTTCCTTTAATTCTTTAACTGCATTTAATCTTTTATTAATTTCATTAACTTCTATTAAAGGATCATTTATCCACCTTCTTAAATGCCTTCCTCCCATTGATGTTGATGTCTTATCTAAAACCCATAAAAGCGTACCTTTTTTACTTTTATCCCTCATTTTCTCTGTTAGTTCTAAGTTTCTTCTAGCGTTAATATCTAATGACATATATCTAGTTGTATTATAAATTATAATTTTATTAATATGTTCTAAGCTAGTTTTTTGTGTTTGTTTTAAATATTCTACTAATGCATTTATACTTGCAACAGAAAAAAGTCTTTTGTCTATATCTTTTATATTATTATTATTTGTATCTACCAAATTATAATTTTCTACAATAGAATTTATATCTTCTGAAAAAAATTTATCATTAAATCTAGTAAAATATATTTCAAATCTTTCCTTTATTTTATTTATTTCTTCTGTACTATCATACATCATACTATTTACTACTAATTCTGCTGGTGAATATCTAGCTATTTCGTCTAATACCAAAGGGAAATTGTTATTTTCCTTTATCTCTGTACTATAAAAATCACCTGTAGTTACATCACATACAGATATACCATAGTAAATTCCTTTTTTTACTATAGACATTATATAGTTATTTTTCTTTTCTTCTAGCATATTAGACTCTATTACTGTACCAGGTGTTACAACACGAATTACACCCCTTTTTACTATTCCTTTTGCAGTTTTAGGATCTTCTAGTTGTTCACAAATTGCAACTTTATAACCTTTTGCTATTAACTTTGATATATAGAGCTCTGCTGCATGGTGTGGCACTCCACACATTGGTGCTCTTTCTGCTTGTCCACAATCTTTACCAGTTAAAGTTAATTCTAGTTCTCTAGATACAGTTATTGCATCTTCAAAAAACATTTCATAAAAGTCACCTAATCTGTAAAAAAGTATACAATCTTTATATTCTTCTTTTGTTTCGAGATATCTTTGCATCATTGGTGAATATTCTGCCATTATATATTCCTTACCTTTCTAATTTTATCGTTGCTTCTTTATTTTCTTTCATCATCGCTGTCTTGCTTTTCTGTTAGTTTTTCATATCCTTCTACGGTTTTTCCTGCTCTTCTTATTGTACTAACAGAAACACCTAATTTCTTGGCTGCTTCTTGTTGACTTAGTTTTGTATTTTCTACATCTTTTAATAATTTTTTCGCTTTTTCATATCTTATTTGTGCTTCTGTTTTTGGATTTCCAATAATAACTTCTTGAGTTCCAAATGTTCTTAAAGTTAATTCTATTAATCCTCTTTCAAATTCTGAAAATAATTTTTCACATTTTTTCTTACTATTACCTTTGTATATTTGTCTGTTAGATAATTCTTTAGCAATAAAATAAATTTCTTCATATTTCTCATTATTTTCTAGCTTTGCAAGTTCTCTACTTACTGTTCTTTTTGGAATATTATACATTTCTGCCATCTCTGTTTGGCTTGATTCATGTCTTATCATTTCTATAAATAAGGCTTTAAAATTTATATGTGAATAATTTCCAGACTTATTTGCTTCATAGCTTATATATCTTTGTTTTAATTTTATATTGTTTGAAGCATTTATATATTCTACCATTCTTTCTTTAAAAGTTAAAGGATCTATATTTTCATTTGTTTCTTTAATAAACTGTTCTCTCGCTTTTGTCATGGTTTTAATCTCTCCACTTAAGAAATCTTTTACTATACTTTCAAATTTATCTTCTTCTATTTCTTTTTTTTGCAATCTACTTTTATTTTCAACTAGAATTCTTTCTAGTTTTTTCATGTTTTCGCTTCCTTCTGGAAAAATTTGCTTACACATTTCTACAAATGTATTTCTATTTATTCCATATATTTTTTCACATTCGCGTATTGACTTTCCTTCTATAACTTCTTTAAACATCTTTTCGAATTTTGAAACATCCATAAAAACCTCCTATAAAATAGTTTTACCTTTTAAATACCACATATGTTCTGAAACAATCTCTATATTTATTATTTTGTTTATTAATTCTTTGTTACCTTCAAATATTACAACTTTATTGCTATCAGTTCTTCCTGTTAGCATTTCTTCATTATTTTTACTTGTGCCTTCTACTAAAATCTTTTGAATTGTTCCTATATACTTTTGATTATTCTCTTCAATTTGGCTTTCCACCAACTCTTTTAGTTTATTAAACCTTATATGTTTTATTTCTTCTGGAATTTGGTTTTTCATTCTATCTCCTGGTGTGCCAACTCTTCTTGAATATATAAACATATATACTTGTTCAAATTTTACTTTTTTTACAACATCTAGTGTATCTTCAAATTCTTCGCCTGTTTCACCTGGAAATCCTACTATAATATCTGTTGATAATGTTAAATTAGGAATCTTAGCCTTCATTTTTTCTACCAAGTTTAGATATTGGTCTTTTGTATATTTTCTGTTCATCTCTTTTAAAACTTTAGTATTTCCAGATTGCAATGGTAAATGGATTAGTTTACATACTTTATCACAACTTGCTATTGCTTCTATTACATCATCTGTAAAATCTTTTGGGTGTGGAGAAACAAATCTTATTCTTTCTATTCCTTCTACTTTATTTATTGCCTTTAATAATGTAGCAAAAGAATTTACGCCATCGTATTCTTCAAATTCTATATTTTTTTCTTTTTCTACTCTTAAATACGAATTAACATTTTGCCCTAATAATGTAATTTCTTTATATCCTTGGTTTGCTAAGTCTTTTACCTCATTTATAATGTCCTTTGGCATTCTACTTCTTTCTCTACCTCTTACATATGGAACTATACAATAAGAGCAAAAGTTATTACATCCATTCATAATTGTTACAGATGCTTTTATATTGCTATCTCTTTTTATTGGTAAGCCTTCATATATTTTACCATCTATGTCTATTATATCTTTTATTTTTTTGTTTTCTTCTATTGCTTTATATAAGTCTTCTGGAAATCTATGTAATGTATGTGTTCCAAATATTACATCTACAAATGGGTAGCTTTGCTTTATTTTTTTTATTATATGTTCCTCTTGCATCATGCAACCACCAATTGCAATTATAGTTCCCTTTTGTTCTTTAATTCTTTTTAGCTCTCCTAATTTTCCAAATAATTTATCTTCTGCATTTTCTCTTACACAACATGTATTAAATAAAGCAATGTCTGCCTCTTCAAATTGTTCTGTTTTACTATATCCCATTTCTTCTAACATTCCACATAATTTTTCGGAATCATTTTCGTTTAATTGGCATCCCATTGTTAATATACAATATTTTAAATTGACATTTTCTTTATTTATTTCTTTTATTTTTTTTATATATTCTATTTGTTCTTTTATTTCTTCCACTTTAAGCCCTCCTACTGCTATTATATTTTATATTATTTTTCTATGTTTTTCAATTAATTACGCAAAAAAGACCACTTTTTTATAAGTGATCTTTTGCGTACTTTGTAAAAAAGCGAGCCTAAGATTTTCTAACAAATGTAAATTCTAAGAAAATCTAAAGTTCGCTATAATTCTCTAGTACAGAAATTTCTCCTACTGAGAGAAATTTGGTACCATATAAAAAAAAGAAAATTATAGCAATTATAATTTTCTTAATATGTTTTTTAATAATATGATAATCTGCAAATAGCTTTTGACTATTTATAAATCTCTTATTGAATTCCATATTTCTTTTTAAATTTATCTGCTCTACCACCTGTTGTGTCTTTTCTTAAATTACCTGTCCAGAATGGATGACATTTTGAGCAAACATCTACTTTTATAGATTCTTTTGTTGAGTTTGTTTCGATTACATTACCACAAGCACATGTAATTGTTGCAGCTGTATATTTTGGATGTATTCCTTCTTTCATTTATGTTCACCTCTTCCTTTTCTTCGTAAAATGCTGTTTATTATCATAACATATATTTACTTATTTTTCAATACCTAAATTCTTTTTTTGTTTAATTTACTTTATTTTCTGCCATTTCATGTTCTAAAATGTATTGCCCAGATGTTTCTAGTTCTTTCTTTAGGGATGTCTTATTAACTAACTTAAATGTTATATTAAATAAACAAGCTATTATTAATATTATTAAACCAATTCTTTTCCAATATTTAGCTAGCATTCAGACCTCTCCTTTTTATTAAACTCATATTCTTATTATACTATATTTTATTTTTTTGTCAATATTTTTATATCTTTGGTATTTTTTTGCGTTTTTGTGTAAAACTATTAAAAATGGTTTTGTAGATTATTTAGGAGGATGAGTTTTTATGAAAAAGAAAATAGCTTTATTTATTCTTATTACATTTACCCTGGTTTGTTTTTCTGGCTGTAGCAAAGAAGAAACCACACAAACAGAAGTTAATACTTTAGAAGTTAACAGAACATCTACTGATATTACTAATATTTCTTTAAATAATTTATCAAATAATATTGTAGCAAATACTACTGCTAATGAAATTTCTCCACCAAATAATAATAAAACAGAAGAAATATTGGCTCGGTTTTTCTACTAAAATATATTCTTCAGATCCTGCAAGACAAAAAAATTTAGAAATAACATCTAAAACACTAAATGGAACTATCGTAAAGCCTAACGAAATTTTTTCTTTTACAAAAACTGTTGGTCCTTCCACTCCTTCTAAAGGATATGAAGAAGCAGATATATTCGATTCTAATGGCAATAAAATAAAAGGATATGGTGGTGGTAACTGTCAAGTAAGCTCTACTTTATATAATGCTGTAAAAAAAGTTCCATCATTAAAAATTATAGAAAAACATGAGCATAGTAATTATGTGCCATATGTAAAAAAAGGTCATGATGCTGCAGTTGCATATGGTAGTGTTGATTTTAAATTTAAAAACACTAATAATTTTAGTATAAAAATTTTAGTAGAAACATCTAAGAAAAATGTCATTGTTAAATTATTAAAGTTTTAATTCATATCTTAACTCCTTTGGCATATATTTTATGAAAAGGAGGTTGATTAAAATAAAAAAAATATTATATAAATTTTTGGTTTCTTTTGTTATCTTTAGTCTAATCTTAACGCCTGTTTCTTGCTTTGCATATACAGATTCTTCATACATTTGGTCTCCATCTGAAATATTTAGTAATGTTAGCTTAGAAAACGAAAGTAAATTGCCTTCAAATTCTTTAAATCTTACTTGCGGAAGTGCTATATTAATTGAGCAATCTACTGGCAAGATTCTTTATGAACATAATATACATGAGCAATTGCGTCCTGCAAGTGTTACAAAAGTTATGACAATTCTTTTAATTATGGAAGCCATAGATTCCGGAAGACTAAATTATAGTGACCAAATACCTTGTAGCGAAGTTGCAAGTTCAATGGGTGGTTCACAAATTTGGCTTGATACAAAAGAAACATTAAGTGTAGATGAAATGTTAAAAGCTATATGTGTTGTTTCTGCAAACGACTGTACTGTTGCCATGGCAGAATATTTAGCAGGCTCCGAAGAAAATTTTGTAAATTTAATGAATGAAAAAGCGAAAGAGCTTGGAATGAATGATACCTGTTTTAAAAATTGTCATGGTATAGATGAAGATGGTCATGTATCATCTAGTTATGATATCGCAATTATGTCACGTGAATTGCTAACCAAACATCCGGATATAACAAAATATACAACTATATATATGGATTCACTTAGAGACGGAAAATCCGAACTCGTTAATACTAACAAATTAGTTAGAAATTACAGAGGTGCAACTGGATTAAAAACAGGTTCTACTTCTCTTGCTTTATATAATTTATCTGCTTCTGCAACTCGTGATGATTTATCTTTAATTGCAGTAATAATGAAAGCTCCTACTACTAAAGATAGGTTTGCAGAAGCTACTAAATTATTAGACTATGGTTTTGCAAATTATTCTTTCACTTCTTTCGGAAAAAAAGGTAATGTAGTAAAAGAAATCCCTGTTTCTAAAGGTGTCTCTTCTTCTGTTAACGCTGTATTGGCTAATAATGCTGGAGTCTTATTAAAAAAAGGAGAAGAATCTAATATTGTACAGAATATAGATTTATCAGATAACATTTCTGCCCCCATAAATGAAGGCGATAAGCTTGGAACAATTTCCTATTCCCTAAATGGTGAAACGCTTACTTCTGTAGACATAATTGCTAAAAATACTGTAAATAGAATAGATTTTTCACATATGCTACAATTTGTATTTATATCTTGGCTTAACTAATTTAAATTATCTAAAAAAGCATATTAGAATTGTTATATAATATGCTTTTTTTAGTATTATTAATCTGTGTGATATAGTAAAATCGGGATTTTAAGGGCTATCCCCTAATCCCGATTTTGTTTATATTGCCTCTTCTAGTTCTTTATTTAAATAGTTATTGGCATGTATATACACTTTATTTAGTTTTTCCTTTGATTCATTATTTATTTCGTTAAATCTATTGTATAAATTTAAAAGTACTTGTTCTTCTTTTATTTTACTTAATGTAAATTTATAATTAAAGTCATATACATATGCAAAATGTGCTATTGCCAAATCTAACCCTGAATTTATATTTTTATAATTTATATATTTATCTTCAAAAAATTCCCTATAAACTTCTTTATTTATGCTTTGGTTTTCCACATCATTCCCATAAAGTACATTCATATTCTCTATATTTAAAACTTTAAATATATCTAGCTTATCTGCATCTCTTATTATTTTTGTATGTAATAGTTCCTTATCCTTTAAATTTTTATCTATATCTAAATAGCCTTTATTATGATTTAATATTGCTTTTTTTATTATATTATCATATTTATCTTCTATAATAAATTTTCTAATTAATCCATCTTCAAATAGTACTTTTACCCCATATTCTGCATGATTAACGCTATCTTTATCCATAAAAGTATTGTATTTCCTTATTTGTTCAAATCTTCCAATATCATGTAAAATTCCTATTAATTCTGCAAGTCTAATATCTTCTTCTTCTAATCTTAAATTCTCTGATATTAATCTTGCTTTTTGACTAACTCTTTCTATGTGCGCAATTTTTAATGCGATTTTTGGATCATTTGGATTATAATCTTTTACATAATTTTTAAATTCTATTCTTGCGTTTTTTATATCTATATTCATTTGTAATACCTCCTAGCAAATTTTATCACATCTTATTTTTTATGCAAGTATATAATTAATTTAAGAAGCAAATTATTAAAATTCGCTTCTTTTAGTCATCTTCCATTTCTTCTGAAACTATATTTGTTTCATATTCAAATGGTCTTTTTATTTTTATTATTTTTTCTTTTTTTGTACTACTTTCTTTTTTATTACATTTATTAATTAAATCATTCGCTTTTTCCATTACATCTGGCACATAGTCTAATAATTTGTCTACAGAAGATGTATGCTCTACTGGTAATAATTTCACATTTTCATTTTGAACTACTAAAAATGCTATTGGACTTATATTAACTGCTGCTCCACTTCCTCCACCAAATGGCAATTTATATTCTATAGATTCTTCTTTTTCTTTTTTATTGTAGTTATCTATTGTCTCACTATTAAATTCACTCCCACCTGAAGCAAATCCAAATGTTACTTTAGACAAAGGAATAATAACTCCATTTTTGGTTTCTATTGGCTTTCCTATTATTGTATTAACATCTACCATATCTTTAATACTACTCATGGTTGTATTCATAAGTCCTTCTATAGGATTTTCTGGCATTAGTATCTACTCTCCTTTTTATTAAATTTTCACACATTACACTTATAATATGTATAATTTTTACATTTAATATACTTGTTATATAAAGCTCATATTTCGTATTATTACCAAACTTCATATTTACACTATATTTTCCTTCGTCTTCACTTAGCATATTTTGTGTAAATATGATTGACAATATTGTTGACATTAATACTGTTACAAATGTAAGTAAAATTAAATTTTCACTCTGCAAATTTAGTTTTACATAGAGTTCTTGTAATTTTGCAATTTCTACTAAATTTTCTAATGAAATTTTATTTTTTTGTGTTGAATACCTTTTTAGTTTCATTTCTTTTTTTATAAAATTACTATCTAATAAATTTATTTCTAAATATGGTATTACTTTTAATAATTTAAATACTATTTTTACTTCTCCATCTTTTCTTTGGTTATCTTTAATTATTAAATTATTTATTTGAATTTGTATAGTTGTTAAAGCTAGTAAAAGTATTGTAATGCTTAAAATTAATAATAATACAAATAAAAATACTAGCATAATTACACCTCTTTGCTAGTATTTTTTCCAAATTTTATTTATTTATACAATCTTTTTCTTTTTCTCTACTATTATATCTTCAAACAAATCTGCTTGTTTAGTATTTACCTTATCTCTTTTTGACATTTCTAATAGTCCACTAAAAGCTGTTACAACTTCTTGTTTATTGTGTTCTTCTATAGAAAATAATTTATTAAATACAAATTTATTATTTTTTATTAATGCTTTAAACATCTCTTTTACTTTACTTGTAACTGTATAACTTTCTGTTATTGCTATTTTTTGTATGTTTTCTGCATTTTTATTTACTTTTTCTTTATTCTTGTTCCAAAGTGTTTTATATAAATTAGGAATTAAATCTTTTTCATATTCTTTCTCTATTTGCTTTTTAGGAAGTTCTATTTGCTCTGGCATTTTGAAAAAGATTTTAGAATTTTCTTCATAATTTACTCTTAATTTCTTTATTATCTCTTTATACTTTTTATATTCTATAATTCTTTGTATAAGTTCTTCTTCTGTAAGTTCTTCTTCTACTTCTTCCTGTTTTGGTAATAAACTTTTAGACTTTAGGTAAATTAACGTTGAAGCCATTATTAAAAATTCACTTGCTATATCCAAATTCATTTCTTCCATTTGATTTAAATATTCTATATATTGATCTGCTATTTCGTTTATTTTTATATCATATATGTCCATTTTGTTTTTATCTATTAAATGACATAGTAAATCTAATGGTCCTTCAAAATTGTCTATTTTTATTGCATATTTATTCGTCTCGAACATTAACATATTTGCCATAATTATTTACTCCTCAATTTTTATATTGTCTTTTTTATAGCCTTTTCGTAATAAATAATTTATTATATCTTCTTTTTCCATATTATTTATTTTTTTATTTATAATATTTTCAGCAGATTTTTTCTCATATTCTTCTAACTCTTCTATATGATTACTTACATAATCTTCTAATGTGTCTTTTTTTATCCCTTTAGAATATAATTTATATATTACTTCTTTAATAGACATATTTTTTAAACTCTTAAATTCTACAACAGATCTTTCTATATATTCTTTATCATTTATATATCCTGCTTCTTTTAAGTATTCTATACTATCTTCTAATAAATCTTCATCGATAGTATTAAATTTTATTCTAATTTCATTTTCTGTCCTTTTTTTATACATAATATATTTTAATATTTTAGTTTTCTGCTTGTCAAATTCTTCTATACTATACATTTTTATTCCTTACTTTTTACTTTTCTTTGGTTTTTCTTCGTCTTCTACCAATACAACTAAATCGTCATCATCATTATTTTCTTCATCGCCTAAACTTTTTTCGAAAGCTTTTTCAAAATTATCTCTTACTTTTTTTTCTACTTCTTCTAATATTTGTGGATTTTCTTTTAAATATTTTTTAACATTTTCTCTACCTTGTCCTATTCTGTTTCCATCATAACTAAACCAAGAACCACTTTTTTCTATGATATCTAGATTTACTGCCATATCCAAAATATTTCCTTCTCTTGAAATACCTTTTCCATATACAATGTCAAATTCTGCTTCTCTAAAAGGTGGAGCAACTTTATTTTTTACAACTTTTACTTTTGCTCTAGTTCCTGTTATTTCGCCATCTTGTTTAATATTTTCACTTTTTCTTATATCCATTCTAACAGAAGCATAAAACTTTAAAGCTCTACCTCCTGTTGTTGTTTCTGGATTTCCAAACATAACTCCTATTTTTTCTCTTAATTGGTTTATAAATATTAAAACTGTTTTAGATTTATTTATTGCTCCTGCTAACTTTCTTAGTGCTTGTGACATTAGTCTTGCTTGTAGCCCCATATGAGAATCTCCCATATCTCCATCTATTTCTGCTTTTGGAACTAGTGCTGCTACTGAGTCTACTACTATTACATCTAATGCTCCACTTCTTACTAATGCTTCTGTTATTTCTAAAGCTTGTTCACCTGTATCTGGTTGTGATACTAATAAATTATCTATATCTACTCCTAAATGTTTTGCATATACTGGGTCTAGAGCGTGTTCCGCATCTATAAACGCTGCTTCTCCATTCATTTTTTGTGCTTCTGCTATTATATGTAATGCTAATGTTGTTTTACCAGATGATTCTGGGCCATATATTTCTATAATTCTTCCCCTTGGAACTCCTCCAATTCCTAATGCTATATCTAAACTTAAAGCTCCTGTTGGTATTGCTTCTACTTCCATTGCTTTAAATTCCCCTAATTTCATTAAAGAACCTTTTCCAAATTGTTTTTCTATTTGCCCCATTGCTACTTCTAAAGCTTTTTTTCTCTCTAAGTTTTCTTCACTCATTATTTTTCCTCCTATGAACATACGTTTGTTTTATTATATACTAATTTATTTTTTTGTCAATACTTTTTTTATCTTCTATACCAATTTTCTATTCCATAGAAAATATTATATTGATTTGGTTTTATCTCTCCTACTAAACTTGTACTATATATAACATTTACTTTATTAAAATATAAGCTTATATATGGAACATCATCTTTATATATTTGTAATAATCTATTTGTATCTTCTTTTATCTTATTTTCATCTGTTATACTTAATAATTCATTTAATAATTTATTTGCTTCTTCATTTTGGTAATTTGCTAAATTCCCTGAACCAAAATAAGTTATTAGGCTAGGTGATAAAGAGCTATTTGTTCCTGTTATTATCATCCCATAGTTTCTATTATCTAATGCTGTCTTAAACTTATCTTTATTAAGTTTAGAAATATTTACATGAATTCCTACGTTTTCTAAACTTGACTTAATTATATCTGCAGTAGCAACTTGTATTCCATTATCTGCATTTACTGTAAGATTTATATTTAGCTTTATTGTTTTATAATCTTCTACTTTTTGCCAGCTTCCATACTTATATGACCATCCATTATCTATTAAAACTTGTTTAGCTTGGTCTGGGTTATACCCTGCACTACTACTGTTTTGGTCAAATGTCCAGTTGCCATAATCTAATGGATTATCTGCAATATAATATTTACCTCCAAATACACTTGTTACTATACTACTCTTATCTATTGCACATGCTATTGCTTTTCTAACTTCCCATCTACTTAGTAAATTATCAGCTGTATTTAAAGCTATAAAATCATGTCTTCTTCCATAATATTCTTTTTTATTATATCCAATTGTACCAATGTTTTCTTCTATATTTGTATTCTCTGTTGTTAATATATCTATATTACCTAGTTTAAAGGCATTATATGCTTCTCCCATTGATGAATATTTATTTACATTTATAGTATCTACTTTCGCATTTTTTTCTGTAATTTTCCACCAATTCATATTCTTTTTTAATACCATTGTTCTGTTTGTATTTGATTCTATTTTGTACATTCCTGTTCCAATTAAAGTATTGTTTTTAGGTGTATTGTAAATATCTTCGCCTGCTAAATATGTACTAGATATTATAGGAAATATTAAATTATATTCAAAAAAAGGTATTACTGTATCTAAATTTATTCTTATACTATAATTATCTATTACATCTACACTTGCAATATGTTGTACATTATAGCTATATATAGAATTTATTTGTTTTAATGTTTCTACAGTATATTTTACATCTTGAGCTGTAAAAGCTGTTCCGTCTTGCCATTTTACATTATTTCTTAATTTTATTACATATGACATATCACCCGATTTTGCCCATTCTTTCGCTAAACATGGCTTTAATTTATAATTTTCATCTAACTCTATTAATGGTTCATATATTAATTTTGCTATTTCTTGTATATTTCTATTATTACTTAATAATGGATTTATTGTGTCATAATTTACAATTTCCATTCTTAAATCTGTAATGGTTTGAGTCGTCTTTTCTGATATTTGATTATTATTATTTTCTTCTTTTTTATTATTGTCTTCATAAATAATATAAGTTGCTAAACCTACTATTATAATAACAACTACAAAAAATATATATTTCATAACATTTGATTTCATCTTTTTCTCTCCACTATTTGTTTTTACGTACTTATAATATATTAATTTTATATTTTTTTCAAGATATTTTATATATAAAATAAAATCCTAAATCTGATTACTGTACAATAAAAAACAAAAAGAGGACTTGTTTATAAAGCCCCCTTATATATTCTATTTTCTAGACTCGATTATTAATTTCATCCCAGTCCTATCTTCTCCTTCTACTTGAACTTCTGCAAATGCAGGTATACATACTAAATCCACTCCTGCTGGTGCTACAAATCCTCTTGCTATTGCTACTGCTTTTACAGCTTGATTTAAAGCTCCTGCACCTATTGCTTGCATTTCTGCCTTACTATTTTCCTTAACCAAACCTGCTATTGCTCCTGCAACTGAATTAGGGTTTGATTTTGATGAGATTTTTAAAACTTCCATTTTTTGCCTCCTATAATTTATTTTTTAGTTCATCTTGTGACTGATATATTTATATTATATTTGGAAAATATTGTAAAGATATTTTCCCATTTTTTAGGAGGTTTGCATCGCGTATTATAGCAATTTTCGACATTTATTTATAATTTATTCTATTAATCTTCTCTATTTGATTTGTTTCATCATTTATCTTAAATATAACACCATTTACCATTGCAGGACTATCTGCTAATTTATATCTTTCTGGAAGTGACGTTACAAATCTTTTAAATGAAACACCTATATCCATTCCTATTACAGAATCTTTTGGTCCAGTCATACCAATATCTGTTATATATGCTGTTCCTTTTTCTAGTATTTGTTCATCTGCAGTTTGTACATGTGTATGTGTGCCATATACTATATTATATTTTCCATCCATGTAATGTCCCATAGCAATTTTTTCCGCTGTAGCTTCTGCATGAAAATCTAATACAAATATATCTACTTGATTTTTTAGTTTATTATATATATCATTTGCACAGATAAATGGATTTTCAGATAACACCCCCATTGTTGTTCTACCTATTAAATTTACAACTGCAATTTTTTTATTTTTCTTTTCCAAAACAGTATAGTCATTTCCTGGTAATCCTTTTGTATAATTTGCAGGTCTAACAATTCTTTTGTCATCTATAAAAGCAAATATATCTTTCTTTCCCCAAGTATGGTTTCCCATCGTTATTACATCTGCTCCTGCATTTAACAAGGAATCAAAAATTTTCTTTGTTATTCCCATTCCTCCAGCTGAATTTTCCGCATTTATTATTGTAAAATCTATATTATTTTCTTGTTTTACTTTTGGTAAATCCTTAACTATCTTTTTTACACCTATTTCTCCAACAATATCTCCTATAGCTAAAATATTCATACTCTACCTTCTTTCTTCTTATTCTATATATTCCCTATTTTAATTCTATTACATTATATAAAAATATTTTACAATAGTCAAAAAACAAAAAAGCGTACCTAAGATTTTCTATCAAATGTAAATTTTAAGAAAATCTTAGGTACGCCATAATTATCTAGTATAGAGATTTCTCCTACTATACAAAAAAAGTAGCATTTCTGCTACTTTTTATTTTGCATAATCTATTAATCTAGTTTCTCTTATTAGGTTTACTTTTATTTGTCCTGGATAATCCATTTCTTTTTCAATCTTTTCAGATATATTTCTACCTAATATTACCATTTGACTATCTGAAATTTTATCTGGTTTAACAATAATTCTTATCTCCCTACCAGCTTGGATTGCATAAGATTTATCTACACCTTCAAATGAATCTGCAATAGATTCTAATTCTTGTAGTCTTTTTATGTATGCTTCTAAAGTTTCACGTCTTGCACCAGGTCTTGATGCAGATATAGCATCTGCTGCTTGTACTAAAACAGCTTCTATTGTTTGTGGCTCAACATCTCCATGGTGTGCTTCAACAGCATTTATTACTGCAGCATTTTCTTTGTATTTCTTTAAGACTTCTACACCTATTTCAACGTGAGTTCCCTCCATATCATGGTCTAAAGCTTTTCCAATGTCATGCAATAAACCAGCTCTTCTTGCAAGTCTTGGATCTAAACCTAATTCTTCAGCCATAATTCGTGCTAAGTTTGAAACTTCTATAGAGTGATTTAAAACATTTTGACCATAACTTGTTCTATATTTTAGTTTTCCTATTAATTTAATTAAGTCTGGGTGTAATCCCATTACTCCTGTTTCTAAAGTTGCTCTTTC
>CATZPY010000005.1 GCA_958422985.1 uncultured Clostridium sp.
CCATATCAGTATTTGACTTTTTCAATTTGCTTATAAAGTTTATAAAATTAAATACTCCCTTAAAGGATGCACTTTCATACTGTTTTGCTCTTTCAAAAAGCATTTTTAAATTTGCTTGTCTTAATTTTCCATTTTGCATTAATCCTACATAATTGTAATAACCTGTATCCATGTAAATTTTCCAAATTAATTCATCTAATGCTAAAAATTCACTATCTTCCCTCCAAATATTTATCATTTTTAAGAAATTATCAATCTTATCTCTTAAATTTACATTTACTTGAATTCTAGACTTTATAACACTTTCATAAAAGTTTTCATATTTATCGGCTAATCTAATTTCGATTAACTCATTGTCTGTAAAGCCTCCAATCATAGATCGCATTACTGTAACAAGTGGAATATCTTGCATTGGGTTATCTATTATTTTTAAGCATGACATAATTAACTGTATTTCTACAGAATTCAAGTATTCTGTAGATGTTTCACTATAAACTGGGATTCCTAAGTCTGATATTTCTTTTTCATATATTGGCGATAGTTCTGTCGTAGATCTTAAAAGCACAACTATATCTTTATATGTAACTTTTCTATATCCTTCTACTTTGTCTAATACATAGTAATTACTATTTACAAGTTCGTTTATTTTTTTTGCTACATATTTTGCTTCTAAAATAGAATTCTCTACTCTTTCTTCTTGTTCTCCGTCTTCTATTTCTTGATTAGTTTCTTTTGTATTTTCTTCTAAGTTTATTATATTTATTTCTGTTTTTCCTGCAAAATCTATATTTTCTATTTCTGGTTCTCTATAATCCGCCCCTAAATTTAGGTATTCTTCCTCTGTGTACTCTACATCTCCTAAATTTTTGCTCATAATCTCTTCAAAAATTATATTTGTTGTATCTAATATATTTTTTCTACTTCTAAAATTTTTAAATAATTGTATTTTAAGATTATCCTTTTCTGTTTTATCGCCCTTAAGCTTATATGTTCCATATTTATTTAAAAATAACTCTGGCATGGCTTGCCTAAATTTATATATACTTTGTTTTACATCTCCTACCATAAATATATTATTATTTTTAGAAATTGATGTTAATATATATTCTTGTACCATATTACTATCTTGGTATTCATCTATAGCTATTTCTTCAAATTTTTCTTGGTATTTTTTTGCAACTTCTGTTGGTATATATTTACCATTTTCTTCTTTTATTAATATTTTTAAAGCTAAATGCTCTATATCGTTAAAGTCTATAATATTTTTTTCTAATTTTGCTTTTTTATAGTTTTCATTAAATTTAATAATTATTTGTTCTAAAAGATTTAATATTTTATACATATCTTTTAAGTCTTCTAAGATTTCTTTAGAATTATATATAAAAATATTATCTTTCATTTTTTTAAATTTAGTATTTATTATATCTCTTTTTTCTTTAACAATGGCTGGCGTTTCAGAATTTATTTTCTTACTACTTGGCCACCTAACAAACGAAAAATTTCTTGCAAGCTCATAAGCTTTGTCCCACGAATTTAAATTTT
Source organism: uncultured Clostridium sp. (assembly GCA_958422985.1). Lineage (GTDB taxonomy): Bacteria > Bacillota > Clostridia > TANB77 > CAG-508 > Merdicola. Next base: position 1,543 of record CATZPY010000005.1, read on the forward strand.
CTTTTAAAATTTCTAAATTTTCTATATCCATTCTTATTGCTTGTGAATGCTTTTCTAACTCTATTTCTTCGTCCAATTCTTTCTTTATTTTCTTTAGCCCTAATATGTTTTCCTCTATACATTCTTTATAATTATTTAGTATAATTTTTCCCCATACTGTATCTGCAAAATCTGAGTTTTTTAAGTCTATATCAAACATTTTTACTTTTTCTTTTAACCATTCTTCTGGAAATGGCGCACTCTGAATAAACGAATATATACTTTTTATTATATTTTTAAGAGGAGTATCATCTTTATATGTTGTATAATTTTCTAACAGTTCGAAAAAGCCTTCATCTTCTTTTAGGTATAAATCTTCAAATAATGTTTCTAAAACTTCTTCTTTTAATAATTCTATTTCGGCTGTATCACCAATTCTAAAATTTGGAGATATATTTATTTCGTAAAAATTATTTCTTATTACATCTAAGCAAAAAGAGTGTATTGTACAAATATTAGATTTATTTAAAAGCGTTATCTGTTTCTGTAATCTTGTATTTGATGGTTCTTCTTCTATCTTTTTATATATGGCATTTAAAATTCTTTCTCTCATTTCACTTGCAGCAGCATTAGTAAAAGTTACAACTAATAGCTTATCTATATCTACCTCTTCGGAAATAATTTTATTTATTATTCTTTCTACTAAAACCGCTGTCTTACCACTACCAGCAGCTGCAGCAACCAATATATTAGAACCATTTTCATGTATTGCTTGGCTTTGCTCTTCTGTCCATTTAACTTTACTCATAATTTCTCCTTTTTTATGAACTTTTTGGACGTTCTTAAAAGTTCTTTAACTTTTAAGAATCTTCCCAAAGTTTTGCTAATTGTTTTATATCATTTTCGTAAAATTTAATTGCATTTTTATATGTTTTGCTATCTTCTAAATCTATTCCAACTGTTTTTAATATTTCTAGTGACTTTTTGCTTCCGCCCATCTTTAGCATATTAATATATTTTTCTACTAGACCTTCTTCTCCTTTTAAAATTCTGCTTGCTATATCTATTGCAGAAGATACTCCTACTGCATATTTATAAACATAAAAACACCTAAAAAAATGTGGAACTCTAGCCCAATTATATTGGTTATATTCATCTATTACTAACTCTTTTCCATAATATTTTTTTATTAGGTTAGTATATATTTCTCCTAGTTTTTCCGAATTTAAAATTTCGCCATTTTCTATTTTCGAATGTACTTCTTGTTCAAATTCTGCAAACATTGCCTGTGCAAATAATGTACCTTTTACTGTTTCTATTCTATTATATAATATAGCAATTTTTTCTTCTTTATTTGCTAAATTCAATCTATATTGTGCAAGTAAAATTTCATTTACAGTTGATGCAATTTCAGCTAATAAGAATGTATATCTACTTTCTAAAACATTTTGGTTTTTATCTGCATAATATGAATGCATTGCATGTCCAAATTCGTGTGCAATCGTTGATACATCCCAACTTGTTCCTGTATAGTTCAACAACACATATGGGTGAACACCATATAGTGGCATATTGTATGCACCACTAATTTTGTTTGGTAATTGGTATGCATCCATCCAATTTGAATTAAAAGCTTCTTTTAATTTATTTGTGTATTCTAAGCCAAGTGGTTTTAATGCTTCTAATACTAATTCTTCTGCCTCTTCAATGTCTATTAATTTATCTTCTTTATTAAATGGATTTATGCTCATATCATACATATGCACTTCTGGTAAATTTAATATTTTCTTTTTTAAGTTGGTATATTCATGGTTTACTAAAATATTGTTATTTATCTCACTAATTAAAGCATTATATACTTTTTCGCTTGCTTCGTCTTTAATTACAGCTTTTTCTAACGAACTTTTGTAATTTCTTAATTTTGATATTTTAACATCTTGCTTTACTGTATTTATATATAGTTCTGCTATTGTATTTATATATTTTCCATATTGCGATACTAGTGTAGTCGCACCCTTTTTTCTTATTTCTCTATCTTTATTTTCTAATATTTTTGCATATTCTGCTTCACTTACGCTTATTTTATTTCCTTTACCATCTTCTATTGAAGGAAATTTAATCTCTGCATTAGTTAATACTTCATATGCGTTTTCGTATCCACTAAATATATCTGAAAAATTAGATAATAACTCTTCTATATCTTTTTTTAATATATGCTTTTTATTTTCTAACACCTCATTTATTTCTTTTGAATATCTTTCTAATCTTTTATCTTCTTGCATATATTTTTTTAGAATACCTTTATCTATTTCTGTAAGTTCTGGTAAAATAAAAGCTGTTTTTGCATCTACTTCATTATCTAACGCTTGTGCTTCTCTAAATAATGTTATTCCTTCTTGGTCTGCCATATCTTTATTATGTTTTAGCATTGCATAAGCATATATTTTATTGTCTATTTCTATTATTTTTTCATAAATTTTATAGCAATTATATATATTGTCCGAAGACTTAGATAAAATTCCTTTATATTTCGAAATTTCTTCTAAATTCTGCTTTGTAAGTTCTATATCTTTTTGATATTCTTCTTTGCCATTATATATGTCTTTAAAGTTCCATTCATATTTATCTATCATTGTTAATTCTCCTCTACATTAATCCTTTTTATTTCCTTTGGAGTAAATAATCTCACATAATATGGCTGAATTTCCGGAAAAACTTCTTTTACAAGTACAATATCACCATTAGTATCTGTAACTTTTAAATTTGGAAATGTTTTAAGCATTTTTTCATCATTTAAATACTTGTCCATAAATTCTTTTACTCCTGGTCTGTTCTGGATTTCTTCATAGTCTAATAAATATTGTTGTCCATTTTGCATTTGTATTAAACCACTATGTTCTATTCTTGCATAAAACATTCTTAATGCTGTTCCTGTATATAAACAATCTATAGCCATAAAAATTATAATTAATATTGTTGTTGTTTTTAAAACTTTCATATTAATTCTTTCTTTACACCAATCTAAAAATTTGTCTACTTTTTTATTAATATATGTCATTAAAAATATTGCAAGTACTCCCCAAAATATAGAGAAATATACACATATTCTTCCATTTATGTTAAGTGGCATATTAGAATAATCCCACCACTTTACATGTAGCATCATTTCACCAAATAAGCTTACTAAATATTCAACAACAGACCCTATTAAAAATCCACCAAAAAATAATGAAAAGTTATTTTTATTAAAATATTGTAACATTCCTATCATTATAACTGCGCCTAAACCATATATTGCACAAAATGGACCATATAAAAAGCTTTGTCTACTTTCTATAACACCTTTTGTAAGTAATCCAAATAACGTTTCTATAATAAATCCTAAAATACTATAAATAATAAAGTATGCAAATACTCTCCAAATACTCATTCCTAAAAATGTAAATTTCTTCTTTTCTTTGTTTTTCTTCTTCTTCATTTATTCCTCCATATAATATAAAATCTATTTTAATAGCTTCCTTTATAATAATAATAAATTAGTTAAATTGCAATATGTTTATAAGTTTTTGTTTGCAACAAACTTATATAATTTTTTTAAACCAATAAAAATTACAAGAAAATCTTAGATTATTAATGTATTCTTCCTACACACAAAAAAATCCAACTTTAACTTGTTGGATTTTTCTTTAATAAATTTATTTTCTCGTAAACATCATAAAAACTATATGCCCTAATTATGTTTTTCCCTTCACAATCTCTATTATACCTTGCGTCAAAACATATAACAGGCAAAAATTCCGAAAGTTGTTTTATATTATGTGGACTGTCTTCTATAATTACATCTATATTATTCTTTCTGCAATTTTCTAGCTTATTTACTGTAGAAAAGATAAGTTCATCATAATATAATTCGTTTTTTGCAAACCACTTTCTAACCAATTCTTGCATTTGTTCTTTTGCTTCTACATCTGCAAATTCACTAGCTCTAGCTGTAATTATATATATTTTGTGTCCATCTTCTTTTAATTTATTTAATACTTCTTTAGCAAAAATTCTCGGTGCTTCTTCTGTAGCATATTTTAAATTATATTTTTCCCAAAACTCTAAATCTGTTTTTCTGTCCCAAGTAAAAATTTCTATACTTTCATATCCTTTTGGATTAATTATTTTTCCTTTTCCTATTTCGGAAGCAAATTTTGTACCATAATTCATACAAAATTCATTAAAATTAGTTAATACACCATCTAGGTCAATTCCTATATTCATGCTATCCCCCTTAGTAAATTAAGCCAAACTTTACTATTTTTGTATATTAGCTTATTTTATTAAATAATTCATTTTGATTTTTATAAATATATTTATTTACAAAATAAGTAATAATAATATGTAATACTATTAAAATTATTGCTGTTAATAAATAATTCGTAAAATTCAATACTATTGATATTATAAATATTATTCCAATTTCTAATAAATTTAATACTACTGGCCAAAATAAATTTAAATTTTGTTTTACAACAGCATATTCTGTTGTCCATTCTAACTTTGGTTTCCTTAAGTCTACTAATTCCATTAACATAGTTTGTAATATTAACAAAATTAAATTTATTACAAAAATTGTTACTAAAAATAGTGTTGAAGGTTTAGCTAGTATATATATATATGCCATAACCATTATTGATGTTATTGTTCCAAAAAATATATTTGGTATTCCTTTGTAAATTAATTGTTTGTAATATGAAATCGGAATATATTTCATAAATATTGCATTTTGTCCATCTCTCGAAATTGCAGTTGGAGCAATATATAGCATACTTGTTAAAAATTCTGTAACGGAAATTATTACAGCTAATCCTATTGGTGTTTCTATATAAATTCCCAAAATACTTTTAAATTCATTTAAAGCTTCTTGTGAATTATTACTATTTAATGATACCATAAATATTCCCAAAAATATTATAGGCATTAATACAGATGGTAATACACATTGAATAAAAAATATAGGGTTCTTTAATAATACTTTAAATTCTTTTATAATATATGATTTTCCAATAGAATTTGTTTTTATCTTTTTTAATTTTACCTCTTTACCTTTTTTTGTTCCTGAAGATAAATTTCCTACTACACCTCTAAAATAAATTTTATTCCCTAGTAATATAAATAATATATATAATATTGCTGTAATTAGTAATAATTTTAACAATTCTATAAAACTAGAATTTACTATTGCATTAATTGCAGGTTTTATAATAGGTAAGTTATCACTAACCATTTCAACCATACTATTTGCTTGTTTTAAAGCATTTAATAAATCTTCTTCACTATAATCAGATGTTCCAGACAAAGAAAATGACATAATAACAGCTAAAATAATTCCTATTAATGGTGCTATTAACCTAAATTTGTCTTTATTTTTACATCCTTTAGAAAAACTCATTATAATCATTATTATAAAAGTAGCTATAAGTATTGGTATTATTGGGAATACTATTAATACCAATAAAGAAATAATATAAAACATTGGTCCTTGTAAAGTTATTATTCCATAAATAGTTATTGGTGTTACTGCAAATATTATTTCCATTATGTATTCTGTTATTAATATTACATTTAACTTAGATATTAATATTTCTTTTGGCTTAAGTGGTAATGGTAAAATATATTCTATGTCTTTTGAAAAGTAAAATACATTTGTAGCAGATATAATTGACTGTATTATTGTAAGTAATGCTAAGCCCAATAAAAATATACCAATAAACATTGATTCTTGATTAGCTTGTTTTAAAGTACTTATTAAGCCATAAGAAAGAAAAGCGAATATTCCCATTAAATATGCGCCTAAAAGAATATATAATATTACTTTTCCAACTATGTTTTTATTTTTATTATTTTCATTATATTTTTGAAAGGAATTTTTTATAAGAACTTTTGTAAGTGATATAATTTTATTCATCTTGAGTTATCTCCAAAAATAATTCTTCTAATGTTCCATTATCTTTTAGTTTTGACTTCATTTCGTCAAAGGTTCCTACAAAAATTAATTTTCCTTTATTTATAATTCCTACTCTATCACATAATTTTTCTGCTACTTCTAAAACATGTGTAGAAAAAAATACACAGTTTCCTTTTTTGGCATGTTCTCTCATCATTTCTTTTAAGTCAAACGATGCTTTTGGGTCTAGACCTGTCATTGGTTCATCTAATATCCAATTTTTTGGATTACTTAAAAGCGCTCCACATATTATTATCTTTTGGCGCATACCATGTGAATATCCTTGCATTTCCTCATTTAAATTATTATATATTTCAAATTTTTTAGTTAATTCTTCTATCCTTTTGGCTCTTATATCTTTTGGAACCTCGTACATGTCCCCCATAAAATTTAAATACTCTATGCCCTTAAGTTTTAAAAATATATCTGGTGTATCTGGTACAAATCCTATATTCTTTTTAGCAAAAATTCCTTCATTTTTTATGTCTTTATCATCTATTAATATTTTCCCATCATCTGTATTTAAAATCCCTGTAATCATTTTTATAGTTGTTGTCTTTCCTGCTCCGTTTGGGCCTAAAAATCCAAATATTTCTCCATCTTTTATTTCTAAGTTTAAAGAGTCTACAGATTTTACACTTTTAACATATGACTTAGAAACATTTTCTAGTTTAATCATTTTTTACCTCCCTCTTATTTTTTACAATTTTACTTTTTTATAAAATAACTTTCAATAGTTTTAGAATAATTTATTAAACTTTTCTTAATAGCTTTACACTTGCAGGATTTTGCTATATACTATAGCAAGACAAATTATTAGGGGGTCTTTTACAAATGAAAACTAATTATAATAAATTTATATATAAGGCTTGTATTAGATAATACTAATATTTTTTAATAAATAAACAATAATTTACCTCCTACATTTTGTTATAGGAGGTTTTTTTATGGAAGCATCAAAAGCTTTAGTCGAAAAAAAGAAATTGTCAAATATACAATATATTATACTTTATTTTTTTATATATGCTTTTCTTGGTTGGATAATGGAAACAATATATTCTTTAATGGTTCTTGGTCATTTTACTAAACGTGGTTTTCTATTCGGTCCACTTTGCCCTATATACGGTTTTGGCGCAATTTTAATGGTTTTATTTATTAGTAAATACAAAAAAAACTCTTTTAAACTATTTATTGCATCTGCACTTATTTTTTCTGCATTCGAATATGTTGTAGGATTTGCCTTAGATGCAATCTTTTCAGCTAGATGGTGGGACTATACTTATGACTTTTTTAATTTAAATGGTAGAATTAGTATTTTGTACACAATTGCATGGGGATTTGCAGGTTTAATATTTATTAATCATTTGCATCCGTTTTTCTCCAAAAAAATAGAAAAAATTATAGGTTATATTTCACCTTATGTTTTAAAAGTATTTATATATTTGCTACCAACTATTTTAGTATTTGATACAATTTTTTCTAGTCTAAAATATCTAGGTAAATTTTAATGTCGAATTTTAGGAGTATACGTCGTACGATTTATACTCCTTTCTCTTGTTATTTTCACTAAAAAATGATATAATATACTGCGCGCGTAAATATAATGATTATAGAGGTGAGATTATTGTCTCAAAAAACGGATAAGCCAAAAAAAGAGAAAACTACAGAATTAATGTCTAATCCCTATGCAAAACTAGGGTTTGTTGACTTCATATTAACACCTGAACAACGTAAAATTTTAGAAACAAAGAATTATTTAGTAAAATTGTATGATACATATAAATTTAATTATTTAAAATCTTATATAAAACATTTAGAAAAAGAAGAAGAACTTTTGCAAGAACATTTTCCAAATGTTGATTTTTATAGAAAAGCTAGAGTAAAATCTAAAAATAATTATATAGAAAAATTGCGTCAAAAAGGAGAAGCTTTAGATATCTTCGCAGATAAGATAATTATAGTAGCAGTAGATGGTAAAACCGATGAAGATTTGTTGGTAAAAACTGCTTACAAAATGCAAACTTTTCTAACAACTTATAGTCCAAATGTACATGAAATAGCTAGAAAAAGAAAAGACTATATATCTGCTCCTAAAGAAAATGGTTATGCTTCTTTACACATGACACGTGCTATTTATGTAGAAGACGATGATGTTGCTTTTAACCACGAAACACAAATAAAAACTTTTAGAATGCGAGAAGTTGAAAAAAATGGCTCTGCTGGTCATGCTTCTGTTTATAAATCTAATAGAGATTCACTTTTATCTAAAATAAAAAATAAAGGTACAGCAGAATATTTTCTTCCACAATATATGCATTTTGAATTTGATAAAACTCTTAGAAAGAATAAAATAGTTTTAGATAGTTTCGAAGCTAACTTTAAATATTATTTTGGAAGAAATTTTGACGACTTTATGCTTTTGCAGTCAATTCATTCAAGATAAAATTTTATAATACAAAAAACGACATTAAATATTATATTCAATGTCGTTTTTTTGGATTAGCACTCTCTGTAAAAAAATTATGGCATACCTAATTCCATCTACTAATAGCCAAGCCATCCCCTACTTCTAATATTTCTGTTTTACAATTTTCGTCTTCTGTTACTTCTTTAATATATTCACGTAGATTTCTTACTGCTGTTCTTTGTTTATGCTTATTGTAATCACTCATAACATATCCTTTATACAATATATTATCCGCAAAAATAATTCCGTTCTTATTTAACATTCTTTTAGCTTGTTCTAAGAAAAATGGATATTTACCTTTTGCTGCATCTATAAATACTACATCATATTTTTCGTTTAATGTTGGCAATATTTCTACAGCATCACCTTCTAATATATGTATTTTATCTTCTACTCCAACTCTTTTAATATTTTCTTTAGCTTCTTCTACTCTTTCATGTTCTCTTTCTATTGTATCTATTATTCCATTTTCGGCTAAATATTTAGAAAAACACATAGCAGAATAACCTACAGCTGTTCCTATTTCTAAAATTTTATTTGGTTTAGTTTCTTTTAAAATTTTATCTATTACTTCTAGAGTATCATCCATTATTATAGGAATATGTCTTTCTAAAGCATATTCTTTTATCTTTTTTAATTCATTTTCGTTCATTGCTACATCTCCAATAACTTTTTGCACAAACAAGGAAGTAGTTTCTCTACTTCCTGCTTCTAATTAATCTTCTTTTACTTTTCTTCTTGCTTCTCTTTCTCTTGTTTTTGTGTCTAGTGTTTTCTTTCTTAATCTAATGCTTTTTGGTGTAATTTCTACTAATTCATCATCTTGTATAAATTCTATAGATTTTTCTAATGACATTTGAATTGGTGGAACTAATCTTAAAGCATCATCTGATCCAGAAGCTCTTGTGTTTGTTAAATGTTTTTCTTTACATACATTTATAGATAAATCTTCTGGTCTAGAATTAATTCCTACTATCATTCCTTCATACACTTCTACTCCTGGTCCTATAAATAGTTCACCTTTATCTTGTGCATTATATAGTCCATAAGTTATAGATGTTCCTGCTTCGAATGCTACAATTGTTCCTCTTGTTCTTGCAACAACTGTTCCTCTGTATGGTTCATAATCTTCGAATACATGGTTCATAACACCATTACCTTTAGTATCTGTCATAAATTCTGTTCTATAACCAATTAATCCTCTTGAAGGTATTTTGAATTCTACTTTAGTATGACCAGCTTCTGCAGGTTCCATATTTATCATTTCTGCTTTTCTTCTTCCTAATTTTTCTATAACACTACCAATGCAGTCATCTGGTACATTTACAACAAGTCTTTCTATAGGTTCACATTTTACACCATTTATTTCTTTTATAATAACTTTTGGTCTAGATACTAAAAATTCGTATCCTTCTCTTCTCATTGTTTCTATTAAAACAGATAAATGTAATTCTCCACGTCCAGCAACTTCGAATGAATCTGCTGAATCTGTTTCTTTTACACGTAAACTTACATTTCTTTCAAGTTCTTTAAATAATCTATCTCTTATATGTCTTGATGTAATAAATTTACCTTCTTTTCCTGCTAAAGGTCCATCATTTACACTAAATGTCATAGTAACTGTAGGTTCGTCTATATCTATAAATTCTATTTTTTCTGGATGTTCTATATCACATATTGTTTCTCCAATATTTATATCTGCTATACCAGATAATTCTATAATATCTCCTGCTCCAATTTCTTGAACTTCCACCTTTTGAAGCCCCATATGTGTATAAATTTTTCCTATTCTTGCATTTTGCATTTTACCATCTTTTTTGCAAATAGCAACTGGATCATTAACTTTTAAAATTCCTCTTTCTAACCTACCAATTGCCATTCTTCCGATGAACTCGTCATAATCTATATTAGATACTAATAATTGTGCAGGTCCATCTTGGTCACATTGTGGTGCCTGTATTTCTTTTATAATTGTTTCGAAAATGCAATTTACATTGTCACTACTATCTTCTAAATTCATTTTTGCAATTCCATTTTTAGCAGAAGCATAAATTACTGGAAATTCTAATTGTTCATCTGTTGCATCTAATTCTATAAATAATTCTAGTACTTGGTCTAAAACTTTTGAAGGATTTGCTCCTGGTCTGTCTATTTTATTTATTACAACTATTGGTTTTAAATTTAACGATAATGCCTTCTTTAAAACTTCTCTTGTTTGAGGCATTGGTCCTTCGAAAGCATCTACTAATAATAAAACACCATCAACAGTTTTTAATACTCTTTCTACTTCTCCACCAAAGTCTGCATGGCCTGGAGTATCTACAATATTTATTTTAACCCCATTATACATAACAGCTGTATTTTTAGAAAGAATTGTTATTCCTCTTTCTTTTTCTAATGCATTAGAGTCCATAATTCTTTCATCTACTTTTTCATTTTCTCTAAATACATGGCTTTGTCTTAAAAGTGCATCTACTAGTGTTGTTTTTCCATGATCAACGTGTGCTATGATTGCTATATTTCTAATATTTTCATTTATCATTTTTTATTACTCCCTTATTCTCTATATTCATTTGATGTGTTTTCTAATTCTCTTATTGATAATTCTATTCTTTTATTTGATAAGTCTATATCGATTATTTTTGCATTTACTTTTTGCCCTATTCTTAATTCTTCTTCTGGTTTTGTTATTTTTCTTTCGCATATTTGTGAAAGATGTACTAGTCCTTCTATTCCAGATTCTAATTCTACAAAAGCTCCAAATGGCATTAATTTTACTACTTTTACAGTTAAAATGTCATTTATATTGTATTTTCCTTCTACAGATTTCCAAGGATCTGGTCCTTTTCCTGCATAAGATAATTTTATTCTTTTGTTTTCTTTGTCTACATCTATTGCAATTACTTCAATTTCTTGACCTACTTTTAGTATTTCGTTAGGTGGTGTATTTCTATTCCATGTAATTTCTGAAATATGTAATAATCCTTGCACTACACCTAAATCTACAAAAGCTCCATATGTACTTATACTTGTAACTTTACCTTTGTATGTTTTGCCAACTTCTGCTTCATTCCAAAATTCGTTAAGCTTTTTGTTTTTTTCTTCATTTGATATTGCTTTTATTGAACCTATTATTCTTCTAGGTCTAAATCCACATTCTATTAACTTAAATTTAACTAATTTATTTTTGTATTCTTGTAAGTTTTCATTTCTTGTAATTCCAGATAAAGACATAGGAATAAATATGTTATATCCTTCTTTTTTTATTATGAATCCTTTTTCTGTAATTTCTGATATTGCTCCTTCTAGAATTTCTTCTTTTTTAAATTTTTCTTCTAATTCTTTTTGCGCTTCTTTCATTTTGTATCTTTTACTTGAAAGCAGTACATTTCCTTCGCCATCATTCATTTTTATTACTTCTGCTATTATTTTGTCACCTATTTTAAGTTCTTCTCTTGGATTTGCATTTTCATTATATGAATATTCGCTTTTTGGAATTAATCCATCTGCTTTATAGCCAATATCTATAACTATTTCATCTTTTTTATTTATATTTATTATTCTTCCTTCTAATGTTTCTTTTACTTTTATATTTTTCATTGTTCCTTCAAGCATTTGCTCAAAATTTAATTGTTCTGACATAATTTCACCTTCCTAATTTTTGTTACATGGTAACACACTTCTTTTGTTTGGTTTGTATTTATTTTTGTTATTACAAAGCCTTGCATACTTTAGAATAAATGGCGTTTTTCATAAATGAAAAACGCCTGTACGCAGTAAACTTGTAATATTATATATTATTATTTATTTTTTGTCAACATAATTATGTTATCCATTATCTCTTTGCTTACTTGCTCTAGTTCTTCTTTAGATGGTTTTTTTGTAACTCTATTACTATAGTCTAATGGTTTCCCATAATTAACATATACTTTTTTAAATGGTTTTTCTCCTCCTGTTATACCAACTGGTTGAACTTTTGCTCCTGTTTGTAAAACAAAAAATGCTACTCCTTCTTTTACGCTTTCTCCTTTTTCTAGTCCATTTCTAGTTCCTTCTGGGAACATTGCTATACTTTCCTTATTTTTTAATGCTTTTAACGTTGTTTTTAACGCTGTTATCTCTTTATTGTCTCTTTTTACATAAATTGCATCAAACACAAAGCCTAAAAATTTTAAGAATTTATTTTTAGTTAATTCTTCTTTTGCCATGAACCTAACATGTCTACCAGCTGTAACTACAATTAAAGGTGGGTCTAAATAGCTTCTATGGTTTCCACAATATATTACAGGCCCTTCCTTTGGTATGTTTTCTTTTCCTGTTACTTTTACTCTGTATACAATTTTACAATATAAATAAATTGCTGTTCTAACTATTACTCTTAATATCTTTTTTAATATATTCATTTTTATTCTCCTTAGTTTTTTGTTTTATTATTTTTATAATTTTTTGTTTTATTTTATTAACATTTGATTTACTTGAATCTACATATATGGCATCTGGAGCTTTTTTTAACGCTCCAACTTTTTTGTTCATATCATTTTTATCTCTTTCCATTATTGATTGTAATACTTCGTTAAATGATTGATTTATACCATTTCTTTTGTTTTGCCTACACCTTCTTTTAGCTCTTTCTATTGGCGTTGCATCTAAATATATTTTTACATCTGCTTCTGGAAAAACAACTGTTGTAATGTCTCTTCCTTCCATTATTATGTTTTTTCCTTGTTTTAACCATTCATAACCTATTTTTCTTTCTAAATTAGTTATTTTTTCTCTAACTCCTAAAATACTAGATGTTTTAGAAACAACTTTACTTATTTCTGGCATTCTTATTTCGCTTGTAACATCTTCTCCATTTAAAAATACTGTTTGTTTATTGTTGTTATTTTTTAGTTCTATTTTAATTTTGTCTAGCATATCTTCTATTTCTTTATCATTAGAAAGATTAATATTATTTCTTAATATTGCTAAAGCATGGCACCTATATAGCATTCCTGTGTCTATACTAACTAATCCTAAATCTTTAGCTACAAGTTTTGTAATTGTTCCTTTACCTGCACCAGCAGGACCATCTATTGCAACAATATATGACATTTTTTCACCATCCAATTTTTTATTCTTTATTTATATGTATTTCTTTTATTACTATTTTAATTGTTTGAACTCTCATAGTTGTTAATTTTTCTAATTCTTTTATAATTTTATTTTTAAAGTTTTCTACTATTGTTCTTACATTCTCACCATATTCAAGACTAAGTTCTATATATACATATGGACCTTCTGGTTGGTTATCTATTCTTGTTCTTAGCACATTATGTATATTTGGTTCTCTTTGTGCAACATATTCTATTATTTGCCTAAATACTGTATCTGATATTGTGAAATTTCCCAAATAACTAAATGTAGGTCTTATTATTGATTTTTCTGATATATATGGTTTATTATTTCCACTTTTTATTTTAAATATTTGAAGTGGGTCTAATATAAAGCCTGAAAAATCTTTTTTTATTTCGAATGTTGGCACTGGTATAACATGCTTTCCTTCTGTTACCCTACTTCTTCTTGCTTCTTGAATCTCTTCTGGTGTTGCAATTTCTTCTATATAAATAATTTTTTCTACAGGTGGCAAACCTATATTGGTAGCAATTTTATTTACCATTCCATCTGACGTTCCTAAAATTAAAATTGATTCTGGTTTATACTTTTCTATTGCTTTTCTTATTTCGTCTTTTTGTTCTTGTTGCAAAAATAAAGCTTTTTTTACCGTTTCTATTTTTGTTGGTGCTTTTTTTGCAGATTCTCCAGCTATTATTTCATTATCATTTATAAAAAGTCCATCATCTATTATATAATGAATATTATTTTCGTTGGCAACCATTTGTGCTCTATAACTTTTTCCTGTTCCAGATGGACCCACAAAAGCATATACTTTAATATTATTCATATTTGCTCCTTTTACTTTTCTTCTTATTATTAATACTTATACTTAAGTCCAATATATTATACCTCATTATTTTTTTCTTTTCAATTCTATTTAGTCAAAAAGCAAGGAGTACATTGTAAAATGCACTCCTTAAGCTTCTATTATTTAGCTTTCGCTTTTTTTATTTTATAAGATTCCCGAATTCGAGTATCTTTCGTTGCAACAAAAATCTTTATATGAATTTTATCATAAACTAATACAATGTAATCTTTTTTAGATTCTTGTATTAATTCTCTACGCTCTTTTTTTGCTACTGCTATTGCTTCTTCCAGAGTATAATTATTAGCGTCAACATAAATTTCATAGATTTCCTTTCTACTTTTTGGTCATAATGTTATAACACATCGCTTTTAAAATTGCTACAATTATTTTTCATAACCTGGCTTTCCTAATAAAGTAAACATATTCCTTTTATATGCTTCTACTCCTGGTTGATTAAATGGATTTACTCCTAGTATTTTTCCAGACATAGCACAAGCTAATTCGAAAAAATATATTAATTGTCCTAAATTTTCTTCGTTTAATTTTTCCATTGTTATTAAAATATTTGGAACATCTCCATCTACATGTGCTGCAATTGTTGCTTCCATTGCTTTTTTATTTACATAGTCTAAAGTTTTTCCAACAAGATAATTTAATCCATCTAAATTATCTTCATCTGTTTCTATTTTTATGTCTGTTTTTGATTTTTCTACATTTAATACTGTTTCGAATAAATTACGTCTACCTTCTTGTATATATTGCCCCATAGAATGTAAGTCTGTTGTAAATTCTACACCAGCTGGAAAAATTCCTTTTAGTTCTTTTCCTTCACTTTCACCATATAATTGTTTCCACCATTCTATAAAGTAATGTAGTTTTGGCTCATAGTCTACTAATAGCTCTATATCTTTTTTATTTTCATATAAAATATTTCTTGCAACAGCATATTTGTAGCAATCATTATATTTTAAATTTTCCTCTGCATATTTATTTTGAGCTGATAACGCTCCTTGCATTAACTTATTTATATCTATTCCCGCTACAGCTATTGGAAGTAAACCAACTGCTGTTAAAACAGAATATCTACCACCTACATTGTCTGGAATAACAAACTCTTCATATCCTTCTTTATCTGCAAGTTGTTTTAATGCACCTTTCTTCTTATCTGTTGTAACATAAATTCTACTTCTTGCTTCATCTATTCCATATTTATTTTCTAAAAATTCTCTAAATATTCTAAATGCAATTGCAGGCTCTGTAGTTGTTCCTGACTTAGATATAACATTTATAGATATATCTTTATCTCCTATAAATTCTATAATATCATTTATGTAATCTGGATTTAAATTATTTCCTACAAATATTACTTTTGGATATTTTAGTTCTTCTTCTGGAATTGCATTTGCAAAATTGCTATTCATTGCTTCTATTACTGCTCTTGCACCTAAATATGAACCTCCAATTCCTATTACAAGAAAAATATCTGAATCTCTTTGTACTTTTTTAGCTACTTTTTCTATTCTTTTAAATTCTTTTTTGTCATAATCTGTTGGAAGTTTAAGCCAACCTAAAAACTCTTTTTCATTATCTGCTTTTTTATATAGCTCTTTATGTACGTCTGCTACTTTTTTTGAATATTTTAATATTTCTTCTTCTTCAATTTTTGTGTTTTTTAAGTCTATTTTTAGATCTTTCATATAGCAATACCTCTTTTCTTTTTTATATGGATTTATTTTATATCATTATATTATTTTATGCAAGAATATTGTTTTCGTTTTCACAATAAAAAAACTCCTTTAAGATATAACAATTCATACTATATCTTAAAAGGAGTTTTTCATTTTATCTTACTACCCATTGTATTAAATCTAAATTTGCTGTATCTAGCATCATATTTGTTTGTGGCATAACTCTAAATGTATAACCATAATTTCCACCTGTTTTTAATTCTATTTTTGCTGAGTATTTATATGTTCTTGTTTCATCGTTTCCTTCTATTAAATTCATTGGAACTGTTTGTATTTGCTCCATTATTCCATTTTCTAATATTTTACCATAATATACTTCTGCTCTAATAGAATTACAATCTATATTTTCTGGTAAGTTTACAATACAATGTACTTCTATTTGATTTCCTGCATCTATTGTTATATTATCTAAATTATTACTTTGTGTAATTGTTATATCTTTCCAACTTGCATACATATTTTTCTTCCAGTTTGTAAAGTTAATTACTTCATCTAAATTTTGATAATAATTTTTAGATAAATTTGCAAGTTGCATATAGTAATCATTTGTATAATCTATTACCATTCTTGAAGTTGAATATCTTCCACCTGTTGAAATTATTGAATTTTTAAACATTTCCATCCAAGCTTCTGAAACTCCATTTTCTTGTTTTCCTTCATAATATAATGGAATAATTTTATTTTCTAATGTATTATATAAGCTTTCGCTATCTGCTATATCTTGTTCTTCATAAGATTGGTATTCTGTATTATCTCCAATTGTCCAACCATTCTTTTGGTTATAGCCTTCTGCCCACCAACCATCTAATACACTAAAATTAATAACACCGTTTACAGAAGCTTTTTGTCCACTTGTTCCAGAAGCTTCCATAGGTCTTCTTGGGTTATTAAGCCACACATCTACACCACTTATTAAATATCTTGACATTGCTATATTATAATTTTCTAATAAGAATATTTTTCCTTTAAATTGAGGTTTCATCGAAATTTCGTGAATATATCTTATTAAATCTTGTCCTTCTTTATCTGCTGGATGTGCTTTACCAGCAAAAATTAATTGAACTGGTCTTTCTGGATCATTTAGTAGTTGTGTTAATCTTTCTAAGTCTCTAAATATTAAAGTAGCTCTTTTATATGTTGCAAATCTTCTTGCAAATCCAATTGTTAACGCATTTGGATTTAATTTAGAAACTATTTCATTTATTTCTTCATAGTTACAACCACTAGATTTTAATCTTGTTGTTATATTATTTTTTACTAATGCAAATAATTTTTTCTTTCTATTTGTATGTGTATCCCATAATTCTTGATTTGGAATATTTTTTATTTCTTCCCATGTTTCGTCATCTTGAATATTATCTTGCCAATATGGCCTTAAGTATTTATTGAATACTTCTTTCATTGATGGCGCAAGCCATGTACAAGTATGAATTCCATTTGTTACATAATCTATAGGAGATTCATCTGGTGCAATATTTTGCCATACATCTGCAAATAGTCTTCTAGAAACAGCTCCATGTAATTTACTTACACCATTCTTTTTGCCAGCTATTCTTAAAGCTAACATTCCCATGTTAAATCCTTGTTCTAAACCTTGGCTACTTTTCATTCCTAGCCTTAAAAAGTCTTCACGAGAAATACCTAGTTTTGGCCAGAAATTAGAAAAATATTTATCCATTAACTCCATTGGGAATATATCATTTCCTGCTGGAACAGGTGTATGTGTTGTAAATACTGTTTTTGCAGAACACATAGATTTTGCAACTTCGAATGATACTTGTTTTTCTTCCATTATATCTTTTATTACTTCTAATGTTAAAAATGCTGAATGCCCTTCGTTCATATGGCATACTGCAGGTTTTAAGCCTAAACGTTTTAATAATTTTATACCAGCTATACCTAAAACAATTTCTTGTCTTATTCTCATTTCTTGGTCTCCACCATATAGCCTTAAAGTAACAACTCTATCTTCTGCAATATTTTTATCTATATCTGAATCCATTAAATATAGAGAAATTCTACCAACAACAATTTTCCATATTTTTAAATATAATTTTCTGTCTGGAAAATCTACATCTATTATTAATTCTTCACCATTTTCATCTTTTACAGGTAAAATAGGTAAATTGTCTAAATCTATATTTGTGTATTCTGTTTTTTGAGTACCATACCCATCTATTTTTTGATTAAAGTACCCATTTTTATATAATAAACCTACAGCAACAAAAGGTAAACCTAAATCACTTGCAGATTTTAAATGATCTCCTGAAAGTATTCCTAACCCTCCTGAATATATTGGTATTATTTCATCTATACCATATTCAGCTGAAAAATAGGCAATTAAGTCATTTGTATTGTTTGGATAATTTTTAGAAAACCATGTTTCTGTTGTATTCATATATGAGTTAAAATGTTGTACAACTTCATCATATTTAGCTAAAAACTCTTCATTTTTAGCAACATTTTCTAGTCTTTCTTGAGAAACTAATTTTAAAAATTTAACAGGATTTTTTCCAACTGTTTCCCATAGGTCTGAATCAATTTCCTTAAATAATCTTAAAAATTCTGAATTCCATGACCACCATAAATTATTTGCAATATCTAATAATTCTCCTATTCTTTTTGGTAATTGTGGATTTACCGTAATTTTATTAAATATATACATTAATATTTCCTCCTTAGTTATTTTCATGTTTTGTCTGTCGTAATTAACTTATTATATTATCTATTATAGTTTTATTTTTGTCAAATCCTTTTTTAGATTTCTTTGTAATATTTTTCCCTATTTTCTATTGAATTTATTTTTATTTTGATATAGTATATATATAATTATGTATAAACGCAAAAAAGATGAACAATAAAGAGTGTTCCTAAAGTTCACAAAGGAGGAAAATAAATGCCAAAAGAAGCAAAAGAAAAGAAGCAAGACATAAAAGTAACCAAAACACAAACAACAAAAAAAATAGCAAAAAAAGATAATGCAAAATCAAATAAAGATTCTAAAACAATTAAAAAAATAGTAAATTCTTTAACACCAAAAAAGAAAGTTGAAAGTAAGAAAACTTCTGCAAAAAAAGAAGTTGTATCTTCTAAAAAAATTGCAAAAACTTTAACTAAAGAATCTATTAAAAGCACCGAAAATAAAGAAAAACAAAAAAATACTACTTTAAGTGGTGAACATTTTTCTATAGCTGAATACTACGATTTACCATATAGGTATAATCAAACAATAGTTAAATTACTTTACCAAACACCTACTACTCTATTTATTTATTGGGATATTTCAGACGAAGATAGGGAAAAACTAAAAGAAGATTATGGTGAAGACTTTTTCGAAAAAACAAAACCTGTACTTATAGTTCATAATGAAACAAAAGGTTATAGTTTTGAAGTAGAAATTAACGATTTTGCGAATTGTTGGTATTTAAATGTTAATGATAGTAAATGTAAATATAAAATAGAATTAGGAAGAAAACCTTTCGAGGTTATGTATAACGGTGAAGTAACTGAGGTTAAAACCACTCCTAAAATAACAAAAAGCTATATTCCTATAACTTCATCTAATGAAATAGAATCTCCTAATGACCATGTTCTTTTCGAAAAGAATCAAGAAATGGTATACTTTAAAAATGTAAAAGATAATACTATAACATCTAAAAATATTGCTAGTCTTATTAGTAGTATAGGAAGAGTATATAGAGTTAATGATTTTTATAAAAAGTTTTATAAAGATGAGAATTTAGATTATATTGATAATATAAAAAATCCATCTTCAAATAGTTTAACATCTTCACAATTTAAATAGAATTTTTTAATATCACCTTTTAAGAAAAATTCTTATAGGTGATATTAATATTTATACGAAAAATATAAACTTAAAGGAGTACTAAAATGAACGAAAATGTAAAAGGATATGTAAGTTTTGTATTACATGCACATCTACCTTTTATACATCACCCAGAAAGTGATGATTATTTAGAAGAACAATGGCTTTTCGAAGCAATATCTGAAACTTATATTCCCCTTCTTAGAAACTTTAAAAAATTAGTAGATGAGAAAGTAGAATTTAGAATAACTATGTCTATGACTCCACCTTTACTTTGGATGTTAGACAATAAATTATTACAAAAAAAATATATTAATTATTTAAAAGAACATATCGAGCTTTGTGAAAAAGAATTAAAAAGAACTACTTATGACTCAAGG
The DNA here is from genome assembly GCA_958422985.1 of uncultured Clostridium sp. Lineage (GTDB taxonomy): Bacteria > Bacillota > Clostridia > TANB77 > CAG-508 > Merdicola. The sequence goes on from CATZPY010000005.1 coordinate 21,900, forward strand.
TTAAATGATTTATCAAAATATTACCTAGATAGATATTCTAATGATTTATATTTATTTGAAGAAGTCTTTAATTGTAATTTAATAGAAGCATTTAAACATTATCAAGATATAGGCGTTCTAGAAATAATAACTTGTGGTGCGACACATGGTTTCTTCCCTATTTTATATGTTAATGAAAATACAGTAAAAGCACAAATTGCAGTTGGGGTTCAAACATACAAAAAATATTTTGGAAGACAACCTAGAGGAATTTGGCTGCCTGAATGTGGATATGTTCCAGAAGCAGACAAATATCTAAAAGAATTTGGAATAGAATATGCTATAGTAGAATCACATGGTATATTATATGCAGATCCTACACCTGTATATGGCACATATGCCCCAATTGTTTCACCTGGTGGTTTGGTTGCATTTGGTCGTGACATGGAATCTTCAAGGCAAGTTTGGAGTTCGATAAATGGTTATCCTGGTGATTATAACTATAGAGAATTCTACAGGGATATTGGGTACGAAACAGATTATGATTATATAAAACCATATATTGCTCATGACGGTGTAAGAGTTAACACTGGTATAAAATATTATAGAATAACAGGAAAAACAGACCAAAAAGATTATTATAATCTTCAATGGGCTCAAGATTCTATATATAAACAAACTGGTCACTTTTTTGATAGTAGAGTAAAACAAATTAATGATATATCTAGTTATATGGACCACCCTCCTATCGTTTTATGTCCTTATGATGCAGAACTTTATGGTCATTGGTGGTATGAAGGTCCAGATTGGTTATATGTTTTATTTAAGAAAATATATTATGATAATTGTAATTTTAAACTTATTACACCTGGTGAATATATAGATAAATACCCAAATATTCAGGTTGCTTCTCCTTGTAGATCTAGTTGGGGTGCAAATGGTTATAACGAAGTATGGCTTAACCCTTTAAATGATTATGCACATAGACATCTTCATAAAGCTGGTGACGAAATGGTAGAGCTTGCTCATTTATTCCCTAATGAACAAGATGAATTAAGAAGATTTGCTCTAAACCAATGTGCAAGAGAATTATTACTTGCACAAAGTAGTGATTGGCTATTTATTATTACAAATCAAACAATGGTTGATTATGCAAAAAAAAGAATTAAAGACCATATTGGTAGGTTTAACAATTTATATTCACAAATAAAAAATGATAAGATAGATAAAACTTATTTAGAAGAAGTTTATAAAAAAGATAAAATTTTTGATGAAATTGATTATATGATTTATTATTAAAATACAAGTTGCAAAACATTTCTTCTTTCATATTATATGTATAATGATACTTTATTTAGTAGATAATATTACATATATGTGAAAGGAGATTTTTTTATGAAATCATTTTGTATAAAGACCAATAGTCAGAAAGTTGTGCAATATCTACTAAGTAATCTTAATTTTCCTAACACATATGTATCTATAAGGAAATTTAAAATATATGATAATATTATTATTCATTATATAGGTGAAGATATTTCTGGTTTTTATAATAGCCTGGCAAACAGTATAGTTCACTTAACTATTGACTTATACGAGAAAATATTATTACGTAATATTATAAAATCAAATTACTTTTATTTTTCCGAGTCTGAGCAGAAATGTGTCTTAACTAAATGTTTAAATTTTTTAAAAGATTCCTCTAGTGTTGAGCATAAAGTTAGAGTTGAACATATATATATTTCTGCTCTTAAGTATATTACAAATAATAAATCGATGATTTTAACTGGATTTATTAATTTTAGACTTTCAAATTACTTAAAAATTTTAGATTACATTGTAGATACTTCTGTAAATGAACTTGTTGTAGATAGAGAATATAAAGAATTTATTAATTTATTAAAATCATATGTAAATTCTAAGCCTTCTAATATAAACTTAGTTCATTTCTTTTACAAAAATGATGAATCTATATTACTCGACAGTAATTATAAAAAAATTCCATTTGAAGCAGATTTGTCTAATTTAAATTATATTTCTGATGTATCTTTTTCTGAAAACGATATATCTCTTAACACTTTACTTAATCTTCTCCCACAAAAAATAATAATTCATCTTTCTAAAGATTCTGATGAATTTATAACAACTTTAACATCTATTTTTGAAAACAGAATAGAATTTGCAAAATGCTAAAGGGACGGTTTTAATAATACTGTCCCCTTGCAAATTATAAGCTCATATTTATTCCTCTTGCTACAACATCTTTCATGTTCTCTACTAACGCATCTATTTCTTTTGGTGTTACTATAAAGTTAAAATCTTTTGGAATTAAAGCCTCTTTTATTTCTAGATAATTATCCTCTTCTTTTAATTTATTTAAATATTGGTTAGATTCTGCTTTTTCTTGTAATTTTTCTATAAAAATATCTAAACAATCATTAACTACAACCGCTGTTTCTACAACTGTTGGTATTCCTAAAGCTATTACTGGAATTCCTAATGTTTTTATTGTTAGTTCTTTCCTTGCATTATCAACCCCAGCACCTGGCACAATACCTGTATCTGCTAGCTGAATTGTACTACTTATTCTTTCCATACTTCTAGAAGCTAAACTGTCTATTACTATAACTAATTTTGGCTTTACATTTTCCACTATTCCTTTTAGTATTTCTGCTGTTTCTATTCCTGTTGTTCCTAGAACTCCAGGCGAAATTGCGCTTACTGGTCTTGTATTTTTATCTAGATACTGTGGTACATATTTTAAAAGATGTCTTGTAATGTCTATTTCATTTATTACTTTAGGACCTAAAGCATCTGGTGTAACATATATATTTCCTAATCCCACAACTAATATTTCTTCTTCTTTATTTACATATTCATCTATCATATTTTTTAATTCTTTGCATAAAATTTCGCTTGCAGTTTGAATTTCATCCTCTCCCATATATCTCATATTTTTCATATCTATCGTTACATAATTTCCTTTTACTTTTCCTAATGCTTTTTCTCCTTCTTCATTTAATACATTTACCCTTGTCACTTTTACATTTTTATTTATTTGTTTTTCTTCTACTTCTATTCCATCTAACTTATTTTCTATGTTATTTGCTTTTTTATACAAATCTGTTCTTTCGTCTGCTAAATCTGTTCTAAAATCTAACATAAAAATAACCTTCCTTTCTTATTTAAATTATGCTTTTAAAATATCGCTTAATTTATATTTTAAGAAAAAAAGATTATTTTATACTGTTTTATTAACTTCTTTTAAATATTTTCTTTAATTTACTCCATATTTTTTGCATAAAGTTCTCTTCTTTATACAAAACCAAACTCTTCTCTATTTGTTCTGGCATTAAGTTATTGCTTTCTTCACCCAAAACCACATAAGATTCTTTTTCATTTTTCCAATATATATTTAAAATTTCCTCTCTTTCCTCTGGTTCGCACCAATAATCTAAGTTTAGTACAGATAATAAAACTAATGTCTTTCTATGTAATTTTTGTTCTTCTAGTGGAATATTTGGATTAATTTTTACTTTATAATTTTTATCTCTTTTGTTTTTAAATATATTTATTACATCTTTAGGTATTTTATTTAAATATGTTATAGGTATATATTTTAAAATTTCGTATACTTCAGAATATGCTTGTGCTAATTCAGTTTCCATAATTTATCTCCTATTTTTTATTTATATTTAATTCATCTTTTATAGTTTGATATCCTATTAGTTCTTCGTTTCTCTCTATTTTACTACCACTTTTTAATGATCTCTGTAATCTATTAAAAAATGCATTTGATGTTAAATTACCATTATTAGACATTTCTAATTTTATTTTTAAATATGAAAAAGAATCTATTATTTCTTCTTCTAAATTTTTGTCTTCTAATTCTATTTTTTGACCTTGTTCATTTATTTTTTGTAATAACTGTGTTGTTCTTTGCAATTCTATATTTCTTTCTAAGTCATTAATTGCATATTTAATTATGTCTAGAACTTGTTTTGCTACCTCTAATTCTAGTTTCTCATATTTACAAAAAACTAAAACATTCTCTAATATATTATTGCAAGATGTTCTTTTTTCCATCTCTGTTAGTTCATTTAATTCAGTTTTTATATACTCTTTTAAATTATTTTTTATTTTATTTGTATCTTTTATAATATTTATAAAATTGTCTAGCTCATCTGCATTTATCTTATTTATTCTTTCATAATTAAATCTTTTTTTAATTAATTCAAATGCACCATATTCTTTTTCTAAAATATTTTCATTTGGAATTTCTTTTTGTAATATAAATAATGGTAATATTGCATTTTTCCTATAATATATACTTCTTCTATCTATATCTTGCAAAGCAAATTTATTTTTTTCATAAAATTCATTTAAATTAAATTCACTATATTTTGCTCCGCCATTATATATATTTTTTAAATATTTGTTTTTATCACCTAATAAAAATTCTAAAAGCATTTTCTTATCTATTTTTAGCTTTTCTAGTACATACATTCTACTTCTTATTATACTATCTGACTCTGTATATGCTGTTTCTAATGTATAGTCTTTTTTTATATGAAAACCTATATTTTCGAATGGGTGCTTTTCTATATAATTATTTACGACTAGGTCTGTAAATATATCTGCATTTCCTTCTTCTAATATAGTATCTCTTTCTTCTCCTAAATTCATGTTAGAAAAACAATGTGCATATCCATGTAAAATATATCCTAATAATTTGCTTTGGTTATGACTTCTTTTTTCTTGTATTGTTATAGTATTTGTTTTACTGTCTACTTCCATATTATAGTTTTCTGGCAATTTATTTATAATAATATTTGTCCTATTAAAAGTAATTTCTATAGCTTCTAGCTTACTATCTGGTACATTTATATATACCTCTTTTATAAATTCTCTTATCATCCTTTGTGCCAAATAAACAATCCTAAATAAATCTGGAGATACTTTATGCTCTAAGCTATTTATTATTTTATCCCTAGATTCTTTGTCTTTAAATTCTTTTAAAAATTCTAATTTCGCTTCATTATCTTTTTCATTTTCTAAATAGTCTACTTTATTGTTGTTTTGTATTTCTTCTAGCTTTTTACTATTGGCTATTGCTTCTTCTATTTTTTTAGCATTTTCTGATATTACTTCTTCTTTTTCGAAATTATTATCTGCTCTTTCTTTTCTTTCTTCATTATCTTTTTCTTCTATTTTAGTTTCTAACATAATAATCTTCTCCTATGTTTAGTCTATTTGTTTATTTGCAACTTCTTCATCTTCTTTGTATTCTATGTTATTTTCTTTTAATTTCTTCTCTAATCTTTTGTTAAAAACATGTACATATCCAACTGCAGTTTCACTAATTTCATCTTTTAGTTCTTTTTTTACTTCTTCTTTTAATCTTTTTATTATTTCTTCATTTAACTCCATTTTACAACCCTCTTTTATTACCTAGAACAATTATTACATAGGATTGTTTCTAAACCTACATTTAAGTCTATTTTTCCAATCTTATAATTATAATCTAAATCTATTAGTTCTTTTATAATATTAGATATTTCTAAATCTGTAAAGCTTTTAGCCTGCATTTTATATTTATTTACTAAAAATATTTGGTTTGGCTTTAAGTTTAAAGATTTTGCTATGTCTAATTTATATTTTTCTGCTATTTTGACAAAATACAATTTTTTAAAATGATTATACAATGTTATTAATATTTTTTGAATAGGTTCTTTATTATAAAGTAAATTATTAAGTTCTTCTAATGCTAATTTTATTTGTTTTTTTCCTAAATAATCTGTTAAATTAAAAATTATAGCTTGTGTTTGCTTTGTGCATAATAAGTCTATATCTTCTTTATTTATTGTTCCACCTTCGCCTGCATATTCTATTAACTTTCTTATTTCATTAATTAAATCTTGCATACTTTGTCCACATTGTTCTAGTAAATATTGCAAAGTATTTTCTGTTACATTTACTTTATATGCATTTGATATTGTTTTTAATCTTCTTATAATCTGATTTGGTTTTTGATATACAAATTCACATACAACACCATTTTTTTCTAATGTCTTATATAATTTTTGCTTTTCTACATTTTCTTCTATAAATACTAAAATTACACTCTCATCTATATCTGATATATTATTTTCTATGTACTCAGCTAAATTTGACTTTATCTTAGTAAGTTCTGGATTCTTCTTTTTTCCTTCTTTTTTTAGAATTCCAGAATTTTTCACAATTATTAATTTCTTTGGATATCCAAAAGCTGGAGTTTGTATATCAGATATTAAATTAAAAATATTTGTTTCGTCAATACTTATATAATTTATTCCATTTATACATTCTCCAAAGTTTTTCCTTATTTTTTTAACTATTGTATCTATCAAAAATTTTTCTTCTCCATGTAAAACATATATGCTTTTTAAATTTCCTCTTCCTAAGTCTTGTTCTAATTCTTCTATTAACACATTTATACCTTCTTTATAATTTTAATTGGCCATAACCTTATTTGCAAGTAATATTCTCGTAGTTATTTTATCATCATTATGTTTTTATAATTTAAATTGTGATGAAAACTTAGATGAATGAGCATGGCAAATTGCTATTGCCATACTATCTGTTATATCATCTAATTTTGGTAATTTTTCTGTATTTAATATCATTTTTACCATTCTTTGTACTTGCATTTTATCTGCTCTACCATATCCTGTTACTGCTTGTTTTATCTGAAGTGGTGTGTATTCAAATATATCTAATTTATTTATTCTTGCAGTTATTAGTATTACACCTCTTGCTTGTGCAACATTAATAGCTGTTTTTGCATTGTTATTAAAAAATAATTCTTCTATAGACATTGCATCTGGTTTATATGTATTTATTATATTATTTAATTCGGTATTAATTTTTTCCAGTCTTAATGGAAAAGATTCTCCTGCTTCTGTTAATATTGCACCAGATGTTTCTAATTTAAATTTATTTCCCACATAATCTATTATACTATACCCGTGTTATAGCAAAACCTGGGTCAATTCCTAATATTCTCATTTTATTTCCTCTTCTACTTTTGTATCTAATATTATTCTAAATATTTCTGCAACACTCCATGCTTGTGAAAATGCACCTTTTGGTAAATATGGTGGTTTAGAGTCGTATAATTCAGAAATGCTTAATATACAACCTTCTTTATACATCATAGCTTTAGTTGTTGTTTTTAAATTTTTTATAAAAATATTATATTGCTCTTCTAGTTCTTTTTTTACATTTCCTTCTTTTGTGTTATTTATAACATTTTTATATGCATCATTATATATTCCAAACAACCATGGCCAAGTAATTCCTTGGTGGTAACTTATATCTCTTCTATATGAATCACCTTCATATGTTGCAATATATTGCTTGTCCTTTTTGTTTAAAGTACGCAAACCATGTCTTGTATATAGCTCTTTTGTTACTGTTTTTAAAATTTCTTTTGCATTTTTTCCTGCTGGGTTTAAAACTTGGTAACTAAGTGATAAACTAAATAATTGATTTGGTCTTATTCTTTCATCTCCTAGTACATCATATAAAGATTTTTTATTAGCATTGTAAAACTTCTTATTAAATGATTTTTGAACTTTATCTGCTAAATTCTCGTATACTTCAGCTTCTTCTGTTTTTTCAAATTTATTTGATAATTCTTCCATTATTTTTAAAGCATTATACCATAAACTATTTATTTCTACTGTTTTCCCATTTCTAGGTGTTACTGCAAAATCTCCAATTTTTACATCCATCCATGTGTTTTGAGTATTAACTGTTCCAGAATGAATTAATCCATCTCTTTCCATGTATATATTGTTATCATCAACATCTATGCCTGTAATATATGCTTCTATTATCTTTTTTAAACATACATAAAAATTGTTTTTTATAAAGTCATAATCATTTGTGTAGTTAATATATTTTTTTATGTTTTCAAAAAGCAATAAAGAAGCATCTGCACTATTATATAAAGGTCTATTGTCATATCCAGAATATCCATTTGGAACAAGACCATATTTTATATCTCTTATAAATGTTAGCAATACTTCTTTTGCTATCTCAAATCTTCTAGTTTTTAATAATAAGCCTTCAAATGCTATTAAACTATCTCTTCCCCAATCTAAAAACCATGGGTAACCTGCAATTATCGTATGCAAACCAAATGATGGTCTATACGCTATAAAACTGTCTGTAGTAATTATAAAATCTTCTATTAACTCTTTATCTTCTGTGTTTTCTGTTATTAAATTTGTATCTTTTACTATTGCTTTTAATCTATTTTCTTCATTTTGTATAAGTTCTTCTGCTCTTATTTCATCTATATTTTCTTCTAATGAAAATATAAATGAAATATTTTTTTCTTCGTTTGGCTCTAGCTCTATTTCATATCTTCCTGGAATTGCATGATTTTCTATTGGATCAAAACCTCTTTTTTCTTCTTCCATATAAAACATATGGTAAAATACATCATTGCTATGTTCTATATATTTTCCTTCAGAACATTTCATGTAAAATGGTGTTTGATTTTCATTTTTTATAATTAATTTTACTTTTGTTCCATTTATATTCTCTTTTAAATTAAAGTTTGTATCTTTATTAACCTGATGGAAATCTCTATAATTTATTATAGGTGCCAATGTTAGTTTTGCTTTTTTGTCTCCATTTTTTATTTTATATAATACACCTACAGTATTTCTTCCATATTGCATACTTATAGTTTTTTGTATTAAAACATCTTCTACTCTATAGTTATAAGTTGGAACATACTTCTTTTCAAATGTTTCTATTCTTTTATACCCATTTGAAATATAATTGTCACATATATTAGTATATAAAGGATATTTATTTCCATTAATTTCTATAGCTTCGTCTATTTTAGACAGTACTAAAAATCTTCTTGCTGGTGGTGTAAGTGCTGCAACTAGCAACCCATGGTATTTTCTTGTATTTGCGCCTGTAACTGTAGAAGATGCAAAACCACCTATTCCATTAGATATTAACCATTCTCTTTGTATTAAATCTTTAAATTCTCCTTTGTTTACTAATATTTTCATTTGTAAGCCTCCAATTATTATTTTCTCTTGTTTTGTTCAACCTTTTCTATAAATTTTTCTATAAATTCCTCTTCTTTATCTTTATTTTCATTTTGTAAAATTTCTCTGTTTTTTAATTTTACTTCTTCTGTATTTCTCATATCTTCTATACGTTTACCATATTTAGATAGAAATTTACTCTTTCTTTCCTTCTTATTTACATTAGTTTTTGTTTTTCTTTTTGGTTTATTTTTTATTTTATTAAATTGTTTTTCATATTCCAATTTAGATTTTAAAAGCATATATTGTGGGTCAGATTGTTTATCTCTATATTTTAAATCGTCACAAATTAATTCTGATATAGCTCTTGCAACTAGATCTGGATTATGCCTTATAAAACCATTTTCTATGTAAGCTAAATCCCTTTGTAGTAACCTTACCCCCATACTTTTTGACTTTGCTATATCTTGTACAACTAATTCTGAACCTTTTAAATTGTATCTTTTTATATATTCTGGTATAATCTCACCTGTATCATAAATGCAATAATCTATTACACCTTTACCTGTATGTTCCATAATAGCTTTTATATGGTCAGATAGCCTGTAATTATCTGTTTGTCCAGGTTCTGTCATTATATTACTTACATATACTTTTATTGCTTTACTTTCTTTCATTGCTTTATATACACCATTTACCAATAAATTAGGTATTACATTTGTATATAAACTTCCTGGTCCTATTACAATGCAATCTGCTTCCTTTATTGCTTTAACTACTTCTGGAGTTGCTCTACAATTTGGTGGTGATATAAACACTCTATTAATTTTTGTTATTTTATCATAAGATATTTTCTTAATTTGATCCTTTTCTTCTACTATCATTCCATTTTCTAATTCTGCACAAATTCTCATTTCATCATTAGTTATAGGTAGAACTTTTCCTATTATATTAAAAACTTCGTTTGAATTAGATATAGCTTCTGTAAAATCTTTAGATAAATTTTGTATTGTAGCAAAATATAAATCACTAAATGTCATATCTTTTAGTTCTTGGCTTTTAAATTTATATTCCATTAATTTTTTAGTAACTTCTTCATTTTGTGCTAACGCTATTACTGTATTTTTTATATCTTCTAATGGCATAGAATTTATAGATTTATTTTTCATTTTTCCATATGCTGAAACTGTTGCCACAGCTGTTATATTATCTGTATATTTTTTTAAACCTCTTGCAACTGTTTCTATTCCATTTCCAGAACCTATGACAACAATTTTTGGTCCTTCTGAATATACTTTTTTATTAAAAATTAATGAATTTATATTTATATGATTTCTATTATTTTTTACTCTAGAATCTGTAGATTCTATTAGCATTTCCATAGTTCTTTTTTGTAAAAATACAATTCCTATAACTATACAGGTAAAGCCTAATATAAATGAAAAAATTATTAATAATAATTGTAGTATTTCTAACTCTTCTTTTACAATAATAGTAGATATTCCATAACATGCAAGTATTATTCCTACAAGAATAAGAAATATCCATCTTTTTATTCTTGCATTTGGTCTAAACCATTCTATAAAACCTTTCATTTTTTATACATCCTTTCAAACTTGTCTTTTAGTCTTCTCCTATTACTTGTACTTCCAATTCTACTTTTTTTCCAAATTTTTCATATATCATTTGACTAATATACTTAGTTAAGTTTAGTACGTCTTTTGCTTTTGCATCTCCTTTATTTACTACGAAACCTGCGTGTTTGGTAGACACTTCTGCTCCACCTATATTATATCCTTTTAGTCCACATTCATCTATTAACTTTGCTGTAATAAAATCTTCTCCTCTTTTAAATGTACTTCCAGCTGATGGATATTCTAATGGTTGGTGTTCCTTGCGCCATACGCTATATTCGTCCATTTTAGCTTTTATTTCTTTGTATATTCCTTTATTTAATCTTAATTTTGTAGCTAGAATTATATATTCATTTGTGCTAAAAATACTATTTCTATATTCAAATTTTTGCTCTTCATTAGATAATATTTTTATATTTCCTTTTTTATCTATGCACTTGGTTTCTAAAACAATATTTTTCATTTCTCCACCATGTGCTCCTGCATTCATCCTAATTGCTCCACCAATAGAACCAGGAATACCAGCAGCAAATTCAAATCCTTCTATTTCTTCTATTAAAAGTTTTTGTGCCACATAACCATTTTTTACGCCTGCACCAATTGTTACTATATATTTTTCATCTTTTTTTTCTAAATAAAATTCTTCTATATCTATTCTTAGTACAATTCCTCTTATTCCACCATCTTTTACTAGTAAATTACTTCCATTTCCTATAACAGTTAATGGTATTTGGTTTTTATCTGAATACTCTAGTACTTTTTTAACATCATCTTCTTTTTTTGCATTCACAAAAATATCTGCCATGCCACCAATTTTAAAAGAAGTATGTTTTGACATTAATTCGTTTTTTAAAATATTTGTTTCTTCTGATACACACTTTTTTAATTCTTCTATATGATTTTCTATATTCAAATTATTTTCTCTCCTTTAAATAATTTATAACTGCTTCTATACTTGTTTTAGGCGTTGAAGCTCCTGCCATTACTCCTATTTTAGATATGTTTTTAAAATCTTCATTATATAATTCTGTTACTTCTTCTATTTTTACAGCTCTTTTACAATTCTTTTGTGATATTTCGTATAATTTATTTGTGTTAGAGCTTTTATTTCCACCTATAATAATCATATAATCTACTTCTTTAGAAATTTCTTCTGTTTCCTTTTGTCTTATTTCTGTTGCATTACATATTCCATTGCATATTTTTATTTCGGTAGTTATATTTTCTTTTAAATATTTTTCTATTTCAAAAAATTTTTGTAAGTTATATGTAGTTTGTGTTAAAACTGCTATTTTATCTTTTTTATTTAAAATTTCTATTCTGCTTTTTAGTTCTTCTATATTTTGTATTATTTCCCCATTTTTACAAAAGCTAAAAGTTCCAACAACTTCTGCATGTTCTTTTTCTCCAATTACTATTATATAATAATTTTCATTTGATAATTCTTCTGCTGTTTTATGTATCTTCAGCACTTTTGGGCAAGTACAATCTATTAATTCTACATTATGTTCTTTTGCATAAGTATACACATCTTTTTTTACTCCATGTGCTCTTATTATTACTTTTTCTTTTGCTTCCTCTATATTATTTATAACTATAAGACCATCATCTTTTAATTTATTTAATACTTGGCTATTATGCAATAAATCCCCTAAACACTCTATTTTATTTACTTTTTGTAATTCTTCTTCTGCTCTTTCTACCGCTCGTGTAATTCCATTACAAAAACCAGCTGTTTTTCCTAATATTATTTCCATATATATCTCCTATTTTATTATATGTTTTGTCTGTTGCATTATATCACATATGTTACATTTCTGTAAAATTATTTTACGATTATACTTCTGAAATAGATATCACACTAAACTATGAACCTTAATTATTATAAAATCATTTTCGCAAAAAAATTCTTTTTATTTTTAATATTATCTTTTTTATTATGTTTGCTTCTTCTACTTTTATAACTTGTGTTTCTTCTTTATTTATCTCTTTTTTATTCTCCTTAAATCTTTCTTCAGGCTTATTTTGTGTTTCCGCTTTCTTTGTCTGCCTATTAGAAAAAATATTATTTAATTTTTCTTCATTTAGCCTTCTTTCCTCTTCATCTTTTTTTATAAACTCTTCTTTTTCTGCTTGCGTTGCCCAATAAGTTCTATATATCAGTGCTAAAATGTTTTCCGTTTCTTTTGATATTCCTTGCTGTTCTAAAGAAAGATTTTCTTGTATGCAGAAATTATATTCTTTATCCATGTTCTCTTCTAAAAATTTTCTGAATTTTAGTGGAATTTTATTAGTTAATTCTGTATCTGTGTGTAATAATACTTCATTTACTTCTTTAAAAGCTTTTTGATATCTTCTATCTACCATCGTCTATTTTTTCTCCTCTTTCATCTTTTGTACGCATATATTGTTTTATTTTGTTAAAAGCCTCTCTCGTTTTACTTCCTAAAGTTCTATTTGCAATCTTTGTAAATTCTTCACGTTTAAAAGTTGTGGCAAAACCTTTTTTACTATTTTTGCTATAAATTTTGTCATCTTTTACAGATTCCCATCTGTTTAAATATATTTTTTTATCTTCGTCTGATTCCATAATTAAGTCTAAAAAGCTTTCTGCTTTTTCTTTTTCTGTAACGTCATGCTTTACAAATTCTTTAAACTTTTTTTCATATTTTTCTGGTTCTTTTGTTAGTTTAATTGATGTATCTATAATTGAAGCATATAAAAATACATTTTGCTTTATTATTTCTGGGTCTAATGTACCATTTGCCATTCTAAATTCTATTGTATCTTTATCTTCGTTACCTATATTAGTTAAGTTAAGCCCAGCATATCTTCTTTCATCTAACTTTAGTTTGCTAGCAACTGTTCTTAGTTTTCCGAAATCTTTATAAGAAACTTTTAATGTTCCTTCTTCTATCTTTTTTAAGATTTTTTTACCTGTAGGTGCTGCCACTCCTTTTCTCCATATAGACGAAACTGCACTTATCCCATGAAAATTTCTATTTATAGCACTTTTACGAAGTGGATTATTTTCTGCATTACACATTTTATATATAAGCTCTTCTGCTTCTGCATAAATATGTAAAAAGTTTTGCATATTTTTAGAATCTTCTTTTAAACAATTTGAGTCAAAATGTATATGTAATCCACATTTTTCATCTGCTTCTACTTTCTTTCCTTTTCTAGGAAATTCTTTCATTTTATCGCAAATTTCTGATATATCTTTCCATGTATTTGGACTATCTTTTAAAATTGGAGAAACAAGTTCTGCTCCACCTTCTCCAACTAGTTTTTCTTCGTGTTTACTTGCCATACGCCATTTTTTGCTTTTTATAAACTTAGCACTCTCACCAGAATATAACCCATTTTTTGTTTTAACATTATTTGCTTCTATTTCTATTCCAAACTGCATATAATCTGGCAAATTTAATTTATCATATTTTTCTTTGTATTCCATAATTTCCTCTTTAGATATATTTTTTTAAATTATATCATTTTACTAATTTAATTGTAAAGGGAAAAAGTGAATGCCTAATCTTATTACAAATTAATAAATGTAATACAATTTGACATTCACTTTTGGGGTATTTATTTAAATGGACTGCTTTAAAAATCTCAGCTAGCCGGGGCTTTAGGATCGATCTCCGGTCCCTATCCGAATAATCCTCTTTTTTTAACTGGAGGTTGTTCATTCATTGTTTTAGCTAATTGTGTTAATAAATCTCTTTGTTCTTTTGTAAGTTTCTTTGGAGTTTGAACATTAACTGTAAAAATAAAGTCTCCTTGCCAATTTCCATTAATAGCTCTAAATCCTTTATTACGTATATTAAATTTAGTTCCTGTTTGTGTTCCTTCTGGTATTTTATATTTAATTTTTTCTCCGTCTACCATAGGAATTTCAAGTTCTGCTCCTAAAGTTGCTTGTGTTATTGTAATAGGTATATCACATAATACATTATTTTCTTTTCTAGTATAAATACTATGTCTTTTTAAATGTACTGTTACATATACATCTCCTTTTTCTCCACCTCTTTCACCAGGTTCGCCTTCATTTTTTAGGATTAATGTTTGATTATCATCAATTCCAGCAGGTATGTTTATAGTAACTTTTGCTTGTTTCCTTACTGTCCCTTTTCCTCTACAATCTTGGCATGGCTCTTTTATTATCTTTCCTGTCCCGTGACATTCTGAACAAGTTCTAGTTGTTTGCATTTGACCTAATATTGTGTTTTGTACTTGTCTTATTTGACCTGTTCCATGGCAATTAGGACAAGTTACAGGGCTAGTTCCTGGTTTGGCACCATTACCATTACAAGTAGTACATTTTTCATTTCTATTTATAAAAAATTCCTTTTTAATTCCTGAATATGCTTCTTCAAAAGTTATTTCTATATCGTGTCTTAAATCTCTGCCTCTTTTTGGACCATTATTAGTGCTTCTACCAGAAGAGCCACCAAATCCAGAGAAAAATGAACTAAATATATCGCCGAAATCTCCAAAACCACTAAAGCCATCAAATCCATTTGAGCTATATGAATAATATCCACCTTGCCCAGCTCCTTGGCCTCCAAATCCTTGTGGACCATTAAATCCAAATTGATCATACATTTTTCTTTTTTGTGGATCCGAAAGTGTTTCGTAAGCTTCGTTTACTTCTTTAAACTTTTCTTCAGCTTCTTTTTTATTATTTTGATTTGCATCTGGATGATATTTTTTTGCCATTTTTCTAAAAGCTTTTTTTAATTCATCATCTGTTGCATTTTTATTAACTCCTAAAACTTCATAATAATCTCTTTTTTCTGCCATTATATCCTCCAATTTAATTGCTATTTACAATAGCCTCATTAAAAGCTTAATTATTGGAGGTTTAAAAACCTCCAATATTAATCATTATTTTTTATCATTATCATCTTCTACTTTGTAGTCTGCATCATATACATTTCCATTTTCGTCTGTTTTTGGACCTTCGTTTGTAGCATCAGCTCCTGCTTCTGCATTTGCTCCTGTTGCTCCGTTTGGATTTGCATTTTTGTATAATTTTTCTGTTATTTCATAGAATGCAGATGTTAATTTTTCTGTAGCATTTTTTATTGCTTCTGTATCTTTTCCTTCTAGTGTTTTCTTTAAGTTTTCAAGTTCTGCTTCTACTTTAGATTTTTCTTCGTTACTAATTTTATCTCCAATATCTTTCATAGTTTTTTCTGTATTAAATATTAAGCTTTCTGCATTATTTCTAACTTCTATATCTTCTTTCATTTTTTTATCTTCTGCAGCATGTGCTTCTGCATCTTTTACAGCTTTTTCTATATCTTCATCTGATAAATTTGTAGAAGCTGTAATAGCTACATTTTGTTCGTTTCCTGTTGCCATATCTTTTGCTGATACATGAACGATACCATTTGCGTCTATGTCAAATGTAACTTCTATTTGTGGTACACCTCTTGGTGCTGCAGGAATTCCTGTTAGTTGGAATCTTCCTAATGTTTTATTTCCAGAAGCCATTTCTCTTTCACCTTGAAGAACATGTATTTCAACTGCTGTTTGACCATCTGCTGCTGTAGAGAACACTTGTGATTTCTTTGTTGGTATTGTTGTATTTCTATCTATTAATTTTGTAAATACTCCACCATATGTTTCTATACCTAATGATAAAGGAGTAACATCTAATAATACTAAGTCTTTAACATCTCCTGAAAGAACTCCACCTTGGATAGCTGCTCCAACTGCAACACATTCATCTGGGTTAATTCCTTTATCTGGTTCTTTTCCTGTTATTTTCTTAACAACTTCTTGTATTGCTGGAACTCTTGTAGAACCTCCAACTAATAATACTTTGTGTAATTCGTTTACAGTAATTCCTGCATCTTTTAAAGCTTGTTCTACTGGTATTCTTGTAGCTTCTACTAAGTCATTAATTAGTTCTTCAAATTTAGCTCTTGTTAATGTTACATCTAAGTGTTTTGGACCTGTGCTATCTGCTGTAATGAATGGTAAATTAATTTGTGTTTGTTGCATTCCAGATAATTCTATTTTTGCTTTTTCTGCTGCTTCTTTTAATCTTTGCATAGCCATTCTATCTGCACTTAAATCTATTCCATTAGATTTTTTAAATTCTGATACTAAGTAATCTATAATTCTTTGGTCAAAATCATCTCCACCTAAATGTGTATTACCATTTGTAGATAAAACTTCGAATACTCCATCACCTATATCTAGGATAGAAACATCAAAAGTTCCTCCTCCTAAGTCATAAATCATTATTTTTTGGTCTTGATCTTCTTTATCCATTCCATAAGCAAGTGATGCTGCTGTTGGTTCATTTATAATTCTTAAAACTTCCAATCCTGCTATTTTTCCTGCATCTTTTGTTGCTTGTCTTTGGCTATCACTAAAATATGCTGGAACTGTTATAACAGCTTGTGTAACTTTTTGTCCTAAATAATTTTCTGCATCTGATTTTAATTTTTGTAATATCATAGCAGATATTTCTTGTGGTGAAAATTCATCTCCATCTATTTTTACTTTTTCTGCTGTTCCCATTTTTCTTTTTATTGAAATAACTGTATTTTCTGGATTTGTAACAGCTTGACGTTTTGCTATTTGTCCTACTAATCTTTCTCCATTTTTAGAAAACGCTACAACAGATGGTGTTGTTCTATTTCCTTCTGCATTTGGTATTACTACTGGTTCTCCACCTTCCATAACTGCAACACATGAATTTGTTGTTCCTAAGTCAATTCCTATAATCTTTCCCATTTTTTAACTCCTCCTAAATATTTATATAAATTAAAATTTAATAACTTTTATATATTATAATTATCTTTTAACATTTTAATTATAATATTATTATTTTTTATAAATTCTTTTGTAACTTCTTTTTGCCATTCATCTTTTGTCATTTCTGCTAATTTCCTATTAGACAGTTTTTTATATCCTAATTCCTCTCCCAGCCAATCTGGTTTTTGGAAATTATTAGCTTGCTCTTCATCTTGAAATTCTATTTCTGCTGTAAGTAATCCTTCTAAGTAATCATAGTATACATCTATTTCTACTTTTAAATTATTTTCTATTGGTATTGTAATTCTAGTTTTTTCAATTATATTACTAATTGGTTTTTTTATAAGTTTTTCAAATTCTTCTCTTGGTATTTCATTTTCTATTTCATACTTTTTAGCAATATTATAATCATTATTATATTCTATATCACCTTTCGTTTTTAAAGTATAAATATATTTTTGATTCTCTGTAGGATATTTTTCTTTAATATCTCTTACTCGTATAAGTGTTAATTTGTCCCTATAAATAAAAGCTTGCTTTATATATACTATACTTTCTACTTTTAAATTTTTTGGAATATATTTTACAGAATATTTTCTTTCAATTTCTTTGTTCATAATTATTTTCCTTTTTATATAGGTTTACAATCTCACTTTGTTCGATTGCATAAGTCACCCGTAGTTCACTTCATTCACACGACTGACTTAGTTTGCTACTACAACCATAGAATGTCTTATAACTTTATCACCTATTTTGTATCCTTTTCTATAATCTTCTTTTATTTCTTTTTCACCTAAGTTTTCATCTATTACAGAACTTACAGCTTCATGTAATTCTGGATCAAATACTTTTCCTACAGATTCTATTTCTTCTACTCCATTTGCTTTTAATAAATCTTGTAATTGCTTATATACAAGCTCTATTCCTTGTTTGTAACTTGTGTCTTTAGTTTCTGCCTGTACAGCTTTTTCTAAGTTATCTAAAACTGGTAAAATTCCTGTCATTACATCTCCCATAATAGAGTTATATAATAAATCTCTTTCTTTAGAACTTCTTTTCTTATAGTTTTCGAATTCAGCTAATACTCTTTTATATCTATCCATTAGCTCATCATATTCTTGTTCCTTTTTTACTAATTCTTCTTTTTTTACCATTTCGTCTGCTTTTATTACTTCTGGTTCTTTCTTCTCTGCCAATTTACATACCCTCTTTCTTATTATTATCTTCATTTAATTTTTTACTTATATATTTCATAACAGATATAACTTTTGCATAATCCATTCTTTTTGGTCCTATAATACCTATTGTTCCTAATTCTTTGTTTCCTATAGTATGTTTAAAAGTTATAATACTAAAATCTTTAAGATTACTATTTTCGTTATCATCGCCAATAAAAACATTAATATCTTCAGACTCGCCTGAATTAAATATTTCTAGCATTTCATCTTTTGCATCTAGCAAATTGACAAAATTCTTTGCTACTTTCATACTTTTAAATTCTGGTAAGTCGAAAGATCTTTTTGCACCTTCTAAAAATATATTTTTATTTTCTTCTTCTATAACTTTATTTATTTGTTTAATTATGGCATTCATAATTCCTATACTATAGTGAACTTCAGAAAAAATATATTCTGCCATTGGTTTATCTATTTTTGACAAAGGCTTTCCTCTTAGTCTAGTATTAAATAAATTATTTAAAGTATCTACTTGGCTTTCAGTAATATCTTCATCAAATTTTATAATTGTTTCTTTTACTAATCCTGTATCTGTTACAATAACTACCATTAGCATTCTTTTACCTAAAGAAACAAATTTAATTTCTTCTATAATTTGCTTATCTGTTTTTGGTCCAACTGCAACAGTTGTATAGTGTGTTATTTCTGACAAAGTTGTTGTTGCAAGTTTAGTTAAGTCTTCTATTTCGTTAACTTTATCTTGTAATTTATTTTGAATATATTTTACTTCTTCTAGTGTTAGATTGTCTTCTTGTAGCAATGTATTCACATAATACCTATATCCTTCTGCAGATGGTACTCTTCCAGCTGAAGTATGTGGTTTGTCTAAAAAACCTATATTCTCTAATTGAGCCATTTCATTTCTTATTGTTGCACTACTATAGTCTAGACCATGGCTTTTAGTTATACTTCCTGAACTTACTGGTTCTGCTGTATTAATATATTCTTCTACAATTGCCTGTAAGACTTTCTTTTTTCTTTCGTCTAAATCTTTATTTTCCAATATTTTTCACCTCTTTAGCACTCTTGATGTGTGATTGCTAAATTCTTTACATATATTATATTCATTTTTAGCAAATGTCAATACCTTTTGCTAAAAAATGTTTGTGAATTTTCTGTGAATAATGTACGTCATAGTTCTTTAGTACAGAAAGTTCTCCTACAAGTAGTAATTTCCGACTATAGAAGAAAAAAGAATTCACATTACTATATGAATTCTTCCCACACTATATTTGCTAAATCTAAGCCTTTTTTAGTAAGTTTTATGTTATCTAAATCTATTTCTATTAAACCTTCATTTGCAAGTTTATTAAGTTCATTTTTAAATAAATACAATGGATTATCTACATATTTTTGTTTAAATTCTGAAATATTTACACCTTCTATAGTTCTTAACCCTAGTAACATATATTCTTTTTTTGAATCTTCCAATGTTTGTTTTTCCTGTATTATTTTAGAATCTGAATTTTCTATATATTCTTCTAATTTATGTGTATTGCAATATCTTATATTATTATAATAAGAATGGGCAGCTACTCCAAAACCTATATAGCTATGTTGTTTCCAGCAATTATAATTATGTTTAGATTTATAACCTTTTTTTGCAAAATTAGAAATTTCATAATGTTCATATCCATTCGCTTCTAAAGTTTCTTTAACTTTCCAATACATTTGCCTTTCTAGTTCGTCTGTAATTAAGTCTAGCTTTCCTAAATTTACTAATACTTCTAATTTAGTATCTTCTTCTAAAATTAATGAATATACAGAAATATGTTTAGGATTTAATTTTATAATTTCTATAAGACTATTTTGTACATCTTCTAGAGTTTGCTCTGGAAGTCCTATCATTAGGTCGACATTAATATTTCTAAAACCTACTTTTTTAGCTAAATTATATGTATCTAAAAAATCTTCATATTTATGTATTCTTCCTATTTCTTCTAATAGCTCATTTTTTGTAGATTGTAAACCTATACTTAACCTATTTATTCCAACATTTTTATATTCTCTAAGTTTATTTTCTGTAACTGTTCCTGGGTTTACTTCTATTGTAATTTCTGCATTTTTCTTAACTTTGTAATTTTCTTTTATAGAATTTATAATTTCTACTATATATTTTTCATTTATAACAGATGGAGTTCCTCCACCAATATATATTGTATCTACATAATTTTTTATCTTTTTACTTCTTAATTTTATTTCTTCTTTTAGTGCGTGCACGTATTCTTTTTGTTTATCTAATTTATTTGGGTATGAACAAAAGTCACAATAATAACATTTTTTTACACAAAAAGGTATATGTACATATATGCCTACATTCTCCATTTTATAATTCCTTTGCTATATTTATTAATTTATTTAACCTATAATTAACTCCAGATTTTCCTATTGGATTTTTTAGCAAGTTTCCTAATTCGATTAAACTTGCATCTGGATTTTTTATTCTAAGTTCTGCTATTTCTTTTAATTCTTCTGGTAGATTTGTAAATTTTCTACTATTTTTTATTTTTCTAATTGCCTCTATTTGCTTAGTAGCTGCATTTACAGTTTTATTTAAATTTGCTACCTCACAATTTACCATTCTATTTACATTATTTCTCGCTTCTTTTATTACTCTTATTTCTTCAAATTTTAGCATTGCATTACTAGCACCAATATATACTAAAAATTTTGATATATCTTCTCCTTCTTTTATATATAAAGATATACTACCATTTCTGTTTAATATTTTCGGCTCTATTTCATATTTTTCTAATAAATCTTTTACTAGTAAAAGGTTTTCTACCTTGCTAAAATTAATTTCTAAATGATATGTATTATTTGGTTCACTTATAAATCCAGCTCCTAAAAAAGCCCCTCTTAGCAATGCCTTTATATCCTTTTCCTCTATTTCTTCTATGTTATTAAAAGATATGTAATCTGAGTTAAAATTACAATTTTTAATATTTTCTGTTTTGCTAAATGTTATTACATATAAATTTCCTTGCATTTCTATTTTATATTCTATATTCATATTATTTAACAATTTGCTAAATCTATTAATATTGTATTCATTCTCTGTAGAAAATTTTATTTTTCTTTCTAATTTAGTATTCTTTGTTACTAAATAACCTATTAATTCATAATAAACAGCTTGTTTATCTTTTAGATTATTTATTTTACTTAATTCTTCTTTTATTTCGGATGAAAATGACATTTTACACCTTCCTTATAACAATTATTCTATCGTTATTTCCTAAATCTTTTTTAGTTTTTACAATTTCATATCTTGCATCATTTTTTACAATATTTATTATTTCATCTTTTTGATCATATCCAATTTCGAAAAATATTGTACCATTTTCATTTAAGAATTTGTATCCCTCTTCTATAATTTTTTTATAAAAATATAGTCCATCGTTTCCGCCATCTAAAGCTATTAATGGCTCCTTTTTTACTTCTTTATCCAAATTGTTTATAACCTCTGTTTTTATATATGGCGGATTTGAAACTATAATGTCAAATTTTTCTTCTTTTATATTACTAAATATATCTGATTTTAAGAAAATTATGTCTACTTCATTATTTATTGCATTTTGCTTTGCAACTTTTAAAGCTTCCTCACTTATATCTATAGCATATATTTTAGAATTTTCTATATATTTTTTTAGTGAAATAGCAATACATCCACTCCCTGTACATAAATCTAATATTTTAACTTCTTTATTTTTATAATTTTCTATAATTTCTTCTACTAAAATTTCTGTATCACTTCTTGGGATTAAAACATTTTCATTTACAAAAAACTTTAATTTCATAAATTCTTGCTTATTTGTTATATATTGAATTGGAATATGTTCTTCTAGTTTTTTAATTTTATTATATATTTCTTCTACTTTTAAACTATCTATTTCCTCTTCACCATGAGTTATAGTATATTCTTTATCTTTATTTAATACAGATGATATTAATAATCTCATTTTTAGTATTGGTTCTTCTATTTCTTTTTCTTTTAATTTTTTTACTCCCACTTTTATTAATTCGTTTATTTTCATAATTATCCTTTCAAATATAAGCCTTTATATTACTATATTTTTTATACACTTCAAAACAGGGTACATAAAATTCATTTTTAAAATAAAAAAACTGCCCCGCTTTAGCCGTAAGAAGTTTAGAAATTTTAAGAGCCTACTTTCGTAGGTGGGTGTCTTGTTAAATGCTTATGGGCTTCTTGCTACTAGTAAAAGTGTAAGCTTGCACGCCACACTTAAAGACGGACTCCCGTTTAAAATTTGTTGGTTCTAAAATTCCTGTCTACACGCACTATGCAGGGAAGTTTTAAAGTTTATTTATTAATTTATTAGTATATTAACATATAATTTATTTTATTTCAATATCTATTTTATTCATTTTTTCTCTTTTTCTAAGTTTATCTTATTAATGCTTTATTATTATTGTTTATTTTAATTTGTTCATATACTTTTATTATTTGTATTTTTTTTTATTTTATGATAAAATATTTATAGTTATGTGTAAATATTTAAATTGCAATGGTCCAGGCACAAAATATTTTTTTATACATATACTTTTCATATAGTGACTTTATGGAGGTATAAGTATGTTATCTACTATTTCGTTAGCTGGATTTATTTCATTTTTAAGTTCTGCTGTTTTTGTTGTTGGATATATTCAAAATTCTAACCTTTTCCCAGAACCTCTTTCACCATCCGAAGAATTATATTATTTAGATAAATTTAAATCTGGTGATAATAATGCCAGAAACATTTTAATAGAAAAAAATTTGCGTCTAGTTGCACATGTTGCAAAAAAATATTCTACATCCAATATTGAACAAGATGACTTAATTTCTATTGGTACTATTGGCTTAATAAAAGGTATTAATAGCTTTAAACATGATAAAGGAGTAAAGCTCTCTACATATATTGCAAAATGTATAGATAATGAAATTCTAATGTTCTTACGTTCTTCTAAAAAAATTCAGGCAGAAGTAAACTTAAGTGATCCTATTGGAAAAGATAAAGATGATAATGTTGTAACTTTACAAGAAGTTTTAGAAGCAGATATTAGAAGTATAGAAGATGAAGTTGATTTAGACTTAAAAAGAGAACAACTTTATAATAATATTGGAAAAATTTTAAAAGACAGAGAAAAAGATATTATAATAAGAAGGTTTGGTCTTAATGGTCGCAAACCAGAAACTCAAAACGAAATTGCAAAAGATTTAAAAATTTCTAGATCTTATGTTTCTAGAATAGAAACTAAAGCTATAAAAAAATTAGAATCAAAATTAAAAAAGGACTAATTTGTCCTTTTATTTTTTTGTATATTAAAACTTATGTATTATCTAATTTAGTAAATGTTATTTTTAAATTCTTTAATGTATATAAAATATTTCTTGTTCCTCTTGGCAAGTAGTTTGCTCATTACAAAAATTATATTTATATTTTTTCCTTTCGTTTAATGGAATAGTATTTTCTTCTATTTCTTCATTATCTGGGTTAACATATCCATATATATATTCTGGTAAAATGTAACATGGGTGTTCTTTATTAATTTCTAAAGAATCCGAACCCCAAACTTGAACTTCATAATTCCTATTTAATACATTCTTTGGAATTGTTATTAATATTTTATAAGATGGAACAAGAAAATCTACAAAGCTAATATCTTCTTCATAACTCCCATGTGCAGTTTTTTCTAAGGAATTACTATATCCCGTTCCTTGTAATGAAGCATGCACACCTTCTGTAAATATGTTATCTTTAATAAGTCCTATTTCTTGGCTATTTTTAAAATGTTCATTACTATTTATTATGTGTTGATACAAAATTTTATTTTTATCTTCATAAAGCTCTTCTATCTTTTTACCATAATCTTTAGTATATTTTCCATCTTCTCTTAAATATTCTCTTCCATTAGAAAGTATATCTATTGTTTTGGTAGTACCTATGCTTTCTAAATATCTTTTACTTGTTTTTCTTAATGATTCAAACAGAAACCTATTTGGTATATTATATTTTCCTTCTTCAACTTCTTTTGGATTTCTTAATTTACTAATTAAATCTTTAGCTGTTTTTAAAGGTATCTCTATTAAAAATTTATTTGAATCTTGTTTACTTTTTTCCTCTTCTAATTTTGCTTTTATACCTTCTAAATATTGTACATATACTTCTTCTCTATTAGATTTATCATATTCTATATATCTTAAATCTAGGCTAATTAAATCTTTCATAAAATCTGGATTCTTAGTTATATTGGCATTTTTAGTAATTATCATTTGTATTGCAACACTTTTTTTGTTCATTTTATTTAATTGACTTTTTGCTAATTCTGGATTTAATACTTGTTCTTCTAAGTCTAATTTTCTTTTTTCTGTTCTTAAATTAGACATTTCTTGATTTAATTCTTCTAGTCGTTTATTATTTGTAGAAACTTCTGTTAGTTCTTGTTTATATTTTCTTGAAAAAGTTTTCATAAAAAATTCTACTATAAGGTTTCTTTTAGTATAAATGGAAAGACTTCTATTTGTTTTATTTAAGTTTAATATTTCTTCTTTTATTTCTTGTATTTTAAGTTCTATTTGCTTTTTTTCTTGTTGTAGTCTTTCTACTTTTTGTATTATATTTACTAATTCGCCTTTAGTATTTTGTAATACTTCCTGCAACATAATAGTTCTCCTTGGCATTTTTTATAAATTATACCATTAATA
The DNA here is from genome assembly GCA_958422985.1 of uncultured Clostridium sp. Lineage (GTDB taxonomy): Bacteria > Bacillota > Clostridia > TANB77 > CAG-508 > Merdicola. The sequence goes on from CATZPY010000005.1 coordinate 47,290, forward strand.
TTTTTTATTGCGATATATTTTTACAAAAATTTCAAAAAATTTTATTCTTTATTAAGCATTTTTTCAAATACTTCATAAAATTCTTTGTTAGCTTTTTTTAAGTATACTGGCTTCATGTTAGCATTAGTAAAGCAATGGCTTGTTGTTCCTTCTCCTAATAATTTTCCATTATCTTTATTTATTATTTCATATTTCATTTTTAATCTTATACCATCAAATTCTGAAATATCTACTTTTACAACTATTACATCTCCAAATTTAGCTGGATATTTATATTTATAATGTACTTCCAAAACGGGAATCATTATTCCATCTTCTTCTATTTTTTGGTATGGTAACCCAATATTCTCTAACCAATATACTCTTGCTTCTTCCATATATCTTATATAATTTGAATGATGTACTACATTCATTCCATCTAGTTCATAATAATTTATTGCTCTTTCAAATTCCATTTTTTCCTCCAATTGTTTTTATAATAAATTCCATAACATTTCATTGCTTATTTCTTTAGAATTATATCCTAATATATCTAATAATTTATACGCAAATAACATAGCTGTTGCAGGGCCTCTACTTGTTATAACGTTCCCATCTACTTCTACTAAATTTTCTGTATAATTTGCTTTTTTTAATAGTTCCTCAAACCCTTTACCTGGATATGATGTTATATTTTTACCTTCTTCTATATTAGCTTTAGATAAAACAATTGCTGGAGATGCACATATTGCTGCAATATACTTATTTTTTTCTACACTAAATTCTTTTAATGTTTCTATTAAAAGCTTATTTTCTGCCAAATTATATGCTCCTGGTAATCCTCCTGGTAATACTATCATGTCATACTCTTTTATAGAATTATCTATTACCTTATCTGATAAAATTTCTATGTTATGAGAACTTTTTATTGATCGACCATTAACACTTACAATGTCACACTTTACATTAGCTCTTCTTAAAATATCTACTACTGTAAGTGCTTCTATTTCTTCACTTCCATCTGCTATCATTACAGCTACACTCTTCATACTCTTACCTTCTTTCACTTTTTTATTAGTTTATCACATTTCTTATAGTTTTAACAATTTCTTTTTTGGTGCAGTTACTATATATTATTCCATTTATTTGTACATTTGGAGCAAATCCACACTTTTTAAAACAATTTTTTGTTTCTAATGTTATTTTTCCGTCATTGCTTGTGTGTCCTTCTTTTACATTAAATGTATTTTCTATTTCTTTTATTATGTCTAAAGATCCTTTTTTTAAACAATTCGGTCCTTTGCATACAACAACTACATTTTCTCCTTGTTTTTCTAATTTTATATTTTTCTTATATTTAATAAATAATGTAATTTCTTTTTCTGGAATATCTAAATAATTAGATATTTCTATAATATCATTTTTGCTTATAAAGCCATTAGCAATTTGAAGTTCGTCTAAAATAGGACTTAAGCTGTCCTTTGACTTTTTATACATTTCTATAATTTCTTTATTAGTCATATTTTTATTTTCCTTCCATATATATATGTTAAGAGGTGTATTATGAAATTTCTTTCCAATTACATAAAAGGATTATTAATTGGCGCAGGTGCAATTATTCCTGGCATAAGTAGTGGTGTATTATGTGTTATTTTTGGAATATACGAAAAACTTTTAAATAGTATATTAAATTTTTTTAAAGATTGGAAAAAAAATTTAAAGTTTCTTTCCCCATTTGTTTTAGGTAGCCTTACTGGAATAATTATCTTTAGCAATATTATTCTCTTTTTTTTCGAAAGATATCCAGAAATTACATCGTTTACATTTATAGGTCTTATATTAGGCTGTATTCCTTCTATTTTTAAAATTTGCAATTCAAAAGAAAAATTCAGGTTACACTATATTATATTTTTTATTGTATCATTTATTGTAGCACTTTTGTTAATTTTTTTAGAAAATTCTTTATCTAGCAATATTGGAATATATTATGGTGATAATTACAGTTTCGAATTTTTGTTACTAGCCGGTTTTTTAATGAGCATAGGTGTTGTAGTTCCAGGAATTAGCAGTACAGTTATTTTAATGTTGCTTGGAGTATACGAAACATATCTTTATGCAGTCTCTATAATTAACATGAGAATACTATTTCCAATGGGAATAGGTTTACTTATTGGTGGCTTTTTATGTATGAAACTAATACGTTTCTTGTTAAGCAAATACCATTCACAAACATATTATTCTATATTAGGATTTGTACTAGGTTCTATATTTATTCTATTACCTAATATTGGATTTAATACAACAGGTATATTATCTATAGCTTTTTGTATTTTAGGATTTCTAATCGGAATTAGGGGGCGGTCCTTAAAATCCCGGTTCCTTTAACAATTTTTACTATATAATATTTTCCAAAGTATTATTTTTATTTTATGCTATAATAGTTTTCTTAACGCAAAAAACTTATAAAGTTATAAGCCCTCTATAAGTTTTTTTGCTAATTTTATCTTTCTTCTTTCCCTTCTGGCAATGCTTTTGTTTCTTGTTCCATCATTTTTAATACTCTTCTTCCTAAGAATGGAATTTTACCAATTTTATGAACTACAAAGTCTTTTAATTTTCCATGTTTACCACGTAATTTATCATATTTTTCACTTAAAACTTCTATCTCTTCTTGCTTTTTATTTATTTTGTCTTCTAAAATTTTCTTTTCCTCTTGATATTGTTCATATAATTCTTTTGCAGTTTCTGTTACTAATTCTTCTACATATTCTTCTGAATACATATTTTCACTTTTTACTTCTATAGGCATAATAAAATTCTTTTCATCTTCCATAGAATCCATTAATTTTTCTATAAATTTATTTGTTTTTTTATCTTTGTTATACTCTGCTAATACATCTTTATATAATTCTTGTTTCTTTCCATATACGGTTATAGTAATCTCATTTTCGTAAGTAAATATATCTACTTCATTTTCTTCTTTATTAGAAACTGCTTCCATTCTAGTTAAATTTTCCGAATCTTTTTTAGGAAGTTTAACTCTTAAATATGCATCTTCTCTTTTTCCACCACAAGCTATTGTTTTAACATTTTTCTCCCATAGCTTTTGTAATAACTCTTCTAGTTCTTTATCTCCCTCTGCAAAAGTATGTGCAAGTTTAGCTTGTTCTTCTTTTGGTAAAGTTAATATAAATTCTGGTTTTATATTATAGAATTCTCCTAAATTTCCTAATATTTTTTTGTTTAATAATCCTTCTAATGTATCAAAATTCTCTTGTTCACTTAATGAATTATGAATTTTATCTGTTTCTATTAGTACTTCTTCTAAACTACTTATAGTATCTTCATCAAAAACTTCTTTTAACTCTTCTCCTCCTAGTAGTTCTTTTAGTTTGCTTCTATCACTTTTCCCTTTTCTTATTTCTTCTATTTCGGCTAATATCTTTTGTTTGTCTAATTTCATACTAATTCACCTTATCTTTAGTTTACTTTTTTCTTCTTAAAATCCAACCATTTTCTACTTCTATTGGTAATTTCATTTTTACTTTTTGATTTTTAACACCTGGGTTTATTGTTTCTATTTCTTCGTTTGTTTCATAATCCCATAATTTATCTATTGCAAATTTTACTACCTCTATTTTTCCTGGAATTATAATTTCCATTTCATCTCCTATAGATAATTTATTTTTTATTTCTATAGTAGCATTTTCGCTTGATGTTTCTACTACCTTTCCACCAAATTCAAAATGTGGATTATATTGCTTTCCTTCATATTCTTGAAAGTCCTTATTATTTCTATCATTAAAATAAAATGTTGTTAATCCTCTTGTTTTTGTTTTTTCTAACTCTGCCATATATTTCCTTGCATCATAATTTTTAGGATCTTTTATATAATCATCTATTGCTGTTCTATATGTATTTATTACTGTAGCTAAATAATATTCTGTTTTTAATCTACCTTCTATTTTTAAACTGTCTATTCCCATATCTACAATTTCTGGTATTTCATTTATTAAGCATAAGTCTTTAGATGAAAAAATGTATGTCCCTTTTTCATCTGTTTCTATTGGCATTAAATTACCTGGGTTATTTGCTTCTTCAGCATATAGATTATATGCCCATCTACAGCTTTGTGCACAATCACCTAAGTTTGCACTTCTGCATGCCAAAAAATCGCTTAAGAAGCATCTTCCAGAATACCCAAAGCATATTGCACCATGTGCAAACATTTCTGTTTCTAAATCTTTTGGTTTGTTTTGTATAATATATTTTATTTGTTCTTTATTTAGTTCTCTTGCTAAAATTACTCTTTTAGCTCCATTTTTATACCAAAACTTGCTAGTTTCTAAACTTACTATATTTGCTTGTGTACTTATATGTATATCTACATTTGGAGCATATTCTTTTACTGTTTCTACTACTCCACCATCTGCAACAATTATACCATCTGCCTTCATATCTTGTAACATTTTGGCTTGTTTTTTTATTTCTTCGTAGTTTGTATCCCAAGCAAATATATTAAGTGCAACATGGACTCTTTTTCCTAAGCTATGTGCATATTCAATTGTTTTTGCCAATGCTGAATCGTCCATTTCTGCTCTTGTTCTTAAAGATAGTGATGATGTACCACAATATACAGCATCTGCACCATATCTAAATGCTGTTTTTGCTTTTTCATATGAGCCTGCTGGCGCTAATAATTCTGGTTTTTTCATTATATTTCCTCCTAATATTTTATCTTTTTATTCTAATTCGAAAAAGTCTTTTAATATACCTTTATTTACGTTGTTCGAAAAAACTTCTCTTATAACTAAGAACATTATTGGTCCTAACAATAAACCAATTACTCCAAATAATTTAAATCCTGTATACATTCCAATTAATGTAAATATTGGGTGCATCCCCATTTGTTTGCTTACTACTTTTGGCTCTAAGAATTGCTTTATAACAGACCATGCAATCCATAATGCAAATACTGCAATTCCTGCTGACACATTACCTTGAATTAATAGCAATATTGTCCAAGGTACCATAATAAATCCTGCACCAAACAATGGCAATAAGTCTACAAATCCTATTAATATTGCCATTATTGCAACATATTCTATATTTAATCCACACAGATTAAATATAAATAGACCTATAGAAATTAAAATAAAACATAGTAATGATAGTCTGGCTTCTGCTTTTATGTAATTCCATATTATATTTAATGATTTTATAATTATATCATTTGCTTTTTCTATCCATTTTTTAGGTATTTGTGCTTTTAACAGATTTTTTACATATCCCCTATCATAGCACATAAATACTATTGCAAGTATGGTTATTACTGTATATGTAACAGCTCCTGGCACTTGTCCTGCAAAATTTATTATTCCTGTTGCAAAACTATATACAGCATTTTTTGCAACTTCTAATATACTTCCTAAAGAATCTTGAATTGCTGAAATCCAATCTGCTGGAATAACCAATTCTCCATTTGTAAAATTATTTATAATGCCTATTCCCCAATTATATATTGCATCTATTGATGAGTTCAAATTGCTTAGCAATATTTTTGACTCTGATATAATAGCTGAAATTAAAACAGTAAGTAATGAGCCTATTATTACAACTACTAATATTAATGAAATAGTAGCAGATGTTTTTCTTTTTAATTTACATTTTTTCATAAAAAATTTTATTATTGGTTCTATCATTGTAGCAATTAAAAAAGCTATTATAAATGGTACATAAAATTTTGCTAATTTATATGCAAGAATTAATAAAACTATAGTAAATACTAATATTATTGTTTTAAAAAGTATTTTCGAATAATATTTCTTCTTTTCTTCGTTCATGTTATTTATTTCCTTCCTCTAAAGCTCTGCTTAATATATATTTTAATCTTTCATCTCTTTTGTTTAGGTATAAATAACCAATTAGCCCTTCAAATGCTGTAGCATATGAATACTCTGCTGGTGTAGCATTTTTCGCTATATGGTGATTTTGTGTATTTCTTGTTCTTCTTACTATGTTTTGTTCTTCTTCTGTTAATTCTTTTTCTATTGATTTTAATATTTTAGCTTGTCCTGCCGCTTTAACAAATTTGACTGCATTTACATGTAATTTATGTACTTTTTCATTTGAATTATTTACTAAATTAGTTCTAATAAATAATTCGTAAACACTGTCACCAACATATGCCCAAACTAAGGGATTTAAGAAATTAACCTCTTCTTCTGTTCTTTTTGGCTCTGCTATATTTTCCATCTATTACCTCCTTTGTTTTTATTTTTGTACTTTTTCTAATGTTATTTTTCCTAATTTTCCGCTTCTAAAATCTTCTAATATTATATTTGCAGTTTTTATATCATCTACATTTCCACCAGATATAACTGCTCCTCTTGTTTTCCCTATTTGTAGCATTATATCATATATTATTTCATTCTCTGCTCTATTTTCATCTTTTAATAAATTTAATATTTCTTCTTTGTTTAAATTATATCTTTTAACTAATTTATCTATTTCTTTTTTTAACATATGTTTTAAAAAGTTAAAAGCCACCTCTGTTTTTTCTAAAACATCATCTTTAATTGTTCCAGTATATGCTAGGTTTAATGCAACTTCTTCATTTTCAAATTTTGGCCATAAAACACCTGGCGTATCTAGAAGTTCTATACTATTGCTTATTTTTATCCATTGTTTTTTCTTTGTAACTCCTGGTTTATTCCCTACTTCTAGTGATTTTTTATTTGCTAATCTGTTTATAAAAGATGATTTTCCAACATTAGGTATTCCTAATATCATAATTCTAATTCTTCTTCCTATTCTTCCTTTTGCTTCTTTCTTATCTAGTTCATCTTTCATCATTTCTTCTGCTTTTTTTATTACTTCTTTAAGCCCTTTTCCTGTATTTGCATCTGTAATAACCGCTGAAATTTTATTTATTTTAAAATATTCTAACCATTTTAATGTTTCTTTTTCATCTGCTAGGTCACTTTTGTTTAATACAACTATTCTTTTCTTACCTTCTATTATATTATTTATATCTGGATTTCTACTAGATATTGGAATTCTACTATCTAGCAGTTCTACTACTATATCTATTAATTTTAAATCTTCTTGTATTTGTCTTCTGGTCTTTGCCATATGACCTGGATACCAGTTGATGTTTGTTGTATTTTGTCGACTGTCCATTTATATCACTTCCTTTATTTTGCTTATTTCAAAATATTCAGTTTTTACTTCAGCTTCTTTCAAAATTTTAAAAGCTTCTTCATCTGGATATTTATTTGCATAAATTACCCTTTTGATTCCAACATTTATTATAAGTTTAGCACAAATCATACATGGAGACTTTGTTACGTAAATTGTAGAATTGTCTAAATCATAACCATTTTTTAATGCATTTAATATTGCATTTTGTTCTGCATGAACGGTTCTACATATCTCTTGTCTTTCTCCACTTTTTAGGTTATATCTCTTTCTTAAACAATTATCTATTGTACATGGCACACAACCTCTTGGAACAGAATTATTTCCTTTTCCTAATATCTTTTCATTTAAAACAATAACAGCCCCAACTTTACCCTTTGCACAATTAGCACTTTTTGATTCTTCAAGCGCAATTTTCATAAATTTTTCATTCAATTTAAGTACCTCCAAACTATCTGTATAGATTTTCTAATTGCTTAAGTTTTTCAAATTCTTTTATTAACTATAATTTAAGGACATAACTAATCGCTGATACGAATTCAAATGAAATATCTTTAGTTTAAGCAGTTAAGTACAACTTTTGTCAATTTTTCTTTACTATTTTGAAATATTTCTCTTCTTTGCTTATATAATTCATCCTCACTTTACGCAATATATTATATGCTATTTTACATAAAAAAGCAAGCTACCTAATTAGCTTGCTTTATAATAATATTTTAATATCATTTTTTTCATATTTCATTTTATAAAAAATCGGGATTTTGAGGACCCTCCCCTAATCCCGATGTATTATAAAGTTCTATAATTATTTTTATCTGCTCTATCATCTAGTTTTCTATCATATTCTTCATTTTTATAAAACCAATCTGTTTTCTTATCTGTTGGATGTACTGCTCTATTTCTATCTACCAATATATTTAAAAATGCAAATAATGAAACACCTATACCTATAGCAGATGCGATTATCGTATCATATGTGTAAATACTTACTCCTGTAGTTGATGTTGCTACTTCCATTACTGAATTAAATAATTGTGGTCCAAAATATCCTAAATATACTAAAAAGTATATTATACCAGCTATTAACTTCCTCTTATAAATAAATACTAGTAATATTAACACAACAAATAGTAATACTACTTCTATATTAAAATTTTGTATTGGAAAACCTAAATCTTTTCCTGTAGCAGATGTATATGCTAATACTACTCTAAACACCCAAAATAATCCTGCAAAAAGCACAGATAATATTGAACTTAATTGTTTCATTTGTTAATTCCTCCTTATTCTTATGTTAAATTAAAAAATATTATTAACATCCCTATGCAAAACAAAAACATTCCAGTAGTTTTGACAATCAAAGCTCCACTATTTTGATCTCCAAAACTAAATCTTTCTTTTACAATTTTTCTAGCGTTATAAATTAGAACAACTGCAATTAATGCAATTAATGCTCCTATAATTGAAAATATAATTTGTACATTCATTTTTTTACATCCTTTTAATATTTTACTATACTTTTATTTTATTTATTTTCTTTATAAAAGTCAATAAATTATTTTATTATATATAAAAAAATACTAGCCTACATAATATTTAACATATATGTAGGCTAGTAGGCAATTATTATTCGTCGGTATTGGTATTAATAGAAGATGCAAACTCTAACATTTCTACATCTGAGCCAAAAGCACAGAATATGGTGTTAGTTAGCTCCAGCTTTCTACGATTTTTATTTTCTGTAAGCTGTTTGCTCTGAGGATCTGTATCTTCCGTTGCTAGTTTTTCAAGAGCTTCTTGTAAAGTTTTTCCTCTTTTTATTTCAAAAAGAATTCTTATCGAATCTCTCTCCAAAGCACTTGGTATAGGTAGCTTTCTTACAGCCTCGCTTACCTTCATGTAACATATTTGTTTATTATAAAGATCTGAGGCTCTTTCTAAAGCTTCCTCTAAGAGGCAGATGTCGTTTCCTTTTGACTCTGGAAGATGCTGTGTTACTATTAACATTATCTCTTCTAGAGCGTCCTCATAGGTAAGGTCCATAACAAATTTTGATATTGCCCATTTAATCAATTCTTCGACAGACATATCTTTATCTTTTAGATGTTTATAAAAAACATCCTGTAACAAGATATAACCCGGAAGATATCCAGATTTTGGACCATACATCTCACGCATTATAATGCATACAGATGAATAAAGCGAATACCGACTCTCTTTGTTTAATTTTTCTTTTGTGTTTTCTTTTGCCATAATAGGCTCCTTTCTTTTGTGTTCTCACAAACTGAGATTATTTAAACTATTGTTACATTTCTAATTATATCATATTTACATAATATTGTAAATATATGCTTTTCTCGCTGTAGCTCATTTCCAATAAAATAACTCATAAAAACATTTTTTTATATTTTTACTGCTAATAGTACATTTAACTTGCTATCTAGGTCTAAATTTTTACTAGTCATTATCTATTCAGCTTTATATTTCTACTCTATTTTTAAATTTTTCTTCTATTAATAATCTTAATTCCTTATTTTTATCTAGCTCTAATTTTCTATCTTCTTCCGTTATTTTAACAGCCAAAGCCTGAACTTGTTTTAATATTGGCATATCTTCAAACAAATTTGCAATCTTAAATTCTGGAAGTCCATGTTGCCTTGTTCCAAAAAATTCTCCACTTCCACGAAGTTCTAGATCTTTTTCCGAAATTATAAAACCATCATTTGTATCTGTCATAACTTTCATTCTTTTTCTTATAACATCCGAATTTCCTTGGTATTTTAAAACACAATATGATTTATATTCGCCTCTTCCAACTCTTCCTCTTAATTGGTGAAGTTGTGCGAGTCCAAATCTTTCTGCATTTTCTACTACCATTAAACTTGCATTTGGAACATTTACACCTACTTCTATTACTGTTGTAGAAATTAAAATATCTATTTCTCCATTTTTAAATCTTTCCATAATTTCGTCTTTTTCTTTATTTTTCATTTTTCCATGTAAATATTCCACTTTATATTCTTTAAAAACTTCATTTTTATATTTTTCTGCAAGCTCTGTAACAGATTTTAAATTTAATTCTTCATTTTCTTCTACTAAAGGGCAAACAATATATGCTTGTCTTCCTTCATCTACTTGCTTCCTTATAAAATTATTAACTCTTTCTTCCATTCCTTTAGTAACTGCAAAAGTATCTATTTTCTTTCTATTTGGTGGAAGTTCATCTATTATAGATATGTCTAAATCACCATATAAAATTAATGCTAAAGTTCTTGGTATTGGTGTTGCAGTCATAACTAATACATCTGGATTCTGTCCTTTTTCTACAATTGTAGTACGTTGCTTTACCCCAAACCTATGTTGTTCGTCTGTTACTACTAAACCTAATTTATTAAATATTACATTTTCTTCTAAAAGTGCATGCGTACCAATTAAAATATCTATCTTTCCATTTCTTAATCTTTCCAATATTTCTTCTTTTTTCTTTTTAGTTATGCTAGAAACTAATAGTTCACATGTAATCCCAAATTTGTCTAGCATTTCTTTAAAACTTTCTAAATGTTGACTCGCAAGTATTGCTGTTGGAGCCATAATAGCTACTTGATATCCACATTTTACAGCTTTATAAGAAGCAATAATGGATACTGCTGTTTTTCCAGATCCAACATCTCCTTGTAATAGCCTATTCATATTTTTATCGCTTTCCATATCTTTGTCTATTTCTTCTAATACTCTTAATTGAGCTTTAGTTAGCTTAAATGGGAGTGTATTTATAACATCTGACATTTTTACATCTTTACTAAATTGAATTCCATTATTATCTGATTCATAGGCATTTTTTAAATTTAATAGAGCTAATTGCATTCCTAGTAGCTCTTCAAAAACTAATCTTTTTCTTGCTTTTTCGAATTCATCAAAATTTTCTGGAAAATGTATTTTTTTAATTGCTTCATTTGTACCTAATAATTTATATTCATCTAAAATATATTTAGGTAATGTTTCTGGTAATTTATTATTTACCAAAGTAATAGCATTTTCTATTATACATCTTAACACATTTTGGGATAAATTATATGTTAATGGATATATTGGTATTATCTTACCTGTATTTTTATTTTTGGTTTCTTCGTCAAAAACAGGAGATAACATTTCTATCCTATTTTGTACTTTTTTTACTTTTCCAAAAAAGTGATAAATTTCTCCAATTTTAAATCTATTTTTTAAATAGCTTTGGTTATACCAAGTAAGTATTGCTCTTCCTGTTTCATCTTCTACTATAAGTTTATATATAACCATCTTTCTGTTTCTTATTCTTGTTTCATTCATTTTAGCAACAGGAATTGCTTCAATTAATGCTTCTTTTCCATCTTCTAAATCTTCTATTTTTACTGGTTTACTTCTATCTTCATAATCTCTTGGATAATATGTAATTAAGTCTTTTAATGTAAAAATATTAAGATTATTTAAAAGTTTTACTCTATTAGGCCCAACACCTTTTATATATTGTATTTCTTTAGTTAAATCTGACATCTTTTACCTCCTAAATGAAGTATAATTTTGTACATTATATACTATTTTTTATAAAAAGTCTTGTTTTTTTTATTATTATATGGTAAGATTATAAACAGTCAATTTATTATCTTAATAGGAGGTGCAATAAATCATGGCAAAATGTGCAATTTGTGAAAAAACATTATCTCATGGAAACAAACTTAGCATAACTCGTTCTCACGTTAGTAATAGAGCTACAAGAACTTGGAAACCAAATTTAAGAACTGTAAAAACTATCATAAATGGACAACCAAAGAAAATTAAAGTATGTGCAAAATGTTTACGTTCTGGAAAAGCTAAAAGAGCTTAGTTTATATATACTATTTGTGGGTTATTATTAAATAACCCTTTTTTTCATGAAATAAATACTTAATAAAATTCCCTTTAAAGGGAATTTTATTTTTTATGCATAAAGATTATTTAAAATTATCTTTTCAATGTTTTTCTCTGTTTTTTCCTGTATAAATTGCAATTTTATTTTCACAAAATGTATCAAACATATAGGAGGTAAATTGTATGTTTGATATTTCAATAGTTTCAAGTGACGCTAATATAGGAGCCTATATAGCAAATAGTATATTCACTATATTTCATACTTTAAGATAAAAAAATAATTTATAATATTAATACTTTGCATAAAGATTTAATAAAATATAGAGTTGATATGATTTTATTTGATATGTTATTAAATAAAAAAGATGAACAGAAGATATTAAAATTTTTAAATAATAAATCATTTCAAAATACTGATATTATTTTTATTACACAAAATACATATAATATTGCTTTTACAAATCATATATATTAGATAAAATAATAATACAGCTACCAATTCAACACACATCACATGATTTTCTTGTACAATAAAAACACCTGCCTAAAAAATAAGCAGGTGAAAAAAGATTGCTCATGCTCCCGAAAGTACTGTTAGTCAGCTATAAAGCAATAATATAGTTCAACATATGCTCTACGATAAGGACTACCCGAAGGTTGAGCTGTTACACTGCTGATATCATTATAGATTTGAATTTTATCACCAGCATTAACATGAGTAACTCCTGTAGAAAAGTATGTTCTTTGACCAGTTGTAGTTGCTTCTGTTGAAGTGCCAGAGCACAATACTGTAGAAGAATATGCTTTTCTAACTTGTGTTGTAAGCATTGCTCTTGACCTATCATCCGTTGTCCGATAGTATCCATAAACAAATAAATATCCAGAAGCCCCCATGGTTTTCTCTGGAGTTATGTTATAATTTGTTAGGTTCATAGCTCCAAATCTTCTGTCTCCTGGATACCATGTTTCTACACCAGATTTTGGTATACTTGTATCAGACAAATTTAATTCCTCAGATTGAACTGAAGGTTGCTCTGCTGCAAAAGTAATATTAGATAATCCCAATACCATAATGCAAGCTAACGCTATACCTAAAAGACGTTTTACTAATTTTTTCATAGTTTATTCCTCCTATAATTTTGTAGGTGGAAAGCATGAGTCTTTTTATATCTATAAATATCTTAGTATAAGATATTTTAGATGTACAATTTTGTACTCTAATAGTATAACATTTTATAACATAATATTTGTTCAAAGTTTAAAAAGTTTAATTTTTCTTAAGATATATTATGTTCTCATTATTATTATATTTTATATGTAATGTTAATGAATCCGTTAAATCATTATTTGTTAAATTAAAAGTATCCCAATAGCATATTGTTTTGTCACTTAAATCATATAAGCCACTATTTTCAAAAGATGTATTAGATGGATAAAATTTTCTTCCTTCTGAATTTTCAATATATATATTTCTATAAATTTCACCTTTTTTTTCAACAATTTCTAATAATTTTCTTTCAGTTTCAGATTGAGGAATCTCTAGATTTGGATTCTCTTGTATTTTTTTATTTTTTTCGTTATTTTCTTCTAAAAATTGTTTATTTAACTTCATAAATTCTTCATCTGAAACAACTTTTTCTGGCGTTGGTATTTCCATTACTAATTTTGTACAACTATTGTATACATTAAATTCCTTAATTTTAAACTTTGGATTATTATTATTCTCTACTTTATATGAAACATTAGATCTATTGTAAAAATAATCTGGTAAATCTATTGTAATTTTCCAATCACTTTTCACTTCGTTTGAATTTTCTGAAGTTTTAAAGTTTTGAAAATTTATGTTCAAACTTTTACTTCTAGGATATTTGTTTAATCCTGAAGGAGTAAAGTTATATATAATTTTAATAATATTGCTATCCATACTTTTAATATACCAATTAACACTACTATTTAAATAACTATCTGTAAACTCCATAAATTGATA
>CATZPY010000006.1 GCA_958422985.1 uncultured Clostridium sp.
TATAAGAAAATGATATATTTATGAAATAGAATTATAAGAAAAATTTATAACAGTAGCTAGAATGTACCACAAGATGGACTTAAAATATAAAATAAAATGTTATAACGAGCCAGTTATGGTGTGTGAATATCAAAAAGATGGATATTCTAAAAATATAAATGAAGTATTTAAGAATAATCCAAAAGGATATTTAAAATATTTTAAAGAAATTTTAACAGAACATAGTATGGTTGGAGTTCAATTTAAAAAAAGATTATATGTAATTAAACATTATATCTTATTTTGTACACTTAATAAAGTAAAGCCAGCTTTAAGCGAAATTAAAGGGTTCTTAAATAAAATTTTAATATTAACATTATATATACCAGGTTTTATTATGACTAAAAAGAGATTTAGATAAATAGAAAATATGTATAGGAGCGAATTTTAATGAATGAATTTAATTTTTCACTACAACCAGGAAAAAAAACATATAAAAAAATAGAATATAATGAGCAAAAACCAATTATTTCTGTAATTATTCCATTTTATAACAGCAGAAAATATATAGAGCAAACAATAATAACTGTATTAAACCAAACATTTCCATATTACGAAATTTTGATAATAGATGATGGATCAAAAGATGAAGCTTCATTAAAAAAAATAGAAGAAATAGAAAAATTGGATAGTAGAATTAAAGTTTTTCATAAACAAAATGAAGGATTAGCAGCAACACGTGATTTTGGAGCAAGTCATGCTTCAGAATGTACTAAATATTTAATGTTTTTAGATGACGATGACTTAATAGAACCTACATTTTTTGAATGTGCGTACTGGACATTAGAAACTAATAAAGAAGCATCTTGGGCATACGCAGATTCATTAGGATTTGGAACTATGGAATATACATGGAATAAGTATTTTAATGTAGATAAGTTAAAAAAAGTAAATGAATTAATTTCTGAAGCTTTTGTAAAAAAAAGTGATTTTAATGAAGTAAATGGATATGAATTAAGAGAAAAAGCAGTAAATGAAGATTGGAATTTTTGGCTTAAACTATTATCCAAGGGGAAATATCCTGTACATATGAGCTTTTATGGGCAATGGTATAGAAGAAAAGAAACAGGAGAATTAAAAAAGGCTAGTGATAACCAAAAAAGGTCATTAGAAATAATAAATGAAACAGCAAGTAAGGTAACTAAAGAAATAGATGCAATACAATATCCTAGGTATAAATATAATTATGAGATTATACCAGAGGAAGTACCAAATTTATTAATACCAACAGCAAAATACTCTAAAGATGGAATAACAAATATATTATTTATAATTCCATGGATGATTACAGGAGGAGCAGATTTATTTAACTTAAACTTAATTAAAGGGTTAGATAAGAAAAAATTTAAAGTAACTATAATTACAACCGAACCAAATAAAAATGTATTAAAACAGTATTTTGAACAAGATAATGATAATAATAAAATAGCTAACGTATATGACTTAACATCATTTTTAGACCAAAAATATTGGTTAGCATTTATAAATTATATAATAAAAAAAGAAAACATAAATATTATATTAAATTCAAATAGTAAATTTGGATACTATTGTATGCCATATTTAAAAGCTAAATACCCTAATATACCAATTTTAGACTATGTACATATGGAAGAATGGTATAATAGAAATGGCGGATATTCTAGGTATTCTTCAATGTATTCATCTCTTATAGATAAAACTTTAATATGTAATGAAAATAGTAGAAAAGTATTAATAGAACATTTTAAAAGAGATGCAAAAGAAACGGAAACAGTATATATAGGTGTAGATGAAGAAAAGTTTAATCCAGATAATTATAATAAAGAAGAATTAACAAAAAAATATATTGGAGAGAACATAAATAAAAAAATAATAACATATATTTGCAGAATATCGGAACAAAAAAGACCATTGTTATTACTAGAGATAATTGCAAAATTAAAAAAAGAAAGACAAGACTTTAAGGTGCTAGTTGTAGGAGATGGAAACTTACTTCCAAAAATGAAAGCAAAGGCACAAAAATTAGGTTTAGATGAAGAAATTATGTTTTTAGGAAATATAGTAAATACAGCCGAAATTTATCGAATAAGTGATGTAACTATAAATTGTTCACTAAAAGAAGGACTTGCATTAACAGCCTATGAATCATTAAGTATGGGAGTCCCTGTAATTTCTAGTGATGTAGGTGGTCAAAAAGAATTAGTAAATAATGATGTTGGGAAAATAGTAAAAGTTGTACAAAATGAAGAAGACATTTATTTAGAAAAATATAGTGAAAAAGAGATACAAAGTTATGTAGATTGTATAAATGAAGTTTTTAATAATTTAGAAAATTATAAATCAAATTGTAGGAAAAGAATAATAAATAATTTTACAATTAAGAACATGATACAAAAAATGTCAGATATTTTAGAAAAAACAGCTAAAAATCCAAATATTAATAAAATTGAAAATGGAAAATGTTTATTAAATAACTTAAATATAACTAAAGAATTAATAACTACAAACCTAAAAAATGATGAAATAGAATATACATGGGAATGTACAGAATACGAAAAAGCAACATATGGACAAGCATATTCTATGAAAAAAATGAATTACAAAAAAGAGATACTAAAAGAAACATTATGGAAGATACCAATGTGGAGAGGATTTATTAAAGTTGTACATAAAATTAGACATTAAATGAGGAGGATATAATGAACAATAAAAATATATTAATGTGTTTAAATAGTTTAGGAATTGGTGGAGTAGAAACAGCTTGTGTTACTCAAATAGCAGAATATGCTAGAAGAAATTATAATGTTTATGTACTTGCAGAAAAAGGAATTTATACAGAAAAGTTGGAGAAAATTAAAAATGTAAAATGTATACATTTTAATTATGAACACAAAAACGGAATAGAGTTATCTAAGATAAATTTTGTTATAGATATAATAAAAAAACATGAAATAAATATGGTAGTTATACATAAACTAGAGTGTATATTATCTGTATTTCCAGCATGTATACTAACAAATGTCCCATATATTGCATATTTACATATGGGACTTCCAGATACATACAATTGGTATTTAGGGAATTTAAACATAAGCAAGTCATTTGTTAAAGCATATCTTGAAAATGCTTATAAAATAATTGGAATATCTAACCAAACAATTGAAGAGAATATAAAATTATTTAATATAGAAAAAGAAAAATATGAACTCATTCCTAACGCAATTGATTTTAAAGAATTTAATAATACAGAAGATACCAATTCCGAAAATATTCTTTTAATAACAAGATTGGATAAAGATAAAGGAAACGGAGTAAAAAATGCAATCGAATTTTATAAAGAATATAAAAAAGATAATCCTAATATAAGTATGGACATAATAGGTGATGGAGCAGAGAAAGAAAATATTAAACAGGAAATAGTAAACCAAAGCCTAAATATAAATTTACTAGGTGCAAAAAACAATGTAAGTGAATTTATAAAGAAATATAAATTAGTATTAGGTGTAGGAAGATGTATTCAAGAAGCTATTGCAATGAGAAAACTAGCGATAATAGTTGGATATGAAGGATTTAAACGGATTAGTAGAATATGAAAATATTGAAAATGTAGCAAGAACAAATTTTTCTGGAAGAGAATTGCCAACAAAGGATTATAAAGAAACAGCAAATAAGATAAATGAATTTTCAAAAGAACAAGTAGATACAATTATAGAGAAAAACTATAATTGGCTGTATGAAAACAGAAATATAGAAAATAATATATATGAATTAGAAAACTTAAGTAAAGCTGAAAAAGAGATAAGCTTAGTAAAAAGTAATAACTTAATAACATTGTTATTTGAAGAAATTGGTAATATGCAAAGAAAATATAATAAAGATGTAAAAGAAGCATGGGACATAAAAGAAAGTACAGAAGAATTATCTATAAATCGCTAAAAATGGTATAAAGGTCAATGAGAAGAAAATTATAAAGAAATAGAAAATTTGAAAAATAATATAAAAAATTTAGAACAAGAAAAACAAAATAAATCTGGTAGTTTTTTTACAAAATTAAAGAATATGACCAAAAATAAAGGTCTTTAGTTAAATAAGCTTAATTGACAATAAAATTAATAAAATGTATAATACCAAGGAATATTAAGAAAAAGATATGGGTGGATGTATGAAAAATATTTTACTATGTAATAACTCTATGGGAATAGGTGGAGTAGAAACTGTAATACTAAATCAAGTTACAGCTTTTACTAAAAAAGGATATAATGTTTATGTGGTAGCGGGTAAAGGAATTTATTCGGACAAGCTAGAAGAGTTAGGTGGAAATTTTATAGAATTAGAATTTCCAGAAGGAAACACTATTAATGTAGATAGAATAAATAAATTAGTACAAATAATTAAAGAAAAACAAATAACAGAAATTCATATTCATAAATATCAATGTATTCCAACTGCTATGCCAGCAGCGCTTATAAGTGGAATTCCATATTTTGCTTATGAACATGGAATAAGAGATACAAGAAAATATTATACTTGGAATTACCCAATATATAAGAAACTATTTCCAATTTATTTTAAAAATGCATATAAAATAATTGCAATAACACCAAAAGTAGCTGAATTTACGCAAAAAGAATATAACATAGAAAAATCAAAATACGAAATAGTGCACAATGGAATAGATTTTAATATATATAATAACGAAAATCCAAATTATGAAGGAGAAATAAAAAAAGCAGTAATAATTTCTAGGTTTTATAATGAAAAAATAAATACGATATTAGAAGGAATAGAAATTTTTAGCAAACTATTAGAAACATATCCAACAGCAAAATTAGAAATAGTTGGCGGAGGAGAAGAAAAAGAGAAAATAGATAAATACTTACAAGAATTACAAATAGATTATGCTAATAACAAAGAAGAAGCTACTGTGAATTTTGTTGGAGAACAAAACAACATAATTACGTATTTGCAAGATGCAGATTTACTATTAGGAGTAGATAGGTGCGCACTAGAAGGTATTGCAATGAAAGTTCCGGTAGTTATTACAGGTTATAGTGGAATAAAAGGTTTAATTACCGAAAAAAATATAAATTTAAGTTCAGAAGAAAATTTCTCTGGTGATAATATGAAGACTATTAGCTTAGAGGAATGTATAAATCAAATATTACAATTGAAGGAAAAAAGACAAGAAATTGTAGAATACAACTATAATTTTGCAACAGAAAAATTAAATTGTTTTAAAAATTATATAAATGTAGAAGATGAAATAAATAACAAAGTTGAATGGATAGATATTTTTAAAGATATAGAAGAAAGTACAATTACTATAGAAGAACAATCAAAAGATATAAAAGCAAAATATGATTGGATTCAAAAAATAGAAAAAGAAAATGAAAAATTAGAAAATAAAAATAGGGAATTACAAGAAAAGCTAAAAAAAGCAGAAGAACTAAACGAAGATTTAGAGAAAGAGCTAAAAGAAATATATAGTAGCAAACGTTGGAAATATACAGAAAAATTAAGCAAAATAATTCATAGGGGTAAATAAAATTAAGAAAGAGGTAAAATAAATGAATAGTATTAAACTGAATAAGAAAATATCAATAATTATACCTGTATATAATTCAGAAGATTTTCTTAATACATGTTTAGATTCATTATCTAAGCAATCATATAAAAACTTAGAATTAATAGTAGTAAATGATGGTTCTCCTAAGAACTGCAAAGAAATTGTAACAGAATATAGCAAAAAAGATGAAAGAGTAAAATATGTAGAACATGAAAAGAATAAGGGGTTGTTTCAAGCTAGAATTACAGGATTTGAAAATTCTACAGGTGATTATATAGCATTTTTAGATGCAGATGACTATGTTTCTAATGATTTTTATAGAGAACTAATAGAAAAAGCAGAAGAAACGAATTCAGATATTGTTTTTGCTAAAACCGTTATGGATTATGGAGAAAATGATAAAAGATTATATAACTTATTTGACTTCCCATTTGATGAATTAAACGGAGAAGAATGTTATGAAGGTTTTTATGAACAAGAAGGGTTAAATTTTGCATGGCATATCACTCCTAATAAGATATATTCAAGAAGAATATGGGAAAAAGCAGTAGTAGAATACAAAAAAGTAAATAAACACTTAATAATGACAGAAGATTTTGCATTTTCAAATGTAGTATTTTATTATGCAAACAAAGTAACTAAGGTAGATAGAGTAGCATTTTTTTATACAAAACATGATGGAGCATCTACATCAATTAATGATTTGAGCTTTAAAAAAGCTAATAAGAATTTAGAAGACTTAACAACCTCATTTTCATTTGTAGAAAACTTCTTAAAGGAAAAAGGTATATATGAAAAATATAAAGAAAAATTTGAAAAGTGGAGAGCATTATATTGCCAAATGCATAAATCTTACATATTGGGAATGAATTTTTCTAAAGAAGAGAAAAAAGAATTAGAAGAGAAATTTAGTAAATTTTGTCCAAAACAATTTGAAGTACAAAATGCAGGATTCTTTAGTTCTGTAGAAACACCTTGGAACGAAGGATTGGACAAGCTTAAAGAAAAGGTAATAAGCGATAATACTAAAGTTGTTAGCTTCGATATATTTGACACATTAATAACAAGACCTTTCTTATATCCTAAAGATTTATTTACCTTTTTAAATGAAGATTATAGGAAATTATCAAACAATTTAGGCATAGATTTTTCAAAAATAAGAGTAGATTGTGAAATTTTAGCAAGAACAGAGGCACATGAAAATAAAAAAGAAGAGGTAACCTTAGACAGAATATATGAAATAATAAAAGAAGAATACAATATAAAAGAAGAAATACTAAACTTCTTAAAAAATAAAGAAATAGAGTTAGAATTAAAATTTTGTAAAAGAAGAGAAACAGCATATTCAATATATAAATTGGCAAAATATTTAGGTAAGAGAGTTATATGTACATCAGATATGTACTTACCACTAGATACTATAAAGCAAATATTAAATAAAAATGGTTTTAACAATATAGATAAAATATACCTATCATGTGAAATTATGAAAACAAAAGCTACTGGAAATTTATATAGTTATGTAATAGAAAATGAAAAAATAAAACCAGAAGAAATGATTCATATTGGAGACAACTATGCTTCAGACTATGAGATGGCTAAAAAACAAAAAATAAATTCTATATATTTTCCTAAAACTACAGATATAATGCTAGATAAAAATACAACAAACAATTTGGCACAAATGCTATACACTAGTATGCCTTTTTGGAGAGATAACCAAACAAGTATGAACTTTATAGGAATAAGAACAATGATAGCTGTGGTTGCAAATAAATATTTTGACAATCCATTTAGAATATTTAATAATGAATCAGATTTTAATGTGGATCCTTTCTTATTAGGATATTATGCAGTGGGAATGTATATGTTCGGTGTTGGAAATTGGCTACTTAAAGAAACATCTGGAAAAAATTATAAAAATCTAGTCTTTATGGCAAGAGATGGTTTCCTACCTATGGAAGTATATAATATATTAAAAGGCTTTTATAAAGATGTACCAGAAGCCAAATATTTACGTGTATCTAGAAAAGCATTAATCTCTGCAATAGTTATTAATAAAATAGATTTATATAAATTAACAGATGTAATAAATATAGAAAATCATACACCTAAATATATAATAAAATATACAAAAGAAAGCTTAAAAGATATTTCAGAAAGTGAAATTAAAAAGATTATA
This sequence comes from uncultured Clostridium sp., assembly GCA_958422985.1. Lineage (GTDB taxonomy): Bacteria > Bacillota > Clostridia > TANB77 > CAG-508 > Merdicola. The sequence continues at coordinate 7,770 of CATZPY010000006.1, forward strand.
GAAGATGCAGGAATAAAATATGAAGAAAATATAAAAACAATACAAAACTTTAACAAGTTAGTAAAAATTATAATAGATAATTTATTTGACGAAGAAAAGAATAATATAAAAATTGAAAAGTTGAAAAAATATTTTGGTAAATTTTATGAAGATAAGTCAGCAACATTTGACTTAGGATATAGTGGAAGACCAGAATTATATTTATCTGTACTTTGCCAAAAACCAATAGATACATTCTTTTTAAATATAAATCAAGAAGAAGCTATGAAATATTCAGACACAGCAGGATATAAGTTAAAAACATATTTTGAAGCAAAACCTTCTGTTACAGGATTTGCATATGAATCTATAATTTCAGAGTTAGCACCTTCAACAATTGGATATGATTTTTCAGGAGATGTAAAACCAATATTAGAAAAAGATAATAAAACATACCAAGAAAAATATATAATAGGAATTATACAAAAAGCTGCAAAGCAATTTATAAGAGATATTTTAGAAATATTTGGAGAAGAATATAAAAAATTATATTACCAAGATTACTATATTTCTTTACCATTTATGGCATATATAAATTCTTCAAAAGCGATAGATATGTTAATGTTTAATTCTATCGGATTTGAAGATACAGTAAGATTAAAAGAAGTTATTCCAATTACAGAAGAATGGTTAAAAGAAAGAGGATATAGAAACCAAAGACAAATGAATGCCTTAATTAATATTGAACATAATGGAATTATAAATAATAGTTACTTAGATTATAACAATGTAGTAGATTTAGAACATCATAGCAAATTAATTAGATTACTATTTTATGCAATATATGATAGACCAACATTTAAAAGAAGAATGAGAGAAATTTTTAAAAATCATAAAGGAGTTTTAAAAGTTGGAAAAGTAGGATATTCTGCTGCAAAAGGTACAAAAAATGTTATATATAAAGGAATTCATAAGATAAAGGGAGGTAAATAGATTGAAAAACGAAGAAAAATATGCAATAGAAGTACAAGATGTTTATAAAACATTTAATGTGTATTTAGACAAAGCAAATAGCTTAAAAGAGAAAATGCTATTCTGGAAAAGAAATAGAAAAGAAGTAAGAGAAGTTTTAAAAGGTATCAATTTAAACATAAAAAAAGGAGAAGCAGTAGCTCTTATAGGGGTAAATGGTAGTGGAAAGTCAACATTACTAAAACTTATGACTAAAATAATTTATCCAAACAAAGGAAAGATAATTACAAATGGGAAATTAACTTCTTTACTAGAGCTTGGAGCTGGATTCCATGCAGACTTTTCAGGAAGAGAAAATATTTATTTTAACGCTTCAATATTTGGTCTAACAAAAAAGGAAATAGATAATAGACTAGAACAAATTATAGAATTTTCAGAATTAGGAGATTACATAGATAATCCTGTTAGAACTTATTCATCTGGAATGTATATGAGACTAGCCTTTGCAGTTGCAATAAATGTAGATGCAGATATCTTATTAGTTGATGAAATTCTTTCAGTTGGTGACCAACATTTTCAAGAAAAATGTATTAATAAAATGAAAGCACTAAAAAAAGAAGGAAAAACAATGGTTTTTGTAACACATAGTTTAGGTTCTGCTAAGGAATTATGCGACAGAGCAGTTTGGCTTAATAATGGTGTTATAAAAATGGATGGAGATACAAATACAGTTATAGAAAAATATATAGAAGAAACAAAATAGGAGGAAAAATAATGGGATTTTTTAGAGGCTTGTATGAATATAGAGAATTATTAAAAACAAGTATAAGCAAAGATGTAAGAGGAAAATACAAGAATTCTATATTAGGAGTAGTTTGGTCATTTTTAAACCCATTACTACAAATTGCAGTTTATGCATTGGTTTTCCCACTTCTTATGCGTGGTGGAACAATAGAAAATTATACAGTATTTATATGCTGTGGTTTAATACCATGGACGTTTTTTTCAACAGCAGTATCTAGAACTTCATTTACAATAGTAGAAAATGGTAATATTGTTAAGAAAGTATATTTTCCAAGAGAAATATTACCAATATCAGTTGTAACGAGCGAGGCGATTAACTTTGTAATATCAACACTAATTATTATTGCATTTGTTATAGGTTATGGTGTTGGAATAAGTAAATATATAATATTCTATCCACTAATTTTATTAGTACAATATTTATTATTAATTGGAATTGGATTTATAGTATCTAGTATAACTGTATACTTCAGAGATTTACAACATTTTATAGGGATAGCTTTACAATTATTTTTCTATGCAACGCCTATAGTATATGCACCAGGACAAATTCCAGAAAGTTTTCAATGGATAATTAAGTTTAATCCAATGACTTATATAATAAATGGATTTAGAGATATTTTTTACTATAAACAAATGCCTGATATTACATCATTAGGATTTGTATTTTTAATAAGTATTGCATTATGCTTCGTGGGATATTTTATATTCCATAAATTACAAAAAAGATTTGCAGAGGAGATGTAAAAAGGGAGATTTTATGAAAGAGAAAATACAAAATATTATTAAAAAGTTTTTAACAAAAGAAGTTATAATGTACGTTATATTCGGAGTATTAACAACTTTAGTAAACTTAATAATATCATTTGTATTAGTAGGTGCATTTAAAATAGATGGTTCAATTGCAAGTGCAATTGGAATAGTAACATCTATTTTATTTGCGTATTTTACTAATAGAAAATGGGTTTTTAATACAACAGCAAAAGGCTTTGTAGAGAACTTTAAAGAATTTTGGAAATTTATTGCTGGAAGGCTAGTTACAATGGCCATTGAACAAGGTGGAGTAATGATTTTATATGGTCATTTGGGAATGCCATTTGCACCTGTTAAATTATCATTAACGATTATTGTTATAATATTAAACTATATTTTTAGTAAATTTTTTGCTTTTAAAACAGATATGGAAGAAGTAAAAGAAAGTGATAAACCAGTAAAAGTTACGAGCAAATTTAATTTTTTAGAATATATAAAAAAAAATAAAATAAATATATTTATATTTTTGGGAATGCTAATATTTGCATTCATAGTATGTTCTAATTTTTTAAAAGAACATTACACAAATGATTCTTATTATGTAAGTGCATATGGCTATGACTATTATGCAAGGCATTTTTTATTGTCTAATAGAATGTTTAGTGCATTATTTTTATTAATTTTTAAATGGCTAGATATACCTTTTTATAAAGAAATTACTATTATGGCAGTAATACTAACTTTTATAATGGTATTGGCTTGGTTTATATTGTATAAATTTGTTATAAAATTAACGAAAAAAGAAAAATCAATATTATATAATATTTTAATTGGATTAGCCTCTTTTTTAGTTGTATTTAATATGTGCACAGCAGAAGGATTATTATATGTAGAAGTTGGAACAATGCCTTTTGGAATATTGTTTGCAATATTGGGGTCATGTATTCTAGCAACAGACAAAAAATTTAAATATTTAATTAGTTTAATATTAGTTACAATTTCTGGACTGTTCTATCAAGCAACAAGTGCAATATTTGTTTTATTAGCATTAGTACTAATAGCTATAAAACATAAAGGAAATATAAAACTAATTATAAAAGACACAATATTTATAGCTGTTATTTATGGAATTGCAATGATAATAAATTTAATAGGAGTTAAGTGTTGGCAGAAAGTATTAGGAGTAGAATTTAGAAAATTTGAAATACCTTCTATTACTACTATTTTTGCAACAATTTTAAAATTTGGTGAAACAATATTAATATATAATGTTGGAATAGGACCAAAATATGGATATTTATCATTACTTATAATTTTAACTGCAATTTTTATAATAGGAATAATTTTAAGAAAAAAAGATTATTTTATGATATTAGAATATGTTACTTTAATAATATTAAGTATTATTATACCAATAATTCCTATTTTAGCGACACCTGCTACACAATATATAGAACCAAGAATGGCTATGTGTTTTGGTTCTATAATAGGAATATTAATAATATTCTTACTAGCAGTTGTAGAAATAAACCGCAACAAATATTTATTAATAGCTGTAGCAACTATTACAATTTTTAATTTTATAATAAATTCTGTATTTTTAATAACAGCATCATCTGCTACATTAGTAACTAATAGACTAGATCATGTTATTGTAAAAGATATAATACAAGAAATAGAAAAATATGAGACAAGTTCAGGAAAAACAATAAAGAACGTAGGTATAGCTTTTGATAAAAAATATACAATGTATTATGAAGATGAGCCAGCATTAAGATGTTATAATATTAGAAGTATGGGAACAAATTGGGCAGTAAAGGAAATGATTTCTACTTTTACTGGAAGAACATTTAAAAATACTAATGTACCACAAGATATAAAAGAGAAATTTTTACAAAATGATTGGGATAGATATAATAAAGAACAGTTAGTTTTCGAAGGAGAAAATTTATATATTTGTATTTATTAAATAAAAAAGGTTGTGAAAAATGTGAAGACGATAACAATAATAGTTCCAGCATATAACGAAGAAGAAGCACTACCATATTTTTTGGATAGAATAAAAAATGTAGTAGACGATATTAAAAACTATAATTTCGAAATTCTTTTTATAAATGATGGAAGTAAAGATAAAACATTAGAAATTATAAAAAAATATAAAGAAGAAGAAAATAGAATATCATATGTGAATCTTTCTAGAAATTTTGGAAAAGAAGTTGCTATGATAGCAGGTTTGGACTATGCCAAAGGTGATGCAATAGTATTTATGGACGCAGATTTGCAAGATCCACCAGAACTAATTCCAGAACTTATAAAATGGTGGGAAGAAGGATATGATGATGTATATGCAAAGAGAAAAACTAGAGCAGGAGAAACTTGGCTTAAAAAATTTACATCAAAAATGTACTATAAAGTATTACAATCATTAACAAATGTTCAAATACAAAAAGATACAGGAGATTTTAGACTTTTAGATAGAAGATGTGTAAATGCCTTAAAAAAGATGAGAGAAACACAAAGATGTTCTAAGAGTATGTTTAGTTGGATAGGATATAAGAAAAAAGAAGTATTATACGATAGAGACCCAAGAATTGCAGGTAAAACAAAATGGAATTACAAAAAATTAATAGACTTAGCAATAGATGGAATAACATCTTTTACAACATCACCACTAAGGATTTCTACTTATTTGGCGATACCAACTTTTGGAGCATTAGTAATTTATTTTATATATGTAATATGTAAAATGATATTAATTACTCACAAAATAGATGCATACCAAGCTATAATACTTCTAATATTATTCTTCTCAGGAATACAAATATTATTATTTGGAATAATTGGCGAATATTTAGGAAGAATATTTAATGAATCAAAAAATAGACCATTATATTTGGTAGATGAATACAATGGAGAAAAAGAAACAAACGAAAATTAAAAAATCAATATAAAATAGAAATAGTGTAAAATTTATACTATTTCTATTTTTTTTCGAGTAAAAAAGAACAAAACTAAAATTGACACATAAAAAATGTTATAGTAAAATGGCGTTAATTTAAAAAAAGAGGTGCTTGTTATGAAAAAAAGTAGATATAAATTTGAATTAATAATATTGTGTATTATATTGGTAATTATGAGTAATATAAATGTATATGCAAAACAAAAAACAAATATGATAGAAAACAACATAAGTAGTGAAAATAATACAGAAGACAATGAAGAAGAACTAAGAAAATTAATTTTAAATACTAATAGTAATGAAATAAATGAAAATAACATAATACATGAAGATATTAAAAATAATGTAGAGACAATTAAACTATCTAGTAATGGGGTATATACTTTAGCAGTAGGAGCAGATTCAAATAAAGTAATAGAAGTAGCAGGAAGTAGTACTGCAAATGGTGCAATAGTAGATATATGGAATAATGGAAATGTACCGGCACAAAAATTTAATATAGAGCTTATAGAAGGAAAGTATTATAAAATAACAGCAAGACATACGGGGAAAAGTTTAACTGCAAAAAACGGAAAATTAGAAGAAGGAACCAAAATAGTACAAGAAGACTATAAGGGATTAGATACTCAAAAGTGGATAATAAGAGATAGTAAGGTAAATGGGCTTGTAATATCTTTATTAGCAAATCCAGAACTTTCTATAACAGTAGAAGGAAACATAGAAAATGGTTCCAATATAATATTAAGTAAAAATGAAAATAGTGATAATCAAATGTTATACTTTTTTAATAAAAATGAACAAGAAAGAACAGTAAAGAACGGAGTATATAGCCTAGCAGTAGGAGCAGATTCAAACAAAGTCATAGAAGTAGCAGGAAGTAGTACTGCGAATGGTTCAAGAGTAGACATATGGAATAATGGAAATGTACCAGCACAAAAATTTAATGTAGAATACAAAGAAGGATATTATAAAATAACAGCAAGACATACAGGGAAAAGCTTAACAGCAAAAAACGGGAAGTTAGAAGAAGAAACACAAATAGTACAAGAAGACTATAAGGGATTAGATACTCAGAAGTGGATAATAAGAGATAGTAAAGTAAATGGGCTTGTAATATCTTTATTAGCAAATCCAGAACTTGCTATAACAGTAGAAGGAAAAATAGAAAATGGAGATGGAATTATCTTAAGTAAAACTCAAAATAATAACAACCAAATGCTATATTTTTTAAGTAAAACTGAACAAGAAAGAACTGTAACGAATGGAGTATATAGTTTAGCAGTAGGAGCAGATTCAAACAAAGTAATAGAAGTGGCAGGAAGTAGTACAGAAGACAATGCCAGAGTAGATATATGGAATAATGGAAATGTACCAGCGCAAAAATTTAATGTAGAATATAAAGAAGGATACTACGAAATAACAGCGAGCCACACAGGAAAGAGCTTAACAGTTAAGAATGGAAAATTACAAGAAGGAACAGAAATAGTTCAAACAACATATAAAGGATTAGACACTCAAAAATGGATAATACAAGATAGCAAAATAAATGGTTTAGTAATATCTTCATTAGCAAATCCAGAACTTGCTATAACAGTAGAAGGAAAAATAGAAAATGGATCAAAAATAGTATTAGATAAAACACAAAATAACAATAACCAAATGTTTTATTTCTTTGATGTACTAAATAAAAACATAAAAGAGGGGTTATATGGTAAATCTGGTTTAATGTATAAAGGTGAAAAGGGAAATTATTTAAAATATTATCAAATAGGAAATGGAAAAAAGCATTTATTTACAACATTTTCTGTACATGGATTTGAAGACTCTTATAATAAAGACGGTTCTGAATTAACTTACATTGCAGATGAGTTTTTTAAATATTTAAAAAATAACATGAGTGCAAAATTAATAAATGAATGGACAATATACATATTACCAGTTGTAAACCCAGATGGTCAATATGATGGCTGGACACATAATGGACCAGGACGTACAACAGTATATAGTTGGGCACCAGAACATAAAGGAATAGACATTAACAGATGTTTTCCAGTAGGTTATACAAAGACAAGCTCAGACAGAAACTATAATGGAACAGAGCCATTACAAGCATACGAAGCACAATCATTAAGAGATTTTATTTTAGCAAACAAAGGAGATACAAATATTGTTTTAGATATACATGGTTGGCTAAATGAAACAATAGGAAATAATGAATTAGGAAAATATTATAGGAACGAAATGGGAATAAATAAACATATTGGAACTTATGGAAATGGATACTTAATACAATGGGCAAGAACAATTCCTAATACTAAATCATTATTACTAGAATTACCAGAAGTAAATAGTCACGAAGAACTAGTAAAGATGAAATTAGACCAAAAATTTATTAATGCAACAATGAAAATATTAGAAGATTATTAAATAAAATAATATATATTCGGATAATATAATTAGGAGAGGTAAATATGAAAAACAAAAGAATAATATTAATTTTAATAATAATGTTTACTATATTAAATTTAGTAGGTGTAAACATATATGCAGAGTCAAATAATATAATAGAAAAGCAAAATAACCTATTAGAAGAAAATTTATTAAATAATAATATTATGCAAGAAGCAAATAATGTAAATGAAACAATAGTAGATAATACTATGGAATCAGAAGAGAAAAAAGATACAACTATAGAAAGTGAAGAAATTACAGAAGATATAACAATAAAAGAAGAAAAAGAAAGCGACATAGTACAAGAATATATTAATGAAAAAACAGTAAAAAGCGGAGTGTATAGGTTAGCTCCATGTTTAGATTCAAACAAGGTAATAGAAGTAGCAGGAAGTAGTAGAGAAGACAATGCTGTAATAGATATATGGAATTATGGTAATGTACCAGCACAAAAATTTAATGTACAATATGAAAATGGATATTATAAAATAACAGCAAGACATAGTGGTAAAAGCCTAGCAGTAAAAGATGGAATAATTAAAGAAGGAAGCTTAATAGTTCAAGAAACATACAAAGGGTTAGATTCACAAAAATGGACTATAAGAGATAGTAAAATAAATGGATTAATAATATCACCATTATCTAATCCAGACTTATTAATAACTGTAAAAGGAAATGTTTTAAATGGAGCAAAAATTGTTCTAGGGAAAGCAGAAAAGAATAATAACCAAATGTTTTATTTCTTTAACGAAAATGAAGCTGAAAGAACAGTAAAAAATGGTGTATATAAATTGGCTATAGGTGCAGATTCTAGCAAGGTAATAGAAGTAGCAGGAAGCAGTAAAGAAGATAATTCTATAGTAGATATATGGAACTATGGTGATGTACCAGCACAAAAATTTAATGTACAATATGAAGATGGATACTATAAGATAACAGCAAGACATACAGGAAAAAGTTTAACTATAAAAAATGGAACATTACAAGAAGGAACAGAAATAGTACAGTCAACATATGAAGGATTAGATACGCAAAAATGGATAATAAAAGATAGTAGAATAAATGGACTAGTAATATCATCACTAGCTAATCCAGAATTGGCAATAACTGTATCAGGAAATATAGAAAATGGTTCTAAAATAGTATTAGGAAAAAATAATAATAGTAATAACCAAATGATTTACTTTTTAAATGAGAGTAATTCAGAAAAAACAGTATCAAATGGAAAATACCAACTGTTAATTGGGGCAAGCCAAGAAAAATCTATAGAAGTAGCAGGAAGCAGTAAGGAAGATAATGCGAAAGTAGATATATGGGACTATGGGCATGTAGCGGCTCAACAATTTAATATAGAATATGTAGAAGAAGGATACTATAAAATAACAGCAAGCCACACAGGTAAAAGCTTAACTGCTAAAAATGGAACATTACAAGAAGGAACAGAAATAGTACAATCAACATATGCTGGGTTAGACACACAAAAGTGGCTAATAAAAGATAGTGGCATAAATGGTCTTACAATAGCTTCAATGGTGAAGCCAAATTTAGCATTTACTATAGACGGAAAAATAAATAATGGTGATAAAATCGTTTTAAAGAATTTAGAAAAAAATAATAATCAAATGTTTTATTTTATTAAAACAGTAGAAACAAAACAAACGGTTAAAAATAATCTTTATAAAATATTGGTAGGAGCAAATGCAAATAAATCTATAGAAGTAGCAGGAAGTAGTACAGAAAACAATGCCAAAATGGATATATGGGATTTTGGAAACTCTAGAGCACAAAAATTTAAGGTGGAATATGTTGATGGTTATTACAAAATAATAGCATCACATAGTAATAAAAGTTTAACTGTTAAAGAAAATAAAATTCAAAATGGAATAGAAATAGTACAAGATGATTATAGAGGAGATTTTAGCCAAAAATGGACTATAAGAGATAGTAAAATAAATGGATTAATTATATCACCTTTAACAAGACCAGACTTAGCAATAACTATAGAAAACAGAATTGAAAATGGTTCTAAGCTTATATTAACATCTTTACAAAAAAATGATAGACAAATGTTCTACTTTTATACTACAAATATAGGAATTAATATAGATTCTAATAAATATCCTGGAGTAGCAGAAGCAGTAGATAATTTAACAAGCAAACATCCAACTTGGGAATTTGAAGTGTTATATACAGGTCTAGACTTTTACACAGCAGTTCAGGGAGAATATGAATATGATAATAGAAAAGCAAATTTAGTATATACCCCAACATATAAAGGGGATTGGATTGCACCAAACCCATATGTTAGTGGGACTTGGGCATCAGCTTCATATAATGGAATTGCATATTTTATGGATCCAAGAAACTTTTTAAATGAAGTAGATGCTTTCCAATTTGTAGATTTAGCAGATTATGCAAACAGTGGTGCAACATTAGCATCTATACAATACCAAGTAAATGGAACTTTTTTAAATAACTTTGCAGAAGATGTTAGAGTTTCATGTGAAAGACAAAATGTAAACCCTTACTATATAATCGCAAGATTATTTCAAGAACAAGGAAAAGATGGTTCTGCTACAATTTATATGGATGGTGGAGATGGGAAATTATATTTTAACCCATTTAATATAGGTGCGGTAGTTGGAAATGATGTTGCAACAGCCTTAGCTAAAGCTAAAGCCATGGGATGGGATAGTATGCAAAAAGGTATAGAAGGCGGAATAAAATTTGTAAAAGAAGGATATCTAGATGCAAAACAAAATACACTATATTTAAATAAGTTTGATGTAAATCCAAACAGTCCAGGTGGATTCTATACACATCAATATATGCAAAATTTATCAGCAGCATATAGTGAAGCACGTATATTTAGAGGAGCATATGTAGATACAGGAACATTAGATAATAAAATTAAATTTATTATACCAGTATATGAAAATATGCCTCAGACACCAGCAACCAAGCCAACAGGAGAAGGCGGTTCAACAGAACCAGGTGGACCAACAATAACAGACAAAGGACCTATGAGTGTTAAAGTATTTGATGTAAGCACAACGTTAAAAATAAGAACGGGACCAGGAACTAAATATGGTGAAATAGAAAGAGTAACTAATGGAACTGTTCTATTATCAATAGAAAGATTATCTAATGGATGGCAGAAAGTAATAACTCCATCTGGCAATGTAGGATATGCTTCAGGAAGTTATTTACAATTTATAAATGACGTTTCAAATTGTAATGAGAAAATTAAGATAACAACATCTTCTAGTGTAAATATTAGAATTGGCCCAGGGCAAAGTTATGAAAGTATAAAACAAGTAAGAAATGGAACAACAGGTGTAAGAATATTAAAAGACACATATTATGCAGACGGATTTTGTTGGGATTTAATTATTTTAGACGATGGAACAAAAGGATTTGTTGCCTCAAAATATTTAACAGTAATTTAGAAAGGAGAATGGTAAATTAATATTAAAATTGATTTACCATTTCTTTAATAAAGGAGGAAAAACAGTGAAAATCAGAATATGTATACTTAGTGTGCTTTTAGTACTTATTATAGGTTCGTTTAATATAGCATTAGCAGAAACAGGAAGACTTGTAGATATTCCAGTACCTCCAGAAAGTTCTGGATATACAGACTTTACAGAAGAAGAGGCTAAAGAAAAGGCAGAAGAATTCGAAAAAAATAAAAATGATCTTACAACTGCACAAGATTATGTAGGGAAATCTAGTAACAATTATTTAAAAATGCTTAAAGTTGAAGGATATGAATTAACACCAGAATTTAATAGGCAAAACGACTCGTACACAATTTATGTAAAGGATGATAGTACAAATAATTTTAATGTTATTGCAGAAACTGACAATGAAAAAGCAAGAATAGAAGGTATAGGAAATATAAACATTTCTAATAACGATAGAAAAATTAATGTAAAAGTAACAGCAGAGAATGGCAATATAAATATGTATACAATTAATGTAGAAAATGAATTTAATAAGCCAAAAGACCCAAAAGGCAATATATTAATTAGTTTTATAATCATAATAGCTGTAGCCATAATAGTGATATCAATAATTTTTATAAAAAAGAAAAAAGACTAGAAAGAATTGTTTATAAGGAGAAAAAAATGCAAAAAAAATATTATATAATTATTGCAGTAATTTTAATAATTATTATATCACTTTTTGTTTTTATAAATAATAAGGATGAGAAAAATATAATAAATAATATTGCAAATAATAATATAGAAGATATTTCGAAATTAGAAAAAAACGAAATAAAGAATATAATAGAACAAGTATCAGAAGATGAATTAAAAGATATAAAAGAATTTCAGAACAATATATCTTCAGTAGGAAACCCAAATATTTATAAGATAGAAAAAGAACATGATGGAAGAAAAATATTACAAATAAAACCAGAAGTACAGTATGTAGTAGCTTTAGCTGGAATAGTAAAAAATGATATTCCAACAGAAGATGAGGTTTACACATTATTAGAACAAGCACCAAGACATAATGGCATTTGGATAGAAAAAAATTCTAGAGAAGACTTTATGGTCTTACTACAAGAAAATAATATTAACAATTTTAGCATAAATAAAAATGGATATTTAGAAAGTAATAAGAAAGATGTACAAACAGAACAAGAAAAACAATTAAAAGAGATGATAGACTCAAACAAACTGTATATAATAGATATGTCTGGTAAAACATATCAAAGAGATTATTTAACAGGAGAAATTGTAGAATATCCGTTCGAAGACATGGACCCATACCAAATAATAGAGCCATATAAAATAGAAAATAGTGCTATATTAGCGATAACTTCTAATAAAGAGAATAAGTTAGAACAAAAAGAAATATTAGATGCAATTTTACAAAATAGGTAAAAATAAAATTAAGCTATTATTTATTATAAAATATTAGCTTAATTTATTTTTTTCTTGTAAAAGTTGGTATATAATGGTAAGATATAAGCAAATTAATAATAGTAGGTGAAATATATGGAAAATATTAAAATTTTTGCTTGCAGTAAATATGCAGAAGAATTTACTAAAGAAATTTGTGACTATCTAAAACTTCCAATGGGAAAAATAAATACAATGAAGTTTAAAAATGATAATAACTTTGTACAAATTTTAGAAACAGTAAGAGAAAATGATGTTTACTTAGTACAAAGTAATGTACCACCAGTAAACGAAAGAATAATGGAATTATTAATAACAATAGATGCAGTAAAAAGAGCTTCAGCTGGTAAAATAAATGTTGTTTTACCATATTATATATATTCACGTTCAGATAAAAAAGATCAACCAAGAGTACCAATAACAGCAAAGTTAATAGCAGAATTACTAGAAGCTGCAGGTGCAACTAGAGTTATTACTTGCGACCTACATAACCCAGCAATACAAGCATATTTTAACAATATAAATTGTGATAGGCTTTCAGCAGAAAGACTTTTAGAAGACTATTTTATGAATAAGAAATTAGAGAATATGGTTATTGTTGCGACAGACGCAGGTAGCTCTAAAAAAGCATATAAGTATTCAGAATTTTTTAATTGTCCTATAGCAATGCTAGATAAAAGAAGAGATGGAAATAATGATAAAGCTATAGGTACAACAATTATTGGTGATGTAAAAGATAAAAACGCAATTATATTTGATGACGAAATAGACACAGCTGGTTCTATGATGGAAACAGTAAGAGTACTAAAAGAGTTTGGAGCAAAAGCTATTTATGCAGGATGCACACACGGAGTTCTTTCTGGTCCAGCTATAGAAAGAATACAAAATTCTCCTATAGAAGAACTTGTAATTACAAACACTATACCATTAACAGAATCTAAAAAAATAGAAAAAATTAAAGTTGTTTCTATAGCCCCATTATTTGCGGAAACAATTAGGCATTTAAACGAAAAAAGGCCATTAGGTGAGCTATTAAAAAGAAAGTAGAGGAATATAAAAATGAAAAAAATATCAATTGTAGTTCCAATGTATTATGAAGAGGAAGTAGCAAGAGAATGTTATAATAGATTAAAAGATATATTAGATAAAATAGAAAACTATAATTACGAATTAATATTTATAAATGATGGGAGTAAAGATAAAACATTAAGCATTTTGGAAGAAATTGCAAAAAAGGATGAAAATGTAAAAATAATTTCATTTTCTAGAAATTTTGGACATCAATGTGCTGTAACAGCAGGTTTACAATATGTAACTGGTGATGCAATTGTAATAATAGATGCAGACTTACAAGACCCACCAGAACTTATTCCAGAAATGCTAAAACTTTGGGAAGACGGAAACGAAGTAATATATGGAAAACGAAAATCTAGAGATGGTGAATCTAAGTTTAAATTGCTTACAGCATCTATGTTTTATAAGACTTTAAACGCTTTGTCAGATGTAGATATACCAAAAGATACAGGAGATTTTAGATTAGTAGACAGAAAAGTGGTAGATGTTATAAATGCATTACCAGAACATAATAAATTTTTAAGAGGATTATTTAGTTGGGTTGGGTTTAAACAAACACCTTTTGAATACGAAAGAAAAGAAAGATTTGCAGGAAAAACCAAATATCCATTAAAGAAAATGTTAAAATTAGCACAAGATGGTATTTTCAGTTTTTCTACAAAACCACTTAAAGTTGTAGGAACAATGGGAATTATTTCTATAGCAATATCTGTAATCATTTTAATATATGCAATTTTATCATATATATTTAATTGGAACAATTTAACTGCAGGTTGGACATCTTTAATGGTTACAATGACATTTTTAAGTGGAATGATACTTATATCTTTATGGATGATAGGTGAATATATAGGAAGAATTTATGATGAAACAAAAAGAAGACCACAATATATAATAGAAAGAACAATTAATGTAGATGAAAAATAATATGAAAATTGGGGGAATGGCAATGTGTGATGTTTCAGTTATTACAATATTTAAAAGTAGACATAAAAAAGTAAAGGAAAGCTTAAATAGTTTAATAAATCAAACTTTACCAAACGTAGAAATAATTTGTATTTATAAAGAAGAAAATTCAGAAATAGATGAATTTGTAAAAGAAACTCAAAAAAAATATAATAATATAAAAATTATATATAAAACTAAGGCACAAGATGTAACTGCTAAAAATAAAGCACTAGAAGAAGCTAGTGGAAAATACATTTTAATAATGAACGGAAATATGAGCTTAGAAAAAACAGCATTAGAAAAAATGTACAATGCAGAAGAAAAAAATGAAACAGACATTGCAATTTGTGGTTATAATATTATAAACTTAAATACAAACCAAACAATAAGTAAAGGTTTAAATAATAAATTTAAAGAAGTAGAAGAATTAAACGGAAAAAATAATGCTTTTGCATATTTAAATTTAGATGCAGGTAATAAATTAATAAAGAGAGAAATAATAAAAGACTTAAAGTTTCAAAATTATGATGAATGTCAAGATGAAATATTTATACTAAGTTGTTATAGCAATGTAAATAAAATTTCTTTTATAAATGAAGAGTTATTCTATAAATATGAGGACAATTCAGCAAACAACTTAAAAAATATAATTCAAATAAAAGACTTAAGAAATGGTTTAATAGATGTAAAAAAGAGATTTAAAGAAGTTGGAAAATACGAAAAAATGAAAAATGTGCTAACATATATAGCATTTACAAAAATAGGAATGAGGTCATTAATAGAAATAGCATTTGACCCAAAAAATGATTTAAAAGAAAATATTAGAGAAACAATGAATTACTTAGATATAAATTTCTTTGAATGGAGAAAAAATCCATTTTTAAAATTAAAAAATGTTCCAAGAAAAAGCTTTTGGGTTGCACATACTGTATATAAATATGGTTTCCAACAAATATTTGTAAAAACATATAAAAGATTAATAGAAAAAGGAAATAAGCCTTTAGCTTTTTAATATTTAAACAAGCAATATAATTGTTCTTAGCGTTGTTTTGTATGATAAAAGCAATAATAAAAAATACCGTACAAGTTTTTGGTAAATCCATTAAAAAACTTGTACTTTTTTAATATAAATGATATATTTTTAAGGAGTAAATGTAAAGATATTTACACACTATTTAATATATAGGAGAAGGTTATGGAAGAGGAAAATTTAATAAATCCAGAATTGATAAATGAAGAAGAAAATAGATTAGAAAATTCATTAAGACCTAAAACTCTTGCAGAATACATAGGTCAAACAAAAGTTAAAGAAAATATGAAAGTATATATAGAGGCTGCCAAAAAAAGAGGGGAGCCTTTAGACCATGTTCTTTTATATGGACCACCTGGGCTTGGAAAAACAACATTGTCTAATATAATTTCTAACGAAATGAATTCGAATATAAAAATTACATCTGGTCCAGCAATAGAAAAGCCAGGAGATTTAGCTGCATTACTTACAAATTTATCTGAGTTTGATGTGTTGTTTATAGATGAAATTCATAGGCTTAATAAAAGTGTAGAGGAAATTTTATATCCAGCATTAGAAGATTATACACTAGATATAATTATAGGTAAGGGTCCAAGTGCTAGGTCTATAAGATTAGATTTACCTAAATTTACTTTAATAGGAGCAACAACTAAAGCAGGTTCTTTAACTACCCCTTTACGTGATAGGTTTGGAATTGTAGAAAGATTAGAACTATATGAGCCAGAAGATTTACAAAAGATAGTAAAGAGATCCGCAGGAATTTTAAGTGTTGAAATAGATGAAAAAGCAAGTATGGAAATTGCAAAAAGATCTAGAGGAACGCCAAGAATTGCAAATAGAATTTTAAAAAGAGTAAGAGATTATGCAGCAGTTTTGGGGGATGGAACAATAGACTTAAATATGGCAAAAATCGCTTTAAATAAATTAGAGATAGATGATTTAGGGCTTGACCAAACAGATAGAAATATATTACTTACAATAATCCAAAAATACGCAGGTGGACCTGTTGGAATAGAAACTTTAGCGGCTACAACAGGAGAAGAAATAGAAACAATAGAAGATGTATACGAACCATTTTTAATGCAAATAGGTTTTATAGCTCGTACACCTAGAGGAAGAGTTGCACTTCCTTCTGCGTTTGAACATTTAAATTTGAAACAAGCTGAAAAATAAAACTTTATATTACAAATAATAGAAAATTAAGATTTTAGATTGGAGATAAAGTGAAAGAGAAAAGAAAAGCAAGATTAATAGATATTGCTGTTTTTGCTATGGCAATATTATTGTTTTTAGCTACAGTACTACCAAGAAATTTAGCTAATTTAGACGAAATATGGAATTTTAACTTTGCAAGAAATATTGCTAATGGCTTAATTCCATATAAAGATTTTAATATGTTACAAACACCTTTACTGCCATTTATACTTCGGTGGTATTTTAAAAATATTTGGTCAAGAATTATTTGTTATGAGAATAGTATCTGCTGTATTAGGAGCAGGAATATTTTTTATATCATATAAAATTCTTAAAGAGCTAAAACTAAATACAAAATGGTCAATTCTAACATTAATTTTATTGTTTTTATTTATATCAGATAGTTTTTACTTAGATTATAATTACGTAATACTATTTATAACTTTGCTTATCATCTTTTTAGAAATTAAATATAAAAATTATGGTAAAAAATATAATTTACTAATAGGAATATTAGCAGGAAGTACAATATTGTTTAAACAAAGTACAGGTGTAATAATATGTGCGTTAACAGCTTTGTATTTAGTGTTAGAAGATAGAAATAAAGAAGTATTAAAAACTATAATATACAGAATAACTGGAATTATAATTCCTGGAATAATGTTTACTATATATTTACTTTGTACAAATTCTTTAATAGACTTTATTGATTATTGTGTTTTAGGAATTGCTACATTTACTAATAGTATATCATACTTAAAATTCCTGCAAGGAAAAGACTTAAGTACTGCATTAGGCATAATATTACCACCAGTTATATTATTAATATTATTTATTGAAATTATAATAAATATAAAAAATAATAAAATAAAAGAAAATAAAAATAAATTAATATTATTTGTGTTTGCTTTAGCACAATTTACAGTTGTTTATCCAATAGCAGACGAAATACATTTTAAAATAGCGGTATTTCCAATATTTTTAGTAATTTTATATTATGTATTTAAAGTAATTCAAGAAATAAAAAATATAAAACTTTCTATTTTCATCGAACATTTTATGAATATAATAACAATATCTTTAGTAGGAATGCTAATGCTAAGTGGAATTAATGATATATTTATATATACACAAACAGAAAAATCAGTATTAAAGCATTTTAGCAATATTCCAATATCAAATGCATTGCAAGAAAGAATTCTAGAAGTAAATAAATATATAGAAGATGAAGAAAGAGATGTATATATTTTGGACTCGGAAGCAGCAGTTTATATGATACCATTAGATAAATACAATAAAGATTTTGATATGTTTTTAAAAGGAAATTTAGGTGCAAAAGGTGAAGAAGGACAAATAGAAAAAATAAAAGAAATGAAAAATACAATTCTATTAATAAAAAATGAAAAGATACCATTAAATTGGCAAACACCTAAAGAAGTAATAGAATATGTAAAAAATAATTTAGAAAAAATAAGTACAATCAATTTTTTTGATATATATGAACTTTAGAAATATTCGCTAAAGTTTAAAAACATTTTAGAAAAAAGGAGAAAGCAAAATGAAATTATTAATGCATACTTGTTGTGCACCTTGTAGTGTATATTGTATAGATTCGTTAAGAAAGGAAAATATAGAACCAACAGTATATTGGTATAATCCTAACATACACCCATATATGGAGTACAAAGCAAGAAGAGATACATTAAAAGAATATACTAAAAGTATAAATGTTGAAGCTATATTTGAAGAAGAGTATGGATTAGATGAATTTTGCAAGAATGTAATAGGTAATCTCAAAAATAGATGTCAAAATTATTGTTATAAAGTTAGATTGGAACAAACAGCAAAATTTGCAAAAGAACATGGTTTCGATGCTATTTCTACAACTCTTTTAGTAAGTCCTTATCAAAAACATGAAATATTAAAAGAACAAGGTGAAGAGATTGCTAAAAAATATGGATTAAATTTTTTGTATAGGGATTTTAGAGTTGGCTTTAGAGAAGGTCAAAATAAAGCAAGAGAATTAGGTTTGTATATGCAAAAATATTGTGGATGTGTCTTTTCAGAGGAAGATAGATATAGTAAACAGATAAAAAGAGATTTTGAGGAAATGAAAAAATAATAAAGAAATTTTTGTAGATAATTATAATGGAAAATAAAATTTAAATATGAAATAGTAATTCATAGAGGTGATTATATTGAAAGTATTAAGCTTAACAGAGCCCTATGCTACATTAATAAAAAATGGAATTAAAAGAATAGAAACTAGAAGTTGGAAAACAAATTATAGAGGTAAGCTATATATTCATGCGAGTTCTACAAAGATGCCTAAGGAATATAGAAACAATAGCGAATTAATGTCATTGATAGACACAGACAATTTGAATTATGGAAATATTATATGCTCATGTGAATTAATAGATTGCATTGAAATGACAGATGAATTTATAAATGATATAAAGAATAATAAGAAAAATGAATATATAACGGGGATATATTCTACTGGTAGATATGCTTGGATATTAAAAAATATAGAGATATTAGATAATCCAATTAAAGCAAAAGGGCATTTAGGAATATGGAATTTTAGCTAGTCAACTTACAAGTTATAGAGGTAGAGGGATGAGAGTTTAAATATGAATCCAATAGAAAACTTAAAAGATAATGGCAAAATATCAAGAAAACAAGCAGAAGAAAAAGCTGAAAAAGAGTATACAGAGTTTAATAAAAATCAAAAGAGTGTTTCAGATTTTGATGAGTTGCTTATTGAAGCAAATAGATTAAACGATAAAAAGTAGGGAAATATATGATAAGAAAATTAAAAAAACGATATGACTTGAGTTAAGTAAACGAAAAAGTTAGGAGTGTAATAACACAAGGAGAAAAATATGGAAAATAAAGAAGAGAAAATCGTAACAAAAGAGAATTGCAAAAGATCTAAAATAAAAAGTATACTAACAGCTATAAAAAAATGTCCTAAAATTATTAAAAGAGGAATACTAGTAGTAATTTTAATAGCAATCGTAGCATTAGGAATAAACTATAGCTATGTTTTTAATAAAGAAGCAGAAACATTAAGCATAGAATTTAAAAATGTTGGACAGCTAGTAACACAATCTGCTTTTATAAGAGTATTAGAAGATAGCACTGTTAATAGAACAATTTTCGAAAAATTTGAAATACCATTTACAGAAAGTAGAAAAATGTTTAGTTATATAGTACAAGTAGACGCAGGAATAAATTTTGAGGAAGTATATATAGAAGATATTAATGAATCAACAAAAACAATAAAGATAAAACTTCCACATTCAACAATATATAATGCTACGCCGGATTTAGAATCTTTTAAATCTTACATAGATTCAGAAAGTTGGTTTTCTAGAATTGATTCAGAAAAATATAATGAAGCATTAAAAGATTTAACAAATCAGGGAAAACAAGATGCTATTGATAATGGTATATTAGAAAAAGCAGATGAAAATGGAAAAAACATTATAGAAAGTTTTATTAAAAGTAATAAAAAGTACAAAGACTATAAAATAGAATATGAGTATATAGGGGGAAATAAAGATGAGTAAAAAAGAGAAAAAGGGTAAAGGAATATTTAAGGTAATTATGTATGTATTATTAGGAATTATAGTTGCAATAGGGCTATTTTATTTGTGTTTAGCATTAACAAGATAATTAAAAGCAATTATCAATTTGTAAAACAAAATTAAGTTAGCAAAAAAATAATAAAACAAAGAAAGCAGTTATTATAGTTTAATAACTGCTTTTAGTTAATGTATATTTTATAATAAATCTTTTAAAATTTCTTCATTAGACTTAGGTAAAAGGTAAGAAACAGGAATGTCTAAAACAGTAACAGCACCAGTTTTTCCTTCTTTACGTAATCTATAAATTCCTCTTGCATAAGCAACTAAAACACTTGCAGTAAATTCTGGATTAGAATCTAACTTTAAAGAAAATTCAGCAACTTGATTGATATTATCACTAGTACGTCCACTTCTTAAAACGAATCCACCATGTGGCATACCAGAATGATTTTTAAGAAGTTCATCTTCAGTTATAAAATGTACGACAGTATTATATGGCTCAAAATAATTTGGCATTTCTTTTATTTCTTTTTCGATTTTTACTTTATCTGCACCATCTTCTAAGACTACAAAACATTCTCTCCACATAACTTCTCTTACAGAAGAAAAAGTAGGATTTTCTCCAGACCTTACTTTTTCTACAGATTCTTCATAAGGAACTGTATATTGAACAGCATTTTTTACTCCATTAATTCTTCTTATAGCATCTGAATGTCCTTGACTTAAGCCCCTTCCATAAAATACATAGTTATTACCAGTAGGAAGAATTGCTTCTAGTAAAGCTCTATTTAAAGAAAATAATCCTGGGTCCCAACCACAAGAAATTAAAGATAAGTGATTACTTTCTTTTGCTTCTTTATTAACATTTTTAAAGTATTCAGGTATTTTTGCATGTGTATCAAAACTATCTATTGTATTAAATAATTTTGCCATTTCTGGTGCTTGCTTTGGTAAATCTGTAGCAGAACCACCACATAATATCATAATATCTATTTTATCTTGCATATTTTGTACGTCATCTACGGAAAATACTTTTGTTTCAGAATATAAAGTTTTAAGAGTATTTGGATCTCTTCTTGTAAAAACTCCAACAAGCTCTATATCATCATTATTATATATAGCAGTTTCTACGCCTTTACCTAGATTTCCATACCCATAAATTCCAATTTTTATTTTATCCATTTATTTTACCTCCGTTAGTTATTTTTTATCAATATAATTTTACTACAAACTAATGGAAAATACTACAAAAAATTGAAGAAAACATTATATATCAATATTTGTACGAAGAATAAACTTTTTATAGTAACAATTGTTAAAAAAATAAAAATATAATTGGCATAATTTATGCAAAATATAATGTAGAGCTTGCTAGAAACAAGATTGACATAATGCAAGCGAAAATGCTATAATAATATGGATAAACTATAAATAACTCAACCACAATTAAGGAGAGTATACAAATGAGGAAGATAAAAAAAATAGAAAAAAGCATAGCAAATATGCGGAAGGAATTAATCAAATTAGCACAAACAGATACTAGGGTAATGGAAATTGTAAGAGAATTAGATGCTTTTAGATTTACCCAAACAAAAAGAGGAATCGACATATGGTATGGGAGTGGAGTGATTCCAATGATGGGAATTTTTAAAGAAGATGATATGTGTTATGCCTTAGAACTAATGAATTTTTTGATTAGAATATATTATAAATGTAAAAAAGTCATATCAATTATTAATCAGAAAGACGCTGAAGTGGTAATAGATGCGATACTTGAAGACTTTGCTAGAGCAATTAGAAAACAATGCCTGGAAGATATAAAAGAAAATGAAAACTTCAAAAATCTGGAGTTTTATGAAGAATTCAAAGAAATTGTTGGACTAGCAAAAAAAGCACTACATCATAAAATTGACAAGATTGGAAAGCTTACATATGATGTTATACCAGAAGAATCTGAAGAATTAAGTGCAATAAGAAAGATTTATGAACAAATAAATTTTCAAGACCATAGTATTAGTTATTTCGATTATATAGAAAATGACCAAAAGATAGTTAAAATTGATAATATAGTAGAGATACAATATATGCTTATGGTTACATATATGAAAGCATATACAGAAACTTTGCTATGGTTATTAGAAAGGAATCTTTCAGATAGGTGTTGCCCGTACACAGCTTGGCAAGTGTTGGAACGATTGAAAAAAATAATTTATAAATATTTTTTAGAAATTGCAGAATAAGAATATGTTTTTTTCTATGAAAACCTAATTAGAATTATGGTGTGCCTTAGATTTTTGGAATTTACAGTTCCTATGAAATCTAAGGCACATTTTTTTATAGTGTAAATTATATATATATTAAATTAAATATGGTATAATAAACGAAATTATAGCATAACAAGGGGGAGTAAGAATGAATTATGTAAAAAAACTAGTAGGAGACAGAATATATTTATCACCAAAAGGAGTTTCAGATGAAGAAATAGAAAAATTTACAAAGTGGATGAACGATTTTCAAATAACAGATTATACAGGAAGAACTTCAGAGATAATGTCAATAATAGGTGAAAAACAATATCTTGAAAATTCAGCTAAAGATAATAAAAATAAGAAATTTAATATTGTAGAGCTAAATACAAATAAGCTAATTGGAACAGTGGGATTACACGAATTTGATTGGATTTCAAGAAATGCTGTATTAGGAATATTTATTGGAGATGAAGATTTTAGAAACAATGGATATGGTAGTGAAGCTATAAAACTTTTATTGGAATATGGATTTAGATATTTAAATTTACATAGTATAAAATTAGATTTGCTTTCATGTAATGAAAGGGCACATAAATGTTATTTAAAATGTGGATTTAAAGATGCAGGAAGAACAAGAGAAAATGTATTTGTAAATGGCAAATATTATGATAAATTACATATGGATATATTAGAAAATGAATTTGAAGGAGATTATATAAGGAATAAAAATATAAAATAAGTATGTAACATAATACATATAAAAAACTAGGATTTTATTAAACTAAAAAGTAAATACAAAAAAATCTGGTGGCCAATTAGTCATAAATTATTAGACTTTTTAGCCACCAGAAGCATTACTTAAATCGGAACTTGAGAGATTCGATAGGTAGTATATCCTCCCATTTCTTCTCTTTTTGTAACTTGTGAAAACTGAAACTCACAGTGTGAGTCGAAGAAATGCAGGTATCTTCCTACAAACTGTTCATTAAGCAACAGTTCTTGCTGGACATCTAAATGGTATCCTGCAATAATATCGTATTCTTCAAACTTCTTTTCATCTGCTAATAAGTGATTGCATACCTTTATTTCGCACTCAATAGATTTTTCATTAAGTACATGTTTTAAAAGATCCGCAATTGCAGATAAATCTAAATTCCGATGATACAATTCCGAGTAAAGTAATAAAACTCTTTTCATAATGTGCCTCCTTAAGGGAATTCCCGTTGTAAATTTAAGTTTTTTGATTCACATTATATTATACAGTATTTTACATAAAATTGCAAATATATAAAAATTTACGATTAAAATCTAAAACAGAAATTAACAATATATTGTATATAAAAAATTGCAAATACACTAAATTTATAATTAAAACATTGATAAGCTAACGAAAAATTTGTATAATCTATGTAAGCAATAAAATATGGAGATAGGAGAAAAATGGCATTATTAGAAGTAGAAAATTTAACACATTCATTTGGAGATAAAATATTATATAAAGATTCTTCATTCGAACTATATAAAGGCGAACATATGGGGATTGTAGGACAAAACGGAGCAGGTAAAAGTACACTTATAAAAATATTATTAGGTGAAATATTACCAGATAAAGGCTTAGTAAAATGGCAAAATGGTATTACAATAGGAAAGCTAGACCAGTATGCAATAGTAGAAGAAAATCAAACTATCTTTAATTATTTAAGAACAGCATTCGAAAAATTATATAAAGTAGAAGAGGAATTAAATAAGTTATATGAAGAAATGGCAGAAAATTATAACGAGAATATATTAAATAAAGTTTCAAAATATCAAGAGGAATTAGAAGAAAAGAATTTTTATGCAATAGATAGCACAATACAAAAAATTGCAAGTGGATTAGGAATAACAGCACTTGGAATGGAAAATAATTTAAAAAATTTAAGTGGAGGTCAAAGAGCAAAAGTAATTTTAGCTAAATTACTTCTGCAAAATCCAGAGGTTTTAGTATTGGACGAGCCAACTAATTTTTTAGACAAAGAACATGTTGAATGGCTTTCTGAATATTTAACAACTTTTAAAGGTGCTTTCATAATTGTGTCACATGATTTTGAATTTCTAGAAAAAGTTACGACATGTATTTGTGATATAGAATTTAATAAAATGAAGAAATATAAAGGTACATATTCTAGCTTTTTAAAGCAAAAAGAATTATTAAGAGAAGATTATATAAGACAATATAATTCGCAACAAAAAGAAATAAAAAAACTAGAAGAATATATTGCTAAAAATAAAGTAAGAGCATCTACAGCCCAAATGGCGAAAAGTAGGGAGAAGAAATTGGAGAAAATGGAAAAAATAGACAAACCTTCTTTTACAACAAAACCACATTTTAGATTTAATTGTGTAGAAAGTACAGCACAAGTAATATTAGAAGTTAATAATTTAGAAGTAGGGTATTATTATCCATTACTTCCAAAGATGAAGTTTGATATACGTAATGAAGAAAAAGTAGTTATAACAGGTTTTAATGGTATAGGTAAATCTACATTATTAAAAACTATAATGGGCGAATTAAAGCCAATTGCTGGTAATTTCAAATTTTCGGAAACTATTAAAACTATTGGGTACTATGAACAAGACTTAAAATGGGAAAATGAAGAAGATACACCTCTTAGTATAATTTCGAAGGACTTTCAAAAATTAACACAAAAGCAAATAAGAAAACATTTAGCAGATTGTGGAATAAAGAAAGAACATGTAATGCAACCTATTACAACACTAAGCGGTGGAGAACAAGCAAAGGTGAAACTATGTAAATTGATATTAAAACCATGTAATTTATTAATTTTAGATGAACCTACGAATCATTTAGATGCAGACACAAAAGAAGAATTACAAAAAGCTATAACAGAATTTAAGGGAACTGTTATATTAGTTTCTCATGAAGCTAGTTTTTATAAAGATTTAGCTACAAGAGTAGTTAATATAGAAAATTTATGTATAAAAAGATTAAAATAGTAATTAATATAAACGTAAAAAAGATTATAAATACACCTTGAATAATTCTTAAAAAAATTATATGATTGTAAAGAAAAAAATATATATAATGATTATTAAAAGGATAATTATTAACACAAAAAATTACAAAAGAATAAGGGAGAAGGCATGAAAACAAGAACAAAAAATTTAATATTATTTTTTATTTTATTTGTAATAACAGGAGCTGTTTTTTGGAATTATATATCTATGCACTATGCAACAGATACATATAATATAATGAATATAGGATATGAAAAATATGCAATAAATAATTCCTTAAGTGATGGAAGAATATTTATGTTTTTAATAGGTATGTTTGCAAATTGGGCAAATGTTCCTATTAATATTTTTGTAATAACATTAACGGTTATAGGATTGATAATATCGTGTGTAGCGGTTATTGTATTAAAAAATATGATAATGGAATTTGGTAAAAAAGAGAATAAAATACAAGAAGTTATTGCAGTCTTAATATCATATTGTACAATATTTAATTTTATGTATGTAGAGAACTTATACTTTGTAGAAGCAGGAGTAATGGCATGTAGTATATTACTTTACATATTAGCAGTAAAACAAATTATAAATAGAAATAAGTTATATTTATTAAAATCAGGAATATTAGCAGTACTAGCAACATTTTGTTACCAAGGAACAATTGGATTATTTGCACTATATGGAATAGTATTTTCTATTGCTAAAAATGGAAAAAATATAAAAGAAATATTAAAAGATTTTGGTGCGATAATTTTAATAACAATAATTTCATTTGTGGCAAATTTAATTCAAATAGATATTGCAACTCAAATTGCTGGTACTACACAAAAAAGATTAAATGGAATACAAAATTTATTTAAAAATTCTGTTCATATTCTAAGAAATTTTGGAACTATGGTATTTGGAACAATGTTTGTAAGTAATTGTGGTCTATTTCCTAATTATTTAATGTTAATATTTGTTTTACTTATTACACTTATATCTGGAATTTATGAAATAAAATCTAAAAGAAATGGCTTAGTATTTAATATTATATTTCTTTTCTTTGTAACAATGCTTATAACATTTGCAATGTGTGTTGTGAGTATAGCAAGTTATGATACAGGACGAATTCATGTACCTGTTGGAGCTTTTATAGGAGTAATATTTATATACTTATTTTGTTCAACTAAAATATTTGAAGATGAAACAATTATTAAATATTTATTAATGGCAACATTAGTAGCATATAATATTATTCTAGTAGTAAATACAATTTCATTACTGTACCAACATAAACAAGTAAATAAGCTAGAAAAAGAACAATGTGCAGGAATAGAAGAATATATAAAAGAATATGAAAAAGAAAATAATGTAAAAATTACAGAAGCAAGATATTTTAAACTTTCAAATATGAAACCATATGGATATTTTAACGAAATAAAAAATGAGTCTGTTCTTACATATGATGGTGTGGCATGTACTTGGTCTGCAATAGCTACAATTAATTTTTACACAAATAGGAATTTTGAAGATAATTATTTAGAAGCATACCCTAATAGAGATTTATTTTATGCATATGCTGCAAAAAGAAAGTTGGGCTATGAAGGAAATTTTGTAATAATGGATAATATTTTGTATTTCTTAGCATATATTTAAAATTTGGGTGATAAAATGAAAGAATTAGCAAATAAAAGGCTAAAAGATAAAAAGAAAGCAAACTTACATATAAAAAAGGATTATATAATTTTTTTAGTAATATTTTTGCTAGCAGTAATAATGTATATTAATTGGATTAATATACATTATTCTGCAGATACATATAATATTATAAATGTAGGGTATGAAAAATATGCTACTAATTGGTCTTTAAAAGATGGCAGATTAATAATGTATTTTATTACAATAATTTTTGCAAAACTAAATATTCCAATAGAGGTATATGTAGTAAGTACACTATTAGGAGCTTTAGTAATATCTTGTATTTGTGTAATAAAGCTAAAGAATATAATTATTAATTGTAGCCATAGTGAAAATAACAGAACAAAAGAAATATTTGTTACAATAGCATCATTTTTTACAATATTTAATTTTATGTATATAGAAGATATGTACTTTGTAGAAGCTATTGTAATGGCACTAAGTTTATTACTGTTTATTTATTCAGCTAATATAATAGTTAATAATAAAAATTTAAAAAATAGAGTAATAGCATTAATTTTAGCTATAATTGGTATAATAGCATATCAAGGTACAGCAGGATTTCTTATTATACTAACATTTGTTATAAGTTTACTAACAAATAAAGTAGAACTAAAAGGAAAAAAAGATAAAGTAAAAACAAATATAAAGCAAATAATTTTAGATACGATTATGGCAGGAATTATAGCTATTATCGCAATTGCTATAAATATGATATTAGTTAAAGTAGTAGGAAATATTACAGGACAAGTTCAAACAAGAGTAGGAAGTATATTTGCTATATTTGAAAACTTAAAATATATTATTAATAATTTTAATATTATATTAAAAGAAAATATTGGGCTATTCCCAGCAAATTTATTATACATTTTTATAGGAACTGCATTAATATTAGCACTTATATATGACTTAAAAACAAAAAGTGTAAATTTTTTAACAATAAAATTAATATGTATAATAATTATAAGTATAGTTTGTGGTTTTTTAGTATCCTTAGGTACATTATCTAGTTTTTACACAGGTAGACTACATTATTGTATAGGATCAATGTTGGGATTTGTACTAATTTGTCTAATTATAGAAAATGAAGACGAAATTTTTAGAAGAATAATTGAATTAATTTTAATAATATATAGCATTATTAGTATATATAATTGTATAATAGTTACATACGAACATAAACTAGTAAATGAATATGAAAAACAATCTGCTAAAGAGATAGAAGAATATATAGAAAAATACGAAGCAGAAAATAAAATACAAGTAAAAAATATAGCTATATATACAGTAACAGGACAAGATTATAAAACATATTTTAAAGATATTAATAGAAAATCTGTTGTAACATATAATGCACTAAGATGTAATTGGTCAGCAGATGGAGTTATAAATTTTTATACAAATAGAAAGTTGAATACAGTAAATTTAAATAAAGAATTATTAAAAGAATATTTAAAGACTGAAAAAAATAATGGCTATGGAATAATAAATAATACATTAGTTATAGAATGTTATATGTATTAAGAAAGAAGGTTAATTTTGAAAAAACTAGTATTAATAGATGGAAACAGTATTTTAAATAGAGCGTTTTATGGCATTATGGGAAATAAAATGCTTACAACTAAAGATGGAACACCAACAAATGCAGTATATGGTTTTTTGGCTATTATGTTTAAAATTTTAGAAGACATTAAGCCAGAATATTTAGTTGTTGCGTTTGACTTAAAAGGTCCTACGAAAAGACATGAAATGTACGAAGGTTATAAAGCAAATAGAAAAGGAATGCCAGATGAACTTGCTTGCCAAATGCCAATAATAAAAGAAATTTTAAGAGCAATGAATATAGACATAGTAGAAAAGCAAGGATATGAAGGTGATGACATATTAGGAACATTATCTGTTTTTGGAGAAAAACAGGGGTTAGATGTAACTATATTATCTGGAGATAGAGATACCTTTCAACTTGCAACAGATAAAGTAACAATAAGAATACCAAGAACAAAAATGGGAAAAACAGAAGTAGAAGATTTCAATAAAGAAAAAGTGAAAGAAATATATAATTTAGAGCCAAAACAATTAATAGAAGTAAAAGGACTTCAAGGTGATACATCGGATAATATACCAGGAGTTCCTGGAATAGGTGAAAAAACAGCTTTAAAATTAATACAAGAGTATAATAGTATAGATAATTTATATAAATTGTTAGAAGAGGGACAAGCTCAAGATGTAAAAGGAAAAACAAGGGAACGTATAATAGATAACAAAGAGCTAGCTAAACTATCTAAAGAATTAGGTACAATAAATATTAATGCCCCTATAGAAAAAAATTTAGAAGATTTTAAACTAGAAGAATGGGATAAAAAAGAAGTTTTAAGAATATTTAAAGAATTAAATTTTAATAGGTACATAGAAAGATTTAATTTATCTTCAGAAGATGATGAAAAAATAGAAGAAATAACACAGAAATATGAAATAGAAGAAATAGATGTAAAAAAAGCAAAAGATATTATATTTAAAACTAAAGAATTGTTTTATCATTTCTCTACTAAAGAAGTAAATAAAGAAGAATATATAATAAAAAAAGAATTTAATACTTTTTCATTCTATAATAAAGAAGAAAATAAAGCATATTTTGCAAAAATAAATTTAAAAGATGTAGATATAATAAAAGAAATATTTGAAAATGAAGAAATTAAAAAATATGGTTACAAAACATCTGAAGATTATATTATACTAAAACAAAGTGGAATTTTACCAAAAAGTATAATATATGATGCAGAAATAGCAATATATGACCTAGACCCATCAAACATGAAATATAAAATGCAAGATGTAGCATTTCAGTATTTAGACTTTAGTATGGACGAATACCTAAATGCATTAGGAATAAAAAAACAAGAGCAAATAAATTTATTCGAACAAACTTCAGAAAATTATGAATATGAAAAAAATATTAACACTTTATATTGTTATTTAATACAAAAATTATATGAAAAAACTATGAAAGAATTAGCAGAATTAGATGAACTAGAATTATTTAATAATATAGAAATGCCTTTAGTAGAGGTTCTTTCGGAAATGCAATATGAAGGAATACAAATAGATAAAGAAGAATTAGAAGAATTTGGAAAGAAGCTTAAACAAAAAATAGAAGAAATTACTAAAGAAATATATAATTTAAGTGGAACCGAATTTAATATAAATTCTCCAAAACAATTAGGAGAAATATTATTCGAAAAATTAGAATTACCAGTAGTAAAGAAAACAAAAACAGGTTATTCTACAGATGTAGATGTTTTAGAAAAATTAAAACAAGAACATCCAGTAGTAGAAAAAATATTAGAATATAGAAGTTTAACAAAGCTAAATTCAACTTATGTTGAAGGTTTAAAACCATATATAAATAAAGCAACAGGAAGAATACATTCTTATTTCCACCAAACAATAACAGCAACAGGAAGAATTAGTTCTACAGAACCAAATCTTCAAAATATACCAACTAGAATAGAACTTGGAAAGCAATTAAGACGAGCATTTAAGCCAAAAGACGGATATGTATTTATAGATGCAGACTATTCACAAATAGAATTAAGAGTTTTAGCGCATATTTCTAATGATGAACATATGATAGAAGCTTTTAATAATAATGAAGATATACATAAACAAGCTGCAGCAAGTGTATTTAAAGTTCCTTTAGAGGAAGTTACTAAAGAACAAAGAACACATGCTAAGGCAGTTAATTTTGGAATAGTATATGGAATAAGTGATTTTGGTTTAGGAGAGCAAATAGGTGTATCTAGAAAGAAGGCTAAAGAATATATAGAGCAATATTTAGAAAAATATAATGGTATAAAGAAATTTATGTCAGATATTGTAGAAGAAGCAAAAGAAAAAGGATATGTTGAAACATTATTTAAAAGAAGAAGATATATACCAGAACTTAAATCAAAAAATTTTAATATAAGACAATTTGGAGCAAGAGCTGCTATGAACACTCCAATACAAGGTACAGCAGCAGATATAATGAAAATTGCAATGATTGATGTATTTAAAAAGCTAAAAGAAAGAAATCTAAATTCAAGATTAATATTACAAATACATGATGAGCTTTTAATAGAGACTAAAGAAGAAGAAAAAGAAGAAGTAAAAGAAATACTAAAAAGTTCTATGGAAAAGGCAATAAATTTAAAAGTGCCATTAAGAGCAGATGTGGGTGAAGCCTACAATTGGTATGAATTAAAATAAAACTATAAGAAACTTAAAGAAAGGAGAGTATGATTATATATCATACAATGAAGAATGGTTAATAAATTACTAAAGATAATAGTTATATTATTAATTTTATGTGCTATAATATATGTATCTTTCGGAATATTTAAAGTCCATAAAATAGTAATAAGACAAATCTACCCACAAAAATATTCTGAATACGTAGAAAAATATTCGGACGAATATAATGTAGATTCATTATTAATATATGCGATAATTAAGGCAGAAAGTAACTTTAAACCAGATGTTATTTCTAAAAGCAATGCTGTAGGATTAATGCAACTTATGGATGCAACTGCAAAAGATGTAGCTAACAAATTAGGAATGGAATATAAAGAAGAAGATTTAAAAAATCCTGAGATAAATATAAGACTTGGAGTTAAATATTTTTCTACATTGTATGATAAATACAAAAATATTCCGATTGCATTAACAGCATATAATGCAGGAAGTGGCAATGTTAGTAAGTGGATTTCTGAAGGCGTTATTTCTTTAGATGGTTCTAATATAGAAAATATTCCATTTAGAGAAACAAATAATTATGTAAGAAAAATATTAAGAGATTACGAAATTTATAAAAATATTTATAATAGTTAATAATAAATTATAATTAAGGAGGAAATAATATGTCAATTTTAGTTACAGGTGGTGCTGGATATATTGGTAGTCATACAGTGATAGAATTATTAAATTCTGGGAGAGAAGTTGTTATTATAGATGACTTTTCTAATAGTAAACCAGAGGTGTTAGATTCAATTAGAAAGATAACAGGTAAAGATTTTAAATTTTACGAAATTAATTATTTAGATAAAGAAAAGTTAGATAAAGTATTTAAAGAAAATAATATTGAAGCTGTTTTAAATTTCGCAGGTTTTAAAGCTGTTGGAGAGTCTGTTCAAAAACCTATAGAATATTATACAAATAATATTTCTGGTGCTTTAACTTTATTAGAAGTTATGAAAGAAAATAATGTTAAGAAATTTGTATTTAGTTCTTCAGCAACAGTATATGGATCTCCAGAAGTTATACCAATTACAGAAGAATGTAAAACAGGTGGAACTACAAACCCATATGGCACAAGCAAATTATTTATAGAACAAATCTTAAAAGATATATATGTATCAGATAATACTTGGGATATAGTAATTTTAAGATATTTTAATCCAATAGGAGCACATGAAAGTGGACTAATAGGTGAAGAACCACAAGGAATACCAAACAATTTAATGCCATATATAGTAAGAGTTGCAAATGGTACATTGAAGGAATTATCTGTATTTGGAGATGATTACGATACTCCAGATGGTACAGGTGTAAGAGATTATATTCATGTTGTAGATTTAGCAAAAGGACATATTAATGCGTTAGAAAAACTAGAAAAAGAAGGCAAAGGTTTATTTATATATAATTTAGGAACTGGAAAAGGATATAGTGTTTTAGACATGGTAAAAACATTTGAAGAAGCAACTGGAATGAAAGTTTCTTATAAAATAGCACCTAGAAGAGCAGGTGATATAGCTACTTGCTATTCTAATCCAACAAAAGCTAAAGAAGAATTAGGATGGACAGCAGAAAAAGATTTAAAAGAAATGTGTATAGATTCATGGAACTATATTAAAAATAAAATGTAAGAATTTGTTAGAATTAGATAAAAATAATTTTTAGGTGAAAATGGTGGAAAATAATAAAGAAGAAAAAACTAAAAATAATAGCAATAAAATAGTATTTATATATAGAATTATAGTATCAATTATAATGATAGTTAGTATAATATTAGTATATATATTAAATCATTTAGGAGAAAGTAAGGAAGTTGATGCTATGGCAAATGTAATTAACCAAAATAGTATTAATAAAAATAATACTATTGAAAATATTACATCTGAAGAGAATTTAAAAAAAATTAATGATTGGCGTTTAACTTTAGTAAATTATGAAAATGAAATGCCAAAAGATTATATTCCACCACTAAGTAACATAGATAAAGAAAGACAGTTTGATTCTAGAGCAATAAACAGTTTATTACAAATGATGCTAGACATGAACAATGCAGGAATAAACCACATATGGGCACAATCTGCATACAGAAATCCTAAAAAACAAGAACACTTGATACAAGAAAGTATACAAGAATATTTAGCAGAAGGGAAAACAGAAGAAGAAGCAAAAGCATTAACAGCAAGGTCTATAGGAGAACCATATAAAAGTGAACACAATTTAGGTTTAGCAGTAGACTTTAATGATATAAATTATGCATTTGAAGAAGAAAAAGCATTTTCGTGGCTTGTAGAAAATGCAGAAAACTATGGCTTTATACTAAGATATCCAGAAGATAAGGAAAGAATAACAAAAATAAAATATGAGCCATGGCATTGGAGATATGTAGGAATAGAAAATGCAAAAGAAATAAACAAATTAGGACTTTGTTTAGAAGAATATATACAATACATAAAAACCGGGATTAAGGGACGGTCCTTAAAATCCCGGTTTTCTTTTGAATAAAAAGTGATAAATTATAAAATTAATTTTTAAAAAGAATAATGTAATCTAAGTGTAGTAGAAAAAATGTAAAAAAATAAAATTTTTGCTAGATAAAAAAAAATAATTGTGTTAAAATAACAAATGCGCTAAAAAGAAAGAAGGGAGAATAAAGATGATAAAAGAATTATCAAAATATGTAAAACAATACAAAAAGTATGCAATTTTAACACCAATTATGGTTATTTTAGAAATCATAATGGAAGTTATAATTCCATATCTTATGGCAAAAATCATAGATGTAGGAATACAAAATAATGATTTAAACTATATTATAAAAATGGGAATAATGCTTGTTGTATCTGCAATAATGTCATTAATATTTGGAGTACTTTCTGGAAGGTTTGCAGCAACTGCATCAGCAGGATTTGCGAAAAACTTAAGACAAGGAATGTTTTACAACATACAAAATTTTTCATTTACAAATATAGATAAATTTTCTACATCAAGTTTAGTAACAAGACTTACAACAGATGTAACAAATGTTCAAAATGCATTTCAAATGATTATAAGATTATTAGTAAGAGGACCAGTGATGATAATATTTGCCTTAATTATGGCATTTTCAATAAATAGAAATTTATCATTTGTATATATAGCAACAATGCTTCCTCTTGCAATATTACTAGCATTTATATCTTTTAAAGCTCATCCTTATTTTGAAAAAGTATTTAAAAAATATGATGAATTAAATAGAGTAGTTGGAGAAAACTTAAGTGCTATTAGAGTTGTAAAATCATTTGCAACAGAAAAATTTGAAGAAGATAAATTTGAGAAAGTAAACTTATTAGTATATAAATTATTTAAAAAAGCAGAGAAAATTGTAATATTTAATAGCCCATTAATGCAAATTGCGATATATGGCTGTGTATTACTATTATCTTGGCTTGGGGCAAAAGCAATTGTAGTAGGAAGTATGCAGACAGGAGAACTTTCTAGCTTAATTACATATGCTTGGCAAATTCTTTCAAGTTTAATGATGCTTTCTATGGTATTAGTTATGATAATAATATCACAATCATCTGCGGAAAGAATTATAGAAGTAATTAATGAGGATTCAACTATAAAAAATAAAGAAAATCCAATAAAAGAGATTAAAGATGGAAGTATAGAATTTATAGATGTTGATTTCCAATATGATGATGCAAAAGCAAATGAAATGTTACCGTTAGAAGATATAAACTTAAAGATAAATTCTGGAGAAACTGTTGGAATTTTGGGTGGAACAGGTAGCTCTAAAACTTCTTTAGTAAACTTAATACCTAGATTGTATGATGTAAAATCAGGCTTCGTAAAAGTTGGGGGAGTAGATGTAAGAAACTACGAACTTAATGCTTTAAGAGATGAAGTTGCTATGGTATTACAAAAAAATGTGCTATTTTCTGGAACTATTGCAGAAAACTTAAGATGGGGAAATAAAAATGCTACAGACGAAGAATTAATAGAAGCTTGTAAATTGGCACAAGCAGATAGCTTTATTCAAGAATTACCAGATAAATATAATACAGTATTAGACCAAGGTGGGACAAATGTTTCTGGAGGTCAAAAACAAAGAATTTGTATTGCAAGAGCATTACTAAAGAAACCTAAAATACTAATTTTAGATGATTCTACTAGTGCTGTCGACACAAAGACAGATGCATTAATTAGACAAGCTTTTAAAGATAAAATACCAAATACAACAAAAATAATAATAGCCCAAAGAGTAAGTTCTATTATGGATGCAGATAAAATAATTGTTATGGATAATGGTAGAATAGATGGAATTGGTACATCTGAAGAATTATTAAAAACAAATAAAATTTATAAAGAAGTATATGAATCTCAAATGGGAGGAGATGACAAAGAAAATGAAAAAGAGTAGAAAAAATACAGCTTTTAGATTACTAAAATATTCTATGGGAGGATATAAATTGCAATTTGCAATAGTTTTAATTACTATAATAGTAAGTGCAACAACAAGCGTTATAGGAATACAATTTATTCAAAAACTTATAGATAATTATATTATTCCACTTATAGGTAATCAAAACCCTAACTATACATCATTATTACATGCTATTGTTACTATGGGAGTTATATATTTAGTTGGAATTATAGCAACATATATTTACAATAGATTAATGCTAAACATAACACAAGGAACACTAAAAAAGATAAGGACAGATATGTTTGAACATATGCAAAAGTTACCAATTGGTTATTTTGACAGTCATAGCCATGGAGAAATTATGAGTACATATACAAATGACGTAGATACTTTAAGGGAAGCAATAAGCCAAAGTATACCTCAAATTTTTTCAGCAATAATTTCTATGATTGCAATATTAATATCAATGATTATAACAAATGTGTATTTAACAGTAATTGTTCTTGTAATGGTTGTAATAATGATGTTCGTATCTAAATTTTTTGCTAAACATAGTTCAAAACATTTTATAAATCAACAAAAAAATATTAGTAAAGTTGATGGTTATATAGAAGAAATGATGAATGGTCAAAAGGTTGTTAAAGTATTTTGTTATGAAGAACGTTCGAAACAAAAATTTGACGAATTAAATGAAGAACTATTTCAAAGTAGTAAAAAAGCGAATTCTTATGCAAATACATTAATGCCTTGTATAATGAATATTGGAAACATAGGTTATGTACTAGTTGCAGTACTTGGAGGAATTTTAGCAGTAAAACAAGTTCTTACAATAGGAAGTATAGCAGCATTTTTACAATATATAAAAGCATTTACAAATCCATTAGGACAAGTTTCACAACAAATTAACTTTATTGCCATGGCATTAGCAGGTGCAGAAAGGATTTTCGAATTAATAGATGAAAAAGTAGAAGAAGATGACGGGTATGTAACGCTTGTAAATGCAAAAGAAGAAGATGGAAAAATAGTAGAAGTAGAAGAAAGAACAGGAATTTGGGCATGGAAACATCCACATGGTGATGGAAGTATTACATATACTAAGCTATGTGGGAATGTAGAATTTGAAGATGTAAACTTTGGATATGTAAAAGATAAGCAAATTTTATACAACATAAGTTTAGATGCAAAAGAAGGCGAAAAGGTTTCTTTTGTAGGACCAACAGGAGCTGGAAAAACTACTATTACAAACTTAATAAACCGTTTTTACGACATTCAAAGTGGAAAAATTAGATATGATGGAATTAATATAAATAAAATGAAAAAAGATGATTTAAGAAAATCATTAGGTGTTGTTTTACAAGACACACATTTATTTACTGGAACAATAAAAGAAAATATAAAATATGGAAATATGAATGCAACAGATGAAGAAGTTATTGCTGCTGCAAAACTTGCTAATGCAGATAGATTTATAAGGCACTTACCACATGCATATGATACAGAAATAACAGGTGATGGAGAAGGTTTATCACAAGGACAAAGACAATTATTAGCTATTGCAAGAGCTGCACTTTATAATCCACCAGTATTAATACTAGATGAAGCTACAAGTTCGATAGATACTCGTACAGAAAAAATAGTACAAGATGGAATGGATAAATTAATGAAAGGAAGAACTGTATTTGTTATTGCACATAGGCTATCTACAATAAGAAATTCGGACTTAATAATGGTTTTAGACCATGGTCATATTATAGAAAGAGGAAATCACGAAGAATTAATAAAAAACAATGGAATGTATTATGGGTTATACACTGGAGCTATAGAGATAGAATAAGAAAAGTCATACAGGAATTTTAAGGACTATTCCTTGGTCCAGAAGGGCCCAACCACGATCTAGGATATTGATTGACAAATAAAACTAATTAAGTTATTATATAAATAAGTATATTGGAAATAATTTATATTAAATAATAATTTTAAGGAGGTATTATTATGGACGAAGAAAAAATTGTAGAACAAGAAATTAATGTGGCTAATGAAGTTGTAGCTACTATTGCTGGTATGGCAGTTTCTAAAGTTGACGGTGTTGCAAAAATGGCTGGAGGTTTTACAGAAGGTCTTAAAGCCATAGGTGGCAAAAAGCAAATGTCAAGAGGAATTAAAGTAGAAGCAGATGGAGAAAATGTAAAAATAGAAATAAATATTATTGTAAGATATGGAGTAAACATAAGAGAAGTAGGAAAGAACATTCAAGTAAAAGTTAAAGAAGAAGTAGAAAATATGACAGGAAATAAAGTAGACAGAGTTGTTGTTAATGTTCAAGGCGTAAAAGTTGATGATGATACAGAGGAAAAGATAGATAATATGGAGGAATAATTTTATGGACCAAATAAAAGATTTATTAAAAAAATCTGGTACATCTAATATATTGGTATCAATAATTTTTGGACTATTTGGAGTAATATTATGTATTTTAAATGAAGGAGCAGTAAAAGTAATTTCTTGCCTAATAGGTTTACTATTTATAATGATAGGAGTTGCAAGACTACTAAACTATGTAAAAGGCAGAGGAATGGGAGAACATTTTAACTTCGATTTATTTTGTGGGTTAGTTGCAATAGTTCTTGGAGGAGCAGCTATAATTTATACAGATGCAATAGGTATAATATTAAGACTAATAGTAGGAACATGGATTGTATATAGTGGTATAACAAGAACATATTTATCTTTTAAATTGAAAGCATTTAACTCATCAATATGGATAATTAGTTTGGTATTATCAATTTTAATGGTTATATTTGGCATATACATTATGCTAAATAGTGGAGTAATTGTAACATTAATTGGTTCATTAATGATTGCATATGCAATAATAGATATAATAGAAAGTATAATTTTTATAAAAAAAATAAAACAATTTTAAAAAACAAATGCAAGATTATATAATAGAAAATAATCTTGCATTTGTTTTTTGTATACTAAAAATAGCTAAGTAATAGGCTTTTTTATATTATAAATTAAAGCGATTTTTATAAAAGATTTTATTTACAAATAAAACACAATTAGGAAATACTATGGATATAATTAACATGTAAAATGTATCCATAGTAACCAGAAAGGGGTGACGCTAAATTAGAAAATAATATTATTAAATCTCAAAAAGAGATATTTAAAAACGAAAAAATAACAGTAAAAAGCGACATTTTTAACAAATTAATGTCAATATACTCACTAAGCATAGAACAAATTAGAAAAATTGTTGAAGAGTGGGAGGTGAAGTACAAGGAAATAAATTTAATAGATCATGTTAAATACAGAATAAAAAGTCCTAAAAGTATAATAACCAAAATGAAAAAGAAAAACTACGAATTAAATTATACCGAACTTATAGAAAAAATAAACGATGTTGCAGGTATTAGAATTATTTGCCCATTTAAAGAAAATGTGTATATAGTAAGACAGTTAATAACAGAAAATCCCAATATACATATATTAGATGAAAAAGATTATATTCAAAATCCTAAAAAAAGCGGTTATTCAAGTTTACACTTAATTATAGAAATCCCTGTAGAAACTGAGCTTGGAAAAGTATATGTAAAAGCCGAGGTACAAATAAGAACAATGGCTATGGACTTTTGGGCAAGTTTAGAACATGAACTTAAATATAAAAATAACAATATTACCAAAGCAGCTTCTAAAAAATTATTAAAAGCAGCTAAAGTAATGAAAAAGTTAGATGCTGAAATGTCAGTAATAGCAAATGAAATACGTTAAATTCCCCTCTTATTAAATAGATAAAGCTACCTTAAAAGTATTATTTTTAAGGTAGCTTTTAAAATTGAACAAATTATTTGTATTTTTATAAATAATATAGTAATATAGTGTAGTGTATGATAAAATAATAAAACAAATGAGAAAGAAAAGGAGTGTAATATTTGGAAAAGGAAAGTTTAAAAGGTTTAACGGACAAACAAGTAGAAGAAAGAATAAAAGATGGAAAAGTAAACAAAGTCGAAGACAATAAAACCAGAACCAATTGGGAAATTATTAGAGATAACGTATGCACATTGTTTAACTTATTCAATCTTTTAATAGCGATTGCTTTAATAGCAGTTAAAGCTTATACAAACTTAGCATATATGTTAATTATAATAGTAAATATTATAATTGGAGTAGTGCAAGAAATACATGCAAGAAATTTAGTACAAAAATTATCTGTATTAAAAGTTTCTAAAGCAAATGTAATTAGGAATGGAAAAGAAAAAGAAATAAATATAGATGAAATAGTATTAGACGATTTAATAGTTTTAGATGCAGGAAAACAAATTTGTGCAGACTCTGTAGTAATGAGTGGAGAAGTGGAAGTTAATGAGTCATTACTTACAGGAGAATCAGACACTATATTAAAACAAAAAGGTGATAAACTATTATCTGGAAGTTATGTAGTTAGTGGAAAATGCTATTCTAAAGTAGAAAAAGTAGGAAAAGACAATTTCGCAGAGCAAATTACAAGTGAAACTAAAAAATATAAAAGAGCAGAATCAGAACTTGTAAATTCTATGAAAAAGGTTACAAACTTTACTAGTTTTGTAATAATACCAGTAGGTTTAATACTTTTTGTTCAGGCATATTTCTTTAGAAATGTAGACATAACCAATTCAGTTGTTTCTACTGCAGCAGCATTATTAGGAATGTTACCTAAAGGTTTAATGCTTCTTATAACTATATCTTTGGCAACAGGTGTAATAAAACTTGCTAAAAAACGTGTATTAGTACAAGATTTATACAGTGTAGAAACATTGGCACATATAGATACTTTATGTTTAGACAAAACGGGTACAATTACAGAAGGAAGAATGAAAGTAGATAATGTAAAAATATATAACGAAAAATGTTTGCCACACACTATGCAAAAAATGATGGTAGCATTTGTAAACGAAATGTCAGATAATAATGCAACATTTATGGCTCTAAAAGATTATTATAAAGGTGAAGATAAATTTGAGGTAGAAGACAATATGGCGTTTTCTTCTGAAAGAAAATGGAGTTCAATAAGTTTTAAAGGTATTGGTTCTATAGTATTAGGAGCGCCAGAACGCTTAATAGAAAAAAGTAAAATGGAAATGCCAGAAGAAGTTGTGACAGCACAAAAAGCAGGAAAAAGAATGCTATTTGTAGGATATTCAAAAGAGACTGTAAGTGATGAAAACTTACCAAATTTAGAAATTGTTGCAGCGATAACTTTAGATGATCCATTAAGAAAGAATGCAAAAGAAATGTTAGGTTTCTTTAAAACACAATCTGTAGATATAAAAATAATTTCAGGAGATAACCCGCTAACAGTTTCAAGTATAGCTAAAAAAGCAGGATTAGAATCATATGATTCTTATATAGATTTATCAACAATAAGCTCAGATGATCAAATTCCAGAATTAGTAGATAAATACAGTGTATTTGCAAGAGTTATGCCACATCAAAAAAGTTTAATAGTAAAAGCACTTCAAGAAAAAGGTCATTCTGTAGCAATGACTGGTGATGGAGTAAATGATGTTGTTGCACTTAAACAAGCAGATTGTAGTATAACATTACCAGAAGCTTCAGACATAGCAAGACAAGTTTCACAAATAGTATTACTAAATTCAGATTTTAGTGTGTTAAAAGATGTGTTAATGGAAGGAAGAAGAGTTGTTAATAACATAACAAATGTAGCTAGAATATTCTTTATTAAAACAATATATTCAATGTTATTAGCATTATTTAATATAGTAACAAATACAGCATTCCCATTTATACCAATACAAATAACACTAATAGATGTAGCAATAGAAGGTTATACATCATTCTTCTTATCTTTTTTAGAAAATTCGAAACCATTAAAAGGAACCTTCTTACGAACTGTAATAAGAAATGCATTGCCATATGCTTTAACAATAATGATTAGTATCATACTTATAACATTTACAAGAGCAGGTATGGGATTAAATATAGAGGAATCACATACTCTTATGTACTTAATTATTGGTGGTGTAAGCATTTTTGCAGTAATAGAAGCATGTAGACCTTTTAATAGAATAAGCACATTTTTATGCACAACAACAGCAGTAGGATTTTTCTTTGCAGCAATTTTATTTAAGAAATTATTACACTTAACAGCTATAAATGAGCAAGTAATACTTATATTAGGTGCTAGTTTAATTTTGGCATATATTGTAGTTACAGGTCTTAAATATTTAATTAACAATTTAAGTAATGACTTAGAAAAAGCAAGAGAATAAAAGGTGATGCAATGCAAATTATATTCTTAAATATATTTTTTATAATAGGAATTTTATTAATATATAGTGGAGTATCTGGTATATTAACAGATATATTTAGAAAAAGAAAAATATTAAATAGAAAATATTTAATACTAATATTTGGAATTATGGTAACTTTTTCTGCCATAATTCCAAATTTAATTGATAACAAAATAACGATATTTATTAAATATATATCAATATATTTTTCGCTAACTTTTATTGTATTTTGTGTAGCGAGCATAATAGTTAATTTAAATATTAAGAAAAAGACATATAATGTAATAATAGTTTTAGGTGGTTATTTATTAAATGGTAACCAATTAACAAAAGCATTAACAAAAAGATTAAATTTAGCTATAAAATTATACAACAACCAAAAAGAAAAACCGAAAATCATTTTATCTGGAGGAAAAATAAGAGAAGAAACCATAAGCGAGGCAGAAGCAATGGAAAAATATTTAGTTAGCAACAATATTCCAGTACAAGATATTATAAAAGAGGAAAAGTCTAAAAATACTTTGGAGAATTTTAAATTTTCTAAACAAGAACTAGAAAAACTTAATATAAGTGAAAATATAGCTTTTGTAAGTAATAATTTTCATATATTAAGGTCAAAGATTTATGCTTCAAAAAATAAAGTAAAGGCTAAAGGAATAGGTGCTAAAACTTTATGGTATTATTTTCCAGAAGCTTTTGTAAATGAATATTTAGCAATTTTATTATTAAGTAAAAATATATTAATCGTATATTTTTTTATAGCAATTTTTTTAACAATAATAGCAAAATAAATTTAAGTATATAATTACGAAAGGAACAAAAAATGAAAAAATATGGCTTTTTTGGAGGGAGTTTTAACCCACCAACTATAGCTCACGAAATAATAGCAAAAGAAATAGCAAAAGAATTTAACCTAGATAAAGTATATTTCGTACCAGTTGGCGATTTTTATAATAAAAAAGATTTAATAGATGAAAGAAAAAGGTTTGAAATGCTTAATCTTATTACAGATAGTAATATAGATGTTTTAGATATAGAATTAAAAGCTAAAAAAAGCTTACAAACAATAGATGCGTTTAACTTAATAAACAATAAATTTAATTTATCTAAAAATTATTTTATTCTAGGAGGAGATAACTTAGAAAAGTTACCTAATTGGGAAAATGCAGAAAAATGCTTAAATAGTAATATTATTGCTATTAAAAGAGGAAAGAAAATAGAAGATATAATCGAAAATAATAAATTATTAAAGTTAAATAAAGAAAAAATATTTATATACAATACCAATAAATTATCAAATTATAGTTCAACAGAAGTGAGAACAGCAATAAAAAGTAAAAATAAAGAAATATTAAAAAAAATGCTTAATAAAAAAGTGTATTTATACGTAGAAGAAAATATGTTATATAAAGGAGCAGAAAAGTGAAAATATTGTTAGTAATGGATCAATTTGAAAATGCAAATAATGGTACAACAATTTCAGCAATAAGATTTGCAGAAGGATTAAGAAAAAGAGGGCATGAAGTAAGAATTTTAAGTACTGGTGTAGAGGGCGAAAACAAATATGCTGTAAAAACTTTAAAATTACCAATAGGTGTGTCTAACATTATAAAATCACAAGGAATGTGTTTTGGAGTGCCAGATAAAGAAATAATAAGAAAAGCAATGGAAGGTGTCGATATTGTACATTTTTATATGCCTTTTTGGCTTTCTAAAGCTAGTTTAAAAATTGCAGAAGAATTAAAAATTCCTCATACAGCTGCTTTCCATGTGCAACCAGAAAATATAACATATACAATAAAATTAGGGAATAATAAACTAGTTAATA
The DNA here is from genome assembly GCA_958422985.1 of uncultured Clostridium sp. Taxonomy (GTDB): domain Bacteria; phylum Bacillota; class Clostridia; order TANB77; family CAG-508; genus Merdicola. The sequence continues at coordinate 52,188 of CATZPY010000006.1, forward strand.
AAACAATATATAGTAAATTTAGAGATGACTTCTTTAATAAATTTAGGCATATACATTGTCCTAGTAATTTTATTGCAAATCAATTAAAACAAAATAATTATACTGCAAAGTTACATGTTATTTCTAATGGAATACAAGATAAATTTAAGTTTACTCCAAAGGAAAAACATGATAAAATAGTAATAACTATGGTAGGTAGATTATCTGGCGAAAAAAGACAGGATATATTATTTGAAGCAATAAAAAAATCTAAATATGAAAAAAATATTCAATTAGTATTAGCAGGAAAAGGACCAAAATATAAGCAATATGTTCAATTTGGCAAAGAATTAACAAATGAGCCAATAATAACATTTTTAGACGAAGAAAAATTGCTAAAATTATTAGCAAATACAGATTTATATGTACATACATCAGATGCAGAAATAGAAGCTATTTCTTGTTTAGAAGCAATTGCATGTGGAAATGTACCTGTTATAGCTAATAGTGAAAAATCTGCAACACCACAATTTGCGTTAGACGAAAGAAGTTTATTTGAAGCAGGAAATAGTGATGATTTAGCTAAAAAAATAGATATGTGGTTAGATAATACAGAAGAATTAAATAATATGAGAAAAATATATAGTGAAAGTGCAGAAAAATATAGAATAGAGAAAAGTATGGAAAAAATAGAGGAGATGTTTAATGATGAAATTAAAGAATACAATATTTAATTTTTTCGCAAACATATTTTATTATCTTATAGCAGTACCAATAGTATTTTTAATAGACAAAATATTTCTTGACTATAAAGTTATAGGAAGAGAAAATATAAAAAAAGTTCCAGGAGGAAAAATAACAATATCTAATCATATGCATTATTTAGATTGTACAATGAATGGTCTTGCAAATTTTCCAGATTATTCATATTTTGTTACATTAGAGTCAAATTTTAAGATACCTATAGTAGGGCCATTAATAAAATTGTTAAGAGCAATTCCGATTCCTACTAAAATAGAAGAAAAGAAGCAGTTTTATAAAAATATTTCAAAACTTTTAGAAGAAGGAGAAACAATACATATATATCCAGAAGGAGAATTACGTGTGTATGAAAAAGAATTAAATAGATTTCATAAAGGTGCATTTGCAATGGCAGTAGAAAATAATGTGCCAATAATTCCAACAGTAATAACAACGCATAAGCCAGAAGGGATTTACAAATACATAAAAACAAAACCAGTAATGACACATGTAATATTAGAGCCAATATATCCCGATTTATCTATAGAAAATAAACTAGAAAGAATAGAAAAAATGAAACAAGAATCATATTATAAAATGCAAGAAGTTCTAGAAAGAACAGAACTTTGTTATGAAATCGGGATTGAGGGATAGTCTTTAAAATCCCTATTTAAAAAGGGATTTTAAAAGCTTTGAGTATGCTAATATAAAAAAAGTATTGTATAAAAAAGCAAACCTAAGATTTTCTAACAAATGTAAATTCTAAGGGAATCTAAGGTTTACCATAATTCTCTAGTACAGAAATTTCTCCTACTAGGAGAAGTTGCTTACTATATAAAAAGCAATGTAATAAAAAAACACATTGCTTTTTTTTGTTGCAATATATAAGCATTTATTATATAATAAGCACGAAAATTAGGATAGGATAAGGTGATTTTATGATAGATTTTAAAGAGAAAATAGCAGAAGAAATAAGTAAAAAAATAGACATTACAAAAGAAGAATTAAAAGAATATTTAGAAATACCAAAAGATACTAAAATGGGAGATTATGCACTTCCTTGTTTTAAACTTGCAAAACAAATGAAAAAATCACCAGTAGACATTGCAAATGGAATAAAAGCAGAAATAGAAGTTCCAAACACTTACATTTCTAAAATTGATGCAATAAATGGTTTTTTAAATATATTTATAAATAATGAAATACTAATAAAAGATTTATTAAACGAAATGGAAAATAAAAAAGAAGCATATGGATCTTCTAATATTGGAAATGGTAAGAATATAATAGTAGAATATTCTTCTCCCAATATTGCAAAACCATTTCATGTTGGGCATTTAAGAACAACAGTAATAGGTAGAGCTTTGTATAATATGTATAAATTTCTTGGGTATAATACTATTGGAATTAACCATTTAGGAGACTGGGGAACACAATTTGGTAAACTTATAGAAGGTTATAAAAGATTTGGAAACGAATATAATTTAGAAGAAAATCCAATAGATAAACTTACAGAAATTTATGTAAGAATTAATGAACTATGTAAAGAAGATGAATCTGCACTAGAAGATTGTAGAAATAATTTTAAGAAACTAGAAGATGGAGATGAATATTGCACAAACATTTGGAAGAAATTTAAAGAACTAAGTTTAAAAGAATTCCAAAGAATATATGATATTTTAGATGTTCATTTTGATTCAAATAATGGTGAATCTTTCTATACAGACAAAATGCCAGAAATTGTAGAAATTTTAAGAAAGAATAATAAATTAGTAAAATCGCAAGGTGCAGAAATAGTAGATTTAGAATATGCAGATATACCACCATTAATGGTAGCAAAATCTAACGGGTCAACAACATATGCTACAAGGGACTTAGCAGCAGTAGTGTATAGGGCAAGAACATATGATTTTGATAAATGTATATATGTAGTTGGCTCTGAACAAATATTGCACTTTAAACAAGTATTCGAAGTTGCAAAATACTTGGATTTAGACCCAAAATATACAAATGGATTAATACATGTACCTTATGGAATGGTAAGATTAAAAACAGGAAAAATGTCTACAAGAGAAGGAACTTTAATAAAATTAGAAGACATTTTAAATGAAGCAATAACAAGAGCGAAAGCAATAATAGAACAAAAAAATCCAAACTTAGAAGGGAAAGAAGAAATAGCAAAAAAAGTTGGAATAGGTGCAGTAATTTTTAACGACTTATCTAACAATATTATAAAAGATGAAGTTTTCGATTGGGATATTATGCTGAATTTCCAAGGAGAAACAGGACCATATATACAATATATGTATGTAAGAACAAAGAGTATACTAGAAAAAGAAAATTACACTCTGAATAAAGATTTAGTAGATATTTCAGAAATAGAGAAAAATGGAATGGAAGTTGTAAAACAACTTTATAAGTTTGAAGAAACTATAAAACAAGCAATAGACAAAAACGAACCATCAATAATATCACGTTACTTAATAGAAATTTCTAAATTATATAGTAGTTTTTATAATGATAACAAAATATTAGTAGAAGATGAGAAAATAAAAAATACAAGACTTTGCTTAACATACATGGTTGGTAACGTATTAAAAATAGGTGCAAACTTATTAGGAATGGAAATGCCAGACAGAATGTAAGAAGCAGTTTTGTTACAATTAAAGATTAATTTGTAATTGCACGTATTAAGGAAATTTAACCTTATTACATAAGAAAAACGGGGTTTTAAGGAACGTTCATCGATCCGATCCCGGTGAAGGAGGAAAAGAATATGGGAAAATATTTTGAAACAGATGGAATTAGGAGAATTGCAAATACAGAGCTAACTCCAGAATTAGTTTATAAAGTTGCAAAGGCAGGAGCTTACGTGCTAGCTAAGCACTCTGACCATAGTCCAACAATTTTAATTGGAAGAGATACTAGAATTTCTGGTAGCTTAATAGAAAGTGCAATGACAGCAGGTTTCTTAAGCTATGGAGCAAATGTAAAACAATTAGGAGTTTTGCCAACACCAGCTGTTGCATATTTAACTAGAAAATTAAAGGCAGATGCAAGTGTTGTAATATCTGCATCTCACAACACTTACGAATTTAATGGTGTAAAATACTTTAGTAATGAAGGAACAAAAATACCAGACAATATAGAAGAAGAAATAGAAGAAGTTATGGACTCTGGCAAATTAGATGAACTTACAGCTTGTAATGATAAAATAGGAATATCAGAAAATGCAGAAGAATTAGTAGATGAATATGTATATTTCTTTAGAAAAACATTTGAAGAAATTATAGAAAAATATAACACAGATGATTTTAAAGTTGTAATAGATACAGCTAATGGAGCAACATATGAAGTGGCAGAAAAAGTTTTTTCTAAATTAAAAATAAATCACAAAATTATAAATAATGCACCTAATGGAATAAATATTAACAAAAACTGTGGATCAACACATTTAGAAATGCTTCAAAAATATGTAGTAGAAAATGGTTATAGCTTAGGAATAGCATATGATGGCGATGGAGATAGATGTTTATTAGTTGACGAAAATGGAGAAGTTATAGATGGTGATAAAATATTAGCAATTGTTTCAAACTATATGAAACAAAAAGGAACACTAAAAAAAGACACTTTAGTTGCAACAGTTATGAGCAATTTAGGACTAGATATATATTCTAAAGAAAATGACATTAACTTTGTTAGAACAAAAGTAGGAGATAGATATGTATTAGAAGAAATGAAGAAAAATGGGTATAATTTAGGAGGAGAACAATCAGGTCATATTATATTCCTAGACTATAATCCAACAGGAGATGGAATATTAACATCATTAATGTTTATTTCTATAATGTTAGAAAAAGCAGAGAAGGCAAGCAAATTAGAAGAAATAATAAATATATATCCTCAAGTACTTATAAATGCAAAAGTTTCTAACGAAAAGAAATATGATTTCGACAAAGATGCCGTTATTAGAAGTACAATAGAAGAAGTAGAAAGAGAATTCTCTGGAACTGGAAGAGTTTTAATAAGAACATCTGGAACAGAGCCATTAGTAAGAGTTATGATAGAAGGTAAAGACCAAGAATATATAACTGAAAAAGCTAAATCTATAGCAGAGTTAATAGAACAAAGATTAAGCTAAAAAAATAAATAAAAGGAAGATGATGTAGGTGGATAAAAAAACATATTATATAACTACTCCAATTTATTATCCAAGTGGAAAATTTCACATTGGTACAGCATATACAGAAGTATTTGCAAATACAATGAAAAAATATAAGCAAAAAAGAGGATATGATTCATATCTTTTAACAGGATTAGATGAACATGGTCAAAAAGTTCAAACTGTTGCAGAAAATGCAGGTAAAACTCCACAAGAGCATGTTGATGAAATGGCGGAAAATGCTAAAAAACTTTGGGAAAAAATGAATATAGAATATGATGATTTTATAAGAACAACAGAACCAAGACACTATAAAATTGTAGAAGATATTTTCGAAAAACTTTTAGCAAAAGGGGATATTTATAAAGGCAAATATGAAGGATGGTATTGTATGCCATGCGAAACATATTTTACAGAAACACAATTAGTAGATGGAAAATGTCCAGATTGTGGCAGAGAAGTTAAGAAAATGAAAGAAGAAGCATATTTCTTTAATATGAAGAAATATGCAGATAAATTAATACAATTTTACGAAGAAAATCCGAAATTTATAGAACCAGAATCTAGAAAAAATGAAATATTCAATAACTTT
>CATZPY010000007.1 GCA_958422985.1 uncultured Clostridium sp.
TGTCATCTGCTAAAATTCCACCTAATCTGTAATCATCTAATATTTTTAACCATTTATACCCTATTTTTTGATAATACCTTAAAGTACAATTTAATCCCTTTGGTGTAACTATTTCGTTATCATACTCACGTTCATCTATATTATTTACAATTTCTTTATATTCTTTATCTTTTTGTATTTCTACATTCTTTACATTTTCTAGTAATTTATTTAAGTATAATGATCTATATACTGGTACTCTAATTTTTCCTTTTTCCAAATCTTTATAGTCTACTTCCATACCATATTCTAAACTATTTAAAAATTTAATATCTTCATTTTGCTCTAAATCTAAGAAACTTCCATCTTTTAATCTATGGTATTTTTTTCTTAAATTATATTTGCTTAAAATTTCTTTCAATTCACTTTTGTCAAAATCTAAACCTGTTAAGTCTATATTAAGTAGGTTATTTTCTATTTTTACTCCTACACTTCCTAGTTTTGGTTGTCTTATCTCTTTTGTTTTAAAATTATCTGTTACTAATACTTCGTATTTTTCTGTATAATTGTTTATATCTTGTGATAAGAATTTGTATATTGCATCATCTTTTACTAAAACAAATCTTTTATTAGCAGAATCTAATAGAAATCCTGTTTTTCTACACATATTTAAAAAGTTAGATTCCTGAATTACATTTCTTGCAACCTTTGGTACATTTTTTATATCTAATGGGTTAAATGCAATATCACCATATACAAATTTTAATGTTGCAATTATATAATTGTTTTTATCAAAATCTAAAAACATCTTTACATCTAAGTCTTTTGGAATATATTCTTTTAATCTTTCTGTGTCTATGTTAGATATATCTATATTTTCTCTTAACTTTGGTAAAATTAATGAAAAGAAATCTGGTAATTCTTTTTTATTAAATCTTATTTCTCTTATAAAATTCTTTTTGTATATTTCTAATAGTTTTATAACTGTATCTTTATAATTTTTATTGCATCTGTACATTTTGTCTTCTAAAATAATATATACATATTCTTTTCCTTCTAAAACATAGTATTCAAAAACATCTACTTTTTGAGTTAAAGAAAATTCTCCATCTGAAACTTCTGTTAATTTAAATTTTATGTTTGGAGCCTCTGGTACAAATTCTATTTTTCCTTTTTCTCCATCTTGGCTTATTTCTAATTTTCTTCCTTTTACTATTTCGAAAAATTCGTCTATTCCTGTATTGCTTAAAATAATACAATTATCGCTTAAAACTTTTCCATAGTACCTATATCCTGCATTTCCACTGCTATTAACATATTTTATAATTTCTGCATGTTTTAAAATAAAGTCTAATATTTTTAAACTACCTTCATCAAAGTTTTCTTTAGTATGTATAAATTCTAGTTTATTAGTATATTTTACACTTTCTTTATTTAGCATACTTGTATAAAACTCTGACAAACTTTTTATTTTGTAATATTTATCTGTTCCTAATTTAAATTCTACTTTAATTTCTTTATAATGACTGTCAAAAATAATGTTAGGAATTATATTAATATTTTTTCTTTCTTTTATTACATTTTCTTCTTCATCTATATTTTCTACTTCTGTATTATAAAAAGCTGTAATCATTTGCTTAAAACCACGATGATCCATTTTACTACTGTTTTCTTGTTTCTTCTCTGTGTTATTTGCATATAATTTTTCATATATAGGGTTATTAATAAATTCTATCATTACGGACAAAATATGTTTACACGTACAATAATTTTGGCTATTATCTGGACAAGAACACCTTACAGTTTCAATCTTTCCTTCTTCAATTTTAGAATATACCTCGTATGTGTCTTTATTTCCTTTTATAGTTCCTGACAATTCAAAATTATTTTTATTTTCATAATTCACATTTGTTATTGTTATTCTTTTGTCCTCTACATATCCTAATGCTTTTTGATACCTTGTATCCCCTGCATTTTCACATAATTCTGCTATTATATCTTTATTTACCAACATTTTTTTAAGCTCCCAATACACATTTATTTTCAGTTTATTATTATATAATATTTTAAGATTTTTCACAAGTGGTATACACTCTTTTATATAAAATTTAAGAACTGTACCTTTGAAGTAACCCCTCCTTATTAAACTTTTTTTGTCTAATAATTTGGGTTCACTTCGCCTTTTAGATACAGTTCTTATTTTAAGTTTTCTCATTTCACATATATGCTAACAGAGAAAATATATTTACTATTCTTCCTTTTTTTCTTCTTTTTTTGGCTTACTCCAAGAAATATAATCACATTTATCTGGATTGTTTTCACAAATATAAAATGTTCTTCTTGTTTTAGTTTTCTTTATTTGAACTTTTGCTCCACATTTTGGGCAAGGCTCTTCTATAGTTTCTATATATGGTTTTACATTCTTACATTCTGGATATCCAGGGCATGCTAGAAACTTACCATATCTACCATATTTTACAACCATCATTTTCCCACACTTCTCACATGGTACATCTGAAACTTCTTCTTCTAATTCTACATGTTCTAATTCTTTTTCTACTTTTTCTAGTACCTTTTCAAATGGTGCATAAAATTCTGAAATCATTTGTTTCCAGTCTTCTTTTCCTTCTGCAATTTCGTCAAATTCATTTTCTATATCTGCTGTAAATTCTACATTTATAATGTCTGGAAAATTCTCTGTTAATAATTTGTTTACAACTTTTCCAAGCTCTGTTGGCACTAGTTGCTTTGCTTCCTTTTCTATATATCTTCTTGCTATAATCGTTGTTATTGTTGGTGAATACGTACTTGGTCTACCTATATCTTTCTCCTCTAATGCTTTTACTAAGCTTGCTTCTGTATACCTTGGTGGTGGCTCTGTAAAGCTTTGTTTTGATTCTATTTTTTCTTTTTTTACTTCTTGCCCCACTTCTAATAATGGTATTTGTCCAATTACATCTTCTTTCTCATCTGTTCCTTCTACATATAAAGTCATAAAACCTTTAAATTTAATTACTTGACCATTTGCTTTAAAATTATAATTATTTGCATTAATAGTTATTGCCATTGTATCAAATATTGCAGATTTCATCTGACTTGCCAAAAACCTATTGTATATTAATTTATAAAGTTTATATTGATCATTTGTTAAAGATTCTTTAATTTGATCTGGCTTTATTTCTATATAAGTTGGTCTAATAGCTTCGTGTGCGTCTTGCGCATCTGCTTTAGTTTTATAGTATCTATTTTCGTAATATTCTTCTCCATAAGCTCCTTCTATTACTTCTTTCGCTATTTTTCTAGCTTCTTCAGAAATTCTTGTAGAGTCTGTTCTCATATATGTAATTAAACCTACTGTGCCTTTTTCTGGTATTTTTACACCTTCATATAAAGTTTGTGCAACAGACATAGTCTTTTTTAAGCTGAAATTTAGTTTTCTAGATGCTTCTTGTTGCATAGTACTTGTTGTAAAAGGTGGTGCTGGGTTTCTTTTTCTTTCTCCTTTTTTTACATCTGATACTATAAATTTCGCTTCATCTATAGCCTTTAATATTTCGTCTACTTCTTCTTTAGTATGTATTTCTATTTTTTTATTATCTTTACCAACTAATTTTGCTTCAATTTTTTTCTTTGACTTAGTATCTAATAAATTTGCAATTATATTCCAATATTCTTCTGGAATAAAACTTTCAATCTCATTTTCTCTATCTACAATTAGTTTTACAGCAACAGATTGTACCCTTCCTGCTGACAAACCTTTTCTTACTTTTTTCCATAATACTGGGCTTATTTTATATCCTACAATTCTATCTAATACACGTCTTGCTTGTTGTGCATTAACTAAGTTTATATCTATTTGTCTTGGCTCTTTTATTGCTTTTTGCACTGCTGTTTTTGTTATTTCGTTAAATGTTACTCTAGATTTACTTTCTTCTGGAATATCTAATAGATGTGCTAAATGCCATGCAATAGCTTCCCCCTCACGGTCAGGGTCAGTTGCCAAATATACTTTTTTAGCTGACTTTGCATCTTTTTTTAATGATTTTATTAAATCTCCTTTTCCTCTTATATTTATATATTCTGGTTCAAAATTGTTTTCTATATTAACTCCCAATTTTGATTTAGGTAAATCTCTAATATGCCCCATAGATGCAACAACTTTTGTTCTTCCACCTAAGAATTTCTTTATTGTATTTGCTTTTGCTGGTGATTCTACTATTATTAATTTATCTGCCATTTTATTCTCCTTTTTAGTTATGGAATATTTTTCCACAATCTTTAATACATATTGTATTGTAGTTCATATGTTTGTTTTTTTCAAGTATTTTTTAGCATTTAACTAAATCTTCTATTACATCTCCTAAAATAACTGGAGTTACTTCATTCCTTTTTAAAATATCTAATATAGAATTTTCCATTTTTTCATCATTTGTTAATTTATCTATACTTGCCTTTTCTACTTTTATTTTATCATCTATATATTCTGTTTTTATTACTTCTACTCCAAATATATCGTTTCTACTTTTTAAATCTTTTATCTTATAATATTCTAATTTTACTGGATATAATATTCCTTCCCTTCGTAATTCTTCTTTGTTCATAAATATTCCACCAAAAAAAGTTTTCATTTTCTTCCTCCCATGTTTTTGTATATATTAATATATACTCTTACTTAGAAGTATTCAATATAAATCGAGTGCCTGTATTCTTGCATTTTCGACATTGTTTTTTTATATTTTACTAATTTCTATTTTTACCTATTTTATACTATTTTTTTCATTGCTAATTTAATATATAAAAAAGTCGAAAAAAATCTTTTTAAGTCATATTTTATAACAAGATTTTTTATAAACAAAAAAGAATAGCCCTTTTGAAATTAACTTTTTAGTAAATAAACTTTGTTTATAAATTTAGTTAATTTTATTTTTGCTACTCTTTCATACTTTTTATTATTTAAAACCGAGATTTTTAGGACCGTTCCCCACTCTCGACCAGTCACGACAGAGGTACCACCTAATTCCGGTTTCCTTTTATCCTTGCATCATTGCATTAAATGTCATGTTAATTTTCTCTTTGTTGTCTTTCATCTGTATTGCAAATTCGAATATTTGATTATATAAACTTCCTATTGATTTTTCTACTTCTCCTGTTAAGTGTTCTATGTTGTTTTCTGATGGTTTTAATACATAATTTTCAAAATTTTTCTTTCTGTTTAAATTCTTTATTAAATTATTAAAGAATGTATATATCTTACCTTGTTTCTTTTCTACCATTTCTACTTTTTCCGTTATTTTAATGTTTTCTGAAAATTCTGATAATTGATTTATACAATCTTCTAATCTTTTGTTACATTCGTTTATGATTACTTCATAGTCTAATTTCTTTTGTATTGATGCATTTATTTTGTTAATATAATAATGTATTTTTTCCGAATCATTTTCTTCTACTGCTTTTTCCAAATTTTGTTTATTTATACTAACATTTGTAACTACAATTATTTCAGATTGTATTGCAGCAGATAGTTCTCTTTGAATATTTATATATCTTGTGCTACATACATCAAATAATTTATCTAATTGTTTTTTATATTGCATTACTAAGTTATCAATTGCAATTTTATATTTCTCTAATGTGTTATAATAATTTGCTTGAATATATAGCTTGTCCTTAAACTCTGCAAGCCTAATTTCTTTACTATTTGCCAAAGAGCTTTCAAATAATAATGCTAAATTCATCTGCTTTTGATTTTCTATATCTACAAGTTCTTTTAAATCTTCTTTAAAATTCTCTTTTGTAATACTTAGCATTATCTTTCACCACCTTTATCAAAATCTTTTTCTTCTGTATTCCTTGTTTTATCATATACATTGTTTAAAGCTATATCCGAAATTGTATGTTTTAAAGTATCCTTTGTTTGTTCTATTGTAGATTTTACAGTTTCCATTACAGATGTTTGTTTGTTAAAAATACTTTCATCTATTACTACACCCTTAAATGCTTCCGCTGTAAATTTAGCTGGACTAAAAAGGTATGAAGGTCTAACTTGCATTCCTACTCCTGGAATTTCCTTAGTAGGTCTACTTTGCATAAAATTTCTTGATATTTGTATAGTATTCCTTCCTACATATATTCCGTCTTTTTCGAATCCTTTTAATGTATATACACCTTCTGTTTTTGGTCCTTTTATTTTAATATCATTTACTTTCATTATATTTTCCTCCTAATACAATCTAAATATTCTGATATATGTTCATCTATCCTATTTTGTATTTCGGTTTCTTTAGAAGTTAATGTATTAACTTCATTTTTTATAAAAGTTGTATCCACAGACGAAACATTTTTTAATCTTCCCTCAAAAAGTACACCATTCATATTTAGTACCTCCTTTATCCTTTGTTTATTAACCTTTTTACCTCATTATATATTTTATTTTCTACATCTTTCATTACTATTTTCTTTGCATTATTTCCCATTTCTTTTAACTTTTCTTTGTCTTTAATTGTTTCATTTATAAGATTATTTAAAGCTTTTCCATTAATTTCGTTATCGTGAATTATTTTAGCTGCATTTTCTTTTACTAATACTTTTGCATTATATTCTTGGTGGTTTTCTGCTGCAAATGATAATGGTACAAATATTGCAGGTCTTCCAGAAATAGAAACTTCTGTTATAGTCATAGCTCCACTTCTACAAACTATTAGGTCTGCCACTGACATTGCTTTTTGCATATCATATATATATGGTACAACTTTAACATTTTCTATCTTCTCTATATCTATATCCTTTTTAGATAAATTTTCTTTTATTATATCATATTGGCTTTTTCCTACAGACCATAGAATTTGATAATTTGTGTTTAATTTTTCTTCTATTATTTCTTCTAATGCATTATTTATAGGTCTTGCACCTTGACTTCCACCAAAAACTAAAATTAGTGTTTGATTTTTATTTAATTTATTTTCTTTTAAAAACTCATCTTTCTCGTTTTCGTTATATTCTACTTCTTTAAACTTTGTAGGCGTTCCTGTTAATACAATATTTTTAGCATCATGAATTTTTTCTCTTGCATCTTCAAAACCTATTAAAATTGTATCTACTTTTTTCGCTAGTAATTTTACTGTAACACCTGGAAATGCGTTACTTTCATGTAACATTGTAGGAATCTTTTGCTTTGAAGCAGATAGTAGTACCGGACCACAAATAAATCCACCTGTTCCTATAACAATATCTGGTTTTTCTTCTTTTAATATTTTCTTTGCTTCTTTATAACCTTTTAAAGTTTTTATCATCTTCTTAATATTATCTATAGATATTTTTCTTACAATACCATATGCTTCAATTGTTCTTAGTTCATATCCTGCTCTAGGTACTAAGTCATTTTCTAATCCTCTTTTAGTCCCAATAAATTTAATTACTGCATTTGGATTTTCTTGTTTTATTTTATTAGCTATTGCAATACCAGGATTTATATGCCCTCCTGTTTGTGATGCTGCTATTATTACTTTCATATTAAAATCCATTCCTTTCTCGCTTCGCTTATAAGACACACATAACTATATAACTTTTACATTTCTTTCATATTGTTAAACTTTTGTGCCTGCTCTAGATATATTAAGTAATACACCTACTGAGCATAATAAAATTAATAGTGATGTTACCCCATAACTAAAAAATGGTAGAGGCATTCCTGTTACTGGCATAGATGATGTTACAACTGCAATATTAATTATTGCCTGTAATCCTATTAAAGATGTAATTCCAACTGCAACTAAACTACCAAACATATCGGGAGCTTTCATTGCTGCAAGTACCCCTCTCCATATGAAGATACCAAACAAACCAATAACTATTGCACATCCTACAAATCCTAATTCTTCTGCTAATACTGCAAAAATAAAGTCAGTATGCGGTTCTGATATGTATAAATATTTTTGCTTACTTTGCCCTAATCCTACTCCAAATAATCCACCAGAACCTATAGCATATAAACTTTGTATTACTTGCCACCCATCACCTTGTTTATCTGCCCATGGGTTTAAAAACGATGTTATTCTGGCAATTCTAAATGCTCCTTTACTTGTAAATTTTGCCATTGCATACAATCCTGCTGCTCCAGCCACTGCAACTCCTGTTCCTACTGTTGCAAAATATTTTGGTCTTACTCCTGCCATAAGCATCATTATGCTAACAACTAATACAATTATTATTGTTGCACTTAAGTGATCTTGTACAAGTATTAATATTAATATTACTGGAATTAAGTATAATATTGGCTTAAGAAAACCCTTTTTTAAATCTTTTAATTCGTCTTTATGGTCTGTTAAATAACTTGCATAAAATATAATTAATCCGATTTTAGCAAGTTCTGAAGGTTGGAATTGTATTCCTAAATTTATCCATCGTCTTGCTCCACCAGCTGATCTACCTATTCCAGGTATTAGTACCATTAGCAGTAATATTATAGAAGCAATATATGCTATTTTATAAAACTTTTTCCAAAACCTATAATCTATTTTAGAAATAAATAGCATTGCGGCAACACCAATTACAGCAAAAGTTGCCTGTTTTTTAAAATATACATAACTGTCATCACCTGTTTCAGAAAGTGATGTAGGTGAACTTGCTGAAAGTACCATTATTAAACCAAGAGATAATAATAATATAACTGTTATTAATAAGATAAAGTCCATCTGGTTATTTGCAAATTTAGAAAATTTCCTTACTTTTTTGTTCTTGGCCATTCTTATCTCCTTTATTAAATTATATTTAGTCCTACCACACAAAGGACTAGAGTAAGTAGACTAAATACTGTTACTATTTTATTTTCACTCCATCCTGATAATTCAAAATGGTGATGAATTGGCGTCATTTTAAAAATTCTTTTTCCTGTTTTTTTATAGTATGTAACTTGAATCATTACAGAAAGTGTTTCTATCACTGGTATTAACGCTATTAAAATTAATAATAGTGGCATTTTTAATACAAGTGCCATACCTGCAATTACACCACCTAGCATTAAAGAACCTGTGTCCCCCATAAAAACTTTTGCTGGGTGTAAATTAAATATTAAAAATGCTAAGTTACATCCACATACTATTGTTCCAAAAATTATAACTTCTCTTATATTAAATATAACTCCTATTACTGTTAAACAGGCAATTATAATTGTTGTTACACTTGTTGCTAATCCATCTATACCATCAGTTAAATTAACTGCATTTGTAGTTGCTAGCATTACTATTATTGCAAAAGGAATATAAATCCAAATCGGTATATTTACAAAAGTTTTTACTATTGGAATATATATGTCTGTTCCTATATTTAAAACATTTAATAAATATAATACAAAACATACTGCGATTACCAGTAATCCTAGCATTTTGTAACTTGGTTTTAATCCTTCTGTATTTTTCAATATCATTTTTTTAAAATCATCTACAAAACCAACTATTCCAAATCCTAGTGTTGCAAATAACAGCGGAATTATTCCTTTTATAACATCTACTTGTTTATTTTTATAATAAATTAGCATAACACCTAAACTTAGTAATGTAATTGCTATTATAGATATTATTCCGCCCATTGTTGGAGTTCCTTTTTTATTTAAATGCGATTTTGGTCCTTCTGCTCTTTCTTGTTGGCTTACTTTTAATTTTCTTAATATTGGTAAGATAATAATTCCTAATAATAATGCTACGCCAAACGCTACTAATAATATTTTTATTTGAAAATTCATTTACTTTATCACCCTTACTTTTTCTTGTTTGTATATTTTTCCTCTTGTTTTTTCTTTAGTTCGTCTGTAATTTCTATTACTATTTTTCTTTCATTAAATTCAAATTTATTACCATTTATTTCTTGGTACATTTCATGTCCTTTTCCTGCTATAACTACAATATCTAATTTATTTGCCATTTCTATTGCATTTTTTATAGCTTCTTTTCTATCTACTATAACTTTATAACAAGCTTTAGTTTTCTTTATTCCTTCTTCTATTTCGTTTATTATTTCTTCTGGTTCTTCGTTTCTTGGATTGTCTGAAGTTATAATAGTATAGTCACTTATTCTTCCAGAGATTTCTCCCATTAAAGGTCTTTTATTTTTATCCCTATTACCTCCACAACCAAATACACAAATTACTCTTCCTCTTGTGTATGATTTTACAGCACTTAAAATACTTTCTAAGCTTTCTGGGGTGTGTGCATAGTCTATCATTATTGGTATCTCTAATTTATTGTCTACCATTTCAGATCTGCCAGGTACTCTAACTTCTTCTAAACCTTCTTTTATCATATCTGCTGTACATCCAAATTGCATTGCAATTGCAATAGCAGCTAAAGAATTATATACACTAAATCTTCCTGGAATACATGCTTTTACTCTTTCATTTCTTTCACCTATTTTTACTCTAAAATCTACATAAGAATTTGTTATTGTAATATCTTTTGCTAATATCTTAGCATTATTATCTATTCCATAAGTAATATATTCTGGACCTTCTACTAATTTAGGAAGTTTTATAGAATAAAGATCATCTGCATTAATATAAGCTTTTTTACACATAGTAAATAATTTACATTTTGTTTCGAAATATTCTTTCATATCTGCATGTTCTTTTTCGCTTATATGTTCTTCTGATAAATTTGTAAATATTCCTATATTAAAGTCTGAACCATACACTCTATTTAATTTTAAACTTTGTGAAGAAACTTCCATTATTACAACGTCGCACTTTGCTTCTGCCATTTTTGCAAAAATTTCTTGTAATTCTAAGCTTTCTGGTGTTGTTCTTTGGCTATCTCCTAAACTTTCTGCTCCTATATAATTACGTATTGTTCCTATTAATCCAACTTTTAGTCCCTTTTTTTCTAACATAGATTTAACCATATATGTAGTTGTTGTTTTTCCTTTTGTTCCTGTTATTCCTATTAATTGAAATTTCCTTGATGGATTGTCATAGTAATTACAAGCAATTTGTGCCATAGCTTTTCTTGCATCTGGTACTACTATTAATGTTGTATCCTCTTTTATTTTTAAGTCTTTTAAGTTTGTTCCCTCTTCTACTAGTACTGCTTTTGCACCTTTTTCTATAGCATCTCCTATATAATCTGCTCCATCTGCTTCATATCCTTTTATAGAAATAAATAAATCTCCTTTTTCTACCTTTCTAGAATCGTTTTTTACAGAATTTATCTCTATATTAATATCTCCTTTAGCTTTTATTCCTTCTATACCTACTAATATATTTTTA
The DNA here is from genome assembly GCA_958422985.1 of uncultured Clostridium sp. Classification (GTDB taxonomy): domain Bacteria; phylum Bacillota; class Clostridia; order TANB77; family CAG-508; genus Merdicola. The sequence goes on from CATZPY010000007.1 coordinate 11,231, forward strand.
AGGTTCATGAAATATCCCTCCGTTTTATACAATTTTACGAATACATTATATAGCAAGTAGTTTTATATATCAATATAAACTTTTCTTTCTTTTGTTATTTTTATTCCTGGTTTTGGTATTTGTTCTCTTACATACACTTCACTTTCATCTATTTCTTCTTGCATATTATTTATCTCTAAATTTAACCCTAATTCCTTTACTATCTGTTTTGCTTCTTTTACAGTTTTATTTCTTAACTCTGGAGTTTCTATTTCTTCTAAATTTTCTTCTGTTTCTTTATCTTGTTTTAACTCTAAATATGGTAATACTTCTCCTAATATTTGACCACCAACAGGTGCTGCAACACCACCTCCTTGGTGTCCTCCTTCACCTGTTGGGTTATATAATGTAACTAAAATTACAACTTGTGGATTTGAAATAGGTGCTACTCCCATAAAAGATGTTACATATTTATTAGTATTTACACCATCTTCTGATGTTCCTGTTTTTCCTCCAACTAAATACCCTTTTACTTGTGCATTTCTACCTGTTCCATCATCTACAACTGACTGCATAATGCTTAAAACGCTATCTGCTGTTTCCTTAGAAATAACCCTTTCCACTTTTTTTACACCTATTTCTGTTTTTTCTTTAGTTTCTGAATCCGCTATTTCTTTAACAACTCTTGGCTGTATATATTCACCACCATTTGCAATACAAGAAACTGCTGTTACCATCTGAAGTGGCGTAACTTCAAATCTTTGCCCAAAGCTTATTGTAGCAAGTTCTACTGGGCCTACTTTTTCTTTATCTAAAAATATTCCCTTTGCTTCACCTGGCAAATCTATATTTGTTTTTCTAAAAAATCCAAACTTTTCTAAATAATCATAATATTTATCTTTTCCAATTTTTTGACCCAATGCAATAAATACAGGGTTGCAAGAATTCATAAGTGCTTGCCTTAGGCTTTGCGTTCCATGTGGCCTATAATATCTCCAACATTTAATTCTAACTCCTGCAATTTCTATTCCGCCACCACAATTGAATTCGCCTTCATTATCTGTTTTTGTTATTCCTTCTTCTAATGCTATAGAAGATGTTATTAGCTTAAAAGTAGAACCTGGTTCATATGTATCTGCTATAGCTTTATTTCTCCATTTTGCTTGTAATTGTTTATTTCTTTCTTTACTATCCATATCTTGGCTGTTTTCTATTTCATATGGATTATTTAAATCATAGTTAGGGTATGTTGCCATAGCTAAAATATCACCATTATTTGGGTTCATAACAACTACATTTCCACCATCTGTACATTTATTATCTATACACGCATTTTCTAAATATTTTTCTACAATTGACTGAATATTTAAATCTATTGTTAAAATTAGATCCTTTCCTTTTTCTGCAGCCACATAAGTTTCCTCCAGTTGCTTCATATCTCCACCTTTAGCATCTGTAAGTTTTTCTATTTTTCCACTTTTTCCTTTTAAAATTTCATCATATTTTGCTTCTATTCCATCTAAACCTTGGTTATCACTTCCACAAAAGCCTATCACCTGTGAAGCTAAATTACTATAAGGATAATATCTTTTTGTATCTTCATCTATATTTATACCAGATTGAATGTCATTTTCTTTCATCCATTTTCTTAGTTCATTTGTCTTTTCTTTATCTACCTTTTTAGCAATTGTTTCTATAGAACTTCTCTTCTTAAGCTTTTTTAAGGTCTTTTCATAATCTACATCTAATATTTCAGACAAAGCCCTGCTTACACTTTCCTTCTTATCTTCCGGAATATTTATAGAATTTACAGTAACAGTTTCCACAGTACTACTTTGCGCCAAAACATTCTTCCCTGTAGCGTCATATATAGTTCCCCTCTTAGAAGTTATTTTTCTATTTAAAGTTTGTTGCTCATATGCCATTTGCTTTAGCTTATTACCATCAACAAATTGGATTACAGCAAGTCTTACAATTAAAAGCACAAGTAAAAAAGCAGAAACAATTATAATCCACAACATCATCTTTTTATTCTTTATACTACATACAGTTTGCATTGCACACCCCTCGACAGTAAAATTTCTTTTTACTATTCTATGTAGTAAGAGCTTGTATTTATGAATCAGATTCGGGATTGGAGGACGATCCCCAAAAAAAAAATCTACCATCAAATATACAATTTGATAAGTAGATTAATTTCCTTTAAATTTATCCATTATTTTATCTAACCAATTTTTTTCTTCTGCAGTCTTAGCTTTATCAGTTGAAGATTGCACATAATCTTTTTTTGGTAAATTCATGTAAATTTTTTGATTATTTGTTAATCTTTGCATCCCCAACTTACTTTTAGCTTCTTCTTCAATTTTCTTTAAGTTAAGATTACTCTCTATTAAAACTTGAGTTTGTTGATTTTCCTTTTGTAATGTTGCAAGATCTGCTTTTAAATTTTTTACTTTATTAAAATCTTCTGTTATTAAAGAGTTTCTATAGCTAATGACTAAAAGCATAGCAAAAGCAATACCAATATATACCACTATTTTTTTCTTTAGTAAAACAGTAGCTCTTTTTTGTTTAGCCCTTTCCTTTGCCTCTTTTTTTATCTTCTCTTTTCTCTCACGTTCCAACTCTTGACTTTTTTTAGAAGTCCTATTTGGTATAAAATCTGGTTCTAATTTTTTAGGGCTTGTTCCATATTGGTATTTAGCCATTAGCTTTCACCTCCCTCTTTTGTTATCTTCTTTCAAAAATTCGTAGTTTTGCACTTTTACTTCTCGAATTTTCTTCTTGTTCTTCCTTAGTAGCAATTATTGGTTTTTTATTAACCATTTTTCCATAAGATGTTGCTCCACATACACAGTATGGCAAATCTTTTGGGCATATACATCTTCCTTCTGCTTCAATATATGCTTTTTTTACAGCTCTATCTTCTAAAGAATGAAAAGTTATAATACATAATCTTCCATCTTTTTTTAATGCCTTTATACATTTTAAAACTGTTTCATATAATGGCTCTATTTCATTATTCACTTCTATTCTTATGGCTTGAAAAGTTCTTTTAGCTGGATGTCCATTATTTTGTTTTGATTTAGGTATAGAATTTTCTATTATTTTTACTAATTGTGCTGTTGTTTGTATTTCTGTTTTTTTTCGTTCAATACAAATATTTCTTGCTATATTTTTAGAAAATCTTTCTTCTCCATATTCGAATATAATATTTGCTAGTTTCTCCTCTGAATATGAATTAACAACTTCTTTTGCAGTTAAATGTTGTGTTTTATCCATTCTCATATCCAACTCATTTTCTCCTAGATAGCTAAAACCTCTATTACGTTCATCTAGTTGATATGAAGAAACTCCCAAGTCTAGAAGTATTCCATCTACCGCTTCTATTCCGTAAATCTTCTAATATAAGATTTATATCATCATGATTTCCATGTACATATTTGACATTTTTATATTCTCTTAAATTTTCCTTTGCTGCTGTTAATGCTTCTAAATCTCTATCTATTCCTATTAGTGTGCCATCTTTTGATAATTTTTTTGCTATTTCTTTGCTGTGACCTGCACCACCTAGAGTTCCATCTACATAAATTCCATTTTCTTTTATGTTTAACCCTTCTATACATTCAGCAAGCAAAACTGGTTTATGCTTAAATTCCAATACATACCTCCAATTTCTATTTTTTTGAATAGCATAAACAGTTGGAAATTTTATCTTTCCAACTGTTTATCAGCTATTCTTCTTTTGTTTCTAGCGTTTTCGTCATTTGTATTTCATTCCCTTTTTCGTGGTATATATTAGCTATTTACATTTGTAATTTAAATATTTTTTCTTAAGTATAGATAAATAAAATATAATTAATTCTTAAGATTTTATCTTTTGTATATTTGTTTTTTCTCTTTAGTATAGCCCTCTTCTTATCAAGTGATCTTGATTTTTCTTTAGTAAATGTTTACTAAACTTCTTTTGTAATTTTATTTTTTATCTTTAGTATAAAATTTATATAAACTTTTATAAAGTTATATACCTAACATTGTCATATTTTCTGCAATATCATCTGCTGATATATTTTCTTCGTTATTGTAGTTTTCCCATTTTTCTTTGTTCCAAATTTCTATTCTTGTCCCAACACCAATTATAATAACTTCTTTTTCTAATGTTGCAACATTTCTTAAATTACTAGATATTAAAAATCTTCCTTGTTTATCTATTTCGCATTCCATTGCTCCAGATAAGAAAAACCTTACAAAATCTCTAGCATTTTTGTTGGTAAGTGGAAGTGTTTTTAATTTTGTTTCGAAGTTTTCCCATTCGTTTTGCGAAAAACCAAATAAACACCCATCTAAGCCTTTTGTGATTATGAATTTTTCACCCATATCTTCTCTTAGCTTTGCTGGCATTATTAGTCTGCCTTTAGCATCTAAAGAATGTTCATATTGGCCGAATTAGCACTTCGTTTCACCTCAATTCATTTTTTACCACTTTGTACCACTTCTCTCCACCTGTTTAAATTTTAATACAACATTTATTAAAAAGCAAGTGTTTTTTAGATTTTTTTATTTTTTATTTCTAGTTCTCATATTTAGATTTTGAATTTTCGCTCTCACATTCACTTTTTTATTTACAATTTTCTTAATATTATCTTAATTTTCGCATTATTGTTTTACACTAATTATTCTTTAATGTATAATAAAGTTGGTGATACTTATGAAAAAGTTTTTATTATTTTTTCTTTTAATTATATTGCTAATTGGAGGTTCTCTTGGTTTTTATGGTTATTCTTTATATGATAAAGCCATAAAAGAAGAACCTTTAGCTAGTAAAATAGAAGAAATTCAAAGTAACAAAAATTATATAAAGTTTAGCGAGCTTCCAAAAGATTATTTAAATGCTGTTGTTTCTGTAGAAGATAGACGTTTTTATAATCATGGTGCAATAGATCTACGTTCTATTGGAAGAGCTATATATGTTAATATTACAAATTTTGATTTACGTGAAGGTGGTAGTACTATTACCCAACAACTTGCAAAAAATATTTATTTTATAGATATGGATCCATTTCCTAGAAAACTTGCCGAAATTTTTATGGCATATGCTATAGAAGATAATTATTCTAAAGAAGAAATTTTAGAATTGTATGTAAATACTTCATATTTTGGAGATGGGTATTATGGTATTAAAGAAGCTTGTAATGGTTATTTAAATAAAGAACCTAATAAGATGGATTTAAACGAATGCACTATGATGGCTGGAATTCCTAATGCTCCTAGCATATATGCACCAACTAAAAATCCAGATTTAACAAAAAGTAGGCAAAAGCATGTTTTAAAAACTATGGTAGAAAATGGTTATATAACTCAAGAAGAAGCAGATAAAATTCTAAATATAAACGTGCTTGGGGACGGACCTTAAAATCCCGGTTTTATTTTTCTTATAAAACACTTTCCTAAAATGAATTCTCATTATTAAATTTTCTTAACTATCGAAAAAACACAGTATATTTAGCATAGCTATTTTATACTGTGTTTTTTTATTAAAACTTTATAAATTTATATATTGCTTCTGCAAAGCCACCATTTTGGGCAGTTGTTGTAGTAGTATAATTTGCAACTTCTTTTAATTCATCATATGCATTTGCAACAGCAATTCCAATTCCCGAATCTTTAACCATTTCTAAATCGTTCAAATTATCTCCTATTGCTAACACTTCACTCTTGTCTATTTTTAAATATTCTTCTAGTACTTCTAGTGCCTGCTCTTTGTTTATACCTACTGGAATAATATCTAAATATTCGTATTCTTTTCCTATAATTTCATCTTTGTATTTGTTAGTTTTTTTAATCAGATTAACTTGTAAATTCTTATTTTTAGTAAATTCTCCTTTTAATTTTTCTAAATCTTTTTCTGCAGAAATAACTAATTTTAATATTTCTGGTTTCTCTTCTACAACGTATTGTTTTATATCTTCTAAAACTTTGAATTCTAATTCTTTATTTTTGCCATTTTTAGTAAGTTCAAAATTTCTTAAATCCATATACAGTAGTTTCTCTGTTATTACTTCATTATTTGTATATAGGTGAATGTGTAATTTTAACCTTTTTGCTTCATTAATGCAAAATACTACATCATCATTAGCTAATATTTTCCTATAAAGCTCTTTTCCAGTTTTCAAATTAATTATTTGATTTCCATTTCCAAATATTCCATACCCATCTTCTATTTCTTTACATATATCTTTAAATAAAGAATACGTTTTACCAGTGCATATTGTAAAATTTATATTAGAGTTATTTATGTCTTGCATTGCTTTTAAATTAGTTTCTGGTATTGTATTTCCTTTTTCGAACATTGTTCCATCTAAGTCGCTTGCAATAAGTTTTATCATTATTGTATCATCCCCATACACTAAATTTTTTACATTATATATAATATAAAAAAATTAGTAAAGATTATTTTCATTTTAAAAATATATATTATTTAACATATTATTTTTTAGTATCCATAATTTTTTTGAAAGATCTACATAATATTTGTGTGGATTCTCTATTCTTTTTACTTCTTCCCACATACTATTTAGCTCTTTTTTAGACTTTTTTGCTATTTCCTTTAGTGTAGGGCTTTTATATATTAATTTTCCATTTTCAAATATCTTTTCTTGTAATTCTCTTATAGTATAGTCTTTAATAAGTTTCTTTTTCCATGGATTTTGTGGGTCAAAAATCATGTATTCTCTTTCATCTATTATTTCATCTGACAAAGCAATTACATCTGCTATTGCTTTTTGAGTTTCATTATCGTAAAACCTATATACTTTTTTAAATCCTGGATTTGTAACTTTTACTACATTTTCGCTTACTTTTATTTTTGGTATTATTTTTGTATCCTTTTCTATTCCTACTAATTTATATACTCCTCCAAAAACTGGTTCACTTTTAGCTGTAATTAAATTTTCTCCAACCCCAAATGAGTCAATTTTGGCATCTTGTTCAATTAAAGATTTTATTAAATACTCATCTAGTGAATTAGTTGCACATATTTTGCATTCATTATATCCAGCTTCGTCTAATATCTTTCTAACCTTTTTAGATAAATATGCTAAATCTCCACTATCTAGTCTAACTGCTTTTGGCTTATATCCTTTAGGTTTTAGAACTTCATTAAATACTTTTATTGCATTAGGAAGTCCAGATTCTATTGTATTATATGTATCTATTAATAGTGTACAGTCATCTGGGTATATTTCAGCATATGCCTTAAATGCTTCATATTCTGAATCAAAACTTTGCACCCAGCTATGAGCCATTGTTCCACTTGCAGGTACATTAAATTCTTTTGCAGACAATGTACAAGATGTTCCTATTGCTCCACCTATAATTGCTGCTCTTGCCCCTTCTACTGCTGCATTAATTCCATGTGCTCTTCTTGCTCCAAATTCCATAACAGGTCTTCCTTGTGCCTCTTTTACAATTCTACTTGTTTTTGTGGCAATCAAAGATTGATGGTTAGTTGTAAGTAATAACATCGTTTCTAAAAGTTGTGCCTGAATAATTGGTGCTCTTACCGTTATTAGAGGCTCATTTGGAAATACTACTGTACCTTCTGGGATTGCCCATACATCTCCTGTAAATCTAAAATTCTCTAAATAATTTAAAAATTCTTCTGAAAATTTATTTTGTTTTCTTAAGTAATTAATATCTTCTTCGTCAAATGATAAATTTTTTATATAATTTATTATTTGCTCTAAGCCTGCTACTATTGCATATCCACCTTCATCTGGTACTTTCCTAAAAAATACATCAAAATACGCAATTTGGTTTTCCATATTCTTATTTAAGTATCCATTTGACATTGTGTATTCATAAAAATCTGCTACTAACTCTAATCTTTGATTATTCATACCAATTCCTCCTATATTTGATACTTATTAACTTTTTGATACTAACATTATATGTAACCAGCTAGCTATTGTCAATAGATTTTTAAAATAAATATTATCTTTTTGATAATAAGAGTTTTTCATTTACTAAATCGTAGTTTGGAGATAGCACTTCGGAATTTCAGGTACGTTCCTTAAAATCCCGATTATCTATAAAAAGATTTAAGGGAGCTAGCAACGCTAACTCCCTTTCTCCCACGTTCTTAATTTTTGGGATATGTCAAAAAATTAAATCCTCCTTCTGCCAACCATTATAAATCTTACAGTTTGGTCTTAAAACAAAATACTTTGAAACCTGCTTCTGACTTTTCTGTTCATTCATGCAATCCATATCTATTACCACAGACATATCATCTACGCTGTACTGCTTGTATCCATAAGGTAAAATATCTATAAGCTTGCCATTTTTCCTTATATAGTCGCCAATTTTCTCGAACACTTCTAGGCCAACTGTGTTTTCCTTTATCCAAAGACTTTGTTCATTCTCTCCTTCTACATACAGTTTTCTAAATGTGATCTGATCTGCTCCAAGGTCTTTAGCTTTTTTAAAAAGCTCTTCAACCTTTCCACCAACACTCTTAAGCATCATTTTATTCATATTAAGACTAAGTCTTAATGTAAAGTCATATTCTTTAGCAATATGACAAACATCTTCTATGCAGACTCTGTTTTTTCCTTTAATACCAGAAATTTCGTTGTTATCATCATCGTCGAATGATGATAACGATAGTGAAAATACACTAACACCTACTGTATTACGCAAAAATCTTGCATAGTTTTTGTTAAATAATGCACCAGAAGTTTGAAGTTCTATCCAATTAAAAGATGTACATCCTTTCTGTGGAAGCACAAAATTGTTTATAAGTGACAAAGTCATTAGGAACTCCCTATTTTGCAAAGGTTCAATGTCTCCTGTAATCATCATGATATTAGCATCGTTTTCCTTCGCAAAAATCATTCTCCGAATATAATCTTCTAAGTATAAGTCGTAAAACGGAAGGTTCTCGTCCATTTGGTTTTTATAAACATCTGTGTGCATACGCGCTACACAATACTTGCACCGATTTATACAAGCCTTTCCTGGTACGCAAATACTTAAACTTTGAGCATCTTTTTTTGACATAATAATTCCTCCTTTTTATTTTTTTGTCAACACTCGTTGTACACTGGAGATTTATATTAGTATACATAATTATTATACTCTAATTTTATTAAATTTTCAATAATTATTTTCTAGCCTTCTTTATTCTTAAAATATATGAGGTTGCCAATTCTTATTAAAGCAATATAATTTTGATGGCCTATGCCCTGCATTTTCTTCATATTCATCTGTTTCTATAACCATGTCTGCAATTTTTCTTCTAAAATTAGCTTTAAGTAATGGTTTATCTAGTAAAATTTCATAAACTTGTTGTAATTTAGTTAATGTAAATTTTTCTGACATTAAATTAAATGCTATGGTTGTGTATTCTACTTTATTTTTTAATCTTTCTATTGCATAAATTAACATTTTAGCATGGTCAAATGCTAATTCAGATTCTAATATCTGTGTATAAATAATTTGATTTCCGTCTACTAATTCTTTTACTACATTTACTTTGTTTTTTATAGTTTCTGTTTGACTTTCTAGCACAATTTCTATTTCTTCTTCTTTTTTATATCCATGTTTATTTTCTGTTGTTTTTTCCTTAATTGTATTTAAAGAAATTGTAAACCAACTTGCATCTTGTGTTGTTCCACCAGATTTTATGTTTATCCTTTCACTATCTACAAGTCCCATATAAGATGTACTAATTATTCTTGTTCGTGGATCTCGACTTGGTTCTCCCCAAGAATATAACTGCTCTAAATATATGTCTTGCATATTAGTTTTTGCTTTTAGACTTCTTTGTACAGCCTCTTCAAACCTTTCTTCTTTTCTTACAAAAGTACCTGGTAAACACCATTTACCAAGATATGGGTGTTCTGCTCTTTTAACTAACAGCACTTGCAATTTCTTTTCTGGTAATTTTCTGTAATTAGTTGTTTCTGCATCTCTTATTGTAAATAAAATAGAATCTACTGTTACAGATGGTTTAAAAAATTTATTAGAATCATAATTTTTTAAAAATTCTTCCTCTGTCATTTTTTATCTCTCCTTAGCTCTTAATATCATAATATTACTATGACAATTAATATTTGTCAATTTGAACTTGATACACATTTCATTTTTATACGTCAATTAATTATTATTTACAGATTTATCTTTTCATACTAAGAAAATCTAAGATATGCCATAATTTCCTACTATATAAAAAAGAGCATGCTTTATCTTGCACGCTCTACGAAAAAAGCTGGACCAATAATTATTATTACCAATTCTAAGAGTAAAATAGTCATTATAGAAACATCTTGAGCTATAATGTCTATAGTAGTAAATATTAAATACATTTGCATAATTATTTTTATACCCATTGTAAATTTCTTTTTTAGAACTATCAACATTGCACAAGATATAATTGGTACTATAATTAGGAAACCAATATTTATTTTTACTCCAATAAAAATAGCTATTAATGCGATTGCAGTCCAAATATATGATAACATATACTTAATCCAAAAAGTTAACCCATTAAAATTTGTCCGTATTTTTTCCATTTTTTCTACCTCACTTTATTTTTATTCGCATTAACCATTATACATCTTTCTATGTTTTATGTCAATTTCATTTTTGTTATTTATAATTAACTTGTGATAATGCACCCCATGAGTAGATAAATATTTTTTCAGAAATGCCACCCCTCGTGTTAAATTATTTATACAGTATCCTCAAGTTTCATATCTCCTTCTTTTATTAAACCTTTTTTTCTTAGAAAATAACTTGTTACCCATGCTATAATTCCTGGTAAAATAAAGTGCAATAATATAATCTTTAATATCAAGATACCACCATTTTCACTTATTATCATGTCTTGCCACGTCATAAGTTGACCTACCAAACCTGCTGTCCCCATTCCTGCTCCAGAGGCGTTATTGGTCATATGTAAAACGGTGGTAGAAATTGGACCTAAAACCGCACTCGCAACAATTGCTGGGAGCCATATAATAGGCTTTTTCATTATATTTGGTACTTGTAGCATAGAAGTTCCCAATCCTTGTGATATAAGTCCAGAAAATCCATTTTCTTTAAAGCTCGCCACAGCAAATCCAACCATATTTGCACAGCATCCAACCGTTGCAGCTCCTCCTGCCAATCCACCTAGATTTAGTATTATAGCTAATGCTGCCGAACTTATTGGAAGTGTTAATATCATTCCCATTAATACAGATACCAATATTCCCATTATTATTGGTTGTTTGTTTACAGCCCAATTAATAATCTCTCCTAGACCTAACATAAAATTAGAAATTGAAGGACCTATTAGTAGTCCAACCATTCCACCTAAAATAATGGTAAAAGTTGGCACTAAAATAATGTCTAGCTTAGTTTTACCTTGAATCCATCTTCCACAGGTTATTCCTATAAAGCTTGCTATAAAAGCCCCCAAAGGTTCTCCTGGTCCGGATAAAACAATACTTCCATTTACAAAAACTGTTCCTTGCAATATTTTACTTGCAAAAGCTCCTATTAGGCCCGCAATTCCCGCAGAAATTACTACAAAAGGCTTTTCTTTATATTTTACAGCAACTCCTACTCCTATACCAGCACCTGTTAAGCTTGCAGCCAGCTTTCCTAGTATTATTACTATATTTCCTACATTTCCACCAATTATTTTTCCTATTTGTTCTATTATAAGTCCAATAATTAAAGTAGAAAATAGTCCCCAAGCCATTCCTGTTAACCCATCTATAAAAACATATGAAAAAAACTTTTTTAATTTTAATTTAATATTATCTTTCATAAAAATCCCCCTATTATTTATTTTCATCCTTAAGATAATTTTTTCTATTAAAATTATATGTTGGGATTTTTTCTCTTTTATGTCTAGATTGCATATACATTTTTTCTATTTTTTTCATCTTCTTGCTTTCTATTTTTCCCTTTTCTATGTATTCTGCAATTTCTTTATATGTTACTCCCATTTTTTCCTCATCACTTTTGCCACTTAATCCATCACTTGGCTTTTTTTCTATAATTGATTCTGGAACTCCTAAAATTTTGCCAATTTTTATAACTTCTTCTACTGTAAAATTAGCAATTGGGTTAATATCACTCGCACTATCTCCCCACTTAGTAGTATAACCAACCATTATTTCGCATAAATTTCCTGTTCCCATTACAAGATAGTTATAGGTTTGTGCAATTCCATATAATGTGGTCATTCTAAGCCTTGGCTTTATATTAATTTTTGATTCTTGACTTAAATTTTCTTTTAGCACATAGTTTATTTCATTTTCTAGTTTTTCATATGTATCTGTTAAATTTATTTCTATCAACTTAACTCCAAATGTCTCAGAAACCAATTTTGCATCTTCTAAATCTTCTTTATTGGATTGACATGGCATAGCAACAGTTAAAACATTTTCATTTCCGAATCGCTTTTGTTGCAAGTGCAATAACTGTTGCACTGTCCTTTCCTCCACTGTTTCCTATTACTATGCCTTTTGCACCAGATTCATTTACATATTGCTTAATCCATAATTCTAGTTCTTTTATAACATTTTTTAATTTTTCATCACTTAACATATTTACCTCCCTTTTTTATCTATTCTAAAATTTTAAGAATTTCCTTTAGGACATCTTTTTAACTTCTAAGTAAGCTTTCGTGACGTTCTTAAAAGTTCATCTTTAAATAAATTGTTAGTTTTTATATAAGAATATACTTCATCCGGAGTAAAATAACGTATGCTTTTTCCTTCTCTAATTTTTTCTCTTACAAATGATGAACTTAAGCTACTTCTAATATTATTTTTTACTTTTATAAATGAGTTTTCATTTTCCTTTAAAAATTTATTATTATTTATAATTTCTTCTAAGCAATCATCATCTCTTTCTAAAACAAGTACTTTAAATTTTTTTACTAGTTCATCACTTTTTTCCCATGTATTTAATTCTTTTAAATTATCACTTCCTGTTGTAAACCATATAGTCTTGTCCTGATATTTCTCTTGTATTCTGTCTAGAGTTTCTATTGTAAAAGGCTGTCTTTCTTTTCTTAACTCTATATCTGATACTTCGAATTTTTCGTTTTTGTCGCAAACACATTTTAGCATTTCATACCTATACTTATTATTTAGTAATCCCTCTTTTTCATATTTTTCACTTACTGGTACAAAAATAACCTTTTCTACATTTTTGTACTCAGAAATAATTTGCTCGGCTAATGAAAAATGTGAATTTAAAGGTGGATTAAATGATCCTCCAAATACTACTATTACTTTATCATCTTTCATAAGCACCTCTCCTTTATTTGATATTATCAAAAAGTTAATAAGTTATTGTTATTATTATATTGATACTATGTTGTTTTGTCAACCCTTTTTTTACTACTTCAAAAAATCGTTAGATTTTTTGAAGTAACAAGGTTAAGTTTCCTTAGTCTTGTGCGACTGCGAAGCAATCTGTACATTTGGCAAAGCCACTTTTCTTATTCTCTCTATAAGTAAAATAATTATACATACAAAAAGCGCACCTAAGATTTTCTAGCAAATGTAAATTTTAAGAAAATCTAAATTGCGCCATAATTCTCTAGTACAGAAATTACTCCTACAAGGAGTAATTTCCTACTATACAAAAAAAATAGCGAACTAAAAATATTTTTTTAATTCACTATCTCTTTATTATTTCTAAGTACTTTGCAACTATTGCACAGCCCTTTTTATAAGTTATTTACTATTTTCTTACCAGAATTTTCAGGACCGTCCCCAAATCCCTTTACTAATACAGTCCTTGTTGGGTATGCTAATTCTACTCCTTCTCTTTCCAAAATTTCCAATATATTTTTATTTATATGTTCTTTAGCATTAAGATAACTGCCATAGTCTACCGAATTTGTAAAAACATATATCATTATAGATACGCCATCTCTTTCTATTTCGTCGAATTTTACATACGTATCATCGTTTATTACACTTGGATGGTTTATTAGCATAAAATATATCTTGCTTGTTATTCTTTGTATTACTTCTACTGGTGTATCTAATGGTAATTTTAAGTCTAATTTATACTTTCTTTTTTCCATTTTACTCCAGTTTATTACTGCTTCATTTGATAATACTCCATTTGGAATATTCACAAGTGAGTTGTCAAATGTTCTTATTCCTGTACTTCTAAAGCTTATGTCTTCTACAATCCCTTCATAGTTTGGAGTCTGCACCCAGTCTCCTATAACAAATGGTTTATCCATTAATATCATAAAACCACCAAATAAGTTTTTTGCAGTATCCTGTGCTGCAAGTGTTAAAACAACACTTCCTACTCCTAAACCTGCAAGTATAGTATTTAGGTTTATTCCTAGTAATGCCATAACAATAAAAGTTGCTATTATATAAATTCCACATCTAATTATTTTATATATAAAATTTATTCTGTTATCATCTGCATCTGTCATAAATTTTCTTTGCAATTTTTTCATTGTTTTTGAATCCATAGAAAAACAATCTGCTAAAGATTTTGCAAGTAAAATAACCGATGTTATTTTGAATAATAGCTCTATTATAGCCATTGCTTTACCTTGTATTTGTAGAACTTTCGTTGCAATAAATATACCTAAAGCTATAAAAAATATTTTTAAAGGCTTGTAAAAAGGCATCTTTTTTATTCTATCTTTATCTGTCTTTTTCCTTTTAAAAATTCTTATTAAAATATAAGACATACTTGAACTAAATATATAAAAAAATATTATAACTGCAATAGCTATTAAAATATCTATTATTTGTTTTAAATCAATTGTTTTAAAATAATTAATTACATCTGTTAATTTATCCATAGGCTTTTCTCCCTTATTAATTACAATTCTTGTTTTGCTTTTTCAAATCTTTCCTTTATTCTATCTTTGCCCATTATATTCATTATTTCGTACATGTCTGGTGTATTTGTTCTTCCTGTTAATGCTATTCTTAAAACAGTACTTACATCTCCAACATGTGCTTCATATTTATCTGGATTTGCTTTAAATTCTTTAACTTCACTTGCATATCCTAATTTTCCAGATAAGTCTTTTATTTTGTCAAACCATTGTTGTTTGTCATCTTTTTCATCAAAATAATTATTTATATATTCTTCTAATATTGTTTTTATTTTATCACTATTTGATATTTTTTGATATTCATAATTAATATTTTGATTATTAAATTTTTCATCATACATATATGAAATTTCATTTTTTACATCTGACCATTTTGATATATCTTTACGTGGTTTCTTATTTCCTCTTTCTATTCCAAATACCTTTAATGCGTATTCTTTATTTCCTTTTAGCATATCTTCTAATTCTTTATCGTATTTTTCTGCCCATTTTAAAGATTCATTATATACTTTTTCTGCTGTAAATCTTGATATAACTGTTTTTGATACATCTAATAATTTTACCATGTCAAAAAGAGCTCCACTTACACTCATTTTATTTAGTTGTAATTCGAATTTTTCCATGTTTTCTGTTGGATTTGCTCTTCTCCAAGTTTCAAAATTTGAATTTGCAATATTTAATAAGTATTCTTTTACAGCTTCTGCTGGAATTCCTTGTTCTGCATAATAACTAACTGCAGCTTCTGGATCTTTTCTTTTACTTAATTTTCTTTTATTTCCATTATCATTTTTCATAATTGGGGAAATATGTACATATTTTGGTGCTTTAAACCCAATTTCTTGGAACAGTTGTAAGTGTAATGGAACTGAAGAAAGCCATTCGTCACTTCTTATTACATGTGTTGTACCCATTAAGTGGTCATCTACAATATGTGCAAAATGGTATGTTGGAAGACCATCTGCCTTAATTATTACTATATCTTGGTCATTTTCTGGAAAAGTTACATTTCCTTTTATAACATCATGATGTTTTATTTTTCTATCTTCTCTTCCTGGTGACTTAAATCTAATTATATATTTTTCTCCAGCTTTTATTTTCTCTGCCATTTCTTCTACTGTTAATTTTCTACATTTTGCCCAAACACCATAATAACCTGGTCTAACTTTTGCTGCTTCTTGTTTTTTTCTTATTTCATCTACCTCTTCTTGCGAGCAGAAACAAGGATATGCTTTTCCTAGTTCTATCATATATTTGGCATATGACCTATATATTTCTCCTCTTAAAGATTGTTTGTATGGACCATAATTACCTTTTCCTTCTGTTTCGTTTACCATTCCTTCGTCTTCTTCTATTCCGAAGTCTTTTAAAGAACTAACAATATCTGTAATACCATTTTCTATTTCTCTTTTTTGGTCTGTATCTTCTATTCTTAAGAAAAATACACCTTCTGTTTGAGTTGAAACTTTTCTTGCAACTAATGCTTGGTATAACCCACCAATATGTACAAATCCTGTTGGGCTTGGTGCAAATCTACTTACTATTGCTCCTTCTTTTAAATTTCTTTTTGGGTATTTTTCTTCATAATACTCTATCGGTTTTACATCTGGAAATATTAAATCTGCTAAGTCTTTATAGTCCATTTTTATCTCTCCTTTATTTTTATATTAAAACTTACTTATAGCTTATAGTCTAAAATCCTATATATTATACAATATTTTTACTTTTATATCAATACTTAAAGTTGGTTTAACTCTTACTATCTTTTATAATGATCTTACAATAGACGTTAGTTTTACAAACTATATTTTACTTTTACAATTTACACTATTTTTTATAATTATATAAATAGAAACAAGCCAGCTGTTACTAGCTCTGCTGGCTTGTTTCTATTTTAAAGAACTGGTGGTAGATCTTTTTCTTTAATGGGTGGCCAATAGCTTTCCTTATGATATGATACTCTATGGAAAGTATGGACATGTTCGTCTTTATCCTTAAAGGTAACACTGGTATCGTCTTCTTTAATGTCTGTTACATTTTGATATTTTAATACCTCACCATTAAAAATAATTGTTATGTCGATTCTAACCATGTTTTTGTCCTCCTTTTGCCAAATTCTGGCATCATGATTTTATTTTGTTTTCAACTTCTATTTTATCACATTTTTAGCCATTTTTCAAATTTATCTATTTGAAATTCCACTTGTCTTTTGGCTGGTCCACCAATAACATCACGTTTGTTTACACAATTCATTAAATCTACAACATTGTAAATATCTTCTTCAAAACAATCATTAAACCCTTTATATGTTTTTATGTTTAATTTTTCTAAAGTTGTATTATTTTGAATACAGTATTTTACAATGTTTCCAACAACTTTGTATGCATCTCGAAAAGGTATTCCTTTTTGAGCTAAATAATCTGCACAATCTGTAGCATTAATAAAACCTTTTTCAGCACCTGCTTTCATATTTTTTTTAAGTACTACCATTGTATCTATTAAAGGATCTATTGTAGAAAGACTTAAATTTACTGTATCTATTGCATCAAATATTAATTCTTTATCTTCTTGCATATCTTTATTATATGCAAGTGGAGTTCCCTTCATAACTGTTAGCATAGCCATTAAACTTCCATATACTCTTCCTGTTTTTCCTCTAATTAATTCTGTAATATCTGGATTCTTTTTCTGTGGCATAATAGAAGAACCTGTAGAGAAGCTATCATCTAATTCTATAAATTTAAATTCCCACGAACTCCATAGTATTATTTCTTCGCTTATTCTTGATAAGTGCATCATTATAATGGAAATATCTGATAATAATTCTATTATAAAATCTCTATCTGAAACTCCATCTAAGCTATTGGCAGAAATTTGAGAAAATCCAAGTTCTTTTGCTTCAAATTCTCTATCTAAATTGTAAGTTGTTCCAGCTAATGCGCAACTTCCAATTGGGCATATATCTGTTCTTGTATATGTTTCATTTAATCTTTCTATATCTCTTTTAAACATTTCAGCATATGCCATTAAATGATGTGCAAAAGTTATAGGTTGTGCCCTTTGCATATGTGTATAACCCGGCATAATTGTTTCTGTATTTTCTTTTGCTTTAAAAATTAAAGTAGTTATTAATTTCTTTAAGTTTTTTATTATTTCTAAGTTTTGCTTTTTTAAATACATTCTAATGTCTAAAGCTACTTGGTCATTTCTACTTCTTGCTGTATGCAATTTTTTTCCACTACTTCCAATTCTCTTAGTTAATTCTGACTCTATAAACATATGTATATCTTCAGCATTTGGGTCAAATTCTAAATTACCGCTTTCAATATCTTTTAAAATAGAGTTTAAACCAAATATTATCTTTTCTTCATCTTCTTTTTGAATTATATTTTGTTTTGCAAGCATTTTTGCATGTGCTATACTCCCTGCTATATCTTCTTTATAGAGTTTATAGTCAAATTTTATAGAAGAATTAAAGTCATTTGTTCTTTTATCTAAGTTTTTAGAGAATCTTCCTTCCCACATAGGCATTTTAATCACCTCCGTTTAAAACTTTTGAAATCATTTTACTTTGTAAACCATATAAATTTATAAAACCTTCTGCATCTTTTTGGTTATAATTATTATCTTCATCAAATGAAGCTGTTTCTATAGAATATAATGAATATTTGCTTTCTAATCCATTTGGAATTATATTTCCTTTATATAATTTTAAGCCTACTTTACCTGTTACTGTTTCTTGTGTTTTATCTATAAAACTATTTATAGCACTTTTAAGTGGTGTATACCATTTAGCATCATATAGTAATTCTCCTAACTTATTTCCCACTATTTGTTTAAAATGCATTGTATCTTTGTCTAAGCAAATTGATTCTAATAATGTATGTGCTCTATATATTATTGTTCCTCCCGGTGTTTCGTATACTCCTCTTGACTTCATTCCTACTAGCCTATTTTCTACCATATCTAATATTCCAATACCGTTTTCTCCACCGATTTTATTTAGTCTTTCTATTAAATCTACCAAGTTTAATTTTTCTCCATTTAATGCAACTGGTATCCCTTTTTCAAATTCTATTTCTATCACTGTTTCTTCATTTTTAGCTTTTTGAGGTGTAACACCCATTTCTAATATTTTGTCATAGTTTGGAACATTTGCTATGTCTTCTAAATCTAATCCTTCATGTGATAAATGCCATAAATTTTTGTCTTTAGAATAATTAGTTGCTCTATTTATTTTTAATGGAATTTTATGCTCTTCTGCATAACAAATTGCATCTTCTCTTCCTTTTATGTCCCATATTCTCCATGGTGCTATAACAGGCATATCTGGTGCAATAGATTTTATTGCAAGTTCAAATCTAACTTGGTCATTTCCCTTACCTGTACAACCATGGCAAATTGCATCTGCATTTTCTTTTTTTGCTATCTCAACTAATTTTTTAGCAAGTAGAGGTCTAGTAAATGGTGTACCTAATAAATATTGACCTTCATACATTGCATTTGCTTTTATTGCTGGTGCAATATATTCGTTTACAAGTTCATCTTTTAAATCTAAAATATATGCTTTAGATGCTCCTGTTTTTATTGCTTTTTCTTCTAATCCTTCTAATTCTTCTTCTCCTTGACCAACATCTCCTGTAACTGCTATTACTTCGCAATTATTGTAATTTTCCTTTAACCAAGTAATAATTATAGATGTATCTAATCCTCCTGAATATGATAAAATTATTTTCTTAAAACTCATTTTACTTCCTCCTATCTTTTTTTATTTAGTGATTTATATTTAAATTTTTTAATTAAAAAAACAAAAATAGCGCCTCTTAAAGAGACGCTATAAACGTGGTACCACTCTAATTATCTATATAAATTTTCTTTAAATTATATATAAATCACTTAACCTCTGTAACGCCGAGTCTGCGAGTTATGATACTAAGTTTTTTACTTTTCCCATAACCACTCATAAGTTCTTTTCATTTTATACTACACTTGTTAGCTCTCACTCTACCTAACTCGCTGTCGCTTCATATAAAATTACTCTCTTAATCATCGATTTATTTTATTCGCGCTTTATTTGTACAATAATATTATAACAACAGTTTTAATTATTGTCAACCAAAACTTATGTAAACTTTCTACCTATATCTTTCTTTGTCAAAATACACATCATTTTTATTAATTATCTTTTTACAAATTTACTTTATAATTTTTTGTAAAATAATTTTTTTGTCATTTGCTTTAAAATTCACTTTTTTAGCTTGTTTTTATGTTTTACTTTAAAAAATTTATATAAATTATAAAAAAATAAAATTATTTTAGTTTGTCGACAAGTTTCGACAGACTTTTTAATATAAATGTGCTACCATGCTCTACACTATATGGGGATGGGAGATGATTATTTTGAATATAGGTACTGTTACTATTAATGTATTAAAAGATACTAATGACAGAATTGCATTCGAGATTAATACAGATAATGACGATGTTTTACCTGTTTCATATGTTATTGAAGATACTTTAAAATTATATTAACTAAACTTAATCGGGATTTCGGGATTCGGTGACGATCCTTAAAATCCCGATTATTTTATTCAATCCTTCCATAATAATTTTCAAAAAATTTTAGTGCTATATATATCTTGAGTTTAATTTATAATTACTATTTATACTTGATGTGTCAATATTTTTAAGCTACTATATTAACTTACACAGTACTTCTAAATTCTATACATTGAATAACAAATTATAAAAATTTATTTAATAGACATTATTGCTTATTTTCTTCCAGTTTTTTCTTTTTTTGATAAAATGTGTCTAGTTATTCATCTGACATTATATGATATGAACTAGCAGTTGAACAGTTTAACTGCTAGAAAAACTACAGTTTTCAACTGTTAGTAGAATATTTTATAAAGTAGGGTGAAGCTATGAGCAATGTTAATGACATCACGAGTATAGCTTTAATAATCGCCGGAATTGTTGTTGCGGCAATTGTAGGCATTGGATTTTGCTTTGCAATATCTAAAGGCTACAATTCTAAAGCAACAGTAACAGATGGCAATAAAAAAATTGAAGTTCAGGCAACGAACTCCAATCTAGATGAATAACCGTTTTTGAGAGGAGCAATCCTCTCTATTTATTTATGTCCTTTGTAACTAATTTATATTATAATCTATCTTTAGTGTCAATATTATACATAAAAATGTAATCTAAAAGTAATACAATTGGTATTACTGTATTTTCTTATACTTCCATAATAATTGGTAAAATCATTGGATTTCTCTTTGTTTTTTGTGCGATATAGTCTTTTAAATTATCTCTTAAATTAGATTTAATTGTAGACCAATCTGTAATATGTTTCTTTTCGCATTTTGTAATTTCATTTCTTATAACTGCTTTTACATTTTCCATTAAGTTCTCAGATTCTCTAACATACACAAATCCTCTAGATATAACATCTGGACCTGCAATTATTTCTCCTGTTGAAGAATCCATTGTCATTACAATTATAATTAATCCATCTTGAGATAAATGTTGTCTGTCGCGAAGTACTATATTTCCAACATCTCCTACTCCTAAACCATCTACTAATACTCTTCCAGATTGTACTGATGTAGTAAATTTAGCTTCTTCCTCATTCATTTCTAACACTCTACCATTTGTAAGCATAAATATATTATCTTTTTCTACTCCCATTTCTTCGGCTGTTTCTGCATGAGCTTTTAACTGTCTGTATTCACCATGTACTGGTAAGAAATATTTTGGTTTTACTAAAGATAACATTAATCTTTGCTCTTCTTGGCAAGCATGACCAGAAACGTGTACATCTGCTAAAGAACTATAAACAACTTCTGCACCAATTTGCATTAAGTCATCTATTACTTTAGAAACTAATTTTTCATTTCCTGGTATTGGATTTGCAGATATTATAATTAAATCATTTGGTGTAATTTGCACTTTTCTATGGTCTCCTGAAGCCATTCTTGTAAGAGCTGACATTGGCTCTCCTTGGCTTCCTGTTGTTATAATTACAAGTTGATCATCTGTATAATTCTTTATCATATCTATGTCTATAAATACATTATCTGGAACTTTAATATAATCTAATTCTCTTGCTGTATTTATCATATTTATCATACTTCTACCACAAACCGCAATTTTCCTGTTATATCTTACAGCGCAATTTACTATTTGTTGAACTCTGTGAACATTTGAAGCAAAAGTTGCAACAACTATTCTTTTTCTACAACCTTGGAATAGTCTTTCGAAAACATCTCCTACAGTTTTTTCAGACATTGTATAACCCTTTCTTTCAGAGTTTGTACTATCTGACATAAGAGCTAAAACTCCTTCGTTTCCAAGTTCTGCTAAACGCCCGAAATCCATTATTTCTCCATCTATTGGAGTATAGTCTATTTTAAAGTCTCCTGTATGAATTACAGTTCCGGCTGGTGATTTAATTGCTAATGCAACTGAATCTGGAATACTATGTGAACTTCTTATAAATTCTACATTAAATTTACCAGCTTTTACTGTTTCTCCTTGTTTTACTTCTACTAATTTTGTTGTTTTTAATAATTTATGTTCTTCTAGTTTATTTCTTATAAGACCACAAGTTAATCTTGTTGCATAAATTGGTACATTTATCTTTTTTAATAAGTATGGTATTGCACCAATATGATCTTCGTGACCATGTGTAACAATTAATCCTTTTATTTTATCTTTGTTTTTTTCTAAATATGTTATATCTGGTATAACTAAATCTACCCCAAGCATGTCGTCTTCTGGGAACGCTAAACCACAATCTACTATAATAATATCATTTTCATATTCGAATACTGTTATATTTTTTCCAATTTCGTGTAAACCACCTAATGGAATTATTTTTAGCTTACCAGATTTAAACTTAAAGTCTTCTTGCTTTGATGCTGTTTTTCTTGGCTTTCTAGTTGTTTTACTTCTTGTTGTTTTTGTATTTTCTGTATTAGCTTGTTTTGAAGCTTCTGTTTTTGTTCTTGGTGAATAATTTTTTCTTCTTCTTTTTGTTTCTGTATTCATCTTTTTCTCATTTTCTACTTTTTGGTTTTCTTCCGTCATTATTTTATCTACTCCTTCTTTCTAATTTTAATTTAAACTTATCTATGATTAGAAGAAATTATTAACTTGTCCCTATTTTATTATTTAAGATATTCTCTTTTTCTTTTTATTAATTGATGTTTTATTACATAAAAAATTTATTTTATTACTTGCTATATAAATGAATACTGTTTCATTTACAACTTTATGCTATAATAAAATTATTTCTTATATTTATTTTCCGTCCTATTCTTCAACTTTTTTATAAATAAATTTCTCTTTATTTTAATATACACAAAATTTTAACATCATATACAATAATTGTAAAAACTCTCTTAATAATTTTATAACTATTCTTTTTTTACTATATATTATATTTCCGGACCTATATAGTTAATAGCTATCTTCTTACATATATAAAACTTAAATCTCTTTATTGTATCCTTATTTTGGATAACCACTGTTTTGTATTATACTATAATTCCACTGCTTTTGTCAAATAGATTATGTAAATTTATGTACACATAAAAAAAAAGCGAGTCGTTAGACTCGCCATCTTAATTTTAAAACATTTCGCTTATTCAGAAAACCTGTTTGTTCACTTCCATAGTCGGTATTTGGATCTATCATAGAACATACCTTTATAAGTTCTATGCACTTTTCTCTTCCGCAAGGCTTTATTTCACCTTTAGGAGTAAATACCTCCTCATATGTTTCTACTAATGCTGTAGCTAAGATTTCCTTTCTTAAAGCTTTTACTTCGTCTACACGAATTTCACCGGTTTTCGTATTTCCAAAGTTAATTCCCTTCCTTAATGAAAAGCAGACTTCTATAAATTCTTTCCGTTTTTCTTTACTAGAATATAAGTCTACATTTCCATCTTCCTTGAAGATTTCCTCGTACAGGTTCAAAAACATTGCTTCCATAGTTCTTTGCATAATTATGTCCTCCTTTACTATGAAAAAAATTTCTTCTACAAGTAGTCTAAAAATATTATCACAATTATTTTTTATAGTCAATTGTTTAAAATTTCTTGTAAATTTTTTTAAGTTTTGATATATTAAAAAAAATAAATACATTAATTTTTTTATGCAATTTCTAATTAATGTATTTCACTTCTATTTTGAGATTGCAAATATTTTTTAGGAGATGTATTATGAGAATTGTAGAACCTTGGATAAAAGTTGAAAAAGTTGATGGAAAAAAAATAATGAAAAAGCTAGAAAGAGCTTGTAGAACTTGCTATCGTTCAGAAGGAAGTATTACAGAAGATAGTTATAAAAAATTATTAACCAATTGCATAACAAGAGGTCACGAATCTGTATTAGAACACGAAAAAGTTACAGTTAGAATTTATAATGATATTGGATCTTATAAAGATTTAACTAGACATAGATTCGCAAGTTTTTCTATAGAATCTACTAGATATTGTAGCTATAATAAAGATAAATATGGTAACGAAATATCATTTATAAATCCTGTTTATATAGAAAATGAAGAAATGTATAACACTTGGAAAGATGCAATGCAAAATATAGAAAAAAATTACATAAAAATGAAAGAGTTAGGAGCTTCTACAGATATGGTAAGAGAGCTTTTACCTCATTCTACAGCTGCAGAATATACAATGACTGCAAATATTCGTGAATGGAAACATATATTAGAACTAAGAACAACAAACCATGTTCATCCAGCTATTAGACAAGTATTAATACCACTTTTATTATATTTTAAAGAAGAAATGCCAGAAATATTTGATGATGTACAATATGATACAGAATTTAATAAAGATTATTATGCAAAATTATCTATTGAAGATGAAGTTTAAATTATTATTAAAATACGCCATAATTATCTAGTACAGAAAGTTCTCCTCCTAGGCAAACTTTCCTACTATACAAAAAGGCTTAAGTTTAAAACTTAAGCCTTTTTTATTTACATTATTACTTCGATATTATAAATTTCACCATCATCTATTAATTTAATCTTCTTTTCAAAATTCTCATTTCCATTGCAATAAACCTTAGTAACACCTGTATTCTTCCCTTCTGGATTCTTTACATTAATATGGTAAATTGTACTTTTATATTTATAATTTATTTTATATTCCTTCCACTCTTTAGATATACATGGGGTTATACTTAAACAATTATTACTTATTTTTAATCCCAAAATATATTCAATTCCTGCTGTATAGAGCCAACCACTAGAACCTGTATACCATGTCCAACCACCTCTTCCTGCTAAATTTTTACTACTATATACATCTGCAGAAACTACATATGGTTCTACTTTATATTTGTTTGTACTTTCTTTTGTTCTAGTATGCTCTATAGGATTTATAATCTTAAACATTTCTACAGCTTTATCACCAAACCCTAATAAAGCCTCTGCAATTATTGCCCATACTGCACCATGTGTATATTGTCCACCATTTTCTCTAACACCTGGCAAGTATGATTTTATATAACCCGGCTCTAAATTTCCATTTTCAAAAGGCGGATCTAATAGTTTTATTAATCCATTTTCTTTATCTATTAAATGTGTTTCTAAACTATTCATACTTATAAATTTTTTATCATTATCTGCTGCACCAGAAATAACTCCCCAGCTTTGTGATATACCATCTATTCTACATTCTTCATTTTCCATACTTCCAATAGGAGTTCCATCATCCATAAAAGCACGTTTAAACCATTTTCCATCCCATGCATTTTTATTTATATTTCGCTTTAAAGAATCTAAAATTTCTATATATCTTTCATCCCCATCTATTTTCATCTCATTTACCCATTTGTTTAAAATATCATATAAGAAAAATGCAAGCCATACACTTTCGCCTTCTCCTTTTGGTCCTATATTAGAAAATCCATCATTCCAATCTCCAGAACCAATCTTAGGAAGCCCGTTTGCTCCGAAATTGCATGCTCTTTCAATAGCTTTTTTGCAATGCTCATATATTGTTCCCTTAGTTTTAGAAGTATGGTATAAACTATATCTTTCTAGTTCATCTTCTTTTAAAATTTCTCCTTCTATATAATTAGTTTCTATGTTTAAAATGTCTTTATCTCCTGTAATTCTTATATATTCTAGCACTGCATAAGGAAGCCACAATAAATCATCTGAAAACTTCGTTCTTATTCCCATTTGGCTTATGTCATGCCACCAATGTTCTACATCTCCTTCTATAAATTGATGTTGACTATTTTTTATAATCTGATTTTTTAATATATTTATATCTATATATTTTAAATTAAGTGCATCTTGAAGTTGGTCTCTAAAGCCAATTGCTCCCCCAGATTGGTAATATCCGAGTTTTACCTAATAGTCTTGAAGCCATTGTTTGGTAAACAAGCCAACCGTTTAATAGTATATTCATAGATTCTATTGGTGTTTCCACCTGAATAGTATTTACTATATCTTTCCAATATTCTTTTGTTTCCTCTAAAATCTTTTTGCAATTTTCTGTGCTTCTATATTTTTCTACTAAGTTATTAATGTTATTACTTTCATCTTGTCCAAGCATTAATGATATGTCTTTAGATTCATATGGCTTTAATTCTATATTCATTTTTACTGCAATACAACTATTCTCACCTATCCCACTACTATTATCTAAATTATTTGTAAATAATGCTACTGGTTTTTTTATTGTACTATTTCCTATAAATGACTTTTTACTACCAGTATACGAATTAATCTCTAGACTACTAGAAACAAAGCTAGTTTCGTTTGTAAGTTCATCCATTTTATTTAGTGCATATATAATGTTTTTATTCAGTTTAACTTCTATTTTTCCATTTGTTTGCAGTTCATCTTCTCCTAAAACCGGCTTTAAATAGTAAAATATACTTATCTTCTTTGGCTTATCTGTTGTATTTTTTAAATTTATTAAATTAACTTTTACCTTATCATCTTTTGGAACAAATACTTCATCTGTCTGAATAATTCCATCTGCTGTATGATTATATTTTGTATATCCAAATCCATATGTTACATAGTAGTCATTATTATCTTCTACAGCCCTATTTCCTATTGTCCAAAATCTTTTATTTTCATTGTTAATAAAATATACAATTTCTGAAGGTATATCTTTACTAGCATAATTTGTAAATGCTGTTATCCTATTTAATCTACTATTTTTACTCCATGTATATCCACCTGCTCCATCTGTAACTAGTGTTCCAAAATTTTTATTAGCAAGTATATTGCTCCAAACTGTTGGAAGTAAAATATCTTTATTAGTCTTTATATAATATTCCTTTCCATTTTTTGCGAAAGCTCCATATTCATTATAATATTTTAAATTTTTACTAGAATCTATTTTCTCCAAATTAGGAATTCTTATTTTCTCGTTTTGCTTAATTTCTATCTCTTCTAATGGATTTATTACTTCTTTTCTTTGCTTATTATACAGTTTCTTTATTTTATTTAATTGATAATTTATATTTCCTAAATTAGCATCTATTATTAAATTAGAAGCAAATAAAAATAAATCGTTCTCTACTTGTGTAAGATTGCTAGCAACCATTACAAATATTCCACACCTTACATTTTTCATATATTCTAAATGCGTATTTAATATTGCAGAATTTATATATTCTACTAAATAATCTTCTTCACTTAAAATAATAAATTCTATTGGAATATTTTTTATCCTTAAAATTTCGTACAGTTTTAAAAGTTCATTTAATAAATACATATCATTTATATTTTTTAGTTTTAACATCAAGATGGGAAAATCTCCAGAAACTCCAAACTTCCACAAATCACTCTTTTTAAAATTTGCATCTTTAACTTTATTTTTGTAATACCAACTAACATAACTAGGATTTATTAATAAGGATATTAGTTTTTGATATTCTGCAAGTTCATTTCCTTTTATTTGTAAATATCTTGCCTCTTCTATTGCCTTTGCTTTAGAAATTTCGAAAATATTACGTACAGCCTCTTGATTTTTTATTTTTTCTATATTCATAACTAGTTCTTCTTTTTCTTTTGCTACAGATATTATAAAATACAATTCCACACTTTTATGTGCTGGAATCTTTAATGTTCTTTTTATTGCTACAATTGGTTCTGTAACAAGTCCTATAGAATTTGAAAATCTCTTTCCTTCCTTTATTGATTTAGGAAAGTTCATATCATTAAAATTATTAAACTTTTGTGCGTCTATTTCGTATTCTAATTCTCCCATCGTCTCATTTTCTGTATAAAAATTAACCCCTAAAAATATTCCTTCACTATTTTCATCTCTTTTACGTCTTTCTATTATTAAAGTTTGATTTTCTTTATTAAAATCATATCTTAAAAATAAATTGTTAAATGCTTTGTGAGCTATATCTGCATTAATATCAGATATAATTGGTTCAAAGCATCCTGTAACTTCTATTATTTCATCTTCATTCCCAATATTATTAAACTCTATCTTTCTTATTTCTGTAGGTCCGTTTTGGCTAACAGTAACATCTATTGTTGTTTCTATATTCCCATCTGTTCTTTCTATTGTATTACTATCTGGCTTAAATATAGCCTTATACTTACTTGGCTTTACAATATCTTTATAATAATTTGAAGTCCAAATTTTGTTTGCACTTATATTTCTTATAAAAAAATTAATTCCTTGTAAATTTTCATCTGTACTTTTATATCTATTTATATAAATATTATTTATTTTGCTATATCCATTTCCTTTTGCATCCATTAACACACTATATTCTTGGTTAGAAATTACATTACATCTTCCTTGTTTTTCCACGTTGTCTAATTCTACTCTGTAATATGATTCATAATCTTTATATTTAAGTTTTTCTGGCAGTTCTTTTTTCTCTTTAGTAATAATAATATCTTCTGGCATTCTTTCTTGTAATAAAATTTCTGTTCCTTCTATTTCTGGATTTTTCGAAAATCTTTTCTGAACAATATTCTTATGAAAAAAATTATTTATAGAAATTAAAATTAAAGCTTGGTGGTGAGCCATAAACGTTTGTACCACTTCATTTTTTTCATTTTTCTTTAGCCTACTTTTGGTATAATCTATTGCTTCATATAATCCATATTTTCCAAAAGCACCTTCTTTCTCTAGTCTTTCTATATTTTCTAAAACCTCTCTTGGATAATCACATATTGCAAGAACAGTTCCATAAGACGAAATAACCATTTCATCTCCTAATCCTCTTTTAAGACCAAGCCATGGTATTCCAAAAGCTTTATATTGATAATTGGATTTTAAATCTTTTAAATTGAATGCAGATTCAGAAATTCCCCATGGTATGTTTAGCTTTTCGCTATATTTTATCTGGCTCATAATCATAAATTTACAAGATTCATCTAATAAACTGCCATGGTAACTTTTCATATTTATATTTGGCATTAAATATTCAAACGCTGTTCCAGACCAAGAAATTAATCCTTTATACCCATCCATAGCAGTTAATGTTCTATTTAAGCAAGCCCAATGTTTTACTGGAACGTCTTTTTTTGCAATAGCTATAAAACTAGCCTGTCTTGCTTCTGAAGCTAGTAAGTCATAATAAGAATCTGTAAGTTTATTGGTAGATACATCAAAACCTATAGAAAATAACCTAGACGAATTATCATATAATAAAGAAAAATTAGTATTTGTAATTATTCTATCTATTAATAAAATATAATCTTTCACATTTTCATATAATCTAATATGCTCTTTTAAAAATTGTTTTACAACATAAAGGTATCCTACAAAATTACCACTATCTACGGTAGAAACATATCGTGGTTCTAGTGGTGCTAAAGTTTTTATATTGTACCAATTGTATAGATGACCATTCCACTTTTCTAATTTTTCTACTGTGTCTAACATCTTTTGTAATAAGCTAACACTAGAATATATATTTTCAAACCCCATGTCATAAGCAGAAATTACCGATACCATTGCAAGACCAATATTTGTGCAAGACGTTCTATCTACAATTTTTTCTTTTCTATTTTCTTGATAGTTATCTGGTGGTAAATAATTGTTTTCCTCCACTAAATAATCTTTAAAAAATTCCCATGTTTTGTGTGCAATATTTACAATATATTTTTGATGCTTTTTGTCTATCTTTTTTAATGGATCTTTTTCTGGAATTGGTTTACTTATTCTAAAACTTATAACTGGGCTTATAAGCCACAATAGTCCTATAACAATTGCTATATAATTCATAGTAAAAGCATTTATTAAAACTGCCAAAACCAAATTTATAAACATATAACCTGCATACGAATCTAAGTCATTATCTTTACTTAGCTCTGCCTCTTCTGCAGTTGTCCATTCTAGCAATTTCTTTTTACTTACATATTTTCTGTATAATGCCTGTATAATCGCTTTGGTTTCTACATATGTTTTAGTTGGAAAAAAGCCTATATCTAGTACGAATTTTATAATTATACCCTTCCACCCATTTACTGTTTTAACAAATGACTTTTTAAATTTTTCACCATCTTTTCTATAAATTATTTTATTTATTCCTTCTAAAATTAAATTTATTGTAATAGCCATAACAGAAATTAAAATAATTCCAAATTTATTTGTATAAATTCCTACTAATAATAAAATTAGTATAAACAGTCCTAATATACTTCTTCTTAAATTGTCTAATATTTTATATTTAGATAACCTATTAATTGGATTTTTTATAGTTTCATCTTTACTATTTTTTATATATTTAAATAGCCAATTACATATTTGCCAATCTCCTCTAACCCATCTGCCTAGCCTTGTCATAAAAGCTATAAATTTACTTGGGTATCCATCCATAAGTAAAATATCTGTAGCAAGACCTGCTCTTAAATAAGATCCTTCTAATAAATCGTGGCTTAATACTGTGTACTCTGGAATAGCATCTTTTAGAACTCTATAAAAAGTATTTAGCTCATATATTCCCTTTCCTGTAAATATACCTTCATTAAAATTATCCTGGTAAAAATCCGAAATTGCATTTGTATATATATCTGTTCCTGGTGCACCTGCAAATATTTTGCTAAACCAAGACTTTTCTGCTTCATCTAAATTTATTCCTACTTTGGGCTGTATTATTCCATGCCCTTCTACTACTATTCCATCCTTTAGCACTGGCTTATTTAGTATATGTTCCATTGTTCCTATAAGCTCGAATGCAGAATTCAAAATAAGATTTGTATCCGAATCTAGTGTAATAATATATTTTATATTTGGTATTTCTTTCATATTATTTATTGTATTTAAAGCGAAATCCTCTTCGCTTCTATTTATTAGGAAAGAATTAAATTGCATAAGAAGACCCCTTTTTCTTTCCCAGCCTAAATATTCATTTTCGCCTTCGTTCCATTTTCTTTTTCTATATAAAAAGTTAAAAATTTCTTTATTATATTTCTTATTAAGTTCATTTACTAGTTTTATTCCTGTAATTGCAATTTCTTTATCTTGGGTTCTTCTTTCTATTTTAGAGGGCTTACAATCACCAAGCAAAGTAAAATATAAATTATCGCTTTTGTTGGCTAAAAAATATACCTCTAATTTTCTAAACATTTCTTCTACTTTTTCTTTAGACTCTATAATTGTTGGTATTACAACCATTGTTGCTTGCTCTTTTGTAATAGTATTTTGCATATCTATTTTAGGTAATAACTTTGGTTTTACAATTTTGCTAAAAATGTATTGTATAAATTGATTTATAATTTCGTGAATTGGTAAAACTACCAATATACTTAAAATATAATTATTATATATTTTTCCTATTAATATAGCTATTAGTAATGTAACCCCCCATGTAAATGCAATTAACAAATTTAATTTTGTTTCGTTTTTCATATTAATTGGTTTATATTTTATCTCTTTATATAGATCAAATTTACCCTCATCTATTAAATAATATCCTATATGGCTTTTCTTGCCTTGTTTCCCTGTTGATAATTCTACAATTTTTTTTGCAATATACACCTCTGATATTTTCGTTTTTTTCGCAAGTTCTTTTATTTTTCCCCTATAATATGCTTTGGTTTTATAGTCCATTTTATTGTACACTTCTGCTGGATCCATTTTTAATATTTCTTCTACTCCATTTATTCTTTCGAAAATCTCTTGAAAGTCGATTCTTGATATATTTTTTAAAGTTGTTATGCAATTTCCCATCAAAACTTTTTTTATAGCAATTCCAAAGTGTTCTTTTTTTATTACATCATTAATATTTGTTCCCATTTTTTCTACTGCTTCTTCTAGTGCTTCTATATATTCATAATTGTCTTTATCTGTTTTCTTTAGTTTGTAGGACATATATTCTATAAAAGGATATTTCATCTCACCATAACCAAATTTGTAACTTTTGTATTGTTTTTTATTAAATTTTTGTACATCTTTATTCTTCTTTTCTACCAATCTTTCTATTATATTTTCTACTCTATATTTTTGCATTTGACTTGCATATATTTTCTCGCAAATGTCCTTTATATTTTCTATAATTACAATTTTTATAAATAATTCTATATTCCATATTTCGTCCATATTTAAAGTTTTTCTTTTTTGGTAAGATGTAAGCATAAACTCTAAATTTTCCTTATTTATGTTGCTATCTGTATACGTGCACATTTCTTTTGCAAGTACATATATTCTTGCATATCCCGCATAGTGGCCATTATCCAGTCCTAAAAACTTTTTATATTTTGTAAGAGTTAGCTCATCCTTTATTTGTTTTACTCTTTCTTCTATAATATAATAATTATCTAATAGCCATTCTCCTGCTGGATGTATATCTATTCCAAGTTTTATATGTTCATTTAGCAAATTATATACCATAGTTATATATTCAAAATCTTTTTCTAAAGCCGGTATTGGATATGTTTTTTCTTCCGATTCAGGTTTCAAATTATGGTCACATGCTAATTTTTCCATGTACTTTTCTAATTGCTTTTTATCTAATAAAACACCAAACATGTTATTCTCACTCCTAAAATAGCTTTAGGCTTATTTTTTCCATGTTTGGTAATTTTATACGTTAAATTAACGAACTTTACTTTGCTTAAAAAACATATTGTGGCTTGTATCTTAATATTTATTTATAAAAATAATTTATTATGCCATTATATATTCCCCATGCCAATTTATTTTGGTAATCATCTTCTTGTAATTTTCTTTCTTCTTCTTCGTTCGAAAGGAAACCACATTCTACTATTGTAAGTGGTATTTCCACATTTTTTACTATGTATACATTATCCAACTTCATCGGTACTCTATTATTTTCTTTTTCAATTGTTTTATTTAAATTTTCTTGTATTGATGTTGCCAATTTTTCTCCTTGCTCACTTCCGTTTTTAAAAAATGTTTGCCAACCAGAATATTGGCTTTGTGGTATTTTATTTAAATGAATAGATACAAAAATATTTGCCGATGATGAATTTCCTATTTTTACTCTGTTTTTTATATCCGATATTTTTTGATTTTTTAGTTTTGTCTTATCCTCATCATAAATTCCATTTTCATCTGATCTTGTTAATATTACTGTTGCACCACTTTGTTCTAATAAATTTTGTAATTTTAGTACTATTTTTAAATTAATATCTGCTTCCGATATTCCATTTTTACTTACAGCCCCACCATCTGGATTGCCATGACCTGCATCTAACACTATTACCTTATTACTAACTGGCAAAGCTACTGTTTCTATACTTTCTTCTTTTAAGCTCATTTGAAATATTCCAATTGCGACAACTGCTATTAATAAACTTGCAAGTAATACTATTCTTTTTTTACTTAAAAAAAACATTTTCCACCTCACACATACAAAAAACTCATATAGTTTTTATATAACTATATGAGTTTTTTTTTATTTTATGTATTTATTTTTCTAAATCTAATTTGATATGTACATCTTTTAATTGTTCATTAGATACTACAGATGGTGCCCTCATTAATAAATCTCTTGCTTTTTTATTTTTAGGGAAAGCTATTACTTCTCTTATATTTTGTGAATCTGCTATAAGCATAACCATTCTGTCTATTCCTGGTGCAGCACCTGCATGTGGTGGAGTACCATATTGGAATGCATTGTATAATGCTCCAAATCTTTCTTTTACATCATCTTCTGTATAACCTGCTATTTCGAATGCTTTTACCATAATTTCTGGGTCATGATTTCTAACAGCACCAGAAGCCATTTCATAACCATTACATACTAAGTCATATTGATATGCATATATGTCTAATGGATCTTTTGTATTTAGAGCTTCTAATCCTCCCTGAGGCATAGAAAATGGATTATGGCTAAAATCTATTGTTCCTTCATCTGATAGCTCATACATTGGGAAATCTACAATAAAGCAGAAACGATATACATCCTTTTCTAATAAATCTAATCTTTTTCCAAGTTCTATTCTAACTAAACCTGCTATTTTTTGTGCTTTTGCAAATTCATCTGCTATAAAGAACATTGCACAATTATCTTTTGCATCATACTTTTCTTGTAATTGTTCTTTTATTTCTGGTGTTATAAATTTAGAAATTCCACCTGTAACTTCACCATTTTCGTCTATTTTTGCCCATGCTAAACCTTTTGCGCCAACATCATTTGACATTGCAAATTCTCCCATTTTGTCAAAGAATTTTCTACCTTGATTATTTCCATCTGGCACTACTATAACTTTTACAGTTTTTCCTTTAAATGCATTAAATTCTGAATCTTTAAAGCATTCTGTAACGTCTTGTATTATTAAAGGATTTCTTAAGTCCGGCTTATCTATACCATATTTTTCCATAGCTTCTTTATATGGAATACGTATAAATGGTCCTTTGTCTACTTTCCAATTTGTGAATTTCTCGAAAGTAGATGGTACAACTTCTTCTATTACTTTAAAAACATCTTCTTGTGTTGCAAAGCTCATTTCGAAGTCTAATTGATAAAATTCGCCTGGTGCTCTATCTGCTCTAGGGTCTTCATCTCTAAAACATGGTGCTATTTGATAATATTTATTAAAACCAGATACCATTAATAATTGTTTAAATTGTTGTGGTGCTTGTGGAAGCGCATAAAATTCACCTGGATTTAGTCTGCTTGGTACTAAATAATCCCTTGCTCCTTCTGGCGAAGAATTTGCTAAAATTGGAGTTTGAATTTCTGTAAAGTCTAATTCATCCATTTTATCTCTTATTGCTTTTAATATTTTAGAACGTAGCAAAATATTATTGTGTAATTTTTCACTTCTTAAGTCTAAAAATCTATATTCTAGTCTTAAGTCTTCTCTTACTTCTTGGTTTGTATTTACTTCGAATGGTAA
Source organism: uncultured Clostridium sp. (assembly GCA_958422985.1). Lineage (GTDB taxonomy): Bacteria > Bacillota > Clostridia > TANB77 > CAG-508 > Merdicola. Next base: position 46,432 of record CATZPY010000007.1, read on the forward strand.
TACATTTTTGCATTTTCCTAATATTTCGATTTCTTCTGCCTTTACTTCAATTTCTCCTGTTGGCATATTAGGATTTTTGCTTGCTCTTTCCACAACATTTCCCTCTACACGCAAACAGCTTTCTGTAGTTAAATTCTTTATTTTATCTTCTAATTTATTATCTATTAAAATTTGTGTTATTCCAAATTCATCTCTTAAATCTATAAATACCATTCCACCTAGGTTTCTTATTTTTTGAACCCAACCTGATAATTTTACTTTTTCATTTATATTGTTTATATTTAGTTCACCACATGTATGTGTTCTGTAAATATTTTTTACTACTTTCATATTATCCTCTTCCTTTTATTAATAGTCTTTGTCTATTATACTCTAATTTTTGCTAAATAACAATATTTACATAGAAGAAAAAGAAGACTATAATTTATATGTGCCTCGTTTAAGTTAAGTATAATTGTTTATTTAACTTAACTTAAACGATAGCACTTTATTTTTACAGTCTTTTCTTCTCTTTTTCTATTTCCTTTTGAATCATTTTTTTACTATCTTTAAGTATAGAAATATGATTAGCCGAAAATATTTTCTTTGGTTCTTTAAAACCCAATTGTGAATTTAAAGATACAATTCCATCCCCATAAAGCATAAACCGTTTGTCAAACCACTTTAATATTGAATCTAGCAATGTTTTGCATTGTTTTCCATTTAACGAACTTGCAATTACAGCTATATCGAAGTTTTCTAGCAGTTCTTCATCTAAGTTTTTCTCCATATAGTTTGAACCTATTTGTATATCCCAATCTACTGGATAATTACCATATACAATTTTTATTAATATGAAATCTTCTATTTTATAAATTAGCTTTTTCCATTTAACTTTATCTTTGTATATTCGCTTTCTTAATAAGCTCGGAGTAGCTGCTTCTGTTCCTTCTATTGGAGCATTTACAACAAAGATTTTGTACTTAGAGTAATTTGTTAAATTGTTTGCAACAGAAGTTATTACCATGTTGCCACATTTGGACTTCATTACTAAAAAAATCTTTCCATACATATTTTCTACAGTTTTTAGCCATCTTGCTAATTGCTCTCCTGCTGGTTTTAACCCTTCATTTTCTTTCCGAAAATAAAAAGTATATACATCACAACCTTCATAAAGTGGTTCTTGCATTTTCATTGGTCTAAAGTCTATAATATCTCCATTTCCAATTACTACTGCTACTTTCTTGCTTTGGCTTTCTTGTACTTTATATACAAGAGTTTGAGATGTTTCATACATTAATTTCCGCATAAATATCCTCCTACTTTTTATAATGTTGTTTATTATACTCTAAATATAGCCTTTAAGTCAATTTGTATAGTTTCTTCTAAAAACTTGAAAATATTGAATATTATGTGCTATGTAATTAAATTAAAAGTTATATTCATAAAATTCGTAAATATTATAACTTTCTCTTGACGAACTATTTATAATTTGATAGAATATATATGCTTTAATAAAATTGTTTCTGCAGGTATAGTTTAGTGGTAAAATAAAACCTTGCCAAGGTTTAGTTGTGGGTTCGATTCCCACTACCTGCTCCACAATCTTGAATCAATAAAAATTGGCGCTATAGCCAAGTGGTAAGGCACGAGTCTGCAAAACTCTGATCCCCGGTTCAAATCCGGGTGGCGCCTCCAATATTTGAACAAAAACGTTGATTTTTCAACGTTTTTTGTTTTTAATCAAATTTACTCATTACCTTATATTACCTAACAATAGGGCATTTTCCCTTTCAAGTTTATTTAAGTTTTTTGAGTATCTCTCAAAATGAACTTAACACTTTTTTTTAATTAACACATATAAAATTATAGAACTTTTTCAAGAATTTCATTTGACAAATATCAAAAAAAATGTTATTATATAGTTACATTAAACAATGTACTCTAGTTCGGCTTGTGTATATTGTTTGCTGTAGATGTATCTGTAACTACATCTACTTTTTTTATGCTTAAAAAAGCGAGGAAACCCTGTAACAAATTTCCCCACTTCGACTATGTATGACAACAATTAGTCTTTACTCTTTTTGTATTCTTCAAGTTTAGATTGAAGCTCGTTGTTCTTATCTCTTTCTGCTAATAGCTTTTCAACCAGATCTCGAATAAGTTCGGCTTGTGTCATCTCATTTGCCCCCTTTCCATTTTTTAGTAAAAACTACCTTTTGACAAGAAAGGTTACTCTTTACTATACAATATTTTTTATTATTTTACAACCGAATGTCACAAACTTTTACAAATTTTTAATGCCCCTCATTGTATCATATAAAAAGACAAAAAATAAATTATTTTAGATGTGACAAAAATGTAACAAAATAAAATCAATAAATTATTAAATATCTTGATATAAGCTAATTACATAGGCTAGTCTACCTGACTATAGCCTCCAAAAAAAATCGAGAAAACATTAATATATAAATGGTTTTCTCGATTTTTTGTACCTTTAGAGTTGAAAACAAAGTGCAGTATTTTCATTATTTTCTTTTGCAGTCATCAATTATTTTATCAAAATCTGAAATATATTTTTTATCTTGTTCAATCCTAAATTTTTCAAATTCTTTTGCCTGTTCAGCTGATATAGTGCCTTTATTATCTAAAACTTCATATCTATTTGTTTTTAGCATAGTATTTAATTCCTCTACCCAATCTTTCATTTTCATAGGTATTTGTCTCTTGGCTCTGTTTTCTGCTATATCTAAATACATATTAACAATGTCCTGCAAAAATATCTGTTACTTTTTGATAGAATCTTCTTTCACTCGTCCTAATTTCTTTTATGATTTCTAATAGTTCATCAAAGTAGTCTTTACCAAATCTATTCGGATTTTTTAATTTTTCTTTGTTTATACTATATCCTTTTATAATATATGATTTTAAAACTTCTGTCGCCCACTGTCTAAATTTTGTTGCTTTTTTTGAATTCGTTCTATATCCGAACAGCTATTATCATATCTAGATTATAATAATCAATATTTCTATTAACCTTACGATTACCTTCAATTTGAACTGTTGGGAAATTCCCAACAGTTGAATCTTTAGATAATTCCTGTTCATCAAATATATTCTTTATATGTTCACTTATTGTAGATTTATCTTTTTCAAATAGTTCAGCTATTTTATTAAGAGGTAACCAAAGAGTCTCGTTATATAAAAAAGCTTCTATTTCAATTTTATCGTTTTCATCTTCATATATAATTAAATCCCCCTTTGCTAACTCTTGCATATAATTCACCTCCATTTTTATTGTTTCATTTTTTCTTTCAACTGGCTTATCTTTTTACTTCTGCTTAGTTGTTCATTTAGAAGAAAAGCTAAAAGTAACATTTTAATAAATAATGATTATATTTAATTACTTTACATGCAGTATCTTCACCTACAATTTCAGTAACAGCTATTGCTGAAGAATTTTTTTCAAACAAAATAATCTTTTCTTCCTTTTCAAACTCCATTTTACAGAAATTAAAATGTTCTAAGACCATATTAATGTTTTCTGTTAATACTGTATATTCTTGATAGTATGTATATTTATATCTATCCCTATCATCTTTAGTGTTGTCTTGAAATAGTTTATATTTCATTTATTTTCTAAAATTTCAAATATATTTTTTCTTACTATTTTATTCCTCATCAAATTTATCGTAATTTTATAATAGTTATTTTATCATATAAAATAATGTTTTTCAACGCCTGTTGTAAACAAACGTTCTTTTAAATTTGATTAGAAATTAAAAAAAATATATAAAATAA
>CATZPY010000008.1 GCA_958422985.1 uncultured Clostridium sp.
TAAATGAATATAATGAATTAAAAGATAGTAGCGAAATAATAGAAATAGCAAAAGAATACTTAGAAAAAGCATATAAAAACATGAAAGAAAATATAACACCTAGATTTTCTAACCAATTGTCAAAGACAATATCTAAAATATCTGATGAAAAATATAAGAATATAAAAATTACAGATAATAATATTATAGTAGAAATAGAAAATGGAAACTATGTACCAATAAGTGTTTTAAGTGAAGGAACAATTCAACAACTATATTTTTCTTTAAGAATGGCAATATTAAAAGAAATATCAAAAGAAGATTTACCAATATTCTTAGATGAATCCTTTGTATTCTTCGACAAAAATAGATTGATGAATACAATAAATTATTTAAATAGTAATTATAAAAATCAAATAATAATTTTTTCTTGTACAGAAAGGGAAAAAGAAATATTAAATAAATTAAATATTAAATATAATTTAATAAATATGTAAAAATAGGTTCCTATAATTTTATAGGAATTTATTTTTTAAATTAAGACAAAATATTGTAATTTCTACGGATATATAATAAAATAGGAATCGGAAAAAAGAAATTATAAATACAAAAGATAAGATAGATAATAAATATATCACAAATTGTAAAAAACTTTTTTAATATACATTACCTAAAATGACAAAAAAAGTTAATACAATATAATAAAATAACAACTATATTAAAGAAGTTATGAGGTGGTAAAGGATGTTTCAAAATATAAGTACAGATTATGTAGAAGAAAGACAAACAAATACGAAAAACTTAAAGGAAAATTTTATTAAACAAAATTTTTCAAAACAATTAATATTAATTTACTTATTATCTTTTATGGTATCTATAGTTCAATTTGGAAATAATATGGCTCCATTTGCTATTGCTATAATTGCGGCAATAACAGCAAATAATATACCAATACTAATTCCTTATATAATAACATGTATAGGAACATTTATAGGGTTTGGTAGTTCAGGTTTACTTACATATATACTAACTAGTTTAGTATTTATGGCTCTTTCAATTTTTGTGATTCCCAAAATGAATGATAAAACTGAGCAAAAAAGTTTGATGCCACATCTTATAGTATCAACAATATTAGTACAAATTGTAAAAATATTGTTTGGACCAATATTAATTTATGACATATTATCAGCAATTTTATTTACAATAATAACAAGTATATTTTATAAAATTTTTAAGAGTTCAATTTCAGTAATAAAAGATTCTAAAACTAAAAAAGCATTTTCAATAGAAGAAGTAATAGGGACAAGCTTAGTAATCGCAATAGCAATATCAGCATTTGGAGAATTGGCAATATTTGGGTATTCTATAAGAAATATTTTATGTGTTTTAGTAGTACTAGTTTTAGGATGGCAAAATGGAATCTTAATAGGCGCAACATCTGGAGTAACAATAGGCGTAGTAATTGCAATCATACAAAATGGAGATCCGGTACAAATTGCAGCATTTGCAATTTCTGGGATGATAGCAGGATTATTAAACAAAATAGGAAAAATAGGAGTAATAATAGGGTTCTTATTAGGAAATATAATTTTAAGTTATGCAACAAATGGAAATACACATTCTATAATAATGGTACAAGAAATTTTAATTGCATCAATAGGATTACTTGCAATGCCAAAGAACATAAAGATTAATATAGAAGATTTGGTAAGTGATGTAAAATACTTACCAAAAATACCAGATAATAGACTAGAACAAAAAGAAGATATGGTATATAAATTAAATAATGTTTCGGATGCAATATCAGAAATGGCAAATACATATAAAGAAGTAGCAGCAACAGTTTTAGAAGAAAACGAAATTGAATATTCTAAAAATAAAGAAATTTTTGTAACAGAATTGGAAAACAATATAAATGACTTGAAAGACAATGTTTTATACGATGATTTAATAGATGATGAATCGCCTATAGTAGATGACATATTTAAAGAATTAACAGAAAAATCAGAAATTACAAGAAAATCATTATTAAATATTTTTGAAGCACATAATAATTATATTTTAGGATTTGATGATTCAGAAATAAGTAATAAAATAATGTCTGAAATAGATAAAATGGTAAAAGCTATAAATGCATCATACAGAATTAGTAAAATAAATTTTATTTGGAAAAGAAAAATAGTAGAAAATAAAGAAGCAATGGGAAATCAGCTAGATGGAATATCTAAAACTATATCGAATTTAGCAGAAGATATAAATATGCAAACAAATACTTCCAAGGAGATAGATGAAAAAGCAGAACTAATAAAGATATTAGAGCAAAAGAAAATAGGAGTAAAAGAGTTAAATATTACAAAAGAAGAAAATGGAAAAATAGAAATTGGAATATATATTAGTCCTTGTGAAGACTTTAATAGCGCAAAGTTAGAAATAGAAGAGTGTAAGTCAGATAAAATAAAGCAGATAATTAATAAATTTTATAAACAAGAATTTGAAGTGCAATTAGTAGATTGCTCAATCCAAAAAACAAATGAAATTTGTTACTTTAAATATATAAGTAAAAATAAGTATAAATTACAAATAGGACTTGCGAAGATAACAAAGGATGGAAGTCCAGTATCTGGAGACACTACATTAAAAATGAAACTACAAGATGGAAAGCAATTAATTGCAATAAGTGATGGAATGGGGTCAGGTCCAAATGCAAGAAAAAGTAGTAAAATAGCAGTTCAAATGTTAAAAAGATTACTTATATCTGGATTTAATAAAAAAACATCTTTAGATATGATAAATTCTAGTATGTGTTTAAATTCGGAAGATGATTCATATGCAACTTTAGATATAGCGATATTTGACTTGTATGAAGGAAATGTAGAATTTATAAAAAATGGTGCATCTCCTACGTATATAAAGAATAGACATCATGTAGATGTCATAAAAAACATAACATTGCCAACAGGTATTTTAAACAATATAGAATTAAAAATTTCAGATAGAGATATAGAAGAAAATGAAATTTTAGTAATGTGTAGTGATGGAATTGCAGAATCAAATGCAGAGTACGAAAATAAAGAACTATGGTTAAAATACTTATTAGAACAAATGGAAACAAATAACGCACAAAAAATGGCAGATATAATTTTAAAAGAAGCAATAGATAATAACTACGGAATACCTAAAGATGATATGACAGTAGTTGTTTGCAAAATAGAAAAAAACTAAAAATAAAACAGTTCTCCTAAAAGGAGGACTGTTTTTAGTAACAAATTCTTCATGATAGGATAAATTTTTGTACTAGATAATTATTGAATACCTAAGAGTTTACATTTATTATAAAATCTTAGGTATACTTTTTGGGTAGGAAAATAAGGAAGATTTTAGCTTTTATATATGGTAAGTTTAGTATGAAATCTTAGGGGGCTTTTTTAGAGTAAAATTTAATATTTAGTTGTAATTTGTCATAAAAATGTGGTATAGTGTATATGTAAAAAACTTACGGAGGAAATAAAATGAGTAGAGGAAAAAGATATAATGGAGAAGCGAAACTTAACATGAAAAAAGTTTTAGCAGTTATAATTGCACTGCTAGTTATAGTAATGTTTGTTTTTGTTATATATAAATTGGTAACGAATGGAAAAGGTGAAAGAATGACTAATGATTATTACTTTACATCTTTCCAAGATAATAAATATGGAGTAATAAATAACAAAGGTGAAGAAGTTGTAGCACCATCTTACCAAGAATATATTGTTATACCAAATAATAAAAAAGATATATTTTTATGTACTTACGATGTAGATTATGCAAAAAACACATATAAAACAAAAGCTTTAAATGCTAAAAATAAAGAAATATTTACAGAATATGAAAATATAGAGCCAATAGCAAATTATGATTTAAATAATGTAATTTCATATGAACAAAATGCAATAAAAGTACAAAAAAATGGAAAATATGGAATGATAGATATTGAAGGTAAAGAGATATTACCATGTGAATATGATGAATTATATTCTTTAAAAAATACAGATAATAGTATATTAGTAAAAAAAGACAATAAAATAGGATTAGTAGATAGCACTGGAAAAGTGATAATATCTCCAGAATATAAAACAATAAAAGGAATTGGAACAGATTATAAATTAGGATATATAGTGGGAACAGCTGAAAACAAATTTGGAATAGTAGATTGTAATAACCAAAAAGTATTAGATGCAAAATATGAAGAAATAAAGCCCCTAACAGAAAACGGAATATATGTGGTAAAAGAAGCAAATTCTTGGAAGTTAGTGCAAAAGAACGGAGAAGAGAAACTTACAGAAGAGCTAAAAAGCGTAAAAGATATAATAAATATAAAAAATGGAAATATTATCATAAAAAATGAAAATAATAAAATGGGAATAATAAATCTTGCAGGTGAAACAGTATTAAAGCCAGTATATGATGAAATAAAATTTTCATTTACAGATACATATATAATAAAACAAAATGATAAGTATGGAATAGCTAAAAAGAACGATGAAATTGTACTAAATCCAATATATAAAACTATGAGTTATATAAATACAGCAGATATTATAGAAGCAAGTGAAGATGGAATAACATCAAGCTTATTAAATAGTAATTTAGAAGTTAAATTAACAGGAATAGTTACAGAGATAAATACTAATAAAGGATATATAAAAGTTAGACAAAATAACGAAGAAAAATACTATAATTTTAGATTTGAAGAAAAGCAAGAAAAAGATATAAATTCTACTCATACATTAATATTAGATAAGAAAAATGATAAATATGGTTACTTAGATAAAAATGGAAAATTAGTAGTAGATTATAAGTATGATGATGCAAAAGAACAAAATGAATATGGATATTGTGCTGTTCAAAAAGATGGAAAATGGGGCGCAATAAACGAAAAAGGTGAAGAAATAGTTGAACCAAAATATGACTTCTCTAATAATTTAATTATAGATTTTATAGGAGAATGGTATTTAGGAAGTATAGATACTAACGCTGTATACTATACAAAATAATTAACAAAAGAGGGAGAACAAATGGAACTAAAGACGAGGTATCAATATACATATTTTATATACCCATATGTAATAGAGCAAAATAAATATGAAAAATATTTGCAAAATTTATTGGTAAATAAAAAGTGCAAATTAAGAATGTTTGAAAAGCAAAAAGATCTAGATATTTATAATAAATTTTTACCAAAAGTAAGGAGATTTATGTTTTCAACATTTGATTTTTCAGATAATAAAAGAAGGAAATTTAAAGAATTAGATGTTTCTTTACAATCTAAAATTTTAAATAAACATCCATGTACTATATTCGAATATGATTTAGGTAAAAATGCACAAGGAAAAGCAGGAGTAAATACAGGGATATTTTTTAAAATAGATAAAATAGAAATAATTTGTTTTTATACAGGGGAATGCTTTATAAGTCTAAAAACATCGTTGGAAGATTTAAAACAATTTGATGATGTATTAAATTTTAATTATAAATTTAAAGATATAAAGTCAGAATTTATTTCTATGAAGCAATTTGATAATATTAAAATTCAAGCAAGTGAATTTGCAGACATATATAAAATAACAGATTTAATAGATGAATTGATTGGTAATTATACAAAGAACATAAATATAGACACAAATAAATTTTTAACATATTCATATTCGTGTATAGACCAAGAACAATGGAATAAAAATAAAAACTTTGAAGAAATAAAGCATCAATTTTATAAATATACAAATGTGTTGCCAAGTAATTATAATTTGAATGTGGAATTTGAAAAAATAAACAAAAAAGTAAATATATTAGACAAATGGGAATATATAAAATATGGCTTTTCTAACCAAGCAACAACTTTATTTACATCTGGAATAGATACTTTTAACTATACTAAGTTACCATTCTTATATGAAAAGGTATATATTTATATGTATATATTACAATTATATAAAAAGATATATATTCAAAAATTAATAGAAGAATATAAAAAAGCAATAAAAGTAAAAAAACTAAGAAAAGAATTTTTAGATTTTACACATAATATTTGGGTGCAAGAAATTACAACAGACGATATTGGAAAATTATTAACTAATAGTTGGTTAGAAAACTTAGAGTTAGAAAAACTATATGGAAAGCTAAAAAATGAATATGATCTTTTGTATAAAGAGTTTAATATAGAGAAAACAGCAAAAAGCAATAAAATTATAATGTTAGTATTAATAGTATCACTAATATTAAATATAATAAATTTTGTGGTATTGCTAGACTAATAGGATTTAAGGTATTACTTAAATCCTATTTATTATAAGAAAGATAAAACCGGGATTGGGGGACGGTTCTTAAAATCCTGATTTTACTTAGATCATTTGAGAATATTATAAGAAGCTGTTCGTGTTTGTAAATTAAAAGCATGTGTAAGGAGAAAATGAATTATGATAAAATGTGGAACAGATATAATAGAAGTGGGAAGAATAAAAGAAGCATTAGAAAAAAAAGGATTTAAGGAAAGAGTATATACAGAAAATGAGATTAAATATTGTGAAGATAAAAATATGCAAAAATATCAAAGCTATAGTGGAAGATTTGCGGCAAAAGAAGCGGTATTTAAAGCGTTAACAGATATTATAGAAAATAAATATAAAATAAAATGGACAGATTTTGAAATACTAAATGATAAAAAAGGAAAACCTTATGTGAATATAAATGCAGAAAATATAAGAAAATTAGAAATTAAAAATATAGAATTAAGTATATCACATTGTAAAGAATATGCAACTGCTGTATGTATAGTAGAAATATAAAAGAAAGGATAAAATATAATGAAATTATTTGATTCACATTGTCATTTAACAGACGAAAAATTTAATGAAGATAGAGAAGAATTAATAGCAAAATTGCAAAGTGAAGGAGTAGAAAAAATAGTTACAGCGGGGTATAGCTTAGAAAGTAGTAAAGAATCTATAAAACTTGCGAGTGAATATACTTTTATGTATACAACTATTGGAATTTCTCCAAATGACATTCCAGAAGGTAAAGAAGAAATAGATAAAGAAATAATAGAACTAAAAAAATTGTATAATAGAGATAAAAAGATTATGGCCGTAGGAGAAATTGGACTAGACTACCATTGGAATATAGAGAATAAAGAATTACAAAAGTATGCTTTTATAAAGCAGATAGAACTTGCAAATGAACTAGACTTGCCAATACAAATTCATACAAGAGAGGCTGTAGTGGATACACTAGAAATTTTAAAAAATAACAAAGTAAATAATGGAGGAATATTTCATTGTTGTCCTCTTAATCGCGAACTTGTAAAAGAAGGGCTTAAGCTGGGACTTTATATATCTTTTGCAGGTCCTGTTACCTTTAAAAATTCTAGAAATGCAGAAGAAATAATAAAAATGGTACCAGATGATAAATTCTTGGTAGAAACAGATAGTCCATATTTAGCGCCAGAACCAAATAGAGGAACGCGAAATGATCCTAGAAATGTGAAATATATTATAGAAAAAATAGCAAAAGAAAAAGAAAAAACATTTGAAGAAATTGAAGATATTGCATATGCAAATGCAAAAAGAATATTTAAAATACAATAAAAAAAGTGGCTTTATGCCACTTTTTATTTTAGTGTTCTAATTGCTTCTATTCTATCTTCTATAGAAGGATGCGTAGAAAACCAATTATTAGCTTTTTTTTGTTTACCTTTAAAAGGAGTAACAATATACATATTTTCGGTAGAATTATTTGCTTGCTTTAACTTTGATGTATCTGAATCTAATTTTTCTAAAGCAGAAATTAAGGCATCTGGATTTCTAGTAAATTCAACTGCTGTTGCATCTGCCATAAATTCACGTTTCCTAGATATTGCGAGCTTCATTAATTCTCCAAAGAAAGTGGATAACATAAGTAAGAATATGCTAATTAAAACCATTAGAGCATTAGAGCTATTATCGTCATCATCAAACCTTCCCCATAAGAAAGCTCTAGAAAAGAAATCTGACAAGATAATAACAAGTCCTACCATAACTGTTAAGACAGCAGATAATCTAATATCATAATTTTTTATATGACCCATTTCGTGAGCTACAACACCTTCTAATTCGTAATAGTCTAATTTATCTAATAAAGCAGTAGTTACACAGATTACGGAATGATTAGGATCTCTACCGGTTGCGAAAGCATTAGGCTGATCTGATTCCATTACATATAGTTTTGGCTTAGTAGGTAATCCAGAAGAAACCATTAATGCATCTAATATATCTATTAGTCTTTTATTTTCTTCTTCTGTAGCAGGTCTGGCATTATTAATACGTAAAACGATTTTATCACTGTAATAATAAGAACCCCATGCAGAAGATATAGAAGCTATAAGTGCAAATACTATAGAAAATGCTCCAAAGTCTAAAGCGTAACAAATATAGTAAATAATTAAAGTTAATATGATTATATAAGCAGATATTATAAAACCTGTCTTCATTTTATTTCTTTTTATATCTTGATACATAATAAAACCTCTTTTTACATAAATATATAGTTAAAAAGATTTCTTCATACAAAGAAATCTTTAATAATTATAAAAAATATAAATTATTTTGAAAAATCAATTTTTACATTTTGCTTTTCTTGTTCATCTTTTACTTCAAATAATTCACTAGCCTTAAAATTGAAAGCTTTTGCTATTAAATTTGAAGGAAACATTTCTAATTTTGTATTGTACATAGTTACAGTGTCGTTGTAGAACTGTCTTGAATAAGCAATTTTATTTTCTGTATTTCTTAATTCATCTTGTAAGCCTAAAAAAGATTCACTAGCTTTTAAGTCTGGATAATTTTCAGACACAGCCATTATAGTTTTTAAGGCATCTGTTAATTGATTAGATATTTCAGCTTTTTCAGCAACTGTATTAGAAGAAGCCCAAGCAGTTCTAAGTTCAGCAATTTTAGAGAAAGTTTCACTTTCGTGAGCCATATATCCTTTTACAGTTTCTTGTAAATTAGGAATTAGATCGAATCTTCTTTTTAATTGTACATCTATTTGGCTCCATGCATTTTGAACTCTTTGGCGTAAACTTACTAAGTTGTTATACATTGATACGACTATTATACAAATTACAACAAGAATTATAACTATTATTGGTATTGCTGCCATAAACAAATCTCCTCCTTTCTACTATTCTAGCATAATATATTGTTTTGTACAATATAAAACATAAATGTAACATAAAAAAAATATATTCATAAAAAACAGCAATTAGAATATAATATAGTAAATATTAACAAATTTGGAAGATTTGACAGATAAAAAAATATATAGTATAATGAAACTTGCTTATGGGAAATGGCTCATACTATAATATAAATATTATGGGCAAGCTCAAAGGAGGAAATTATGTTAAAAAATAATGTTGATGAAAAAGCATCAATATCTTTAAAAAGGATAATTGGAATTTGCTTAATATTCTTATTCATATCAGGAATATGTGTATTTGCAGCAAATAAACAAGTAAAGAATGTACAAATTACATTATCAAATGGATGTGAAATGAATGTAGTAACATCAAAAACAAAAGTAGCAGACATATTAGATGAAAAACATATTATATTATTACCAGAAGAAAAAGTAACTCCAGATGAAAACACTATTATTGGAGCAAATGGTAAAATAATAATAACAGAAAAAACAGCTCAAGAAGAAGTTGCAGAATTGATATCTGCAGAAACAGAAGCTAAGGAAACAAAAGAAGATAAAACAGAGTTAAATATAGATATGATAGCGCAAGCATACAATCCTATAACAGAAAAAACTATAGTAGAAACAGTAGCAATACCATTCGAAACAGTAACAAAAAATGTAGCAGATGGTGCTAAAGAAACAAAAAATCAAGTTTTACAAGAAGGTAAAGAAGGAAAAAGAGAAGTAACATACAGAGTAAAATATCAAAACGAAGTAGAAATAGACAGAAAAGAAATTAATTCTGTAGTTATAGAAGAGCCAGTAAATAAAATTGTTCAAGTAAAAGCGAAAACAGTAACATCAAGAGGTGAAACAGGAAGAACTTATATATCTGGAAGTGTAGCGGAATATCAAGCTTATGCAAGAGCAAGATGTAGTGCATATGGTTGGTCTACAACAGATTTTAATTGTCTAGTTTCACTTTGGAACAGAGAAAGTGGTTGGAACCCTAATGCATATAATTCAAGATCTGGTGCATATGGAATACCACAAGCATTACCAGCAAGCAAAATGGCAACAGCAGGAACAGACTATAGAACAAACTTTAAAACTCAAATTAATTGGGGATTAGGTTATATAAAATCAAGATATGGTTCTCCATCAGCAGCATGGAATCATTCACAATCTAAAGGTTGGTATTAAAAGTTAGCCAATGGATTACTCATTACAATAGTAATAGTTAATTCATTGGCAATTTTTATATGAAAAATAAAAACGGGATTTTAAGAACTGTTCCAAGATCTTGGAGGAATTCCCTATCCCGGTTTTAAATTATAAGGAGGAATAAAATGAAATTAATATCATGGAATGTAAACGGACTAAGAGCAGTTGTAAATAAAGGATTTAGCGAATTTTTTAAAGAGATAGATGCAGATATATTTTCTATTCAAGAAACTAAAATGCAGGAAGATCAATTAGAAGAAAATATTTTAAGTATATTTAAAGAATATCATACATATTGGAATAGCGCAGAGAAAAAAGGATATTCGGGAACAGCAATTTTTACAAAAGAAAAGCCAATAAAAGTAACATATGGTATAGGAAAAGAAGAACATGATAAAGAAGGAAGAGTAATAACTTTAGAATTTGAAAAATTCTTTCTAATAAATATATATACTCCAAATTCTAAACGAGAGTTAGAAAGATTAGAATATAGGCAAGAATGGGAAGATGAAATTAGAAAATATTTGTCAGATTTAAAATTAATAAAACCAGTAATAATGTGTGGAGATTTAAATGTAGCGCACAATGAAATTGACTTAAAAAATCCAAAAACTAATAGGAGAAATGCAGGATTTACAGATGAAGAAAGAACAAAGATGACCGAACTTTTAAATGCAGGTTTTATAGATACATTTAGATATAAATATCCAGATTTAGAAGGAAAATATAGTTGGTGGTCTTATATGTTTCATGCAAGAGAAAAGAATGCTGGTTGGAGAATAGACTATTTTATAGTTTCTGAAGATTTAAAAAATAATATAGAAGATGCTAAAATTTTATCTGAAATTTATGGAAGTGATCATTGCCCAGTAGAATTAGACATAAATATATAATTAAAATGAAAGGATATATATAATGAAAGAAAACAATTGGAAGAAATGGTTATATTGGTTTAGCTTTGGTGTTGCAATTATAATTGTATATAATATATTTAATAACTTTGATAATATAAAACAAGTTGTAAGTAATTTTTTTAAAATATTAAGTCCATTTTTGGCGGGAGGATTAATAGCATATATATTATATTTGCCTACTAGCAAAATAGAGAAAGTTATAGAAGAGAGCAAGATAAAAGTAATAAAAGATAAAGCAAGACCTATAAGTGTAATAATAATATATATATTAATTTTAACCATTTTGATTATAGGAATGAAATTTGTTGTACCCAAAATATATGAAAGTGTAATAGAGCTAATTAATAGTTCACAAGGATATATAACAGACATAATAAATAAATTTTCTTCATTGCCAGAAGACTCTTTTATAAAGAAAGATTTTTTGCAACAAGCAATATCAAAATTAAATCAAATAGATATTATTCAAGTAATAAATTATTTATCTGGAATATTTAGTTTTGCAACAAGTTTATTAAATGTGTTTGTTGCAATAGTAGTTTCTATATATGTTTTAACAGCAAGAGGAAAATTGGTAAGAGCTTTAAAGAGATTCATTGTAGCAGTATTTAAAACAAAAACAGCGGAGCAAATAATTAAATATTTTGAAAATTCTAATGAATACTTTTTTAAATTTTTATCAAGCCAAGTTTTAGATGGAATAGTTGTAGGAGTGCTAACATCTATTGCTATGTCGATTTTAGGTGTGAAATATGCAGTTTTATTAGGTTTCTTTATAGGATTATTTAACCTTATACCATATTTTGGAGCAATATTTGCAGTAGCAATTTCTGCAGTTATAACATTAGTTACTGGAGGGCTAGCACAAGCAATATGGATGCTAATAATAGTAATTATATTACAACAAATAGATGCAAATGTAATTAATCCAAAAATAGTAGGGGGATCATTAAAATTAAGTCCACTACTAGTTATATTTGCAGTTGCAGTAGGAGGAGCGTATTTTGGAGTATTAGGAATGTTCTTAGGACCACCTGTTGCAGCTATAATAAAGCTAATAGTTTCAGATTTTATAGATTATAAATTAGAAAATAAAAGAAAAGAAATAGAAGCATAAAATCTTAAAGGATATAAATTATTAATATAATATTAATAATTTATATCCTTTTTTCTTAATAAATAAAATGGTATAATACCAGTAGATTAAAAATAAAAGGAATGATTTTTTATGTACAATATTTTAGTTTGTGATGATGATAAAGAAATAGTAAATGCAATAGAAATTTACTTAGAAAAAGAAGGCTATAAGATATATAAAGCATATAATGGAAAAGAAGCTTTAAATATAATAAATAAAGCGGAAATACATTTAGTTATATTGGACATAATGATGCCAGAGTTAGATGGAATAAGTGTGGCAGAGAATATCAGAGAAGATAAAGCAATTCCTATTATCATGCTTTCAGCTAAATCTGAAGATTATGATAAAATAAAAGGTTTAAATGTAGGTGCAGACGACTATATAACAAAGCCATTTAACCCAATGGAACTAATTGCTAGAGTCAATTCACAAATGAGAAGATATACAAAGCTTGGAAGCATTAGTAAGAAAGAAGATAACAATATATATCAAGCAGGAGAACTAATAATAGATGATACAAAAAAAGAAGTTTCTGTTGATGGGAAAAATATTAAGCTAACACCTACGGAATACAATATTTTAAAATTTTTAACAAAAAATAAAGGAAGAGTATTTTCTATATCACAAATATATGAAAATGTATGGGAAGAAGAGTCATATGGAGCAGAAAATATAATAGCAGTACATATAAGACACATAAGGGAAAAAATAGAGATAAATCCACGTGAACCAAAATATTTAAAAGTAATTTGGGGAATTGGATATAAAATAGAAGATATATAAAGGATGTGAGAAAATGGAAGAAAGAAGTATTTTAAAAAATAAAGGGCTAAAAGTTTTAGCGTTTGTAACATTGCCTATATTTTTAATGACATTAATTGTAGATTTAATAATAATTTATTATGCTGTTGCACATCCAGAAATAAAAGAGAACAAAGATTTTTATAGTACAGATATGTTTATAGATTCATATTTATCAGAAGTGTATAGAAAGGCTTCTAGTTTGCAAGATGAAATTGAAGAAGGATATTATATTGACGAATATGGTTATAGTATAGAAACTAATGAAGACATAGAAATCTTAAATTCAAGAAAGCCAATTTACGTACAAGATGGTGACTATAAAATATATTATCAAAGTAATCATAATAAGAATAAATTTGTTTATTTATTAATAAATTCTGAGACGAAAATAGCGTATACAAATCTACAGCAAACAGCTAAAACAAACACGATAGAAAAGCTAAAACAAGTAATAATATCAAATAATAAATATTGGTCAATTTCGAATAATCAAATAAAAACAAATATAGAAAGATTGTCTGACACAAATATAGTAAGAAATCAATCTATGCAAAAAGTTAGCGAATTTTCTAAGGAAAAAGAACTTTACACAGCTTTTGACGAGTCGGTAAAGAATTTAGATTATACAAGTGATATAACACTTAGTAAAGCTTTATATGAAGAAACTCAAAGATTGTATAGGTATTCATATTCAACATTGTTTATTAGTGTAATATTAGCAAGTATAGAAGTTGTATATTTAATATATGCTGTAGGACATGTAAAAAATAAAAAGGGAATTTATTTATCTTGGGTAGATAAAATTCCATTAGAAATAATAGGATTAATTTATGCCATATTAATACCAATAGAGTGTATTGTATTAGCAGGATGTTTTACTATAGTTTCAGTAGATGTTAATTTATGTTTTATGCTTTTAGCAATAGTTGGATATTTTTCTGCAATAAGCGTCTTATATGGTGGAGGAACATTTATAAGACGAATAAAAACACATACATTTTTTAAGAATTCGATAACATATAAAGTTTTTAAATGGATATTTACAAAGTTTAAAAAAATAAAAAACACATTTATATCTAATAAAAACTTAGGCAAAAAAATAGCTATATATTTTATAGGTATGATAGCAATTTCGATACTTATAGTATTAATGTTTAGTGAATTCGGAATTTTATTAGATATAGTTTTCTGGGTATGGTGTTACTATAAAATAATGCAAGAAGTAGATAAATTTAAACAAATACATGATGCCACAGAAAGAATTTATAAAGGTGATACAAATATAAAAATAGATGAATCTATGTATACAGGAATATTAAAAGAATTTGCAATTTATTTAAATGACATAGCAGGTGGATTTTCTAATGCTATACAAGAAAGTTTAAAAAGTGAGAGGTTAAAGACAGAACTTATTACAAATGTTTCACATGATATTAAAACACCCCTAACATCAATTATTAATTATGTAGATTTAATAAAACAAGAAAATATACAAAATGATAAAGTTAAAGAATATATAGAAATTTTAGATAATAAATCACAAAGACTAAAGAAATTAATAGAGGATTTAGTAGAAGCGTCTAAAGCATCTTCAGGCAATATAAAAATAAACAAAGAAGTTTTAAATGTAAAAGAACTACTAAGCCAAGTAACAGGAGAATTTAAAGATAAATTTAATAAAAGAGGACTAAATATAATTACCAAAGTTCCTGAAGAAATAGTTTACATAAAAGCAGACAGTAGATATTTATATAGAGTATTAGAAAATGTATGTAGCAATGTAGCAAAATATGCTGCACAAGACAGTAGAGTATATTTAGACTGTGTTTTAGAAGAAAATGGTGATGTAGTAATATATGTAAAAAATATTTCCAAAGAAGAGTTAAATATTTCAGCAGATGAATTAATGCAAAGGTTTGTACGTGGAGATAAATCTAGAAATACAGAGGGGAGTGGGCTAGGACTTTCTATAGCTAATAGTTTAACAGAATTGCAAGGAGGAACCTTTAATATTCACCTAGATGGAGATTTATTTAAAACAGAAATTAGATTTAAAAGAGTATAAATGAAGCATTAATAGCAGGAATTAGAGAAGAAGTATGCTAAAATTGACATAAAAAATCAAATGTGTTATAATGGACTTTGTGCAACTTAAGTAATATCTTCTATATTAGAAGATAAAAAACAACATAGGAGGTCGAAATATGACTTGGATGAAAATATGGGAAGTATATGAAAATTATGGAAGAAATGCTTGGATCGAAGCAATTGTTATGAATGTTGGAGATTCAATTGACATTAAAAATGGAGAAACTGAGACAATTACTCGGATAACTAGAATAGATTATATAAATTATACAGCACAAATTGCTAAAGCGATTAAGCAAATAAGGCTAAATGAATTTATAACATGTTAAGTTCAAGTTAAAAATAAACCTTTTTGAAGCAGTCCCGCCTTACGGGGCTGTTTTTTTCAATACTAAAGAATTATGTAGTACCCAAGATTTTCTTGGAATTTATGTTTGCTAGAAAATCCTAGGTATGCTTTTTTATGAGATACCGAGATTTTAAAGAATGTTCTCTGATACCGTTTTTAAAAATATGTAAGTTTATATTGTTAAATGAAATAATTATGATATAATTTGCAAGAGAACAAAATATCGCTAAAGGAGAAAAGAAAATGCAAGATTTATTAGAAGGTTTAAATGATAAACAATATGAAGCTGTTGTTAATACAGATGGTCCATGTTTAGTAATTGCTGGTGCAGGAAGTGGAAAGACAAAAGTATTAACTCATAAAATAGCATATTTATTAGAAGAAAAAGATGTTAAGCCATGGAATATATTGGCTATAACATTTACAAATAAAGCAGCAAATGAAATGAAAGAAAGAGTGGAAAATTTAGTTGGAGAAGCTGCAAAAGATATGTGGATAGGAACATTCCATTCAATATGTGTAAAAATTTTAAGAAGATTTATAGATAGAATTGGATTTGATCATTCTTTTGTAATATTCGATACTTCTGACCAAAGGACTTTAATAAAGGAATGTTTAAAGGATTTGCAAATAGATGACAAAATGTTTACAGATAGGATTGTTCAATTTGAGATAAGTAATGCAAAAAATGATATGAAAGAACCAGAAGAATACGAAGCAATTTCTAAAGGGGATTATAGAAAAGAAAAAATAGCTTCTGTATATAGGCTATATCAAAAAAGACTAAAAGAAAATAATGCGATAGATTTTGATGATATTATAAATTATACGATAAAAATATTTAAGGAAAATGAAGATGTATTAGATTATTATACTAATAAATTTAATTATATTTTAGTAGACGAGTACCAAGATACAAATAAATCACAATTTACACTAATAAGATTACTTGCAGATGCACATGGTAATATAACAGTGGTTGGTGATAATGACCAAGGAATTTATAGTTTTAGAGGTGCAGATATTTCGAATATTTTAAACTTCGAAAAAGATTTTAAAGGTACTAAAATAATAAAATTAGAGCAAAATTATAGATGTACACAAAATATATTAAATGCAGCAAATTCCGTAATTAAAAATAATGAGGTAAAATATAAGAAAAAATTATGGACAGAAAATGAAGAAGGTTCACTTCCAACTTTTCATGTTTCAGATGATGAATATGATGAAGGACGATATATAGTAGAAGAAATAAATCATTTAAGAAGAGAAGAATATTATAAATATTCAGACTTTGCAGTACTTTATAGAATGAACTCACAATCTAGAGCTATAGAAGAAATTTTAAGAAGAGAAGATATACCATATAAAATAGTGGGAGGATTAAAATTCTACGAGAGAAAAGAAATAAAAGATATAATTGCATATCTTAGACTAATTAATAATACATCAGACAATTTAGCCTTAAAAAGAATTATAAATGAACCTAAAAGAGGTATAGGAAAAACTAGTTTGGACAAAATACAAGCGATTTCAGAACAAACTGGAATACCTATGTATGATATAATAAAAGAAGCAGACCAATATGGGCTAGCAAGAGTGTATGCAAATGCACAAAGCTTTGTAGCTGTTATAGAAGATTTAATAAGTAAGAAAGACGAATATACAATTACAGAATTAATAAAACATACATTAAAAGAAACTGGATATACAAAGGCACTTGAAGAAGAAGATTCGATAGAAGCAGAAAACAGAATAGAAAACTTAGAGGAATTTTTAACAGTTGCAGTACAATTTGAAGAAGAAGAAGCAGAAAATGACTTAAGTTCATTCCTAGAAGGTATAACGCTTTCTAGTGATATAGACGGAATGGATGAAGAAGAAGAATCTGTTACATTAATGACACTTCACTCAGCAAAAGGACTAGAATTTCCAGTAGTATTTTTGGTTGGAATGGAAGAAGGAATTTTTCCAGGATATAAATCTATAGGGGAGCAAAAGGAATTAGAAGAAGAAAGACGTTTATGCTATGTTGGAATTACAAGAGCAAAAAATAATTTGTATTTAACATGTAGTAGGCAAAGAACAATGTTTGGATCAACAAGTTGTAATCCTGTTTCTAGATTTGTAAAAGAAATACCAAAAGCAATGTTAGAAGGATCAGCAGAATTAGGAAGTGAAACAGAAAATAAATTTAAAGATAGTAATTATGAGTGGAGCTACGGAAAAACAGGAAGTAGCAAAGTGGTAAGTTATAAAATAGAAACTTCAAATACAAGAAAAGAGCCAAGCTTTGCATTTAAATCAGCAGAAAGCTTTTTAGCCAAATTAAACAATAAAGTACAAACTAGCCAAGCAGATGTTTCAAAATATAAAGAAGGACAAAGAATATACCATAAACGTTTTGGAGAAGGAAACATAAGCAAAATAGAACCAGAAGGAGATGACTTAAAGCTAGATATACAATTTGATAAAGTAGGACATAAACGTTTAATGGCGAAATTTGCGAATTTAGAAATTATAGATTAAATAAAATGTTTAACTATAAGATGTATAAAAAATGGAATTTGGATAATAATATAAAAAAACAAAAAGGAGTGATAATATGCCAAATTTAAGTCAAGTAGAATTACAAAATTTAAGACATCTTATAGGAGCACACGAAACCTCTTATCAAAAATTAAATTCTTATTCTTCAGAGGCTGTTGACCCTCAAATTAAGCAAATTTTTGCGAAATCTGCACAAGATGCTTTAAATACAAAACAAAAATTAATGAGTTTTTTAAATAATTAGGAGGTTATAATGAACGAAAAAGTTATGGTAAATGATATTTTATCTGGAGTTAAATCTAGTTTAACGACATATCAAAATGCAATTTCAGAGTCTGAAAATACAGAGCTTAGACAAACTTTACAACAAATAAGAAATAATGATGAAAGTTTTCAATATGAATTATTCAAAGTAGCACAAGCGAAAGGTTACTACAAACCAGCTAATAAAGCTACTGTAACAGAGATAGATGAAGTAAAAACAAATTTACAATAAAAAATTATAGTAAACAAGAGCCTGCATAATATACAGGCTCTTTATTTTATGGTGCCAAACCTTTTCTTATTAGAAGAAATTTACGCAATAGAGGATTATACCATACAAGGATATATAAGTTCTTGATTTAACAATGCGTTTTTATATTAAAGAATCGGGAGTTAAGGAGCGTCCAATAATTCCGATTCAAATATTACAAAAATATTAAGTGCTATAGAAAATTAAAGAAAAAATGAAAAAACAAGAGGTTTTTATTTAAAAATGATAAAAAATGAATAAATTTAAAATTTGAACAAAGAAATCTTTTATTATATCATATAAACAATGTGTATAAAAAGGAGTGTTAAATATTATTAAGATAAGAAAAGTATTAATGAATTTTAGAACTCTAATAAAATTAATAGCTATATTAGCAGTAGCTGGAGCACTAATTTGGGGAATAATTATATTTTTATATAAGCCTATATATAGTGTTACATTAAATGGAGAATTTATAGGTTATTGTGAAGATAAAACTCAAATGCAAAATAGAATAAATAATTACATGGAAAGTGGAGATGGCGAAAACGTAGCATTCGTAGAAATTAATGATTTGCCAGAATACAAAATGTGCTTATTAAAAAAGGGAATAGAGACAAATGATGACCAAATTTTTAATAAGGTAATAGAAAAAGGAAAAGATTATTATACATATTATGCTATGGTAGTAAATGGCGAAGAAAAATTATATGTTAAAAATCTTCAAGAAGCTGAAGTAATATTGCAAGAATTAAAAAATAAGAATAGTGCAAATAAAGATAATATAACAATAGAAGAAAAATATAATACAGAACTTGCAACCTTTGTTGCAAAAGCAGATGCGGTAAACCAATTGTACCAAGAAAGACAAGTTGAAAGCAAAATAATGGTAGCAGATGCTACAACGAATAGAAAAGCAAGTAATAGAGTAAGCACTTCTACTAAAGTCTCAAGAGGAAAAGCTAGTTTAGGAATAACTTTAATAGAGCCGGTACAAGGTAGAATAACAGCAAAATATGGAGAAAGAAGTAGTGTACGTTCAAGTGTACATACAGGTCTAGATATAGCTGCGCCAGGGGGAACACCAATTAAAGCTGCAGCATCTGGAACAGTAGTGTTTTCTGGAAGAAAAGGTAGTTTTGGTAAAATGCTAGTAATTTCTCATGGCAATGGTGTACAAACATATTATGCTCATTGCAGTAAATTATTAGCAAATGTAGGTGATAAAGTTTCACAAGGGGAAGTTATTGCAAATGTTGGAAGCACAGGAAATTCTACAGGAAATCATTTACATCTAGAAGTAAGAGTAAATGGACAAAGTTATAATCCACAAAAATACGTATATTAAAAATAAGAAGAAATTTTTTACCAATTAAAAGTTATTCTTATAGGAAAAATAAAACCGAATTTTAAGGAATGACCCTAATTTTTATATAGCAGGAAACTTCTCATGGTAGGAGAAGTTTCTGTACTAGAGAATTATAGCGAACCTTAGATTTTCTTAGGATTTACATTTGTTAGAAAATCTTAGGTTCACTTTTTTATTTCGTACCCAAATCTATATAATAAAGATAAAATTATAAAGTTTTAGCTAAGCACTTGTAAAAATTATTTTTTACAATTAAAGTACCATATTCATTTAATCTACTTTTGAACAAATTAGAATTATTTATACTCTTACCAAACTCCGTTAACGCACAAAGAAAAGTCTTTATACCAGAAAAGCTTTTATTAATATTATCCATTACTAAGTAATAATTATTCTTATAAGAATATAAAGAGAAATCTTTTGTAAAAGAAGTAAATCCTTTTATATTAGAATTTTTTAAAAGCAAAATAAAATCTAATATATCATCGAAGCTATTAAATTCATATACAATAGAATCATTAATTAATTTATTTGTTTTTCGTTTAACTTTAACTGTTTTTTTATTATATGTAGGAGCAATATCAAGATCAGGTAAAAATCGTGTAACAGTTATAATAAAGTCACCATTAAGTGTGGCTAAGGCTTCTATCATAAGCTTGTAGTCTTTTGTTGTAAAACCAATTTGCTCTTCTGCTTCATCTAACATTTCCAAAAATAATTTTTGAGAATCGGAAGAATTAGACATAAAAGATTGATAATCTATATTATTATCTTCTAAATCTTGAAGGTTAAGAATGATTCGAATTTTATCGTTATTTAATTTTTCAAATTTCATCAGAATATCCCTCCCGAAATATATATTAATTATACTATATAAATAGAATAATTTGAATGAGTAATATTTGGTAATATAATATATTCTACACCAGGAAAATAGGTACC
Organism: uncultured Clostridium sp.; assembly: GCA_958422985.1. GTDB lineage: Bacteria > Bacillota > Clostridia > TANB77 > CAG-508 > Merdicola. The sequence goes on from CATZPY010000008.1 coordinate 21,070, forward strand.
TTTAATATAGCATAAAAGAAAATAAATTAAAAGAAAAAAATGGAAAAAAATAAAGAATTTTTATTTGCCTAAAATTGTAAATATGACTTGAAAAATATATGTAATATAGATATAATATTATGGAATTTAATTGTTAATTTCCGTAAGGAAAAGGAGGAGCAAAGTGGCAACTAAAGATAAAAATATATGGGTATTATTAATATTTATTTTAGCAGGTTTGGTGGTAGGAGGTTTATTAGGTGAACTTGCATCTAAAGTAGATTTCTTATGGTGGCTATCATATGGAAATAGTTTTGGACTAGCAGAGCCATTAGTACTAGACTTAAATATTATAAAAATAACATTTGCATTAACAATAAAAGTAAACATTGCAAGTATAATAGGAATTTTACTATCTATACTAATATATAGAAAAGTGTAATTTAAAATGGGGGCAGAAAGGAATTTAATATGATAATGAAAAAGCTCCCAAATTATGAAAGACCATATGAAAAATTAGAAATATATGGAGAGGAAACCTTGTCGAATTCAGAGCTCTTAGCAATAATTATAAAAACAGGAACAAAGGATGAATCAGCATTGGTAGTAGCACAAAGAATTTTAGACATGGGAAGTAAATGTAATACAAAAGATATTACTTTTTTAGAAGAATTATCTATACAAGAATTAACTAAAATTAAAGGAATCGGTAGGATAAAAGCAATACAAATAAAAGCAGTATGCGAACTTGCCAAAAGAATAGGGAAGCCTATCTATGCAGAGAAAATTATAATTAAAGGCTCAGAAGATGTTGCAGAACTATTTATGAAAGAATTAAGAAACTTAAAAAGAGAAATAGCAAAATTAATAATATTAAATAATAAAAATATAGTAATAAAAATTAAAGATATATCATTTGGAGGTCAAAATTTTGTAATGATAGAACCAAAAGATATTTTTGCAGATGTAGTAAAAATGCAAGCGCAAAGAATGATTCTTGTACATAACCATCCAAGTGGAGATCCAAAGCCAAGCGAAGCAGATATATTACTCACAAAAAGAGTGAATGATGCAGCAATGTTATTAGGTATTTCTTTTTTAGATCATGTAATAATAGGAAATAACAATTACGAAAGTGTTTTTGCAATAATGAGAAAGAAAGGATTGTTTTAATATGTTTAAATTTTTAGGACTTAACTCAAAGGATATTGGAATAGATTTAGGTACAGCTAATTTATTAGTAACATTAAAAGGAAAAGGAATTGTACTTAAAGAACCTTCTGTAGTAGCAATAGATAAACATTCTGGAGAAATTTTAGCAACTGGATATGAAGCAAAAGAAATGTTAGGAAGAACACCAGAAACTATAAAGGCGGTAAGACCATTAAGAGATGGGGTTATTGCAGATTTTACAGCAACAGAGTTAATGTTAAAAAATATAATAAAAAAAGTATGTAGACAAAATAATGTAGGAAAACCGAGAGTGTTAGTAGGTGTTCCATCTGGAATAACAGAAGTTGAAGAAAGAGCAGTAGAAGAAGCAGTTATGCAAGCTGGGGCAAAAGAAGTATATTTAATAGAAGAACCAATGTCAGCAGCAATAGGAGCAAATTTAGATGTTTCAGAACCTAGTGGAAATATAATTGTAGATATAGGTGGAGGAACAACAGAAGTTGCTGTAGTTTCTTTAGGTGGAATAGTTATAAGTCACTCACTAAGAATAGCTGGTGATGAATTAGACGAAGATATAACAAACTATATAAAGAGAGAATATAATTTAGCGATAGGAGATACAACAGCAGAAGAAATAAAAAAACAAATTGGTTGTGCACTTCCATTAATGACAGAAATGACAATGGATGTTACAGGAAGAGATTTAAATACAGGACTTCCAAGAAACATTGTTATAAATTCTAGCAATATTCAAGAAGCTATAGAAATTTCTATAAACGAAATTGTAGAAACTGTTAAAGCAACATTAGAAAAGACCCCACCAGAACTTGCTTCAGACATTATGGAAAAGGGAATTGTACTTGCAGGTGGAGGAGCTTTAATAAAAAATTTAGACAAGCTATTAAGCGAAAGAACAGGAATGCCAGTATATGTTGCAGAAGACCCATTAGACTGTGTTGTAAAAGGGACAGGAAAAACATTAGAAAATTTAGAGAAATTAAGAACAGTATTAATTAACGCAAGAAAAAGAATATAACTTTAATTATATAGGAAGGAAGTAAGAATGTATAAAAATAAAAAAAGTGGAGTTATTGGAATAGTAGTAACGGTAATAATTTTAATATTGTTAGTAATACTTTCAAATATAAAAATAGAAAATTTGACAGTCGTAGAAAATATTTTTAGTACAATAGTTATGCCATTTCAAAATGGTTTTACAATGTTAAAAAATAAGATTTCTGGAAACGATACATTTTTTACGGATTTAGATAATTTAAAGAATGAAAACGAAGAATTAAAACAAAAAAATAGCGAATTAGAACAATCTTTAAGAGAACTAGAAATTATAAAGGCTGAAAATACAACATTAAAAGAACAAATGAATCTTAAAGAAAAATATAGCGAATATAAAACAGTATCTGGATATGTAATAAATAGAGATATTAGTAATTATACAGGAATGATAGTTATAAATGTAGGAGCAGATGATGGAGTACAACCTAATATGACAGTTATTGCAGATAAAGGTTTGGTAGGAAATGTTGTATCTGTTACAGCAAATACTGCAAAAGTTCAAACTATTGTAGACCCAGCGAGTTCTGTAAGCTGTATAATTAGCACATCCAAAGATGCTTTTGTAACAAAAGGAAGTATAAATAATAGTGGAAGAGAAATAAAAGCAACATATATACCAACAGATGCAGTACTTGTACAAGATACAAGCATAGAAACATCTGGTTTAGGAGGAATATATCCTAAAGGAATACATGTAGGAACAATAAAAGATGTAGTAAATACAAAAAATCCAACTAATAAGTATGCAACAATAGAAACTGCAGTAGATTTTTCTAAATTAGATACAGTTCTTGTAATACTAAAATAATGAAAGGAGAGCACTTATGAAAAAAACAATATCAATTTTGTTAATACTTTTAGCTTTCCTTATAATATATTTTTTACAAGTAAATGTTTTTACATGGTTTAATATTGCAGGGGTAATGCCTAACTTGTTTATAATATTAGTTTTAGTAATAGGACTATTTGCCGGAAAATATGTGGGGATATCAGTAGGAGTTGTAGCAGGACTACTATTAGATATATTTATAGGAAAGAAAATAGGAGTAACTGCAATAACATTAGGTATAGTAGGATTTGTAGGAACAGTATTAGACAAAAATTTTTCTAAGGATAGTAGAATAACACTTGTTCTAATGGTTATATTTTTAACAGTTGTTTATGAATTGTTGAATTATTCTATAAATGCAATAATATACACATATTCGTTGGAATTAGCGGAATTTTTTATAAAACTTGTAATAGAAACAATATTTAATGTATTACTAACAATAATACTATATCCACTTATTCAAAAATGTGGATATATATTAGAAGAAAATTTTAAAGAAACGAAAATATTAACGAGATATTTTTAAATAACAAATCTAAGATTGGAAGTGATTTATTGAGCAAAAAACCAAATTTTAAATTTAGATTTAATTTTCTAACTACTATTATATATGTAGTAGGAATTATTTTATTATTACAACTTTTCAATCTACAAATAGTTCATGGAAACGAATATAGAGAAAAATCTAATACAAGGTTAACAAGAGAAAGCAAGATAGAAGCAGATAGAGGCTCAATTTTAGATAAGTCGGGAAATACTATAGTAGGAAATACAATGGGCTTTAGTATAGATTTATATAAAACAAAGATAGATGAAAAAACATTAAATAAAACTATTTTAAATGTTATAAATGTCCTAGAACAAAATGGAGATGCATATATTGACGATTTTATAATAAATATAAATCCATATTCATTTAATGCTTCAGAAGAAAAAGTTAAGAAATTTAAAAAAGACAATGAAATAGACGAAAGCGCAACACCAGAGGAATGCTTCTATATAATGAAAGAAGAATATGAAATAGAAAATACAGACATTGTAGAAGCAAGAAAAATAATGGCTATTAGATATGCAATACAGGAAAAGGGATATAGTAGTACAAAACCATTAAAAATAGCAGAAAATATAAAGAGAGAATCGGTATTAATATTTAACGAAAAATCGTCAGAATTTCCAGGAATAAACGTAGTTGTAGAGCCAGTAAGAAACTATGAACAAGGGACAACAGCTTCTCACATTGTAGGTTATACAGGTAGAATAACATCTAAAGAGCTAGAAACAAGAAAAGATACATATGACCAAGACGATATAATAGGAAAAAATGGGATAGAATCAACTTTTGAAGAGTACTTAAAAGGTGAAGATGGAATAAAACAATTAGATATGAGTGTTGATGGAACAGTACAAGAAGAATATACTACGAAAGAAGCTGTAAAAGGTTCGGACGTAGTTCTAACAATAGATTTAAATTTACAAAGAGTAACAGAAGAAGCTCTAGCTAACACAATAAATAAAATAAATACAGGTGGATATTCTAAAAGATATGAAACAAACTCTGGAGCAGCTGTAGTAATGGAAGTAAAAACCGGAAAAATACTAGCAATGGCGAGTTTCCCTACATATAACCCTCAAGACTTTGTAGGAACAATAACAACAGAAAAGTGGAACGAATATAACCAAAATCCAGATTTACCTTTAATGAATAAAACGATTCAATCTGCATATGCACCAGGTTCAATTTTTAAAATGGTAACAGCAATAGCAGGTTTAGAATCTGGAGTGGTAAATACTACAGAAAAGGTTAATGATACAGGTACATTTTACCATTATAATGACAGTTGGAGATGTTGGCAAAAAGGAGGACATGGTTGGCTTAATATTACTGGGGCTATAGAAAAATCTTGTAACTATTTCTTCTATACTATCGGAACAAGAATGGATGTAGATACACTAGCGAAATACGCAAAATATTTTGGGTTAGGAGTGAAAACAGAAGTAGAGCTACCAGGGGAAGTTTCTGGAACAGTTGCTTCTAGGGAAACAGCTAAAAAAGCAAAAAGAAACTGGTACCCAGGAGACATGATGTCAGCTGTTATTGGACAAAGTTATAATGCGTTTACACCATTACAAATGGCAAAATATATAAGTATGGTCGCAAATGGAGGAGAACAAATAACTCCAACTATACTAGAAACAGTTATAAAAGCAGACGGTACAGAAGTACCAAAAGATGAAGTTGAACAAAAGATAAAGTCAAAATTGGGAATAACAGATAATGGAGTAGAAGACTTAGAAATATCTAAAACTAGTATAGATGTTGTAAAAGAGGGGATGAGATCTGTTACATCTGATGAATCTGGAACAGCATATAGTGTATTTAAAGATTTCCCAATAGAAGTTGGAGGAAAAACAGGTTCTGCAGAAACTGAAAGAGGATCAGGAAATGGAAAAACAAATGCATGGTTTGCAGGTTTTGCACCATTTGATGACCCGGAAATTGCAGTAGTTGTGTTTGTAGAAAATGGTGGACATGGTTGGTATACCGCAGAAACAGTAAAATATATAATGGAACAATATTTTGGAATGAATATAGCGCAAGTCCAAGAAGATATGACACAAGCACCTTATGTAGAAACTTATAGATAATAAGAAAGGAAGTTGAACATGGCACAGTATGTAACAGTAAATTTAAAAAAAGATGTAATTGTTATGAAACTAAGTGAAAAAGCAACTCAGGCAGATACTATAAAAAGTTTAAAGAAAAAATTACCGGAACTTAAGAAATTATATCAGCAAGAAAAAACGCCAATATTTGTAACAGGGAGAATATTAAAAAATAAAGAAATAAGAGAGATTCAAGAGGTTATAAAAAAGAGTATAAATGTAGAAGTAGAGTTTGACACACCTAAGGCCCTAGGGCTAAACGAGATAAGAAGAACTTATAATAAAGACGTAGAAATTTCGGAGTCAAAAATACACAGAGGATCATTAAGATCTGGACAAAGAATGGAATATGAGGGAACTTTAATAATACTAGGAGATGTAAATGCAGGTGCAGAAGTAATTGCTGGGGATAACGTAGTAGTTGTAGGAAATTTAAGAGGATTAGCACATGCGGGTGCGAAGGGAAATAAACAAGCAATAGTTGCAGCAAACAGAATAGATACGCCACAACTTAGAATTGCAAATATAATAAAAGAAATGGCAAAAGACGATGACGCATACAATGTTGCATATACATATGCCTATGTTAACGAAAATGGAAGAGAGATTATATTAGAATAAAAAAATACAACCGGGATTTTAAGGAATGTCCTCTAATCCCGGTTGTATAAATTAACTTACAAGTAATAACAATAAACAAATTATTAGACCATTATCTGTGTTATTATCTTTATATAAAATAAAAATAATAAAAAGTATTATTAAATCATCTAAATATAATTTTATACCTAAAATATTAATGGAATCAACATCTATGTCATTAGTGTTTTTTATTGGTTCGTTGTTTTTTGGAGTATTTTTTTTATTATCTTTATGCAAATGAGATTTATTCATAGAGTTTTTATAAAAATTAGAATAAGGAGGAGGAAAATTATACATTTTTATCATCACCACCATTATTTTTAAATATTTCTAATAATGGTGCCATATTTAAAAGTTTCATATATTGATCTAATTTAGATTGTCTACTTTTTCTAAGATAGGGTTTTAATGCAAGCAATAAATTAGAACGTTTATCGTTATGAGAAGAATTAATTTTATCCATAATTTCTTTCATTTTTAAAATTGTATTTATATCTATATTACTATGTAAGTCATCAGAATTAGAAGAAGTAGAAGAGTCATTAGAAGCAGATGACTTGTCAGAAGAATTTAAATTACTTAAAATATCACTAATTTTATTCATATCTATATTACTATTAGAAAAATTTTTTATTAGATCAGATAAATCATCGTTCATAATAACCTCCATACTAAAAAATTAATTTAAATTATCTTTTAATTTTTTTATAATTTCATCCTTATTTTCAGAATTCATTATTTTATTCGCAATTTCCATACTCTTTTGTAAATCATTTTTATCCACTTTAGATAGCATATTCATTAATTTAGCCATGTCTAAATTATCCATAAAATCACCTCTTAAAAAAATATATGAATTTAGTTATAATATTATATTAAAAAAGTAATAAATAGTTACAATAAAAAAATATTTTTAAAATATAAGTATCCGTTAAGGAAAAAGATGTAAAAAAAATGGATTTACATAAAAATATTACAAATCTCAGAAAACCATTGAAAAATAAGGAAAAAAAGTATATAATATATAATATATGGGATTATTATTTTTTTAGGAGGAAAATATGAAAGAAAAGGTTGTTAATAAGTTAATTGCAGCTATCACCGTAGTTTGTTTACTTATGTCATACGTGTCTATTGTAACAAATTCAGTTTATGCTGCATACGAAGAATTAGAAAAACAAGGTATTGTGTCAAACAACAAAAATGTAGAATTTGATGCATACTTTAAAACAGAAGGAACAAATAAACATAGCAAGGAAGCAGAAATGCCTACAGAACAAAAACTATATGTAAGGGTAAATGTAAAAAATACAGGATATTTAGAAACAGCAACGATTTCATTAGAAAATCCAAACTTTGCAATTTCTAAGAATTTTGTTAAAACCGAAGATATAAAATCTGTAGATTACGAGAAAAATCAAATTACATTAAACCAAATAGAAAGTGGAAAAGAAATTGAATTAGAAATTCCTATCAATTTTGTAAGAAGTGATAATATGGACTTAACATATTTTTCGAGAGAAACAAAGTTAAATTTAGAAGGAACATATTATGATGAAAACGGAAAAGCAAAAAACATAAAATCTAATATAAATGTTAGATTAAATTGGAATGCAGAGCCAAAAGCAGTTTTAAATGAAGAAGTAACAAAATATGGTGTTTATAATACAAATGTATATGTGCAAACGCTATTAACAAGTATGCTAGAAGGAAATTCACTTCCAATAGAAAAAACACAAATAGAAGTTACAGTACCAAAAATTGCAGATAAAAATCCAACAGAAGTTAGAATATTTGCAAGTACAATGGCTACAAATAGTGCAGAATTTACAAAAGATATGTGGTCTTATAATAAAGACACCGGAATATTAAAAATTAATTTAGAAAATAAAGAAAATAATAATCTAGTTAATTGGAAATTAGGAGAAGACAAATTTTATATAACATATATATATGCAGATACTACTTTTGCTCCAACAGTTGTAACTTTAAATGCAAAATCTACAATAAATACATATGTAACTAAAGAAGAAGTTACAGCAAATGTCCAAAAAAATGTAGAATTAAATGACAAAATTAGTACAGTAGTAGATTCAGAAGTATCTTCTACAGCAGAAATATATAAAGGTTATATGTATGCAAATAACAAATATGAAACACAATTTGCATCTACAATATCAGCAAATATAGCATATATAGATGCTGTAGATAAATTAGAGTTAATTGAAAACAATGCAAAATTTGTTACAGCAAATGAAGCTACAATGCCAGTAGGAAATAATATGTACTACAAAAACATAGCTATAAGTAAAGCTGTATTTGATAAAATCTTAGGACCAAATGGAATAATCCAAATATACGACCAAAATGGTAACAAAATAGCTGGAATAGATAAAAATACTAACATAGATGCAAATGGTAATATGACAATTTCTATAAATAGTCAAGATGTTATAGGAATAAAAATAGAAACAACAAAACCAGTTTCAGAGGGAATTATAACATTTAATATTAACAAAGCTATAAAAGCTACAACAAATTTAAATAGAGCAACAATAACAAGCATACAAAGAATGGATACAGAAATTACTGGCAATATAATTAGAGAGGATATAATAGAAGAGTTAGAAACAAAAGTAGAAAAAACAAAATTAAATGAAACATCAACAAAAGCAGAGCTTTATATAAACAACGTAAACTTAACAACAACTGCTAAAAATGAAAATGTAGAAATAAAAGCTATATTAAAATCAAATGACTATACATGTGACTTATTCGAAAATCCAACACTTGAAATAACATTACCAAGTGAAATAGAAATATTAGAAATAAAAACAATAAATTTATTGTATAATGAAAACTTAGAAATAAGCTCATATGATGTTATAACAGATGCAAATGGAAACAAAGTAATCAGAATAAGAATACAAGGAAATCAAACAGAATTTGTTACAGATATAAGCAAAGGTATTAATGTAGTAATAAATACAGACATAACATTAAGAAGAACAGCTGCAAATGTAGCAAAAGAAGCTATATTAAAAGTAACAAATAATAAAGCTATACAATATGAAAATGATGGTATAGCAAAAGTTGGAATGAATATATATGCACCACAAGGAGTTGTACTATTAAGTAGTGTAGCAAACTTTTCAAATGATAATGCAGAAGTAGTTTCTTTACCAAATAAAGAACAAGCAGGAAAAATAGGAATTAAAGAAGCTTCTAAAAACATTACAATGAAAGCAACAGTAGTAAATAATTATGGAAAAGATATTAAAAATCCAAAAATATTAGGAAGAATACCATTCCAAGGAAATAAGAAAACAGATGGAACAGAATTAGGCTCTACAGTAGATACAATATTAACATCTGGACTTACAGTAACAGGAATAGGAAATGGAGTTGCAACTATTTATTATAGTGAAAATGGTGAAGCAACAGCAGATTTAAACAATACACAAAATGGATGGCAACAAACTATAAATGATGCTTCAAAAATAAAATCTTATTTAGTAGTATTAAATAATTATGTAATGCCACAAGCAACAGCTTTTGATATGTCATATAATGTACAAGTGCCAGAAAACTTATCACACAACGAAAATGCATTTGGTACATATACAGTATATTATGAAGAAGAAGATAGTAATCAAACAATATCAAAAGAAACAATGGCACCAACAGTTGGTGTATCAACAGGAAAAGGACCAGAATTAAAAGCAGACATATATTCTAATGTTGGAAGCACAGCTTCAACAGAAGATATAATGGAATATAAAATTACAGTAAAAAATGATGGAGAAGTACCAGCAGAGAATGTAAAAGTTACTGTAAACTTACCAGAAATGGTTGATTATGCAGAATATATAAAAGAACCTATGGGAGAAAGATATGAAGTAAAACCAGAAATAAGAACATTTGACCTTTCAGTAGGAAACTTAGCAGTACAAGAAAGCAAAGAAGTAACATTTACAATAAAAGCAAACCGTGAAGGAACATTTAAATTAGACTTAAGCTTTTCGGCTGGAAACTTAGAAAAATCAGAACAAGTATCAACACCAGAAGTAAACGTAACATTAGCAAGTTTTATTATTCAATTTACAACACCAACACAAGATAATGTAGGTTTAGGAAGTAAAATAGAATATTACACAAATATAACTAATGCAACAGATAAAAAAGTAGAAAACGTAAAAGCAACAATAAAATTACCAGAAAATGTAGAATATATAGAAGCGTTTAGACAAGAATATGCAGGATCTAATCAATCTAAAGAAGATGTAAAATATGATGAAAAGAGCAGAACAGTAACATTTAATGTTGGAGATATCGAAGCAAAATCTGCAGCAAAATACAATTTCATATTAAGAGTAAAAACAATTAAAGAAGAAGACGTAAATATGCAAGTTGTAGTAAAAGGAAAAGATACAAACGAACAAAAAAGCTCTATAATTATACATTCAACAGGAAATAACAAATTAGAAATAAAAACAGAAACAGATATAACTAAAGAATACTTACAAATAGGAGATGTTGTAACATATACAATAACAGCCAAAAATGTAAGCTCTGGAGTTATAAAAAATGTAAAAATAAAAGCAACAATACCAGATAACTTAAAATATTTAAATACAACATACTATGTAGATGACAAAGAAATGTTTAGTGGATACTTATTAGAAAATAAAGTATCAGAGGCAACATTAGACTTAGATGCAGGTCAAACATTTAAGTTTGTAGTAAAAGCAGCTGTAAACAAAATGATGGATCCATCAAAAGAAGAAGAAGACTCAAATGTAGATGTAGAAGTATCTGGAGACGGAACAGAAGATTTTAAAGACGAAATTAACAACAAGATAGAAAATGATAATGTTCAAAATTCTAATACTTACAGAATATCTGGTGCAGTATGGTTTGACGAAAACAGAAATGGTACAAGAGATTTAGAAGAAAAATTGCTACCAGGAATTCCAGTAACAATAGTTGATGCAGAAACAGGTAAAGAAGTAAAAAATTCAAACGGAGATAAAATTACAGCAACAACAAACGATAAAGGTGAATATATTTTAAGTGACTTAATTAAAGGAAAATATATTGTTAAATTTAATTATGACAATTCTAAATATGCTATTACAGAATACAGAAAACAAGGTGCAGATGAAAAAGCTAATTCAGATGCAATAAATACAACAGAAAATAATGGGGTAGCAATTACAGATACTTTAGAAATTACAGAAAATAGCATGAACAATATAGACTTAGGACTAACAACAAAAGGAATATTTGATTTATCATTAAATAAATCATTAACACAAATAAAAATGGCAGATGGAAAGAAGACAAAAGAAATACCTTATGAAAATAAGAAATTAGGAAAAGTAGAAGTTGATGCAAAACGTATTAATAATACAAATTTAGTAATAGAGTACACAATGACAATTACAAACAATGGTAATGTAGCAGGATATGCAAAGAAAATTGTAGACTATTTACCAAAAGAATTAGAGTTTAGTTCTAATTTAAACAAAGATTGGTATACTTCTGGAGAAACACTTGTATGTACAGCTTTAGAAAACGAAATAATAAATCCAGGAGAATCTAAAGAAGTAAAATTATTACTAACAAAGAAAATGAATGAAGATGCTACAGGAACAGTAACAAATAAAGCCGAAATTACAGAAACATATAATGACCAAGGTTTATTAGATGAAAAAAATGCAGAAGATGATGCAAATTCTTCAGCAAATGTAATTATAGGTATAAAAACTGGTGGACCAGTAACATATGCAGTATTAACATTAACAATCCTAGCAATAGCAGGTTGTGGAGCATATATAATAAATAAAAAGGTATTAAAAATGTAGAAAGGAGGAAAGAAATTATGAAAAAATCTAAATTATTAGCATTAATAATCTTATTAATAATTATACCAATGATAGCAGTAATTACATATTTTTCACCAATTTCGAAAGCTAGCTCATTTGATTACCAATATGGTGTAACAAATGGAGGACCTCCTTTTGTTACAAATATAGATGGTAAACCAACAGAAGTTTATTGTTCACAAGCAGGTGGATCACTTTGGTCATCTTGGAGACTTACATTCCAAAGTGCAGAAACACGTAATATGTCAGCAGGGCTTGCATATGCTTTAAGACAATGTTGTTCTATAAATTCTAGACAAAATTTAATATGGATGTCAGAGATTTCAAACAATATTAGTACACCAGATTGGCATTCAGATTACGATGATGCATTAGAACAATATAACAAGATAGCAAGCTTTAACGAATATTATAAAAAATTACAAGAAACAGGGAAAGATATAAAATTTGAAGAGTCAGAAGCAGGATTACAAAGTTCAGAAAACGGAGTATACAAATTAGGACCATTTAAATTATCTTTCTATAAAAGTACATATTCTAAAATATCAAGACTATATTTAAAAACAGATACAGGTGAAACAATCGAAGTTAAAAAAGTTAACTTTGGAGGATATACAGGTACTGTAGATGATATAGACTCTGGTGAAGAATTTTATGTATTATTATCACAAGAAGAAGCAAAAAATGCATCTAAAGTTACTTTAGGAGCAGAATACAAATACGAAGAAGCAAGTGGAACATATACATATTATGTACCAACTACACCATCAATGGATGGACGTACAGTACAACGTTTAGTAACAATAGATTATACTGGAGGACCTGCAAAAGATGATGCAACAGGACCAGAAATAGAACTTACAATAGACTTAGCAGGAAAAGTATTTAAAGATAACTTAGCAAACAAAGATGGAACAGAAGATGGAATATTAAGTACCGGAGATGAAATGCTAGAAGGAATTGAAGTAACATTATTTGATAGTACCGGTAAAGAAGTTGCAAAAACAACAACAGACAAAGATGGTTACTACGAATTTAAAGACCAGCTAGCTTCAAGACAATACTATGTAAGATTTAAATATAATGGTCAATTATATGAGCCAACAACATACCAAAGAGTAAGTAAGATAATAGATAGCTCAGGAACATTAGGAAAAACATCAATAGAAGAAAGATCTTATGCAACAGATGGTAAGAAGAACAGACAAGACTTTAATAATAAATTTACACCAGTAGATAGCACACACGAAGTTCCAGACAGAAAAGATACAAAAAATCCAGCATTTGATATTTATGCATACACAGGACCAAATGGAATAGAAGAATTATTATTATATGGAGTAACAAATTCTAAAGAAGAATTACAAAATATCAACTTTGGAATTAAAGACAGAGAACAATTTGACATGAACTTAAGAAAAGACTTAGTAAAAGTTGACTTAAGTATAAATGGAAAAACACATAAATACGATTATCCAGGTGGTGATAAAGACCTAGAAGTAGAAATAAGAGGTACAGACATACCAGATTATAATAGAGCAATTAGAAGTGCAGACTTAAAATACAAAATGGAACAACAGCTAGAAGAAGCACCAGATAAATTACAAGTAAAAGTAACTTACAAAATTCAATTAAAAAATCAATCAGTTGGAAAAATTACAGGTTACGTAACAGATTTAGCAGATTACTATGATACTTCTTATGAATACATTAGATCATATGACGAAAACGAAAAAGAAATTGCATGGAAACAAGGTCAAGATATATCTGGCTCAGGAAAGACATATCATACAATGAATACAACAGCATTGGCAGACCAAGGTATAGACGACAAAAAATGGATATTTGTAGAATATAGAGTAACAGATGAAGCATTAAGAGCATTAGTGGAAGAAGGAACATCTACTAAAGAAAACTTTGCACAAATATCTGGTTACAAAAATACATACAGAGAAGACAGAAAAGACTTAAATGGACAATTAATCACTAATGCAGGGGAAAATGCAGGATTAATAGATGTAGATTCTACACCAGCAAACTTAAACCCAACAGATTCAAAAGTACAAGAATTTGTAGCATTTACAAAAACAGAAGAATATCAAGACTTAGGTGGAGAAGAAAAAACAAAACGTAGTATGGCAGTATTCGAAGATGATGCAGATGCAGCACCAGGATTAAAACTAATAGTTGATGATTCTAATAAGAGAAGAGCTACAGGAACAGTATTTGAAGATGCAGCATTAGCAGAAAAATTAGAAAGAGACAACGAAAGACTTGGTGACGGAACATATGCAAAAGGAGAAAACTTAGTAAACCAAGTTAAAGTACAATTAATTTGTACAAACGGAGATGTAGAAGTAAAAGAAACTAGAACAAATGATAAAGGAGAATACGAATTTACAGACTACATTCCTGGAGATTACAATATTAAATTTATATATGGTGATTATGAATCTTTAGTAGCAGCACAACCAAATGATGAAATGTATACTGGTCAAGATTACAAATCTACAATTTACAAAGACGAAAATTATACAGATGCACATTGGTATAATAATAATATAGATACAAAACTAAATGATGCTAAAGATGACCAAGGAAGAAGACAAGAAGTAAATTCATATAGTAAGAACTTAAAATATACAAATGCAACAGTTTTAAATGCAACATCAAAATCAAATGAAGAAACTTTAAGAGCATTAGCAGATAACACAAACATGAATGCTGTAACAGCTAAAATGAGTTTAGAAATAGAATATGTTAAACAAGAAAATGTAGAATATGCAGTAAGAAATATAGACTTAGGTATTATAGAAAGACCACGTTCAGATATATTTGTAGAAAAAACAGTATCTAACTTAAAATTATCAACAACAGGAGATGGTCAAACAATATTTAACTCTAACCAATCTGTACCAAACCTAACATGGAAGAAAAATACAAGAGAACGTAGAGGATTAATTCAAGCAACAGTAGATGAAAATTTATTACATGGTGCAACATTAGAACTTACATTTAGTATAAAAGTAATAAATACAGGTGAGACAGATTATGAAGATGAAACATATTACAATACAGGTGTAATAACAGATAAAAACAAAATAGTAACATTAGACCCATTAATGGTAGCAGATTATGTATCTAACAACTTAGTATTTGATACAAACCTAAATACAGGCTGGCAAGAAATTACAGACAAGTCACAATTAACATCTGGAGATAATCCACATATTAAAGCAGTAGATGAAAACAAATTTAATGGATTACAAAAAGTTATTGTTGCAACAGATGATAACCCTATATTAAAATCAGACCCAATAGTACCAGAGAAAGCTAAGGATAAAGCAGGAAAAGCTTCAGAAACACAAACATCATCAGTATTACTAACAAAAGTAGTATCTTCAGATGGAAGTGTTACAGACGATACAGAATATGAAAATATAGCAGAAGTTATAGAAACATATACACCAACAGGTAGAAGAACATATAACTCTAGTATAGTTTCAATTCCTGGTAACTATAATATAGGAGAGCCAGATACAGCATTATCAGAAAGAATTTCTATAGTTCCACCATTTGGTGCAGAAGATGTAGTTAAATATATAGCAATAGGAATTGGAATTGCTGGAATATTAGCAGTAGGAATAATCTTAATAAAAAAGAAAGTTTTAAACAAATAGATTAACAACCTAAAAAAGGGATTAGGGATCCGGGGACGGTTCTTAAAATCCCTTTTTTTATATATTAGGAGAAATTTATGTACTAGAGAATTATAGCGCACTTTAAATTTTCTTAGAATTTGCATTTGTTAAAAAATTTTAGGTTCTCGTCTTTTTGTATAGGAAAATCGAAAAATGTCGCACGGAAAATTTGGACATTTGAACTATTTAATGATAGAATATACAAAAAAAGAAAAGGAGTAGATATATATGACATATGCAGAAGAACTAAAAGAAAAGCTATTCAACAAAAAAGTAAATGGATGGTTTAAAATTTCTGAAGAGCTTAAACAAGAAATATTTGAATATAATGAAAGATATATGGAATTTTTAAACAATTCAAAAACAGAAAGAGAAATTGTTAAAAGTGCTGTAGAAATGGCAAAAGCAAATGGATTTAAAGATGTAAATGAAGTAGAAAACTTAAATGTTGGGGACAAAGTATATTACGTAAATAAAGAAAAAAGCATGTATTTAGCAATTATAGGAAAAGAAAAATTAGAAGACGGTTTAAATATAATTGGATCTCATGCAGATTCTCCAAGATTAGACTTAAAACCAAATCCACTATATGAAGACCAAGAATTAGCATATTTTAAAACACATTATTATGGTGGAATCAAAAAATATCAATGGACAACTATTCCACTTAGTATTCATGGGGTTATAATAAAACAAAATGGTGAAAAAATAGAAGTAAGAATAGGGGAAGACGATAAAGACCCAATTTTTACAATAACAGATTTATTACCACATTTAGCAAAGGAACAAGAAAATGCAAAACTAAGAGAAGCAATAAAAGGCGAAGATTTAAACTTATTAATAGGAAGTATGCCATTTGAAGAAGAAATTTCAGAAAGTGTAAAATTAAATATTTTAAATTTACTAAATAAAAAATATGGTATAGTAGAAGATGATTTAAGCAGTAGCGAATTAGAACTTGTGCCAGCATATAAGGCAAGAACACAAGGCTTTGACGAAAGCATGGTAGCTGGATATGGACAAGATGATAAAGTTTGCGTATATACATCATTAACAGCAATGATGGAACTAAATGAAATAACAAAAACAGCAGTATGTATAATTGCAGATAAAGAAGAAATTGGTAGTGTAGGAAATACAGGAATGGAATCACATGCTTTTGATACTTTTATAACATATTTGTTAAATAAAACAGGAGAGAACAGACCAAACTTATTAGAAAAAGTATTTATAAATTCTAAAATGCTTTCAGCAGATGTTGATGCTTGTTTAGACCCAATATATGCAAATGTTTCAGATAGGCTTAATGCTGCATATATGGGATATGGTGTAGGACTAAATAAGTATACAGGTTCTGGAGGAAAGTACGAAGCATCAGATGCAAATGCAGAATATTTAGCAGAAATAAAAAAATTATTTAATGAAAATAATATCAAATATCAAATAACAGAATTAGGAAAAGTAGACGTTGGTGGAGGAGGTACAATAGCATATATTCTTGCAAATAAAGGAATAGATGTTATTGACTGTGGAATTCCAATTTTATGTATGCATTCACCATATGAAGTTTCTAGTAAATATGATGTATATTCAGCATATAAAGCATATAAAGCATTCTGGAACAGATAATAAAAAATCTCGGTTACACCGAGATTTTTTACTTTGTAAGAATGGAGTGTTTCTTCAGTATTTTAAGGACCGTTTCCCAATCCCGATTTTGACCTTGAAAAAGATGGAAAAATTGTGTATAATAATATACAGAGTTTATAAAAAGAGGAGAGAATTATGTTTCAAAAATTAGAAGCTGTAGAGCAAAGGTATGAAGAATTAACTAAATTAATAAGTGATCCAGAAGTAATTAGCAACCATAGCGAATGGCAAAAGTATGTAAAAGAACATGCAGATATTACAGATGTTGTAGAGAAATACAGAGAATATAAAAAAGTAACACAAGAAATGGAAGATGCCAAAGAAATGATGGCAGATAAAGAATTAAAAGAATTAGCAGAAGCAGACTATTATTCTGCAAAAGAGAAGATTCCAAAGCTAGAAGAAGAATTAAAAATGTTATTAATACCAAAAGACAAAGATGATGATAAAAATATTATTTGTGAGATAAGAGCAGGTGCCGGAGGAGAAGAAGCAGCATTATTTGCAGGAACATTATTTAGAATGTATAATATGTATTCAGAAAGAAAACACTGGAAATTAGAAATATTAAATGAGAACGAAACTGAACTTGGTGGTTATAAAGAAATTTCATTTATGATTACAGGAAAAGGTGCATATAGTAGATTAAAGTATGAAAGCGGAGTTCATAGAGTACAAAGAGTTCCAGACACAGAAAGTAG
The DNA here is from genome assembly GCA_958422985.1 of uncultured Clostridium sp. Classification (GTDB taxonomy): domain Bacteria; phylum Bacillota; class Clostridia; order TANB77; family CAG-508; genus Merdicola. The sequence continues at coordinate 39,374 of CATZPY010000008.1, forward strand.
TGGAAGAATTCATACATCTACAGCAACTGTTGCAGTATTACCAGTAGTAGAAGATGTAGAAATAGAAATAAACCCAGCAGATGTAAGAATGGAAGTATTTAGAGCATCTGGAGCTGGAGGGCAACATGTTAACAAGACATCTTCTGCAGTAAGACTTATCCACGAACCAACAGGAATAGTTGCAGAATGCCAAACAGAGAGATCACAATTACAAAACAGAGAATATGCAATGAAATTATTACGTTCTAGAATATATGAAATAGAAAAAACAAAACAAGATAACGAACTTGCAAACGAAAGAAAGTCACAAATAGGAAGTGGAGATAGAAGCGAAAAGATAAGAACATATAACTATCCACAAGGTCGTATAACAGACCATAGAATAGGTTTAAGCATATTCCAAATGGAAGATTTCTTAAATGGAAATATAGATAATATGATAGATAGTTTAACAGCTGCAAGTATGGCAGAAAAGTTAAAAGGAAGCGAAGATGAATAATAAAGTTTAAACTTAAAATTTATATAAAAAATATATTAAATTTGAGGCAATAACTAACTAATAGGTTTGATATAAAATATAAAAAACAAGCGTGTTAAATTTTACTTTTTAAGTATAATTTAATACGCTTGTTATTTTTTATATTAGGAGAATTTTCTAGACTAGAAAATTCTAGTGAACCTTAGATTTTCTTAGAATTTAGATTTGTTAGAAAATTTTTGGAGTGCTTTTAAATATGTATGTTTTTAAGGAAGCGGTTAACCTTTCAAAGTATAAATTTAATAAATATTAAACTAGTTGCATAAAATTAAAATAAAAAATTTGATAGGAGTGGAGATTGTGGAAATACTACAAGTAGTTGGAGCAGGTTTATTTTTTGGTACTTTTGGAACTACCCTAGGTGGGGTAATAGGAGTGAATTTAAAAAGAAACTCGAATAAATTTTTAGGTTTCGTATTGTCATTTGCAGGAGGTTTAATGATGGCTATAATCTGTTTTGATTTATTGCCAGAAGCCATGAAAATATCTAATTTAGCAGTAATATTGTTAGGCTGTTTATGTGGGATTATTACAATGATAATATGTGATGCAATTGTTAAAGAAAAATTTAGTGGAAAGAGTGAAATGAATAATCTACTAAAAACAGGGATAATTATAAGTATAGGATTGGCTCTTCACAATATACCCGAAGGATTAGCAATAGGGACAGGATTTAGTAGTTCGTTAAATTTAGGATTATCACTAGCGATTGTAATTGCGATACATGATATACCAGAAGGTAGATTCAAATGTAGACACCAAGTTAAATATGCTTGGTAAAACGATTGGAATTCGAATATTTTAGAACTAATAAAATTATATAATTTGAAAAGAATAAAGTAATTTTATATCAAAAGAAGTATATTTCGAAATATTTTATTTTTTCAATAAGTTATTCATAGTAAAAATTATGTAAACATATTTATTTATTTTTATCAATGAGTATGATACAATTTTTAATGAAGGAGGAAAGTAAAATGATAGAATACAATATTAATATGAGAGAAGAAAGTTTTGGATCAACATTATTAAATTTAAAAAACGGACAAAGAGAATATTTAGACAAAAGTGAAACAAAGAAAATTTTAGAAGAAGGAATATTTCCAACTGATTCCTGTGCAAAAGAACTAAAAGAAAAACCTGCGATAAAATTTACAAAAAATAATAATATAGCTGAAAACCACTTTAGCTTTGCTGATATTGCTTATATAGAGATAACACATGAATGTAATTTAAGATGTAAACACTGCTTAAATAATTCAGGAATTAGATTACCAAATCAATTAACTGATGAAGAGATATTTAATTTAATTATTGAATTTTCTAAAGCAGGGATGCAAGAAATAAGATTTACTGGTGGTGAACCTTTAGTACATAAGAGAATATATGATTTTATTGCATTAGCACATCAACTTGGATTATATACATCAATAGGTACTAATGGAACATTAGCAACTAAGGAGGTTTCAGAAAAACTAAAATTAGCGGGATTAGATAAAGCAGTAGTAAGTATAGATGGAACTGAAAAAGCACACGATGCTATAAGAGGAGAAGGAAATTATAAAAAAGCAATAGAAGGAATAAGAAATCTAGAAAAAAATGGGATAAAAGTGAGAATAAATGCTGTTATAATGAAATCTAATATGGAAGATGTGATAAAGTTAGCAAAACAGCTAAATGAAAATCATATACATTTGATGATTAGAAGATTTATTGAATCTGGAAGAGGAAGTTTACTTACAAATAATACATTGTCAAAACAAGATTATGATTATGTAAGAAATAAGTTAAAAGAGGAATTAAGAGGGAAATATATTATTGGTCATTATTTGAATGAAAATGAACAAATAACATATAGATTAAAGTTACAATTTAATTTTACTAAAGGTTGCAAGGCTGGTCAAAGAGCATTAATTATATTGCCTAATGGAGACATAAGTTTGTGTGGCTTTTTAGCAGCTCAAGGCTTTAGTCCAATAGGAAATATAAGATATGTAAGTAATTGGTTAGAATTTTGGAATAATATGCACTCTAAAAACTATTTAAAGAAGCTAAGAGAGAATTTAGATAGATATAATTCAATATCAAATGTGCAACAAACAAATTGCTTAGCTTATGTGCAAAGAATGCTAACATTGGAAAAAAATGAAAAGGAGAAAAGCAATGCCTAATTTAAACTTTAATAATGTTAAAACAGAAGTAGCAATAGAAATGATTTCATTATACATTGGATTGGAATTAAAGAATGATAAAGAATTGGCTCACAAGTTAATTAAAGAAAGAGAAAGAATTTATTTGGGAGACAATTCTTTAGTTAATAAAGTAGTAAATGAATATGGAGAGAAAATAAAAAAATTGTTGAATTAGAGGTTATTATGAAAGATATTAAAGAAATAACAGAACTTACTCAATGTGAATTCTATAAATTTTATAAAGATGCAAAGAACTTAGTACTCGATAATCATACTCCTGCCGATGATAGAACACCAATAGCTATACTAACTGGTGGGCAACCTGGAGCTGGAAAAAGTGGAATAGTTATCAAAAGCAGATTAGATTTTCAAAAAATAGGAGTAAATCCAGTAATATTAGATGGAGACACATATAGAGGATTATATCCAAATGCAAAACAAATAGCAAATGAACAGCCAGATAAATATGCAGATATAACAGATAAAGCCACAGGAAAGGTAATGAGACTATTGATAGAAGATAGCATATTAGGTGGGTATGACTTTATTAGAGAAGGAACACTAAATTCAGCAGAAATAGTAGACCAATTAATTGCATCACCTAAAAGCTATAAAATAATAATAAGATTATTGGCAACTTGTAGAGAAGAATCAATATTATCTTGTTTTGAAAGATATATACTTATGAAAGAAACAACAGGAATTGGTAGATTTATAACCTTACAGTCACATGATAAAAGATATATTCAATTTCCAAAAACAGCAAAAGAACAAGAGAAAAAGGGAGTTCAAATAGAGGTATATGAAAGAGGAGATATTATTAATAATCCTATATTGTTATATGATAATAAACATTGTAATAGGAAATTTAATAGTTTTGAAGAAGCTTTAAATTTTGGTAGAAAACACAGTTTTGAACAATGTAAAAATAATATTGTTAATAGGATAGCTGAAATTGAAAGAAGACTAAACAAAATGAATACAAATGAAAGCAGTATACTTAGACAACTAGAACAATTTAAAACTGAATTGAAATTAAAAGAATCGGAGATGGAAAGATAATGTTAATAGGAATAACCGGATTACACGGAGCAGGAAAAAGCTATTTCTGTAATACTATACCTCCTAAATTTGGATTTAAAGTATTTTCTAAAAAGCAGGAGTTAGCAAGAATTTATAAAGCCAAAACAGGTAGAGATGATTGGACAAATTGGTATAGGAAAGAATATGAAAAAGATCCTAAAAAAATAACAGAATTTATATTATTGGGTATAAATAAAAATGAAAATTTTATTTTAGACGCAGTACATAGTCCAGTAGAGTGGCATATTATAAAAGATCATTTCCCAAACGCAGAATTAGCAGAGATAATAACTCCTAATTCTGTTAGACTACAAAGAATAACACCTTTAGATATGGAAAAGGATAAAAAGCGAATTGAACATTGGCATAGTGGAAATGACTGCTTATTATCGGAAGTTGGATGGTCTTTTAATGGTGCGGCATCAAAAGAATTAAATGAACAGTCTTTTAAAGAATTTATAGACTATATAAAGCAAAAAGAAAGACAAGCACAGGATAAAGAAACAGTTTTAATTTTATAAAAATTTTAAGAATAGGAGAAAGTTATGGATATAGTAAAAAAAGCAGGTTGTATTTTAATAAATATGAAAGAAAAGAAGATTGCATTAGTATTAAGAAAGGGGGATTACTCTTTTCCAAAAGGACATTTAGAAGAAATGGAAACAATAAAAGATTGTGCAAAGAGAGAAACAATAGAGGAAACTGGACATGAAGTTGAAATACTTGGAGAGGAAATAAGTATAATAAGATATAAAAGCTCAGGAGGTGAAGATGTAGAAAATCATTTTTTTATAGGAATAGATACAGGACGAACAAATAAAAAAATTGCTGAAAAAGATAGAGAAAAAACAGAGTGGTTTGAAATAGATAAAGTTGCAGAACGATTAGCATATCAAAATTTAAAAGATACTTGGAATGAAATAAAACCTAAAATAGAGAAAATAGTTAATGAATTACAATTAGATATTTTGATATCTAAACAAGATAAATATTATTATAGCTATATAAAGTTAAAAGATGAAAGTTATATACCTACCAATATTTATTATATAGAAGATTTAAACCTAGATACAATAGAACAATATAATTTTAATAATCATATGATTTATTTTTTATGCAATTTATCTTTGAATAATAAAATTATATTAGCCTTAAAAAACAAAAATTGTTATTTTATAAATAAAAATTTTTTCTTACATGATTACACTAAATTAGAAGTGCAACAAGTATTAAATAAAAATAATGTAGACATTCCAGAAATAGTTACTATTAATGGCTTAAATAAAATACAGTATCCTATCTTTTGTAAAGAAAATTCCCATGTAGGAATTAATCTTATAGCATACTCTGAAAATACATTAGTTAAATTTTTTAGTAAATTTAATATTAGTGATTTTTATTGTGAAAAGATTATAACTGGCGGAAAAGAAAAGAAATTATATTGTATCAATAATATAGTATATGACAATAATAAGATTATAAAAAATAAGCAATTAATGGAATTATTTAGACAGATAACAAATTCACTTCAAATTGAGACATACTCAGCAGATATTATAAATAAAGAAAATAAAAATATAGTTATAGACATAAATCCTAATTCTGGCTTTTTTGGTTCAAATATCGCTAGAAAGAATTTTCTTAAATATGTTATTGATAGTAGTAAGTATATAATAAATAATTACGGATTATAAAATAATAATAAGGTTGTTTTGAAATGAAAAAATTCTTTTGAAGAGCTACCAGTATTTATTAAAAAGAATATTCTTAAAAATAAATTGTAAAAAAATCCTGTAAAAATAAAGTATAGATAATAAAAAATATATGAGTCTAAAATGTCCTTTTTTAGTAGTTTTGAAGCTCTAAAAACAGGACATTTTTTTAATGCTTAAATCAAGTCGTTTCAAGTATTACAGCATTTTTAGGACAAATCTAACTAAAATGGGTAGGTGTATGAGAGCGTAAGCTATCATATTCCTATTTTAACTCTTCACATTAACAATATAAATGTTTAAGGCTAGAATAATAAAATTTATTAAGCATATACATTGAATAAATCATTTAGAATTACAGGAGGAAAGATGAGTGATTTATTTAAAATTAATGTGCAGTTTGATGAAAAAGGTGATGAGTTAGAGAAAATAATATCATACTTCTTAATTAGTCAGTTAGAAGAAATTTCAACTATTAAGAAAAATAAGATTTTATAAATAGAGTCCTAAAATTTGAATTCAAAATAATTAGCAGAAAATGATATAAAAAATAAATATGTTGAACATTGTATTAAAAAGAAAAAATAGAAATAATTATAATTGAATTCAAATTGTTTTTTATCAAGCATGGAAGGAGGAGCAATGCTTGAACAAGTAGAAAAAACAATATACAAGGTTGCAATTTATATTAGACTTTCAAAAGAAGATATGGATAAAGGATATGATGAGAGTGAAAGTATAACAAATCAAAAAGCATTATTAACAGAATATGTGGAGAAGTTAGGATGGGAATATGAACTTGTAGATATTTACATAGATCCTGGGTATACAGGAACAAATTTTAATAGACCAGATTTTAAACGAATGATTAAAGACATAAAATTAGGCAAAGTAAATATGGTTGTAACAAAGGATTTATCTCGTCTTGGTCGTGATTATATAGAAACAGGAGAATATATAGAAAAATGGTTTCCAGAAAATAATGTTAGATATGTTTCTGTAACAGATAATATAGATACTTTTGCTACAAACAATGGAAATAATGATATTGCACCCTTTAAATCAATATTAAATGATATGTATTCAAAAGATTTATCTAAGAAAATAAAAACAGCATTGCACACTATGCAAAAACAAGGAAAATGGGTTGGAGGAAAAACACCTTTAGGGTATATGAAAGATCCAAGAGATAAGAATCATTTAATTATTTGTGATGAAGAAGCAAAAATTATTAGAAGTATTTTTAATATGGCTATTGCTGGGGATAATATAGGTGCAATAAGAGATTTTTTAAATAACAATAATATTCCAACAGCTAACCAAATTAGGTATAACAAAGCAACATTTTGGGAAAATAAAACTGTCAAACTCATATTACAAAATAAAGCATATATAGGAGTTACAGTCCAAAACAAAAGAAGTAGGATAAGCTATAAAAATAGAAAACTTAGAGCGAATCCAAAAGAACAATGGCAAATTGTAGAAAACACCCATGAACCAATTATAGATAAAAATGTTTTTGAAAGAGTGCAAAAAATGGGAATAGTACAGAAATATGATAGAAATGAAAAGAAAAATCACTTTTTATTAGATGGTTTGCTGATATGTTATGAATGTAAACACAAAATTGGAGTAAGACGTAGAAAAAATGGAAAATTAGACATGATATGCAATAATTATCGTAGAAATTCAAAGTTAAATCTATGCACATCTCATGGCTTTAGCTATGAAAAATTAGAAAAGCAGATAATTGACTATATAAGGAATTTGTTTGCTAATATTGACAATAATAAAATTATGTTAAATATAAAAACAAGTAAAACAAAATATGATTATAAAAAAATGCTAGATAAAATAGAAAAAGAAATAGAACTCATAAATAATAATATTGATAAAATGTATATTGATAGGCTAAATAACAAACTTAGTGAAGAAATGTATGAAAGAGTTTTTAAAAAATTAAAAAAGGCTGAAAAAGACAAAAAAATAGAGTATATAGACCTAAAAAAAGAAGCAGAAGAGAGCACTAATAATTATAGTGATAGAGAAATAAAAAAGATTGTAAAAGAATTCCTAAAACTTGAAAGTTCTACTCCAGAAATAATGAGAGTGCTTATAAATAGAATAGAAATACATCAAGATAAACAAGTAGACTTAATTTTTAATTTTAAGAAATTGAATAATGTATCTGATATAAAGGGAAATAATATTATTGAAAGCATAAATGATTTTGACAAAACAAACTAACGGTCTAAATCAGAATCAACCAGAAGGAATATCTATGGCAGTGCCAATGAAAAATGGAGGAATGAGTAACAAAAAAGTAATATTTTATGTTATTATGTCTGGAATAAGTACAGGGATTGGAGCTTTAGCTGGACATTTACTTGGGGGAATATCAGAAGAGATAATTGCAGGAGCGCTAAGTTTTGCAGCAGGAGCAATGCTGTACATAGTTTCTGGAGAACTAACACCAGAGGCAAATAATATGTATAAAGGTAGAATGAATGCTATTGGGAATATATTAGGATTTGTATTGGGATTGTTTGCAATGATGATATAGATTAAGGTTAAATATTTCATAAATTGGCTATTAGAAGATTAACTAAAAAATTACAATAATTATAAAAACAGCCTAAATAACTTAGGCTGAATGTATAATTAATTATTTTCCTTAAAAGAATTTGCAATATCATCAAAGATAGTTACATATTTATCTTTATTTTTTGATATAACTTCGAAGTCTAATATGTAAATATGTTTTTGTGTTTTTATCCATACAACATTAGAATAAAGGTCAGATTCAAGGTTTGAATCATGATAAGTAAAAGTATATTTATATGCTTCACAATTTGGAATATTCATTTTTATTACATCAGAAATATCTCTTGCATTTTCTCTAGCATTTGGAATATTATCTTTTTCTGAAGTAATAGCTTCTTCTAAGCTTATTCCACTATCAACATTATCAATTATAGTAGTGTATAACATCATTTGATCTTTTAAAGAATAAAGATCTAAAACGTATTCTGAAGAGCCAGAAGCACTTTCTTTAAAATTTATTTTACCAGGTATTTGCAGGCTAAATTCATTATTACTTGATGTTACGGTTACTGGTGTTAAATATTTATATATTGAATATATTCCAAAACCTAGAACGATTAAAAGTAGTACTATTGATATAATAATTATTATCTTTTTGTGTTTCATAAAAATCCCTCCATATAAATATTGTATTATAAAAAAAGTTACAATACAACATGAAAAGAAAAAATGTTATAAAAATGTAAACAAAAATGTGTAAAAAGACTGTGCGTAAAAGGTACAGTATTTTTGAGGTATTGGGAGCAAAAAGATAGTATTTACAATATGAATTAAAGTATATAATATATAATAAAGTAAAAAGAGAAATAT